>JBGSMV010000015.1:0-139853 GCA_041739995.1 Bdellovibrionota bacterium
AGGAAGGCTTCGTTTTTCATGCGCACGGCACGGTCGCCGCCGCAACGATAGCCTTACTACTCCATACGGAAGGAGCCCGTAGTGCTTGTACTGACAAGGAAGGTCGCAGAGAAGGTGGTGATCGATCTCATTGGTCATCACCTGTTCGTGGTGGAGGTGCTCGCGATTGAGTCATCAGGGGTAAAGCTCGGACTCAGCGAAGCGGACTATGTGGCGGATCTTAAGAGCGCGGTGGAAGCGCCCAAGTGGCGGATGGAGGTCTCGCTCGGATTGTTCCAGGAGACCTCTGTCAAGATGGCGGACACACGGACGTTCGTGGTTCGTCTCACGGATCTTCGTTCGGACAGGGCTCGTCTTGGGTTCACAGAGCGCAACGCCGCAGAGGAAGACGTCGACGAGACCGACATAATGCGGTTCGAGCTCTTCGTCCAGAACCTCTCTGAAGCGGTTGATGCGCATCAATAACACGACGCACGAACCTGCCACGCCGGCCCCGCGAGCTCTTAGGGTAATGAGGCACTCGTCACATGACGATTGTCACTAGACCCAAGAGCTCGCGGGTCGGTTGGTTGGGGAGACGTTGGACGGGAAGGTATTGAGAGGGTCATTCAAAACAAGGATTTGATTTCGGTTCATTCTCGAGACAGCCTCAGCCTCTAGATTTTGCTTTGGATTGCTTCTTCTAACCTGGCTTCCCGCTTTGGTAGTCCTCTCGAAGAGGTAGTCAGTCTCAGCAAAATCTATCTGGATCCCTAATTACCAGCGGTAGTCCATTCTTCTGGCGGAAGACATCTATTGTGAACTCTAACAACCCTTGCGAGTGATTTTCCAAAATCCTCGTTCATTCCTGCTACAGTTTTGAGTGCGTCAGAAGCGAATGGAACATTTGGACGAAATAATAGTAGCACGCCCAGAACCTCGCCATTTGCGACTAGCGGAGCAATCACTACATGCTTGTCTTCAAACAATTCGGATTCTCGCCCAAAAAACCTATCCAAATCACCCGTATTCGCATTCAAAGAGAGGAAGCAATTAGCTCGGACCTCTCCCTCATTAAACGCACTCTCAATCGGCCTTCCAATATAATCTGCCACACGATCAAAGGAATCTTCGGCAACCTCTCTCGGGAAATCGACATTTACAAAGGCACTGAGTGAATAATCTTCGGCGACTGTCGGCAAATAAACAGCGCAATTCGATGGACCGACCGCCGCAAGTGCGGACTCTAAAAATATTCGTAGGCTCGCCTCTATTTCGAGGGTCTCCGCTAGCCTCGCTCGATTTTGGGAAACTGCGGTTGCTTCTGGAACCGCGCGCGTTGGCGACGGGGCGCTCACGTTGCAATCCGGTCGTGCGGGAAAATTTGCCGCTGCCAGATTCGCCGCTGCCAGATTCACGGACGGTGGATCTATGCGGTCTGCAATCCGGCGTAAGATTGACGAAACAACTGATTTAAAGCCAAACATCTGCATTCATCCGCGAAAGGGGATGGGCATTCTAAGGGCAAGCTATCTACTAATCAACTCGCTATGAAATCTCCATACTTTGAAGCTAGAGAAAACCTATTGCAGAAACTGGCACGCTTGTGAGCTTCGATGAGAACTCCTCTCGTGAGTGAAAATATCCCAGAGTATCAGCGCGTCTGCGAGTGAATGACCGCAAGACACGCATCCATAACCACCGCAATACCCGCTGCTTCTGCCCTCTGAGCGGACGCCTGATGCACGACTCCTTCTTGCATCCAGATCAAATCAATCGCTGCGTGCTCAATGGCATCATCAACAATCGGAAAAACTTTTTCCGATGCTCGAAAGATATCGACAATATCGATCTTCGTTGAAACAGGGACTTTAAGCAGAGAGGGGTAACACTTCTGCCCTTCCCAGTCGCTAAGATTTGGGTTGATTGCAATCACCTCATAAAAGCGTTGCAAGTACTTAGCGACCCCGTAGCTCGCTCGATCCGGGTTGTTTGAAATTCCCACAACAGCCACGGTTTTAGCGCGACGAAGGATGTCCTCAACTTGTCTGTTCAGGCTCGACACCATCTTGCGTTATCTCCTCTTCCATTCCATACGCCTGCACCTCAGCCAACGACCAGTCAAACACAGAATCCTCTCCCGTCTGCACAAAGCGTACGAAGGTCAGTTGCTTCTGAGGAAACGAGAACAGGAATCGAGAGTCATGCTCATTATAGTAGCGCACCGCTTCCCAATTGGCTGAAGGAAGAAACACCTCTACTGTGCCATCGGTTCGGCCAAATTCAATCTGTAAGCCTCGCGGGAAGTCATGCGGCCATTTTCCAAAGTCAAACGCGATCGCATTCACTTGCCTTGGTTCGTTGAAGGTAATTCGAAACTCCTGCCCTGGATGTTGAGGCTCGCCGGTTCCCCAACGCGACTCCAAGTTCTGGTCTACCGCCAAGCCTGGGTCCATTGAGGTATTGCTCGAACTAGCCACAAAGTTCTCCGCGGAAACGAGCCTGCCAGGCTCAATGTTCCGTTTCACGCCCCACAGCACTTGGTACCCGGAGAGGCTAGCAGTTTCATAGGACAACCCCAGCGCCTTCAATGCACGCTCTACCAACTCTCCTTGTGCCGGCACCAACACCAGCGGCATCTGACCTCTATCAAGCAGCTTGGCCTCAGCAGCGTACTCAGGAATTCTCTCGTGATAGGGCTCATGAAACGGGACAAAACGAGTTTTCTCCTGGGTCTCAAAAGCTACCCTGTATCCAATCCAATAATTAGTGCGAATCCATGGCACATTGGTCGACTCCAACCATGCCAACAATGCAGAGTGGTCTTTCTCCACGCGCTGCCCGTTGTACACATGCGGCTCGCCCGGCAATGCGCGTCCATTCCAATAACTCGATAGAAGATGCAGACCGAGAAACAGGGTCAGCATCGAAAACGCGAACCAACGCGCGTAGCCATACCAATGCTCGATGAGGAATCCGAGCAACACAAATAGTCCCACATAGACGGGAAGCAAATAGCGCGGAGCCTCAAACAACCACCCATAAGAACTGAGTGCGAAAGTGCACAAGGAGCCCAATACAAACAGCGAAAACAGCTCAACTGGTCTGCCGGCATCTACTTTAAGCGCTGCCAGTGCCACTACGTTTCGAAGGCGCGCCACCACATAACTCAACACTGCGATGCCTAAGAGTACGTAAGCGAACAATGAGGCGTGAGGGATAATATCCTCATGCTGCCAAAATCGCTTCGCGCCAAGCAGCATCGGTATGGCAATCGTGAAAAGTCCTTCGATATGCGCTGACAGATCTTTAGTTCCCGCAGGGGAGAACATCCCGAATGAAGCAAAGTCGTTCGACAGATTATACATCCAAAACGGCAGGCCCCCGGCGAGGAACGCGGCCAGCCCCACTCCCCCATGCTGCACGACTTGCCGCACCCGAACGATTAGCGGCTCCCTCAAGTAAGTGGACGGACCTTGCAGCAGGGCCGCAGTCATCATGAATCCAATCGGAAGCATGAAGAACACCACCTGGTTGTTGGTCCACCACCCAAGCCCCAACAAGAATCCAATCAGCGCTGTCTGGGAGAGCTCTCTCTGTTCGCTTTTTAGCCATCGCGCCGTAAACAAAAGCGCAAGCGCCCCGAGCACAATGACTTCAATAAAGCCACCACGCGCCTTTGCGCTCCATACCACCAGTCCCGTTGGGGGCACTGCCATCAGCAGAGCTGCCGCAAGGGCACCAAGCCGCCCACTAATTGTTCGCGCAATCAGATAGACCAGCGGTACCATCCAAATGCTAAACATGAGCGGTATCGAAACGAGAGCACCGGACGAGGGGCCCCAAATTCGAAAGAGTGCGGCAACAAGTAATGGCTCAAGCGAGCCCATGTAATGTTGTCCGTAGTAGAAGGCCGGCCAAGCTGAACCCTGACTTATGTGCATGGCCATCAGCCCCACAATGGCCTCGTCAGCATCAATCACAAAGTTATTTGCGATTAAGAAATCAAGCCGGAGCCCAAGAGCAAGGGCCATCATCAGCGCCAGTAAAACAAAGGCTCTCTCACGTGAGCACCACTCCCGTGACGCTCGAAATCCTCCGGGACTAAAGCGCTCAGCACTCATTGGCGGAGTGCCCCTTTCTTGTGGTGGGCGAGCCCCTGATCGACGAGGCGTTGGTAGGCATGCACCGTGGCTTCTCCCGTTTTCTCCCAAGTAAAAAGCTTGGCTCTTTCGCGTCCCTCAGCCTTGAGACGTGCCGCCAGTTCAGAGCGAGTGAGTATTTCCGTGAGGCTCTTTATCGCTTGTCTCTCATCGGTGGGACTAAACAACAGCGCAGCTTCCCCCAACACCTCAGGCATCGCGGAAGTGTCAGAGCTCGCCACCGGAAGCCCCGCCGCCATGGCTTCCAGCGGTGGCAGCCCAAAACCCTCATACAGACTCGGAAAGAAAAATACAGCGCTCTCTCGATAAAGAGCGCGTAGATCTTTGTCGCCGACAAATCCACTCAACACCACATCAGCAGACATGCCAAGCTCTGAGATCGTTGCTTGCAGTCGAGGGAACTCCTTTTCGCCCTGAATATTGCCGGCCATGACCAGTAGTGGAGGACGACCATGTTTTTCTTCAGCCCAAGCCTTTCGCACTTCCGAAAAACTTTTCACTAGAAATGAAATATTCTTTCTCGGGTCTATGCCGCCAACATACAGCACGATCGGCCTATCCTGGTCGTCAGGCGTAATTGATATCCGCTCTTTCAGTGTGCGAACACTGGCAGGATCATGCGCGGAGTCAGAGCTGTCTTCAGAAAATGAAGACGGATTGACTCCAAGCGGGGTGATAACCAATCGATCCCACGGCACACCCAATATTCGGTGAACATCGCGCGCAGTATGCGCACTAATGCAGAGCACTACAGAGGCATTTCGAATTGCGGACAGCTCAAGCCATCTTGCGAACTTAAAGCGCAATCCTGCCTGCGAGGCCTTATAGAGATCGGCACATACCAAAGGGATAAGGTCGAGCACGGTGATGGCATAGCGCGAAAGCCCCCATGAGGGAGCATCCATGTGAGCGGGGAAATGAACCACGTCAAGCGCCCTCGGCGCTTGACTACCCACCACGGTGCCAAGTGCTGAGGCTAGCTGATAGGGGTACAGTACTTGCTGGCGAAGGGTGGCTTTAAGAACAGGTGCGCGCTCTATCATCGCCGCAGCACCCCGAAGCACCGCACTCCCCTTTTCGCGAAGCGAGCTATGACTGAAGGTCGCAACTTCAAAGTCACGCACGATCTCTTGAAAGCTCGGTCCTTCGAAGTAGCGAATCAGCTCTCTTACGTATCTGCCTATACCGCGCTGAGCGTGCGCTTTGAAACTCGGGTCAATTCCACTGACGTCAAGGCCTACGACTGCGGCTCGCGCACTCGCGAGATCTCGAATCACCGTATTGACTCCCAATGATTTGTCACCAAGATGTGCGCGAAAGCTCGCATCCGACTTTCCCTCTGTCCCCGAATCCGCGATTTCCACTATTGTTCACTCAATTTTGATTGACCGGCTTAGACGCGAGCGCCCGCGCAACAACTTTTCTCAACTTGCTCAGCACACACCACCGGATGAACGGTCGACTCGCCCTCTAATTGAAACAGTTGTTGGACGTGCCTCGAGAAATGATCGAACGACAATGACTGCACACGCGCCTTACCCGCCGCGACAAGCGAGGCTTTGAGAGCCTGATTTCGGCAAACCTCCATAATAAGTTCAGCGAGTTCCGCATGCCTTTTTTCGGAGACCAACACACCAGCACCACCAAGCGTATCGGGAACAGCAGAGGACGCATACGCAACTACTGGCAGGCCAAAGTGCATAGCCTCCACCAACGGCAAGCAAAATCCTTCGTGCTCACTCATACACACATATGCCGAGCAACCTTCATACAAGGCACGTACTTCAGAGTCGGCCATTGAACCCACGAAGCGAATCGCTTGATCAACTTCTAGTTCGCGAGCCAGGCGCTTGAGCGAAAAGGAGTACAACTCGGTATCAATATCGATTCCTACCAGCCACAACGTACTATTGCGCTCTACATGATAGTGCAGGAAATAAAATGCCTTGATAATATCCTCAACGCATTTGTTCGGCGCGAGCCGACCCACATGTAGCAAGTTGATGCCCGAGTCAGCTTTAAGCAGAGCAGAAATTCCCGCATTGGCAGGCTCGCTCCAGCGCACCGGATCAATGGGCAACTCAAGAACAGTGGCGTTAGCCCCAAAGGCTCTTAGTTCACCAGCATTAAATGGCGAATCGGCGAGCAAGCGGTCACTTACTCTACAGAGCTCGGGAAGCTCAACCAGACCACTCTCAATTTCAGAGGCAATTCGTGGATTAACATTCTCAAACCACCTCGACGGCGTCAGATTGTGATAAATGAGCGTCCGGACCGAGGCCTGTAACCCGGCGTACAGAGAATTCAGGGGAGACCCAAGCGAGTAGTGCAACACCACCTCGCCGGCAAAATCTTTCGGAAATTCTTGGTAACGATGCGCAAGGTCTTTGTATCGAGGATGCACATTAATAGCGAAAATCTCGCTTTCAGCCCCATGTGCACGCAAACAGCGCTGCAGCGCAAGCGCCTCTCCAGAGATAGCGTCTCCGTAGCTTAGCGTGTGGAGCAGCTGATGTATTTTCCTGGTCGCCATTCTATTCCTGTCCTCACACACGCTCTAGAGCAATTCTGCAAAGCTTTCACGATACTGTTGAAACACCATTCCTCCTGCGACAAGACAAATCGCAGTGGTCAAACCAAACATCATCACCGACAGCAGGTTTGGGACAACGCCCTCAAGTAAGACCTGATGATAGAAAAGGGTCAGAACTGAGAACGGATTCAAATGCAATAACGGTTGGAATCGCTCAGGCACCACATGTGCCGGATAAAGAATCGGGCAAAGAAAGAACAGGAAGGTCAACGCATTCCCCACAATATGTTGAACATCACGGAAAAGAACATTGAGGGAACCGAGAACCAGGGACAGCCCGAACATTAATAGAGCTTGCCCCACCACAATCAACGGCAAAAAAACTACCGTCCAGGGAATAGGGAGATCGTTGGCTACTATGAATATGAATAACAACGGTAGCGAAAGCACATAGTTTATCATGCCTGTTACCACAGCAACGGCAGGGAGAATCTGTGGCGGAAACATCGATTTGGTTATTAAATGCCCACCACTTGCGATCGACGCAGTGCCTTCAAGTAGCGCACTGGTAACCCACAGCCAAGGCAATAGCCCACAGAACAAGAACACCGTGTAGTGCTCTACTTCGTTAAAACGAATGTAGTAACGAAACACCAACACGTAGACCAGCATCAAGCAAAGCGGGTTTAAGAAAGTCCATAGAAATCCTAAAGCCGAGCCTCGATACCGAATCGAAAGGTGCCGCACGACTAGCGCCCAGAGCAGAACTCGATACTTGTACAACTGCGAGGCGGCGGAGATGAGGTTCATAGCGTTCCACCTCGCTGCTCACTATGTTTTTCATCAAGCTTGGGTGACCCCGCTGGCTCTCCCACGACGTTCTCCCAAAGCCACTCGCGTTTGGGGAGATACATACCTACCTGCCCGCCTGCGGATCTCACTGCAAAATGCAGAGCGCCCTGCTGATAGTCATACGGATATCCATCATCTCGATGAACGGCAATGTCCAAACGGTAACTACCGTCAAGTAGATCAAGGCGTGCCACTCGAAACTCCACCGCTCCACGTTTTGGGGCAAGCGGGACAACCACTTCATCGAGAGTGGTGTTCGTTCCAAACACAAGCACCCCGTCGCTTCTAGTGATCGCTATGCCAAAGGCCACACGCGAAGTATCGATGGCTGAAGCATCGTTCACACGGTACTGAGCCCGCACCCTCAATCCATCACTGGGATGAAATACTCGATGCTCTTCTGCGCCGCCGCTTAAAAGCACTGCGCTCTCGATCTCGACCTCTCTGCTACCCCAACGCGCCGACTGAGTATTCTCTTCAGAGCATCCCCGGCTCTCACCATTAGTATGTGGCCCGCCCCCTACCGCAACGAGGTCCATGGATCCCCTCTCCTCTTCCGCGACTCGATCGCTGCGCAGCAACTCTTGCTCTTCGCCTTTTTCAATGTGCTCTCTGTAGTGATCGATGACACGTCGAGGATTCCCACGGTCTGCAACCTTACCCTTGTTTAACCAGACCACTTCATCACACCAACGCTCGACAGCGTCTAGATCATGACTGACCAGCAGCAGGGTACGGCCTTCGCGGCGAATTTGGGCAATGCGATCTTTGCATTTTGCGGTAAATGCGGCGTCTCCTACCGCAAGGACTTCGTCGATTATAAGAATATCTGGCTCAGTGTGAATCGCCAGGCTAAAGCCAAGCCGCATAAACATTCCAGAAGAATAAGTCCTGACCGGATCGTCAATCACTTCTTCAAGTTCAGCGAACTCGACAATATCTGAGAAACGCGCTTCGAGCTGCTTCTTAGATAATCCGTGCAGCACCCCGCCAAGCATCAAGTTTTCACGTCCGGTAAAATCTGGGTGAAAACCAGCCCCCAGTTCAATCAACGCCGCGATACGTCCGTTAACCTGGACCGTGCCGCGATCTGCCTTATAGATTCCAGTTATAAGTTTCAACAGAGTAGATTTGCCGGAACCGTTGCGTCCGATAATTCCAAGGGAGCTTCCACGTGGCACCCGAATGGTAAGATCATCAATGGCATGCGTGAGCACATGCGGCGACGTCTCCCGGCTTGATTTTCCGCTGACCCATTTCGCTGCGCTCGACAATCCACCAAGCAGGGCGGATTTGATGGTACTGTACCCGGCTCGCGCGAGCGTCTTACGTCGAAAGCTCTTCGAGAGCCCAACGATATCAAGAGAGTACTCAACTAAGGCCACAACGATGCTATCCTAAAATGACACATACTAAGGAACCTATGAACAACTCGTGTTTCTATCTTCGTGCGCTTTGTGGTCTTCGCGGGGTAATAAAATTTAGACCAATTTCTAGAGTTTGTTTGCACCACTAAGATTTAGTTTTTCAGAGTTTCCTTAAATCGTCAGAGACTGATCCGACGTGCCCTCAAACAAGTACTACCGCTGCGTAATGACGTGCACCCCTGAAAGGTTTCTCCAACGCTCACTATCATCCATTCCATATCCGACCAGCCACTCGTTTCCAGGATAGGTAAAACCCACCCAGTCAGGAGCATACTGTTGCTCTGGAAGTTCTCGTCGCACGAGCACGGCGGTGCGCACTTCTTGCGCTCCGGCAGCTCGAAGCTCCTTTGCGAGAAAGGCAAGACTTCGTCCTGAATCACAGATGTCATCCACCACCAGCACCGCCCTTCCCCGAGCCGGAACCGATGCTATATCGACCCCTACCGTTGCAAGTTCGTCCGGCTTGAGACTTCCCTCGGGGACAAGCTGCTCATAGGCCCAAGTGCGAGCGGGAGCGATCTCTACTGAGCTAGAAATGCGACGGACGAGATCCGCATAGAAAAAGATCCCGCCCCGTAAGACGGGGATTGTAAGAACATCAGTGTGTGACGCGTCCCATACCTGCTTGGTCCATTTGCTGATCTCAGCGCCGAGCTCCTGGACCCGTCCCTCTATCTGCTCCGCGCTATACAGACACCGAAGGTGCATGGGTAAGGTCGATTCGGTTGTCATAGTTTTCCCTTTGCTATCTCCAAGTGGGAAGCTTCCAGTGCGGCCATCAAGCGGAAGACACCGTATACTTGGAACTCCCTCGAATCCGTTCTAATTATTTCCCGAAAGTGCGCTCCGCTTTACCCAATTACTACCAGTCGTATTAGAGGCTTACCTCCTTCGTTTGCGTGGACAAGGCTATCAAAGAACGATCAGAATAGCACCTGTACCCCCATTTTAGAGGCCCCTTCGAGAAACGTGGCGATCTGTCTCGAGCGCGGTTAAACTCGCTTGAATGACTAGACTTCTGGAGAACTCCTAAGTGGTTACCCCCCCCCTCAAGCTTGACCCAAACGGGTCGCGTTTCTGGCAACAGCTTAGACGTTGCGCTGCCGCGACAGGAATTATGCTCCTAAGCCCATTCATCAGTGGCTGCGAGCATAGCCCAGAGAATTCTCATCAAGTTGCGGAAGGTCCGAGTTCTGACTCCAACTCCGCCCTGCCTTCCTCCGCGCTGCCTGCCTCCGCCCTGCCTGCCTCCACTGTGGCCCCTGCCGTGAGCAATTCACCATCAACCCTGCAGCGCTTCACCCAAGAATTACAAGGCGCCCTGGACGCAACTTCAAAGACAGTTTCTAACATCAGTCCCTCTACTGATGATCTAAAAAGCCTCACCACCGATGAAGTCAACAAACTCTTCTCTTTCGAATATCGTGTGGTGACACTCGAGAAAAAGCTCAACACCGAGGAGCTTGAAACCGCACTTGCCGCCTTGGGCGTCGAGCGCTGGGAATGCTTTGATATAGACGCCTACGAAGATAAATATCGAGTATTTTGCCGGCGTCGACCACAGACCTATTTGCGATTCATCCCGAGGTTTTTTCCTTAGATGGGAAGACTTGCCGGAACTGCACTTTCACTACTCGCTCTCACCCTAGTCAGCGTTGGATGCGCGAGCACCCGTGCTCCGATTCCAGTCGGGGAGATCCCGCCACAAGTAGGAGTCCCGGCCGAAGACGAGGAGTACGGACAGGAGGTTTTTCGAGAACTCTCGAAGACATACACGCTAGATAACGATGATAAACGTATCGCCCACATTCGAGCTATTGTCGAACGTCTCACGCAGGCCGCTCAGGTAGATCGAAACCCATGGCACGTGTACATATTTGACGACCCTAACTTCGCTAATGCTGCGGCAACGCGCGGGAATTTTATCTTCGTATGGACGGGAATCTTTCGTGACCTGCGCACAGATGCAGAACTCGCCGCCATTCTCTCCCATGAACTTGCACACGTACTGGCTGGTCATACCGCGCCCAATCCTTATGAGGAGACGGCCCGCATTATCTCCGGAGTGATGGGAGATGTGGCTGGACAAGTAGTGTCCTACCAGGGGCCTTACGCTGTTCTCGCTGATCTTGCTGCTCTACTTGTACGGGAGATGGTAGCAGCTGCGTTCATCAATCCAGGCAGTCAAGAGAATGAACTCGAAGCCGATCAGGTCGGTTTGTTTATTATGGCAGACGCTGGCTACGATCCTTCCGCGGCGCTTGAGTTTTGGGATCGAGTAAAGGACCTCCCCGGATACCGAGGGGGAACTATTTCTGCACTGTCATCACACCCAAGCAGCGAATCAAGGCTGGATGTCATGCGCGAGCTTCTCCCCTTAGCCATGGAGCGATTCAAATCTTCGCAAAGTGGCCCCAAAAGCTCCCCCGCCTCACTCCGCCACGATAAACCTTCCGACCCTCTCCCCGCCCCTGCACCTTCTTCCCGATCTGAATCGGCACCCTCAAAGCCGGCTTTGCCTGCAGGCTCTGAGTCCGAGTGGGTATGGAAACCGAGCGAATCTGGGGCTGACACTGGCTCTTCGGCTCAGACGCCTCCGTAACCTCCTGTTACCGCTAAACAATTTACGTGAAAATCGCAGTAAGTTGATCTCAAGTTATTTAGCGCAATGCCGATCTAAATGGTGAACAGGTATGTGTGTAACGGAGGCACCTGAGGGCGCCGTGTTTGGGGAGAGTAATCCCTGAGACAGTCCCGCAAGGTGAGAGGTGACAATATGGATGTCAATGACGTAGCAAAGCGTCGAATCAAAGATGCGCTTTCCCCAATCCCGCTTTCGCAAGCGACGAAGTCTAAGACCGCTCAGGATCTCAAGAGTTCTGAGGCGCGCGCGGTGGCGGTATCTTCAAACGAACTCAAAGCTGACGTCACAGTACGCCTCAGCAATATTCCACCAGCGGTTGCCGCTGACCTTCGAAAGAACCTTAATCAGGCTATCGCATCTATAAATGTTGCGACTGACGCCACTGGTTCAATCTCTCAGTATCTTTCCAGCATCGATGGATTCATTGAGCAGGCACAGTCCTCAGATACTTCTCCGCAACGCCGAGAAGTCCTGGAGTCTGAAGCAAATCAGCTCGTTGACGAAATCAAACGCACCGCACGAGAGGTCTCCTCAGTTGCGCATGCACAGATACCTAATGACGATGTTCGCCGTGACATCGAGGAGAAACTCGGCGCGACGCTTGATGCGTTGCTCCCCGAAGAGCGCGGAAACGTTCCAGGCCTGGGGCCAGTTTCGTTCTCACGCAAGGAATCAATTATTGAGACCGTTACCAATGTCGCCCGTGCACGCGAGCGTATTGAGGACATGCGTCGCTCCATGCGCGAAAGTAGCGAAACTCTCAAAAACGCAGTCTTGAGCTACGAAATCGCTCAGCAGAACAGCGAGGCAGCCCTTGCGTCAGTAAGAGACGTAGACGCCGCTGCCAAACTCGCTTCAAAAATGCAGGCATCGATCTTTAGCGACCCGAACGTGGCACTCGATGCCATCGGTCAGGTCAGTCCGAAGGTTGCAGACCTGGTCAAATAGGTCGCGAGCTACTCCAGCGATTCAACCCAACGAATCATTCGATTACTAGCGAAAATCGCTGCTGGTGAGGTGAATTCTGTCCGCATCAGGGTCTTTATTGCCAAGGCGCAAAGCCCTATACTTGCCTCATGTTTGATAGTTTACATAGCAAGCTTGAAGGCGCCCTAAAGCGTATCCGCGGACGCGGCGTTCTTACCTCTAAGGATATTGAAGGAGCACTAAAGGACGTCCGCATGGCTCTCCTTGAGGCTGACGTAAACTACAAGGTTGCTAAAGACTTCTGTGACCGCGTCATGGCGCTCGCGGTCGGCGAAGATGTGCTCAAGAGCCTCACTCCCGATCAGCAAGTAGTGAAGCTTGTTCACGCGGAGCTCATTCACACCATGGGCGATGAAGTTGCTCCACTCAACTTGGCCGTTGCGCCGCCCGCTATTATCATGATGGTGGGCTTGCAGGGCTCAGGAAAAACCACCACCGCGGCAAAGCTTGCGTCTCTTTTGGTCCGAGACTTTAAACGAAAGCCATTGTTAGTACCTGCTGACGTGTACCGACCGGCCGCGATCGAGCAGCTAAAAACTCTTGGGCAACGCAACAACATTGCAGTGTTTGATTCACGCGCAGATCAGGACCCGGTAGAGATCGCGAAACTTGGGCTTGCTTGGGCTCAAGGTCACGCACATGACACCCTAATCATTGACACTGCGGGTCGTCTACAGATCGATCAAGAACTCATGCAGGAACTTCGAGAAATATCGGCGGCGGTTCAACCGCACGAAATTTTGCTGGTTGCTGATGGTATGACGGGACAGGAGTCCGTTAATGTTGCCAAGGGTTTTGATGACGCACTGGAGATTGATGGAATCATTCTTACTAAGCTAGATGGTGACGCACGCGGCGGCGCGGCGCTCTCAATGCGCGCAGTTACCGGCAAGCCAATTAAATTCATCGGTGTTGGTGAAAAGGCCGATGCCATAGAAGCTTTTCATCCTGAGCGCATGGCGTCACGCATTCTCGGGATGGGCGATGTGCTTGGGCTTATCGAGAAAGCCACGCGTGAAATTTCCGTCGAGGACACTCTCGACTTACAGAAAAAACTCAAGCGTAATGAATTCTCGCTCCAGGATTTTCTCGATCAAATGCGCATGGTGCGCCGCATGGGCAACATCACTTCGCTGGCCTCCATGATTCCTGGCATGGGAAAGATGATGAAGGATGTTGACCCTGAAAAGGCCGAGAAAGAGCTCTCGCATATCGAAGCGATTGTGCTCTCGATGACTCCTAAGGAACGTACTAATCACGGCATTATTGACGGGAGCAGGCGCCGACGCATCGCCCGTGGTTCTGGGAGAACGGTGGAAGAAGTGAATCGTCTGCTCAAGCAGTTCCTCGAGATGAGAAAAATGATGTCTCAAGTGTCTAAGCTTGGCATGGGCGGCCTCATGAATATGTTTAAGGGCAAAGGACTTCCAGGTATGCCGCGCTAGCAAAACTTTTTGCGTATCGCTCATTCGGCTCGGATCATTGCGTTCCTCTCCAAATTTCTACGTTTCTTTCACCTCGCTGGTAACCTGAGCACAGCAAGGGACTTCACTATACCGACGAAACATGTTCTCATTTACTGAGGAGACCTTATGCACAGCACGACCACCACTACCGCCGGAGCCTTTAGTGCCGACGAGGAACATCGAACTGCAGAGAAGGCCCTACGCCTGAATATGGACCCTCAGTACTATGGGACTTTTGCAGAAATTGGTGGCGGGCAAGAAGTCGCGCGCTGGTTTTTCCGTGTAGGCGGCGCCGCTGGTACGGTAGCGAAAACAATGTCGGCCTATGACATGAAGTTTAGCGACGCCATCTATGGAAGAGGTTCCCGCTACGTTTCCACTGAGCGCATCCTTTCAATGCTTTCGCATGAATACGAGCTTCTGCAGGAGCGTCTTAAAGAGTCACGTGCAGAGCACTCAAGTTTTTTTGTCTTCGCTGACACAGTCTCCACTAAGAATTATAAGGGTACCAATGAGTGTCATGGTTGGTTAGGCTTGCGATTCCAGGCCTCCCCTGGTAGCGAACCAAACGACATTCTTGTGCATGTAAATTTGAGAGACAGTACGAATCTACTGCAACAACAGGCGCTCGGCACCCTCGGGGTTAACCTGATTTACGGCGCTTTCTTTGAGCGTCAGTCCGTCGACACCATGTTGCAGGGGTTTTTTGATTCCCTCTCGCTTAGGCGCATTGAAATCGACTTGGTCCTGCTCTCGGGCCCTGAATTCGAAGAGACTGAGCCCGCGCGCGTCAGTCTTGCGCTGTTGCGAAACCAGTTGTGCCGAGCCGTCGCGCTTAGTCCGGAGCTTCAGCCCATCACCCCCTCGGAGATTCTGCACGCTCGGCCGATAATTCTTCAGCGCGGTACATTCTTGCACGCCAAAGACCAGTTCCAACAATTGATGAAAGACTCGGAAGCCGCGTTGCTGGCCGAAGGCTCCGGCAAAGATCGTCTCCCGCTTGGCTTGTTCGAGCTTTCTATCAACAGCGCTCGTCCGGATGATATCGCAGATGACCGAGAACTTTTAAGGCGCGCCCGCACTCTCGCAGAGTTGGGGTTTCCTGTTCTGTTTTCAAACTTTGTCGAGAACTTCCGCCTAACCGAGTTTCTCAGGAGATTCACCGCAGAACCAATTCGCTTCGCAGTCGGTGTTGGCACTCTTGTGCAGGTGCTTCGTGAGTCATTTTACTCCCAGGTAGAGGGTGGACTACTCGAAGGACTTGGGAAATTGGTTTCGCAGGGGGTTAAAGTCTACGCATTCCCGATGACCCATTCCGACTTCCAAAAGCAGTTGCAGGTATATGGGTCAGACGAGTCTTTCTGCAGCGGTCCAGAACACGGCCCGGTCACGGCTGAGAACGTGAAGTTTCACGGCCCTGAGCGGCATCTTTTTTTATATTTGCTTGATTCCGCCTCGATTATCCCAATGCGCTGAGTGGTCCATCATTCGCAGAGATTTATGGCCGGCCTGCGGTAAAACCAGCTCTCACTCTCACCTTCGCTAGGGGGTCTACAAGAAATATCGCGTTCGGATTCTCTCACGACTCATCCAAACATTTTTAGCGCGGTTACGATCAGCCCACATGTTATTCCGAGAGGAGATCTTGCAAATGTAGGAATCTCTCCGCATGGAAACTCACTCAGAAGCTGGCTCACCCCAGGTGCCGCCGCCGTCTCCGTTACTTTCAACCACTCCATTGACTGCAGATGCGAGCCCTCAAGACGGGGCGCAAGAGACAACCTCCATCCCCACTGGGGACTTTTCTCGGCGAGCGGACGATCCCCTTGCCCCATTAACGATTCCAAATCCCGATGGGTTCACTAAAGCAGCCTCTGAAAGCTCCGCCCACAAGCTAACCACCACCTCGACTGAACTCCAAACCCTCAACGCCTTCGCAAGATCGCTTCAACAAATAGCCATGCTTAGTGCCGAAGCCGACAAGGGGACGGCAATTGACGCACTATCGCTAAGCGCTAAATTCACCCGCCTCACCGTAGATATGTGCCATGCCCTGAATGCTTCAGGAGACGCCTCCAGTTCGGGTCGCGAGCACGATGTCGGCGAGGGGCTGATAGAGATTCACCTAGCCAGCCTTGTTCACAAGCGAAAATCTGGGATCGAACTCACACCGGCAGAGCACCGTATGCTGGCCACCTACTCAGACACACATGATGGAAAACTTAAGAGCCCGAGTTGGTTTGCTCCGTTCCGCGAGATTCTCGAAGTCACGATACGTTCCGACCGGCTACCCGGGCCCGACGCGTATTTGGAGCATTCGCCAACTTGCAGAGAAAAAACTCGCGTAGATTGTCAGTCACTGAGACAACTTTCGGAGGAGTTACTTCGATCCCGACAGAGCAGAGACCCAGACGAAGGAACGAATGGGCCAAAGACGGAAGCCTTGAGAGAGGAAATAGCGAAATTAACTGCGAAGCTCGACAGGGTGCTGCTTGCTGCAAAAGACGTGGACCCTCTGAAGGTGGTCGGCTGCCTAGAGGGGGCACATGTCCGTGTCACGCCGAAGATGCAAATTATCTCAGAGCTTGCGAAAGCCTGTAACGCCACCGGTAGCGTCCTCGAGAAGGTCCTTGGCATAGAGCAGTCAACACCCCTTGAGACGCTCTCTCTGCCGATTATCGGCGTCACTCACGATGCGCATTCAAGACCAACTCTAGCGGCAACGATACGGGAAGTACCGGCTTCACGGTTTCAGAATGAAGCTGAGTCCAGATCGGTTGATCAATTGCTTTCGCGATTTCTGGAACTTCGAATCTGCGCAGAAGAAGTTCTTCAGCTTATTTCCTCAACACCTCCGCGCCTAGAAACCGAGGATCGAGACGCCAGAAGCGCATTGCGTTCTGCAATGGCGTCTCTATTTCCCGGAGGAAGCGCAAGCAGTCGCAAAGCGCTGCTCGCACTAGAGAGTAACGACTCCGATTCTATACGGCAACAAATGCCAAAACTTTTGACCTGCCGCGTGCTTGGTGGAACCGTCCGCAGTGGAGATACCCTATCGTTCATTTTCGAGAGTCCGGCCAATATCTCAGCCCTTGGGATCGCTATGCGACATTTAATTCGAGGATCGGACGAATCTTGTTCAGCATTACGCGAGACATTGGAGAGCGCCGGCGCCCGCTCGGTTCTTCATGTCGCCGATCCGGTTCGCAAGCTAATCAAAGACTCAGATATATCTGGCCTCGTAGAGTTCTTCGATCGGCATCTCGAAGCGCTTCGTAGTAAATCACACGTTCAACAAGAGGAGAGAGCCACTCTTCTGCAAGCACTCACCGTCGTGACCGAGGAGCCAAAACTTCGACGGGCTCTGAGGGGTAGACTTAGAAATCTTGAGGCTGCTTCAGAAATTGCAAACTCTCTCTGCGATTCTATGGCTGGGGGCAGTGAGCATGCGCAGTTTACTGAGCAAATGCGTGCACGCCTAAATCGACGGCTTTCTTCGGACCTAAGCAATTACTGGGGACAGACAAAGACTGTCGAGAAGATACTCTCAAGACTCAAGCAAAACTTACTGTTTCTCGACAAAAAGTGGGCCTGGGAAGGCATGCCCTCTGGGCAACTGATCCCCAACGGATTCCTGCTATACGGAGAACCGGGAGCGGGAAAGACATTCTTTGTGCAATGCCTCGCCAACGAGTTGGAACTTCCGCTCGTCGCTGTTTCGCGCGAAGAACTCGGCAAAGCCATGCAGAAGGCCGCTAAGGGCGAGGTTTCCGACATGGAGCAGTCCCTTGGGGATTTCCTCGAATCAAAGGTCAAAGAAGCACTCGACCGCAAACAGCGCAGCGGCGCTCGCTCGGTCATCTTATTTATCGACGAAATGGAGGCTGAGTTCTTGCAGCGCGATCCGAAAACAGGAGAGCGCGCAGAGCTCGCGCGCACTAATATCATGCTGCGAGTTATCGAACGAATGATGGGGCGCTACCCAGAGATTCAATTCTTTGCGGCCACGAATCATATTGAGCAAGTTGATCGCGCTGCGCTGCGTTTTGGGCGCTATGGAATGCACTTTGAGTTTGCCCTACCTACCAAGGAAGATGTACAGGCCATTATCTCGGCCTGTCTGGCCCAAGAGGGTCTGGAGATGGCCTCGCTAAAGATTCCTCAAGCTGAGATCGATGAAACTCTAAAACTCGGCGAAAAGATGGTGCCCCTCGCCATTCAGATGTCCATCAATAACGCCATCGCGCTCACAAGAATTGCTCAGGAAAAACGAGACATCTCGGTAACTCCAGAGCTAGTAAAAACACTCCAATCCCAGCTCGAGCTTATTCGGACTATGAACACTATTCACGATCAGTCCGCGACTTTGAAGGAAGGAGCCAACTAGAGTCCGGCCTCAGGCATATTCGGCGCCCCAAATGTCAGATTCATGGCTTCTCGCATTGAATAGCGCGGGTGAAAGCTGAGTTCTCTTTGTGCAGCCTTGATCGAAAAATAATGATCGGTGCTCATTTGCGATACTAGAAAGCGAGTTAGTCTCGGCTCACGAACAAGTCCGAACTTAGCGATCAGTTCGGATAGTACCGCTACTCCCTTTGCGAGCAGCAAGGGAACTGAACGGGATACTGCGGGTACTGAACTCCGCTCCAGAACCTCTCCGATCCATGACCACATGGGTATCGGCTCACCCTGGGTAACAAAAAAAGCCCTTCCTCTACTTTCAGGATTCATATCCAGAGCATCAAGGGCCAGCAAATGCGCCCGAGTGCAGTCTTCAATGAAAGTAAGATCAGTGAGATTCTTGCCCGCTCCTATCACCGGAAGCCTGCCAGATCGCGCTCGCGCCACAATCGTGGGCACGAAATGGTTATCTCCAGGCCCAAAAATGAGGTGCGGTCTAAGACTTAGGGTATACAGCCGACCTGTCTCGTTTGCGGCCAACACCTCGCGCTCGGCGATAGCTTTGGTAGCGGGATAGGCCGCCATGTGTGTTGCTGGGTAGGGGTAGCTTTCATCAACTCCGCACAAGTTCGAGCCATCGGCAATTACACTTGGGCTACTGGTAAAAACAAGTTTTGAAACGCCGGCAGTACGACATGCTTCTATGACCGCGCGGGTACCAAGCACATTCGCTCTAAAAAATTCGTTGTATTCCCCCCACATCTCCACCTTTGCAGCGACATGGAATACGCCCTCCGCGCCTGTAAATAAGGCGGCAAGCTCACGTGGCGAGTTTGATAAATCAAGGCGCGTCATTTGAACGCCCTGCCGTTCGAGTTCAGGATATGAGCCGCGCGCAACGCCTCGGACTGTGCAACCAGCAGCAAGAAGTGCTCGACAAATCGCACTTCCGACAAATCCACCTGCGCCCGTCACTACGTAGGTGCCGATTTTCATTAGCCGCCCACTCTCGACTCAGCATGTGGGTCAGCACTTCGCGGCGAATGCCCATTTTGAGTAGCCGCCCAGACCGATAGCTGGTCGCGGAAAATCTTGGCATTGTGGCGCGCATCCACGGGGAAACTTGGGTGAAAATAAAATCTTTCAAGCCGATTGGTGAGCTCTGAGACCCCGGCGAGCGAGCGCAGTTCTTGGATAAACTGTTCCGTTTCTGCCGGACTACGAGGAAAATGCTCCGGCCACGGCTCGATCGCCACTGCGGGTTCAGCTCCGTTCGCAATAGAAATCAGGGCGCTACGGCGCACCTTCTTGTGCTCATTAAACACCCGCTCAACTGGGTCACTAAAAAATGTTCTCTCCGCTGTCCTGACGCGGTGGGCCTTACGCCCGCAAAAGAAGAGCCGTCCCAGTTTGTCGACGTATCCAGTATCGCCCATGCGATGCCAGCTGGTGTCGCCATCCGGAATTTTACCGAGCGCATTGGCGTCAGGGCGGTGTAGATACACAAGGCTCACGTTGGCACCCCTGACAATCACTTCGCCGATTTCGCCAGGCGCGAGCTCTTCCACCTGACTCATATCGGGAATCGAATCATCGGTGATGCGAATAATCTTGATCTCGACCCCACTCACGGGCTTTCCCACCGGGGTCCCGGACTCGCCGCTCTTCGCGGAAACATGCGCTTCAGCTAAGATTTCCCCGTCACGCAGAATATCGCTGGCTTTGATCATGGTGACCGGCAAGGCTTCAGTCGCGCCGTATGGCGTCGCCACCATCGCTCGCGGGGCGCAACGTTGCACGAGACCAAGAACTTTCGGCGAAACAGGTGCTCCCGCCATAAAAAGTCGCTGCAGAGAGTCGAGTGAGCGCTGATGAGTAACGCAGTACTCGGAGATCTTCTGCCAAAGCGTAGGCGAACCAAAAGACGAGGAAACCTTAAACTCGTGAATTACGCGCGTGATTAACTCTGGGTCGAGATCGAGAGGTCGTGAAGGGTTCAGAGGCGCAATCACACTGCCCACACCCATCGCCAGATTAAAAAGCGCGAAAACTGGCAATAGTGGCAGGTCTCTTTCGCCGGGTACGAAGCTTAAGTCTTCAAAAAATATGCGGCACTGCGCTTCGAGCATTTGATTGGTGAAAACCACCCCTTTAGGAGTTCCCGTGGCGCCCGAAGTAAACGCAATCAATCCAGGCTGATCGCCCTGACGCCGGACCGGCGGTAGCGGTTGCGGCGAGAATCTCTGAAGAAAAGCGACACTCTGACTGCCCGGTAATGCAAATTCGCTCACGCTTACTGCGAAGCGCAAAGTCCGAAAGATTGATCGTTTAAGAAGCCGCAACAGGTGCGCCTTTGGCGCCCCAATGAACCCTTGAGGCGCAAGATCTTCGATGCACTTGAACAGATTCGCTCTTCCCATCCCCGGATCAAGAAATACAGGCACCGCCCCGCGTCCCATCACCGCGTAACTGAGCGCCAGAAACTCGATACCTGGGGGTACAAGCATCACAATGCGATCCCCTTCCCGCATGCCAAGCTCGACCAAGCCTCTCTCGTACTGACGCACGCGCGTAAAGAACTGCTCATAATCAACGCGCGACGAACTCAAAGGCTCCTGAAGTCCGGTCCCGGCAAGCGTTTTAGTAGCGATGCTGGATCCCTGCACCACAATCACTGCATCACGGTCCGGATGTTTGTGGGCACATTCAGCTGCTTGTTGGTAAAGCCATGAGCCTCCCGGTTGTCCCCGCAAAGCACGTAGGTACTCTGGGGACACTGCTGCACCATCTGAAAGAAACGCCGCTATTTTCTTACAGGCCTCTTCGTTCGAATCTTCAAGCACGAGATGCGAAGCCTTTGCGACCTCAACCACTTCGGCTTGAGGAAAATGCCGGCTAACCTGGGTGAGCATGCTGCGATGGAAACAAGGGTCTCGAAGGCCCCAGTAAATCAACACAGGGATATTACGCAAAAGCGGGATTCTCTCGGAGACTTCAAGCAACGCCGAATGACTCGGGTGACTTTGGTCAAACGGAATATCTTGTACAAAATCCCAAATGGCAGTTCTTCGAGCAGCGTTCTGATACGGGAAAAGATAGCCCTGCTGCACATCTGCGGGGAGTTGTCGCACCACACCGAAACGCAACATGAGCTTAAGAAAGCGTTTCGTTCTTTGAGTAATGAGACGTCCAATCCATGGGTTTGCAGCAAGACGTATGAAGCCAGGCAAATGCTCGGTCTCGGTCAGGGTTGTGTTTAAATAAACCAAGCGCTCTACTGAGTTCACTCTGCGCTGCGCTACCGCGGTCCCGATAGGGCCACCCCAGTCGTGCATAACAAGCGAAAAGCGCTTCACTCCGGCATGATCCAACAGACGCTCTAAGTGGTCCGACCTTTCGGACGCTCGGTAATGTCGATCGACTGGGTGATCGGAAAGTCCGCAGCCAATATGATCGGGAACGATGACGCGATGATTCACCGCGAGGGCTCGCATGAGCTCCCTAAAGTAGAATGACCAAGTTGGGTTACCATGAACGAGTAGCACGGCCCGATCGCTGCGCGGTCCAATATCGTAGAAATGAAGTTTGACCCCGTCTATATCGATGAAGTTGGAGGGGTACGGAAGGTACTGCGCGGGCTCAAATGACGAGAAGAGACGTGACATATAGAGAAACGTGCCGCAAAAAAAAGCACCTCCAGAGGTGCTTCACCAAATCAAGGTTCCGCCGTTAAGAGACGGACCAAGACCGCCTCAGGATGCCCATCCCCTAAAGCATACAAGCCTCGGGAAATGGCTCAACCTCAACCTACCACACAATCCCAGTGAAAATAGAATTCAGTCCACTACCAAAGGCCGTGAGTAGAACCTTCTCGCCCGACTTCATCCCTTTCTCCTTTGCCCCCATAGCAAGGCACGTAGGCAGCGCGGCGGACACGAGATTACCGATATCCTTATAGACGGTAAACTCTTTCTCCATATCGAGGCCCATCTCACGGTAGAAGCCCTCGTTCACCTGCTTTCCGACTTGATGGCAGAACACATGCTGGATGTCTTCCCGATTCCAGCCAAAGCCTTCTGAGAAGTCCTTAAACATTCGACCACCTAGTTTGGCGGCAGCACTCATGAGTTTCCCCGATTCAGTACGCATCAGTGGAGTAATTTTATCATGATCGACTAACTGAAGGTCAGAATTACCCATGCAGAATTCACTACAGTCAGTGGCTGAACGCGCAACAGATCCAATCAATCTATGCCCGGAAGTCGCGAGCGACTCATGCACGAGTAGGTAGGCAACCGCGCCGCACCCAAGCGTGAGCGTCGGCAGCACCGTCATTAGGTCCTCGCGCTTCACTGCACCCTCTTTCTGAAGCTGCTCAATAGTTGATTCAATTATCGGAGTGACCGTTTCCCCTGAAGTAACCAAGCCAGCCTTGATGACCCCCATTTCAATCATGGTGGCCACCTGCATGAGGCCGTTAGAGAAACCGATGCAGGCATTCGTAATATCGAAAGCTGCAGCGCTCTCAGATAGTCCAAGATTTTGATGCACAAGACAGGCCGTCGCCGGCTCAAAAAAATCGCGAGTTACTGAACAGTTGACCACAAGCCCAATCTGCTCGCGCTTAATGTTGCTCTGTGCGAGGGCTTGTTCCGCCGCCACGGTCGCTACCTGACTCGGCATGGTTGGGCGAGGCCATAAGCGACGAGCTCTGACGCCACTAAGTTTCTCTAAGGTGCCGTGTGGCATCTGAAAACGCTCGTACAGTCCGGAGAGGCGATCTTCCAACTCAGCCGAAGTCACCTCCAGCTCCGGAAGATTCACCGCCATGGATTCAATGCACACGCTCTTAAATCGAAGTGGTCCCATAAGCGGAAATTACAAATGCTAGTATTCTTTTAAGTTGGCGAAACCTTCTGCAGAGCAACTTTCTTGAGGAGACGTGGCAAAATATATGCAAACGCTCTAAGACGTCAGCTCGCGCCATTTCTCTGACAAGATTAGGTCCTAAGTCTCTGTTGAGGCCCTACTTTAGCCAGCAAGTCCCGTCTCCTACAAGGGCTCGAGACGTTGTTTTTACTCAGAACGTCCCATAAGCTCGAAGAACATCTCTATGGCAGGCTCTCTTTCAGAACCTGCTCTAAAGAGCCCTGATTTTGCACCACCCAGCGAGCAATTTGCAGCTGCGCTTTGGCGCGCACAAGGTTATGGGTCGGATAGTGCACTCTAAAATAACGGTCTCCGAGGATAAAATCTGACAGAAAACGCATCCCCAAAGAGAAGGCGATCACCCCCGGCGCCTGTGCCATGAGCGCGCTCTCAGCGGGAGTGAGTATGGTCCCACATTCGGCCAGATATCCGCGCGCGAGTGCGGCAAAGAGTCGCAAGTCCACCTTCACTTTGGAAAGATCTTGCTCGTCTTCCTCAACAGGAACGCCCGCCGAACGGACCATGTCCCCGAAATCATATAGAGAAGTCCCTACCATACAGGTGTCAAGATCGACCACACACAAGACCTGAGGGCTTCCACGTCGAAACAAGACGTTATTCACCTTTGGATCTGCATGGGTGACACGCGTGGGAACTGCTCCGGAGTTTATTCCCTCCGCGATTAGGCTCGCCAGATGCCTATGCTCTTGCACGAAGCTGACTAACTCTGCCGCTTGCACAGCGCGCCCCTCAGGATCTTGCTGCAACGCAGATTCGAATGCTGTGTAGCGCCCCTGCACATCTTGAAAACCCTTGATCGGCTCAACCAACAACGTCTGATCGAAGTCATGTAGGAGACGTAAAAATCTTCCAAAGGCAGCTCCCACTGCTTCCGCGTGAGCATCGCTGGGACTTACATCAAAGCCTTCACTGTCCTCGATGAATCCAAAGGTTCTCCACAAAGCGCCTGAACTATCTTCGTGCCAAAGCTTTCCTGTGCGACTGCACACAAATTCAAGAGTCAGCTCCGGAGCAAGAACGCGAGGCCTGAGATGATCGGTAATCAACTGAACGTTTCGAAGTATAGCCGGAACGTCCTTAAAGACCTCAGAATTCATGCGCTGGTGGATATACTGCTGAACGATCGGCTTCGCGCGGGATCCGCCCGCCTTAGTCCAACGTGAACGATAGGTGACGTTAATGTGCCCAGTGTCTACCCTTTCAATATCGAGCAGTTCGCCAGCAACAGCGAAATTTTGGGCTGATTCACGAGCACAAAGAAGGTCAGCACCGGGAAGATCATCGCCTGAAGTCACGGCACCTCTTCGCGCTCAGAGTTAGACAGGTCTTGGTTGGTGAGTACCTGCGTGCCCGGCAAGAACGAGAACTGAATTGCAGGCAAGCTCAATACAGAGCAAATCACGAGGTCCTAGTTTGATACGACGACGTTCTTCTTCTGTTCTTCCGGTCACGAGACGTAGCCAACAAGTCTCCTCTCCAGTGAGCTTTCCTTGTTGTCCACGCGGTTTATCGCGATAAAGCTTAATGAGCGTGTCCGAATCTCCGCCGCCAGGCGCGCCGGTTCCGAATGATGCCGCACCTGCCTCAGCAGACTCCGCCGTTGTCGCAGCTTGAGCCTCTGCCGACGTATGCGTACCCTGCAAAATTACATTTTCGTCTAAGGATTCAACGCCGTACAAGAAAGCGCGGCAAGTTGCCCAAAGGCCGCCGATGGCCTCAAGCGGCAACAGCATATCGAGAAAACCCGGAGAATTAGGCGCCTCGGCCCCGTTGATAATGGGGGTATAATAAAGTCTTAGCCCTTCAGCTTGTGGGACCAGCTGTAAGCTTCCGAACGACTTGGTAATTGAGAACGTGATTCCGCCTGTGTACATAACCGCTAAATCCTCCTGTGAGACAACCCCTGCTGCTGGAGGCGGATAGTAAACTAAGTGCCCCCTTCTTTCAAAAGGAAAGAAGTAGCGCCGGGGCGCTCCTCGCACAGGCACTCAATTGTCTCTATTTGAGTATAATAATAAGTTAATTCAGTCGCTTAGAGCGTGCGCACGGTATCTCTTCCAGATCACTTATTTTGAATACGTGCACGCGTTAGACTGCTTGGACTATGCACAGTCACATTGACCTTACCGTTTGTCCGCGTGTCACCTATTTTTTTGGGGTCCCTGGGGCAGGCAAGTCTTTTTGCGCGGAAGCACTGAGTAACGCGACAGGCGTTCATTGGTATGAGGCAGACTCGGACCTGCCAGACGAGATCCGAGAAGCGGTTGCCAACAAGATGCCGTTTACGGAAGAGCAGCGCGACCGCCTATACGCACATATCGGTGGGCGAATCCTTGAGCTACTCAATGTTCACTCACGCATCATCGTCTCTCAAGCAACTTTCAAGCAACGACATCGCAATGCATTAAGCGCCATGATCTCTGGACTTCACTTCATTTGGGTTAATGCACCTAAGGAACTTATTGCTACGCGATTACGAACGCGCGGTGGCCCACTCGACGCCGATTACGGATTAGCAATCGCCAAGATGTTTGAGCCGCCAGACGACTCGACTTCGAAGCTTTTCAATGATGGATCGACTGAGCAGGTATTGGATCGGCTAATCGACCTTTTCACAATGGAGCAGGGCTCCCCTTCCTAGTTCTCAGGCGAACCAACCTGAGAAACCGGTCTCACGACGAAAGACTGCGCTCAGATTCTTGTCCTCAAATTAGCTTCGTCGTTTCTGAAACTTAAAACAGCCTTCCACATGATCATCCACCATGCCGGTGGCCTGCATATGGGCATAACAGATAGTCGATCCGACGAACTTAAATCCACGCCGCTTCAAATCCTTACTCATTGCGTCTGACTCTTTAGTGCTGACCGGAATGCGCTTTCGCGTCATGCCGCGCGGATCTCTCAAAGTCTTTCCGCCGGTAAACTGCCAGAGATACTCGTCGAAAGAACCGAGTTCCTCTTGAATGTCTAGGTAGGCCTGCGCGTTGGTTATAGCCGCTTCGACTTTAAGTCTGTTTCTGATAATCCCTTCATCAGACAGTAAGCGCTGCACATCACGCTTAGTAAACCGTGCGATTTTTTCTGCATTGAATTTCGCAAAAGCATTACGAAAATTTTCGCGCTTCCTAAGCACCGTTATCCAACTCAAGCCCGCCTGAAATCCTTCTAAGATTATCATCTCAAACAGTCGTCGGTCGTCATGCAGTGGCACCCCCCACTCATCATCGTGATAGGCGACGTATAACGGATCTTCCCCGCACCACCAGCAACGCGTCTTAACCTTTTGCTTCATAACTCTCTCATTTCGACCTGGTGGTTGTACTGTAGCGAAAAAAGACCTGCCAAAGAGGAATGCCTAAGACTTGCCGGTTCCTCACTTAGAAAGTCATACCCGCCACCCCCTTGAATGAAGGGTGAACATTCTCTTGTACCCACTCGCACTACGCTACCATGATCTTCCATCAACTCAATAAAATGCCGATATTCCACGCTTCTAGCGATCTCTCTTTGGTTCGGTTAGGCTGCCAGGTTTATGTCTGACCGTCCTCTATTAATCACTGCCGATATTACCGCCGAAGATTTGCGGCGATGCACCCGCATTTTCGAGGCTATTGGAAGTGACCTCCTCATTCTTGATAAACTTACCATCGAAGAGCGGAATCGACTTTTAATAGCCGTAGGTCGAGCGCTGAAGCCTGATCAATTGGAGTTACGAAAAAGAAGCAGAGCCAACCGCCAAGCGAAAAATGATGCCCGACGAGCAATAGATCGAAAAGCCCGCGCAGCTACAACCATCAGAGTTACCCGCGATCACGAAGTCTATATTGCACCACGTCGGCTGCTGTCGAGCCCAGCGCCAGCCGTCCCCGACCTTGCGACTCCGGATCACTGCTACATCTGCAAAACAGAATTCACCAAAGTTCATCACTTCTATGATTCTCTTTGTCCGTCGTGTGGCGACTTAAATTACGAAAAACGCTTTCAGAGCGCCCCGCTGCACGGCAAGACCGCGCTCATTACTGGCGCTCGTCTTAAGATCGGCTATCAAGCGGCGCTAATGCTGCTGCGCGCCGGCGCAAGAGTTATTGTCACCACAAGATTCCCTCATGATGCGGCCGTGCGCTACGCCGGCGAATCTGATTTTCCCGAATGGCAATCGCGGCTTTCGATATATGGACTCGACCTGCGCCACTCCCCCAGCGTTGAGACTTTTACGCGCTATATAAATCAGACCGAAGATCGCCTTGATTTTCTGATCAACAATGCAGCTCAAACGGTGCGTCGGCCGCCCGGATTTTACGCACACCTGCTTGCGCGCGAAGAGCTCCCCATCGAAGATCTTCCCCCAGACGCACAATCACTTCTTCACAATTTCACCCAGTGCAAATCTCTACTCTTAGGCAGCGACACACATTCTGACGCTGCTGAGGGCACAAAGTGGATCTCCGAATGGCATCGAGGCAAGGAGTCCCAGAAACAATCCGAGACCCTCGGCATTGTGGCAGCAGCACACCTTTCTCAAATTCCATACAGCTGCGACGACCAGCTCGCTCTAAATGCCGACTTATTCCCGGAAGGAAAGCTCGATGCAGATCTGCAACAAGTTGATCTCAGGTCTATGAATAGCTGGCGAATGAAATTGGCTGACGTTCCCACGGCAGAGCTCTTGGAAGTGCAGCTGGTCAACTCTATTGCCCCATTCATCCTGTGCGCTCACCTAAAACCTCTGATGCTTAGGCATCCGACCAACGACAAGCATATCGTCAATGTCTCTGCGATGGAGGGCAAGTTTGCGCGTCACACCAAAACAGACCGACATCCGCATACCAACATGGCAAAAGCCGCACTGAACATGATGACTCTCACCTCTGCTCGAGACTACGTGAAGGATGGTATTTACATGAATGCGGTAGACACCGGCTGGGTCACGGACGAAGACCCTGCAGAGCAAGCGCTGCGCAAAGTGCAGGAACTGGATTTCCAACCCCCGCTTGATATCGTTGACGGTGCCGCGCGAGTGCTTGATCCGATTTTTTCGGGGCTGCTTACTGGCAAGCACTCATGGGGAAATTTCCTTAAGGATTACGCACCGACGGAATGGTAGTGCGACTTGCCAACCCTCAGCACCTCTCTTCGAGTGCCAGATACTCACGTAAGGTGCTCAAGTCTCACGCCCATATGAGAATCTCGTAGTTCTCCTATAAACTCGTAATGCATTTTTATGCCACCACCTTCTCCTTCGCCCCAATGACGAATGTAATTATTATGTTTGTTTTATTTGGAGTATGTTTTATCAGGTTTTTTCTATCGCTTTTCTCCGCTATGTTACTCACCGTCGGAAGTGTGAACTCAGCTTAAGCTGATGAAGCCCCATCCGGATTTCTCTCGCTCGAAGAAGCAGTTGCCGTCACTTTAGATCTACTTGACAAGGCCGGCGGTGGCATCACTCACGTTAAAGCTTGTTGGTGCACCTGTCGGGTCTCAATGGAAGTAGCACCGACAAGAATAGTGTTCCCACAACCTGCAGGCGAGCGCTGCGACGAACAGACAGGGATACCTTGCGAAACCGAAACAGGTGACAAAGGCGAGACCGAACGGTGCGGAAGTGCGGGCTTCGTTCCTGTCCTCGGCATCAATGTTGACTAGCCGAAGGCCTGCGCGCCAAGAGTAGCCTCAGGGAACCGCGAGGCTACTCTTGGTAGTCCTACTCCTCGATCTGGGGCTACTTCAGAGCACCGCTCAGCGGCCCGCCTCCCGACTTATTTGGGCTTCTTGTCGGTCGGCGGACCTTTTGAGGTTCCCTTCTGAGGCTCTTCAGTAGCCTTAGGAATTGCGGTGACAAACCCGCGTGGACGACCACCACGTGGCATCATGTTTAGTTTAAATGGGGCAGCAGGGTCAGGACTGTCCTTCTTCGTCGCATCAACGGCATCCTTCTGGTTAGAGGAGCTCGGCGAAAACCCTGATTGACCAGATGAGTTTGACGCGGAGGGCGGACCTCCGGGTCCAGGTCGAGATCTCCCGGCTAAGTCGTCTTGCTCCGCCGAGAAGATTTGCTCGTCAACCCACTCGGCAAGCCCAATTTCATCATCTTCTAGACGATCACAATGGGTGATGAATTCACGGCCTTCCCAAGTTTCTGGCAATTCAGGGTTAAACCAAAAACTCCGGCCCTTAACGATTTTGCCGTTTCCTAAATCAAACCATGCCAGCCCCTTCTCTGCGGACATCTCATGTTTGAGTTCTTCAGCGCTCACCAGATCTTCTTCATCTTCGGAGAAGCTAATTGATTGACTCTCTCCTCCGCTGCGTCGCGCTTGAAAGTCGAGAGCCCCACGCAATATGTTCGCACTCGAACCGGTCATGACGCCGGCCCCCACTGACTTCTTGGTGGTGGAAACCTTTCCGATCCATTCAGTCATCTCTGAAGCAGTACGATTGTCTCCAACCCGCATCATTACTTTGAGGTTTACGTTTGCCATGACGCGCTCGTAGAAGGACTCACTCAAGCCCAGGGCGTGATCAGTAAGACCACCAGCTGACTGAGCACCAAACAACAGAGCAAATCGCCCTTTACGCGCCAATTCGAAGAGATTGGCCCAGGTAGGCCCAAAGGTCGAAGAACCCTCATCGATAATAACCATGTGCGGGTCTTCAAGATTGTGGTGCCGGGACGAGGTGATCTCCCCAATGGAGACCTCCAAGTCTTCACGAAATACCTTCACCATACGCGCCGCACTCTCTGCCTCTTCAAGCCGAGGCAACATGAAGTACACAATCTTTCCACGCAAAATCGCATCGGTAAGAGTGAGATCCGTGTACTGAGTGCACAGCACCTTGCCCATATCACTTCCGGCAATGGCGTGCAGTTCCGAGGCAATGCCTCGCAGGTTATCGGTGATTCGCGCCGTATCGAGTCCGCCTTTGGGGGTGCGATAGCTTGAAGCCAGATGCCCCAGCTCTACCATGGCTTGGCGCGCCCCAATTTTGTGAAGAAGCTCCCTCAAATGTGGGTAGGCCAGGTTGAAGGCACTTAACGCCACCGCGATATCTCTAATGGACCACGCCAGCCCAAAACTCTCAAGCGCTCGTACCATGCGGTAAATGGAATCAGCAGCAAGCCGATCATAATGCTTGGTGGTGCTCTGATCAGACGTTGGTGGAAGTCCTGCGCGCAAGACCTTACGTGCCTTTACATCCGCGCGCTGAGAGGTCAAAACAAAGTTGTAAGTATGGACGGTATCAAACGGGTCGACCACTATGAGATCTTCAATACGACCCGTTACCAACGCCATCAAAATAATGTGCGCTAAAGTGCTTGAATCACGCTTCGCATCGATGAAGGTAAGCCCGCTTGCTCTGCCGCGCGCCATCTGCTGAAACATCAGGGACTCAAGCCACAGAGTTTTCCCCACACCGGTCTTGGCGAAAACGCAGGCATGAGTGCAAAGCTCATCTTCATCAATCCAAAGCGGGGCACCGCTCTCGAGCTCAAAGCCGACCAGATAGCGATCAATCATGAGGCGCCCTTTGCTCTGCGCCTCTGCAAGCGCCTGAGCGATCGCATCGCGTTGTGGCGGCATTCCAAGAACTTGCTTCCCCCCGCGTCGCTCACTTTCTGCTCGACGCTCACGCTCGAGCCAATGCTGAGCACCAAACGCCATTGCGCTCTTTCCCAGCACAAAGGCAGGAACAGCGCCCAATAGCGCCAGCGCTGCCGGAGTTGCTCCACTTAGAAGCGGACTTGCAGCCACGCCTGCGGTCGCAAGCGCTGCCATGGAACTCCAGGTCCATGCGCGCGAGATCTCCTCCTCTCGGAGATGCGCGTGATTTGTGCGTTCGTATTCCCTTACCATAGCGTCACTTCAATCGTTCCCTCAGCAGTTCGTTCAGCATTTCACCGAGCATTTCACCGAGCAGTTCAATTCACCGCGCAGTTCACCGCACAGTTCAAACTGGCACACCCCCTAATACCCCCGAGGCGGAATAGGCGGCCCGCTTCCAGGCCCCGTCTCTGCCTCGTCTCCAAGACTCTCGTCCTGCGCTCCCCTCATGAGCCGCTCAAGCTGTTCGAAAGTAACCGCCATACGAGCGCGTTGAGCACGCTCAAGCTGAACATGCCACTGTTTTCCAAAGTGCTCTGCAAGGCGCGTGGCACGCAGCGGAACTATCCCGCGGCGCGATAACAGCCCAAGGTCGTTGCACTCCTTCGTGACTTCCTCCGGACGAATCGCCACCAGGATCAAGCTGCTCGGAGGAACAGTATAGTCCCCGACTCGCCTCGCGAGCCAACCGTACATTTGAAGAACGACTCTCAAGGTCGACCAATCTTTGAGATCCGCGGTGGTAAGTGATGCGCCATCGATGCTGTGTTCCGCCGCAAGATCCTTTGTCTCCTGATAACTAAGCGGTGCCACCACCTGTTCACGCACGGCGCGAGACAGCGACGCGGCTTCCGCCGCATTGTCAGAAGCCAGCAGGTCAAGCCTCTGCTTTTGGCTTACAGCCTGAACTAGTACCTCAAGACGAGCCAGGTCTGACTGGTCTATGCTTGCACGTAAGCTTCGTAGCACCGCGCGCAGCGGAAAAAGCGCTAAGTTTGAGGGGGTAGAGTATGCCCCAAGACAAAGCTCAGGACGTTGTTGGGTAATTCCTTCAAAGAACCCCTCCTGCCAGCGATAGTGAGTCTCATATACCATTCCCAGCAACTCAACCTCATCGGTAACACTCGAGAGTTCATGAGGTATGGCCAACAAGAGCTCAGCCCACTGACGAAGTGCGCGGGTCTGAGGGTGCATGTCTTGAGGCAACCTGACCGGAGCAAACACACTGCGCCTCGATCCAAAAATGATAGCTTGTCGAATGAGAGTTCGATCGCTGCACTCGTACTCCTTAGCGAATGAGGGAACAGAATGAAGCACTGCTCGAGCCGAAAGCTGGGGGAAATTCGATTTACGCAACCACTTCTCGCCCTCGTAGCCATAGGCGAGAATTTTTCCGGCCTCAAGTGCAAGAATCATAGTGGCAAGATGCGCCGATGGCAGCGCAGCTAACTCTTCTTGAAAATGTGGGGTGAGCACACGCCGCGCTGCGTGGGCCACGCGGTGAGCGTACTCTGTAGAGTCACAGCGATCGGATGGAATTGGTCCATCAACTCGATCTCCTCCCTGCGACTCCTCCGAAAAAGAGGCGTGGGTGGCGAGCATCGCAGAAAGGAGCGCGGTTGCGTGATCGGGAAGAGTTGCCCCAGAAAACACTTGCTCCAGCTTGCCGGTCTCTAGGCGATCGGCCACGTAAGCAGGATAGTGCGGAAATTTAAGGATCGTTGCTGCCAGTCTTAGGTTGGTCTGAGTCAGCGCATCAAAGCGCACTAATGCCTGATAGAGCGGTGAAGCCTTGGCCTCTTCCTCACTCACAAATGGCACACAAGCCAGCCCAACTATTTGCGCGTCAGGTCGTCCGTCACTATCCAATTTTTCAAGGGCAACGCGAACTCCCGAGTAATAAATGCGTCCGTTGCCCGTTTGTCCAAGCATATCGTCTGCGGTGTAGGAGCGCCAACGATCACGCGATAAATACACTCCGACCCCAAGTGCCAGAAGCCACAACTTCCAGCAACAAACCAAAATAAAAGCAAGTCGCAGCAGTGCGAAGTGGATAGAAACAAAAACGCTAGAAGCAAACGAGAGATCTACGCGATCACCTCCGATAACCCGCGCCGAGTAGAAAAGTGCTTCGGAGAGAGCGTCAAAAAGTCGCACCTCAATGGGCAAAGCTACGAATCGAAGCCATTCTCTGTACTCAGATTGAGTTTGCAGCAGATCTCTGGCCCAACCGCCACCACTGAGGAAAAGTGCCTGACGTGCGGACCCTCCTCCCGGACCAGCGACCTCGCTCCACCACAGAACTCCAGGAACAAAAATACTCAGCGCGAGTGCGCTCGCGATGATCAGACGGACCCAGCTACCCCGACGCTTTAGGTGCTGCAGATCCTTGCGATGTTGTCGTGATATTGAGTCCGCGCTAAGTGCCAAGAAAACCTCTAAGCGTTTCGCTCAACGGAAGCCTCCTTCAAAGAGCCCCGACGCTGAGTAATGCCTAATATTATGCCAAGTTCTACCACTCGCCACGCTGAATCAACTGCCGTGGTGATTGTGGAGAAACTGCCGCTCCAAAACAGGGTCAATTCAAACAGGGTCAATTCAAACTGAGTCAATTCAAACTGAGTCAATTCAATGACTAATACCCAGGCCTAATTTCATCAGACCCATTCTCGCTAGTACAATGTATATGGTTGCACGCTGCGACTACGAAATGGTCTTAAACCTCGAAGCGCCCCCTCCGATTCACCCACCAGTTCCCCTGTATCTCTAATAATACAGATACTTTGCAACCTCACGCCATGATTCATCCATAACACTCTCGAAGTCTGCCTGCTCTGTAGTTGCCCCGTGTCGCAGTCGCATCTTGTGAAACAAAGGTGCTCAGAGCGCAGAGAAGCTACACTAGTTGAGGATTATCAGGCGATTGTACTGCTATTTGCAGAGTTTAAGCGCGAGAGGAAACCAAGAGGAAACGGAGCGAAGTATGAGTCGATTTTTCAATGTTCTTTCATTCATAGCCTGGGGCGTTATCGCCTCAAGCGCCCTTTTGAACACCTCTCTGGCCAAGGCCGATGGGATGGGGCCTGGCGGCGAACCAGGACTCACGTCGGCGCATGAAAGCGCCCTCGAGGCTGCCCGTCTAGATAAAGAAGCAGCCGAAGCACGCGCTTCCATGGGAGAAAGTCCGTCAATTCAACAAGTTGACCCTGAAGTTCTATCAGCCGCGACTGGCCATTACGCGCGTGCACGCTCGCATCTGATCGCCGCCATCCGAGAGTTTGATCAGGGCTATAAGATGGCGAAACCAGACGCGATTTTGAACTCAAAGGAGTGGCGTTCTGACCTGATTTCCAGGGCTGAAGACCTAGAGAGAATTTTGGCCCCGCAGGCGCGCGCCAGCAAGTTCAGCGTCAAATACGACGCAGACCCAAGGCTGCTAGGGGCTGAAGCAAAGTAACTGGTCAGAACGACTATAGGAGTGAAGACAGAGGAGATTCTATTCAGTGGACAATGGAGAGGTGATTCCTGGATTAAACGAAGAGTGGACGCTCGGAGGAGCGAAGCTGTTCGAATGGGTCGCAGGATTCATGATGTTCATCATCGCTTCGGAATTATTCTTCACGAATACGGGAAGAGCGATGCCGCAGTTGATGATGATTTGGGTGAGCACCACGTTTGGACTTGCCGCACTTCGTCGGACAGTTCCCGACGAGGAGCGCGGTGTACGAAACAAGGTGCTAACCGCCCTTGGCATTTCACCTCCAGGAATCCCCACTCCCGCAGCGCTGCAACCCTATTGGAGTGGCGCTCCGATGCGCGAGATGGACAAGACTTTGGCGTTTGTCGAGTTACAACTCGATATTGTTTTGGAGACTACTGAAGACGGTCAGCCAAGATTTCGAGATGACGAAGAAGATCTGAAGGTGTCAGGACGAGGTTAAGTGTATGGCGAAGGTTTCTCAGCTTACAAAAGATACCGCGCTTTTCGACGCGCGCGGTGAAACAGACACTATTCGTCTGTGGGAAAACTATCGCGACCAAGCGCTGCTTTGGCGCGGTATTGCCCTGATACAAATCCCTACATCGCTCGTACTGGTGGTACTCGCGCTCATTCTCTGGACGACTCGATCCGTCACGTTAAACGTTCCCGCGAAGCCACTTCCCGGCATGTATATCGCCAAAGAAATTCCTGATACCGAATTTATCGAAGTGGCCACAGACTTTATTAACCTGATTGGATCTTATCAGCCAAGCACTGCGCGTCGGCAGTTCAACCAAGCCAAGCAACTTCTGGTAGAGCCGATGCTTGCACGATTCGACAGCGAAATGATGGGAATCGAGCTTAAAGCCATCGAACAGACAACCCGTACTCAATTGTTCTTCGCCGACCCAATTGAAACCAAACTCGAGCGCATCGATGACCGCTCAGTGAAAGTCTCCTTTGTCGGCGACAGGCTCAAACTAGTGGCGGGACAAGAGGTTCCTGCGGAGCTTACCCGCTTCACGGTAGTACTGACCACCATTCCGCGGCAACAACTCAACCCATACGGCATCGTCATTACTAACGTGCAGTTCGAGAATCTATCTCGTGATCGAAGCCGCAGAGAAAGAAATTAAGTTTTGAGGAGTAGTTATGATCGCTGGATTCACACGTAAAATAGCAATCAGTGTTGGGGTACTGTCGCTGTCAATCGCCTTAATCGGCATGACCGAGTCAGCCCTTGCGCGCGATATAAAATACAAAGAAGGCGAGATCCAAGTACGAGTAGTTCCGGGAGAACCTTCTGAGGTTCAATTCCCAGGAAAAATCTCCGGTGGCTTTAAGCGTCGTCAGTCCTCACTCTCGATCGATCGTCGTGACGACTCCCTCATTCTATTTGCGGGAGATCAACTGCCTCCAACTGGAGAAGCAATAATCGTACGTCTTAATGATGGACGTTCGTACTCGATGCGAGTAGTGCGCGCCAGCCCTGATGCCCCGCGTGATTCAGTAGTACGAATTCAGGACAGTCGCTCAAGTGCCTTTGCGGTAGACGAAGAAGAGCCAGAGTACAGAGAGAAGAACTTCGCCTATGCGCCTCCTTCACAAATCAGCGGCCTGATGCGTGAGATGGTACTTGTCACTGAATTTGGAAAGGCAAATATCCAGGGATATCGAGCTAACGATGTATATAAGGGACAGGTAGTGCTTAATGACGGCACTATTGTAGCCAAAATTGACCGCATCTTTGTTGGATCAAATCTGTGGGGATACGTGCTCGATGCGCAAAATCAGCTCGATACTACTCAGTTAATCAATCCCGCAAGTTTCCGCTTGGACGGCACTCGCGCAATCTCAATGCGCAACTGGGAACTGGCACCGCGCCCGATGAATGCCGAGCAAGAGCTGGCAGCAAAAGAAGGGACCAAGATTTATATTATCACGAGAGCGAAGCCAACTACCTAACAGTAATTCAGAGATGCGCAGACACATAGTCACAAATCTCCGGGGGACAATATGAATCAGCGATTTCAAGATTTAGTTACATTACTGAAGCGTGACCGAAAGAGTCAGGTCATCGCCGGCGCTGTATTTCTCGCGCTGATGTTTCTGGTCTTCTCGGAACCGAAACGAGCGACAGGACCTCGGCGTGATATGAAGCTCGCCGCAGGTACTGGCGCGGCCAATAGCGACGAACGCTACTCTGACTTGATTACACGTTTTGGTGGCGACCTTGAAGCAATCCGCGATCAAACGCACCAAACGAGCCAGATTCTTGAAGAGCAAAGGGTAAAACACGCAGAGTTTGAAAAGCGTACCGCTGAAATTTTCAAGCGAGTCCTTGAGCGCGTCAGCGAAGTAGAAACCGCGGCTGTAAGCGCAGGTCTTGGTGGCGCTGGAATGCCCGACCTTGGAAACGGTTCAGGTGCAGGGTCAATCTCAGGAGTAGGCGCTGGCGGTGCATTCGGTGACTCAGGTGGCGTTGCTGGCGCAGCAGGCCTGCCGGGGTCTGCTGGCGATCCACTTGGCGTAGGCGGCTACACTGGCGCTGGCGGGATGCCTGGCATGGCGGGCGGTCCTATGGGCGGCGCTCAGGCAATGAATGTGGGCTACCAAGGCAACGGAGCCAATGGTGGCTTTGAGCCGGACTCACAGGAAAGTTTTGGATTTGATGATCAAAAAGTAGCGCCTCCTGCTCTTCCTCCTGCAAAACCGATCGCAGTGGTGGGAGAAGGCGATTCAGTACGAGTAAAGATACTCGCGGGCGTAAACGCGCCGACTGACGGAACTCCTTATCCAGTAGTGCTGCAACTGACGGGAGATGTGCAGGGGCCTGATGGCTCACAATTACCGCTCGGCGAAGCACGCATGATAGCTGCGGCTCAAGGCTCCCTAACTGACGGGCGAGCATTGTTTCGACTAAGTTCTTTAAACATCAGACTTCCGAATGGGCGACGTAAGATCATCGATGACATTGATGGATACATCGTGGGCGAAGACGGCAAGCTTGGAATGGAAGGTGTTCTCATTGATCCGCTCTCTAAGATTCTTGGAGCAGTCATGATTTCCGGTTTCGTCGAGGGAACGGGACAAGCGTATGCACAGCAACAATTGAGCGTCTACCAAAACGAGTTCGGTGGTAACACCACCGAGGTTACTGGTGACGTCTACAAGTACGGGCTGGGTCGCGGAGCGCAAAATGGCTCGAAAGAGTGGTCAAACATGATTAAGCAGCGAGCTGACCAGCTTGTGCCTCATGTTGAAGTTCTTTCTGGACGCGAAGGGACTGCTGTTTTTTCAAAATCTTTCATAATTACAGAGCTTTACGAGGCGCTTTCAGAGGACCAGGAAGACGGCACGCTCTAACGGGCATTTTCAAGTGAAGCACATCAGTGGCAGCGACAGATCAGAGGGGTAGCGAGGTTATATGAAAAAGTTGAAACAATCAGTGAGTTACAAGCACTTGGCTTCTCGAGTGGCACTAGCGGTATGCGGTCTCTCACTTGGAGCCTGCACCACGATGTCCAACGCGATGAACCCGCTATACGAAGCACCGTCCGAACGCGCGATGCTTGGGGACCGAAATGATCATGCGCTCAACGGCACAAAGACAAAGGTTGATACCGCCAGGCAAGCGCTTGATGCGATGACGACCTACCAGCGCACGAGCCTCCCTGCTCCACAGAATCCTGTAGTTCAACCCGCAGTGATGCGCCTTATGTGGGTACCTGACCGCTTGAACAAAAACGGCGATCTCATTCCTGCCCACTATTATTACCTGAAGGTCTTGAGTGACCGTTGGGCAGTGCAGGATGCGTTCGAACTTGAAGCTCAGCTAAACGGTCCGCGCGGGGCAGCTTCAGGCCCAACGTCAAACATTCCGTATGTACTCGAGAGCGACAAGGTACGGTAGTAACATGAAGACTTCCGAAAATTTCTCACCCCAGCCTAAGCTTTGTAGTTCCTACGCAATTGCGTTGGTCGTTGCTGCATCACTTCTCACCAGCTGTTCGTCAAGCAAGACTCCCGAAACAGGTGCTCTTCAAGCTCATCGCATTTCGCTTCGACAAGTTCCCCCTCAGCCAGTTTACTCAAGAGTGCGCTTTGGGCTCGACCCTTCCCCACTTCCTTCTCGCGAATTGCCTCGAAGCAATGCAGACCTGATTAATCCTATCGTGCACATGGAACTCAAAAACGCCACTCTGGAAGAGGCGAGCTCAGTTCTTGCCGCTGTTTCACGTTACACCAGCTACACCGCAAGCACGATTGCAAAGCAACGCATCTCGCTGAATATGCTTGGCACCGTTGACGAAATTGCCAGCCATATCGCCGCTGAAGCAGGTATCAAGGTAGTTGTTGATCACGACGTGCGACAGGTTCGCTTTTTGACCGGGATCGTAACGGATGAGTCAGGCGACATGTTTACCGAGGCTAGTCCTGAAGAACCCCGGTTCTTAGGAGAGGCTCAGTAAGGATAGCTCCTTAGCACGTGCAAAATAGGTTTTACGCAGGGAACGCAAAGGTATGAGTATTAATCGGTTGACCAGAGAGCGCCTCTTCTCGGATGAGCGACTCTTCAACAAGCTGCTTCCCTTCGCGAAGTACGACGATGAGTACGAGCTATTCGTACACTCTGACGCTTCTCTGTGGACAGTCTTTGAATTACAGCCGCAGTGGCTCACACGCACTTCCGACGCTGAAGCCTTCCGACTTACTGAATCCATGCAAGAAATGCTCGATTCCCTTGAGTACGGATTCAGCGTTCAAGTCAGCTGGGTTACCACTTTCGATGTTGAGCACTTGCTGCGAGACAGCATGCAACGTTATCCACTAAGCGGCCCCGCCGGCTGGATGGCACGTCGTTGGGTACGCATGTTGCGCAACTCTGCTCGAAGCGCAGTAGTAGGACGCCGCCCTCGCAAGCTCCGTCTGATTATGGCGTTTCGCTACGATCCTCCTTGGCGCGGGAAAGGAATTATTCAACAGCTTCAGCAGCAAATTGAGCTCTTACTTTTTGGCAAAGTGGGCACCACCGCTCACCAACGTCGGGCAGAATACCAAGGTCACGCCAACAAAATGAAAGGCGAGATGACCGGTAAGGGCGCAAAGCTCATGGATCTGGGCTTTCGACCTCGTCGCCTTAACGGGCAAGATCTCATTGATCTGATGTATCCGCTGCTTAACCGACGCAGCATGAAATCTGGCAAATTTAAGCGTGGCAAAAATACTTCAGTGCCCGTGCCAATATTCGATCCAACGGACTTCCTCTCCAATCAAGTTTCTGAAACTTCCATGGAGCATCCTAAAAACGGCGTCATTAAAAAAGATGGTCGCTACTATCGTTCTATCTCCATGGTAAAGCCGCCGAAGCAGTGCTTGCCACTGATGACGACGCCTTTGCAAAGCTTTCCGTACGAGAACATCTTAAGCGTGACCTACTCAAAAGACACAAAGGAACAGCAACTCGCTCGTCTCGACCGTCTCGATTCAACGCTTGGCTTCCGAGAACGCACGAGCATGGGACGTCTGAACCAGAAGATCGTGCATCAAATTTCAGCAATTCGAACTGCCAGGCAAGAAATTTATAACGGTGCGGCACAGATGGTGCGAGCCGGCGTGCATCAAACCTTTATATGCCAGACCGAAGAGGAAGCCGTTCGAGCTACCGCAGAAGCGGTCGCTACATTTCCGCAGCTAAACGGTGCGCGCGGCATGTTGCACGAAGTCTCCGATCTTGCACTCATGCTGAACACCATGCCTGCCTGCTACGACCCTGCCACCGATGGGCCCGGCTGGACTAATCTACTGGTCTCATCTCGCGCCGTTCGACTGTTCCCTCTATGGGGAAATTGGCGCGGATCAGAGGGCTCACAGTTCATCCTTCCCTCGCTCTGGAATCGCGAACTTGTTGGCTTCGACCTCTTTGACTCAAACATCGCACCGAATACTCTGATCAGCGGCGTATCTGGTGCAGGTAAAAGCTATTTACTTTGTTACATCCTGCTGACGATGAACCGAGGACACTTCGCTTCACTTCCGGACGGAAGAGTTGTCGAACGCCAACCGATTACTTTTGTGTTCGACAAGGGCATGGTCGGGCAGCCCTGTGGCTTTGACAAGGTAGCGCAGCTCTTCGGCGGCCGAATTTACGAGGCGACTCCTTCTAAGGCTCCGGCGATGAACTTCCTCTCTCGACTGGGGGAAACTCCAGCGGACAATCGCAACGAGGACTATAAAGATCTGCTTGATATGTGCTCCGACATCATCGGCGATATGGCGACCGATCAAGGACGCGGCGTCGATCGTCTCGAACGGCAGTCTATTGTTGAATCGTTGACCGAGGCGCATCGACTCTATCGAAATGGGCCTATGCGTCGCGAAATAATCTTAACCGACGTAGTCGCCGTGCTGAGAGCACCACGCCGCATCGATGAACCAGACGATTCGGCTAAGCGTCGCCAGCGAATTGCCCTCCTGATTGGTGATTACTATGGCGAGGGCACCTACGCTCGATTCTTTGACCGACCTGGCGCTCTCAAATTGAAGGAACGCTTCATTGTGTTCGATCTCAAGGCGCTGAGCAGAAATCCGGACCTCCAGCGAGTATTTCTCAAGGTCGCCATGTTGTGGGCAGATACGGTCATGAATGACCCTAAGGAGCTCGACTGCCGTAAAATTCTCGTATTTGACGAGGCGCATGATCTCATTGGTAAGACGTCAGCCAACACGATCGAAACTGCCTTCCGACTCTATAGAAAGCGAAAGGGCATAGTAATCGCAGCCTCTCAGAGCGGTGAGGACTTCTATGTGGGCTCTGGCGGGCAAGCGATCGTTCAGAACAGTGCGCACAAGATTTTCCTTCGACAGGACCCTTCAAAGTTTCACTACACGGCGCAGGCCTTCAATCTTACCCCGGAGCAGTCGAATGTGATTCTTCGTTTGCGAACGGTGAAAGGTGTCGAATCACAATTCTTCCTTCTTTCAGACATTGGCGAAGCCGCCCTGGTGTTGCCGCTTGAACCTGCCTTCTATTGGGCAAGTACAAACAACGGCGATGATAATCAGCTCTTCGCTGATGCGCTCGAAGAGGCGCAAGGAAACTTTTGGGCTGCACTTGAGCGAGTAGTCGCGGTTGCCCCAAATGGCGCAGCAGCCTTCCATCAAAGGAGACTGCGAAACCAGGTATCCGGAGCGGATGATACAAGTGACATAACGAACATTGTTTCCTCGATCATTTCGGAATCTGCCGAAGGAGTAGGTAATCTTTAGGTACTGTGCATGGAGTGTTATATGATTGAAAAATTGGTGACTATGAAAACATTCGCGGTCAGCTCACTGCTCCTTGGAAGTCTATTGGTAAGTGGGTGCTCCACTAAAAGCACCTCAGCCGTGGAAGTAATTCCACAAACTCGAGTCGCGGTGATCACTGCTCCCGGAGTGGTAGATCATATTTGGGAGGAACCAATGGTTGATGTCGTTGACGTTCCCCCGGGGCTCGATCCCGAGGGTCGCTACTATCGACCCTCACACCAAGCCATTGTCGAGATTCGACAGGGCCACTGGCGTCAACAGGGACAGGAAGGGCAAAAATAGTTAATATAGTATCCGTTCACGGAATGAAATTGATTTCACTATGAGCCTTATCGCACTTAGAAACTTTTCAGCTCCTTTCACGCACAAAGCGTCATTGGTGACGCTTGCGCTGGTGGTACTGCTGTTTGGAATTCTTCGTCTCACGATAGGATCGCGTCCTGCGTTCTCTCCCGCATCTCATTCTGCCGCATCTCATTCTGCCGCATCTCTCGCTCCCGCAAGAGCTCCCCTATTGAAAATGCAAAACTCTCAAGATGGACCCGCAGTTGAACAGAATATTCCAGCGCAAGAGAGTTTTACACCCGAGAATATTTCTCCTCGTGGCGATTCCATGGTGGGGAGCGCCTCCGCGTCATTCTTCGGAGCAGCGAATGATTCTCATCCGAGCCAAGGGGCAGCAGGCCCTCAGCCTGCGACCAATTCATTTTCCGACGGGGATGTGCTGAGTGAAATCCTTGGAACTCGTAAAGATAAGAAGGTGTCGCCATCGGGCGCCGAGCGCGCAGATCAAGGCAATTCACCAACCCGCTCCGGCGAGCTTGACGCAATCGAAAAACGTCTTGGGATGCGCTAAAGCTATTAAACCGTATGCTCGGCGGACTACCGCTAAGAGCCCAAACTCAAAATATACGATCCTTCGCACGTTCCCCCAGGACCTCTTCATGGACCCGACACATTTCTATTTTAGCTCTTTGGACACTCCCTAACTCTTGGGCGCTTGCCAAGAGACTCAGGCCGTTGCAGCCTGTTACGAGCTCGTATTTGAATTAGATAAACACATGGTTCAGGATCCCATTTTCATACCGCGCACATGGAGATCTGAATGGGTCACCCTGCTCGTTGCGGCGGGAGGGGCGCTCGCGGCCACCGTTTTTACCTATTCAGCATTGGGCGCTGCTTTGAATCATGAGATTCTTAGAGAGCAGCTTGGGTTTGGCCTCGAACTCGCCGCCCTAATTTGGATTTTTCCTTTGGCGGCACTTCTTCGGGCCGCCTATGGCGTTTACAATGTGAGATACTCACTGGATCATCATGCTATTGAGGTGCGTTCGGGCCGCCTGGCCTGGTCGTTGTTGATCACTCGGATTCGATATCAAGATATTCGTAGCATTGAGACTAGGCAGTCGGTAGTCGACCAAGTGCTTGGTATCGGCAGGATTGAAATTGGCACCGCAGCGAGCAGCGGTGCCGAAGTGTTGCTGTCGGGAATTGCAGATCCGCGTCGCGTGCAGCAGGCGATCCAAGAGGAGCGCAGTAATCTGGAGAACGATTGACTTATTTGGTCATGAGTTAAGCGTTCGAAGAATAATGCTCTCCGCGCTCGCTGCTCTCTTTGTGAATATATTTAGTGAATTACACAATACCCTCAGCGAGAAAAACACTTAAATGAACTTTGGCCTCAGTACATTAGGTTGATGCAAAGAGCGCGCCACCCTTTTAAGGAAAAGGGGTCGTAAGATATCCCCAATATAGAGATCAGCATGCCTCCGACGCGCGGGCGATTATCACTTCTGGATGAATTGTGTTTCGGTGCCTCTCTTTTGGCCCTTTCCTTTTGGATCGCCATCGCACCTGGCTTCTTTGGTCCGATCACCTGGGGCCTTGACGATGCGGGGATGTTCCTTCGATACGCGGAAAACCTTGCTGATGGCTTTGGCATTACCTGGAACCGCGGCGATCTGCCCACCTATGGACTCACCAGCCCACTGTACTTCGCATGGATAGTATTCCTTAGGGAAGTGGTCGGAGTTCCAGACCGCATCATTCTGGTTGGAAGCTCTTGGCTCTTTGGCTTATTCGCGGTGATTCTCCTGGCTTGCCTAACACGACAGTATTGTCGCACAAACTTTGGGGGACTCCTCTCTCGAATTGCACCTGCACAAGCCCCCCCAGCAACAAACACCATGCTCCTCGTTGCCATGGTGAGTTGCACTTTTTCATTCCATCCATTTGTGCGGCAGATTGCTTTTAACGGCATGGAATCAACCCTGGCGCTCTGTACCAACATTGCCCTGGCTCTCTCCCTCCTTTACTTTGTATCCAGCCCCTCTACTCCTCGTGGGATTTGGGGGGCGGTCGCCGGTTATGTGAGTTTCTCGGCTCGTCCTGAATTGGGGATTTATTGTGTCGTCGCTCCGCTCTCAGCGTCGCTCATACTGATTTCGCCGCACGCTAAACTTCGCCCACTCTTTGCCTGGTATGGGACTTTCCTTATGCTGCTTTGCGCCGACTCTGCGCTGAAGTGGCTATACTTTGGCGATATGCTCCCGCTGCCTTTTTACGTCAAACAATTCGGGCTCTCCTCGGCACTTTTAGCTTCCGAGTTTTGGGAAACAAAGAGCTTTCTTTTAGACTTTTTAAACATCGCTTTTCCATACTTCGCCACTCTCCTGTTCGTAGTAAATAGGCGATCACTCCCTGGTGTTGTCGCATGGCTACTTCCCGTCGCATTGCACCTACTTTACCTCTCGTCGGTTTCTCAGGTGATGGGTTATTTCGGGCGCCTCTATCTCCCCGCCTTGCCGTTTCTCCTATGCGCGATGTTGCATGCCGTTCGCCTACGCGAGCAGTCATTCATAGACGCGAAGCACTGGCGTACGAGTCTTCAACAAATTCTGCCAAGACTTACATTGTGCATATCTCTAACGATTCCATTTTATTTTTTATGGCGACCCGCTCCTTCAGAGAATTCCCCGTCGACTTCGTGGGGTACCGCAATTTTGGGTATGCATCGCCTCATGAGCGCCCACTCCAAAGAGTTTTCAGTCGCGCTCACCGAGCATGGGTTTCTAGGGGCTCAATTCCCCGCCATCAGGATGGTCGACCTCACCGGTTTACATAACCCAATGCTCTCACGCCGACGCAATATGTCGAATTCTAGTTCCGTTACTGCGGTGGTAAATAAAAAGATTCTTAGCGAATTCGCTGGTGGCCAAACAAGCGTCGATAGCGCGACGCACTCCAAGAACCAAAAAACGCTCAATCCACCTTGGTTTGCTCTCATGAAGTCGGAGGACCTTCGTCTAATCGACGAATTGCTATCAAAGGAACTCCCTGACGTAATTTGGTTGCCTCCTCCAGACTACCACCGACTTCGGTCGGTGTTGCTTGCCACTCCAACACTAATCGAGTCCTACTGCCTGCTCCCCTCTGCTTTGCAATGGGGTGTGGCCGTACACAGGGGCTCTCCCGATCGAGAGTTGATCGTTAAAGCTCTCTCGCAAAAGGACACGTCTATAGACGAATTCGAGATGCCCTCAGAGTGTCTATGAGAAACTGCCGGTCTCCTTCCCGTAACTCAATCGCAATTTAAATCAATAAATACAGCTAGTTAATCCTACTGTAGGCGCCCTGATTTAGGAAAAATGGTGTATCACTTGAAGCTACAAACTCTCCATAACTTCCTCTATACAATGGCTTTGTGAGCATCAGCTCCTCGCCACGAGTGTGAGGCGAGTTAGGGGGGACCCATGCGCAGAATTCGGCAACTGCTTTTATGTCTTGGATTGGTAGCGAGCACGAGCTTCTCGAGTGAGATCGCTCGACTTGCGTTTGCTCAAGCTTCCGAAGAAGAGCTGAGCTTAGATTTTGTGAAGAGCCAACTGGCAAAGGTTCGGGCGGGCACACCTGCGGCTGAAGCGGTTTCGTCGCGAGCCTTAGAGAATGAGACTGCTCGTTTGTTGGCCGAAGAAGCCGCATTGTTAAGCCAGCTTGAGGGCAAGCCTGCGGCGAGTTCTGCCAAGGTTGCGACGATCGAATCGACGGGAAATCAGGCCACCACACACACTCCTCAGGATGCCGCGCGCGCTTCAGCAGATCTCAACCAAGCGATCGCCTCTCTTGAGTCTGCCCTTCAGCTCGGATCCGAAAGCGATTCTGGAAACGACATTATTCAAGTGCGCGGCACTGTCGCGTCCATTAAGGATCGTGGCACTTCTACTGCGACTAATGAACGCGCGATTGAAAAGAACTCTGGAACTCCCGCACGAAGAATTCCCGCTGAGCTCGCGATGCAGGAGTCTGCGGAGATTGATTCTGTAGATTCGATGCTTGTCGCCGTAGGCGCGCCCAGCGTGAGAACGGAGCCCTCCCCGCAAGAGCCCTCAGCGGCGCAGATAGCGGAGACCGCCTCGGTCAACCAAATGAAAACTCTTCGGTCATCGAACGCGGAACTTCGACGACAACTTGAGGCTACGCAACGACGCCTTCGGGACTCGACTACCGAACTTAATGAGTCGCGTAATCGCCTAATCATCGCGGAAACCGAAGTGGAACGTCTCTCGAATGTGCTTGAGCAACGAAATCGATCCACGCTCGCTCGAGTAGCCCCAGAGGTCGCTCAATCCGAAGCCGCTCGACGTCAATATCAGGTACCTCTTGCCGTTGCCAATGCGCCTCAGCGCCCGGAGCCCACTCGCGTCAAGCATGCCGAGCCGGTGAAAAGCGACATGCTGATCGGAACTATCTCTGTCGAAAAAGCTCATCTACGCAGCGGCCCTGGAAAAAACAATTCTCCTCTTATGTCAGTATCGAACGGTACACGCCTCGTGATTGAGACCCGCCAAGGCAGCTGGTACCGGGTGATTACTCCAACTGGAACTCGCGCATGGGTCGCTTCTGAGGTGTTGTCTTTTGGGGGTGACACAAGCTCCTCCCCCACTCGTACGCTTAACATTCAAGGTATCGAGGGATAATCGTGCGTGGAATGGATTCATCACCGATTCTGAGATCTCCGACTTCCACCCCTTCAGTAGCCCAGCCACTTTGCATATTTGCAGGAATTTGTAGCGCCTTGATTTTGGGCCTCTCTGTTTTGATCCCCATCAATGACGCAGTACAGGCACAGCCGCCACTAGTAGCGATGGGGCCTCAAGGATTTGTTTACCCCGTAATGGCCCCGCGCCGCTCAAGCGGCTATGGGATGCGCGTGCACCCGATCCGCCGCTTTAGCCGGCTCCATCAAGGGATAGACCTTGCCGCCCCTGAGGGCTCACCAATCCGTGCAGTACAGGCAGGCGTGGTGGTCTTTGCCGATCCTTACGCGGGCTACGGCAACTTAGTGGTAATTCAGCATCAAGGCAGAATCACTACGCACTACGGACACTGCCAGTCTCTTCGCGTTAAGCCAGGTCAACGGGTAAATGCAGGGCAAATAATTGCCACGGTTGGCAATACAGGACATAGCACCGGCCCCCATCTGCACTTTGAGCTGCGCAAATCTGGGCAATCTGTAGATCCGGAGAATGCTTTCCCCAATCTTGCAGCCAAGGCTCAAGGCTAAATCTTTCAATCCACTCTTTGAATCCACTCTTTGAATCCACCGAGGCCGCTCATGATTGTCTTGAGTCACTGTTTCAAAGCGTCCCGAGCACTTTGACTAGATCCCTTTAGAGCAGCCTCTCGAAGTCACGAGGGGAAATGGCAACAAACCTTTGCATGTAGTCACCAAATGCATCTATGCTCTTCGCCGCGCACCCAGCGATTATGGGAACTGCGCGCTCAGGGGAACAGCGCGTTCGGGGGAACAGCGCTTTTAGGAAAACAGTGTTTTTAGGGAACCTGCGTAATGACATCAAACGATCTAGAGGAGCAGTTACGAGAGTGGCGGGAAATGATCGACAAGCTGAAAGTAACGTTTCAGAAGCTTGGGGGCCCTCTTATTTTTATTGTGATTCTCGCCGTAATTGGATCGGCCTCGTCTTTCTACACCATTGATGTGAGCGAAGAAGGGGTAATCACCCGTTTCGGCCGCTATCACCACACCGCACCGCCAGGACTACACTACAAAATTCCTTTTGGAATCGATCAAGTCCACAAAGTCGCTTCGAAGCGCCGACTTCAAGAAGAGTTCGGGTTCCGCACTTCTGGAGTTTCGGATGGGCGCTCCACCTACGTCTCAGGACGTTTTGCTGACGAAAGCCTCATGCTTACCGGCGACCTGAATGTGGGCGATGTGACCTGGATTCTTCAGTACGAGATTAGCGATCCTTGGAAGTTTTTGTTTCACGCCAGAGACGTACAGAGAAACATTCGTGACGTCTCGCTTTCGATCATGCGTCGTGTGGTTGGCGACAGGTTGGTGGGGGATGTCCTCACCGTTGGTCGCGTTGAGATTGCGGATGAAGCGAAACGCCTCACCCAAGAAGTTCTGGACCGCTATGACATGGGAATTCGAGTGGTGACGATAAACTTGCAGGATGTAAACCCTCCTGAGTCGGTAAAGCCCGCCTTCAATGATGTGAACGCAGCCAAGCAGCAGCAGGAAGAAGCGATCAACGTCGCCGAACGGGAATATAACCGATTTGTTCCCGAGGCACGTGGCCGCGCGGACCAACTTCTCTCCGAGGCCGATGCGTATCATATAAATGTGGTTAACAGAGCCAAAGGAGATGCCTCCCGTTTTCGCTCCATTGCAGATGAATATCGAAAGGCTCCAGAAATTACACGCAGTCGCCTCTACATCGAGACTATGGAAGGGGTCCTTGCGGGGATGCGTCGACTCACCGTTGTCGATGAGCGTCTCCAAGGTGTACTTCCGATCTTCGGATCCGATAGTGCCGCACTGAAAAAAGCAGAGGTACAACCACGATGAAAGCAATATTTTTTGCCATCCTATTCGCACTCGGTATTACTGCATGGAATGGCGTCTTCATAATCACGGAAGGCCAGCAGGCTCTGATTACGCAATTCGGAAAAATTGTCGGTGAGCCCATATCGCAAGCCGGGCTCTACTGGAAGCTCCCGCTCGTTCAAGACGTACGCGTCTTTGACAAAAGAATCCTCTCTTGGGATGGGGACCCGAATCAAATTCCTACAAAGGACAAAAAGTACATCATTGTTGACACTACCGCGCGGTGGCGCATCACCGATCCTGTGCTATTTGCTCAAACCGTTCAGAATGAAAATGGTGTGCGTGCCCGCTTAGACGGGATTCTTGACGGCGTGACCCGCGATATCATTTCGCGGCATAGCCTGGTTGAGGCAGTGCGAAACACCAATTCAATCCTCGATCGGGTGAAGGCTAAACAAGAGTTGGCGGAGAACAGTGCCCCCCGCACCGAGCAGGATGAGGCGCTCGAAGTCTTGGAGGTTGAAGAAGAGATCTCTGGTGAAATCGAAGCCATTCAGGTTGGTCGCGAGCGCCTGAGTGACGCCATTCATGAACGAGCCCGCACTGAGCTTGTGAGTTTAGGGATCGACTTGATCGATGTACAACTACGTCGCATCGCTTATGAGGAGAGCGTCGAGAGCAAGGTGTTTAGCCGTATGATCTCTGAGCGGCAGCGCATTGCTGAAAAGATCCGCTCTCTTGGTAAAGCCGAGGAAGCGAGAATCAAGGGTAAAATGAACAAGGATTTGAAAGAAATCGAATCGAACGCTTACAGAAAGAGTGAGGAAATCCGCGGTCGAGCTGACGCGGAGGCAATAGCGATCTACGCTGATTCTCTTGGCAAGAACCCTGAGTTCTATACCTTCTTGCGTACTTTGGAGGCCTACAAGAAATCATTCGCCGACAAAGGCGAAATGGTCTTATCGACTGACTCAGAGTTCCTTGGCTTTCTGAAACGCAAGCAGTAGTTAGTCGGAGGAGACTGCCCGCGCGGTTTCGGATCCCTCTGCTAAACAGTCGCTGAGCGACCACCGCGGCATGGGCGGCGTATCTCATTGTATTTATTGATGTTTTTGCTTTGCCGCTTGCCGCAAATGTGCGCTTCTTAGAGCACGGCGTTACGATTTCCCCGCATAACTCTTATACAAAACTGGGGCGCGGAATCCTGATAGGGCTTGTGCGTCGTTCTATGATTCTCAATTGTTCGCTTGGGGGAATGTTACATGAAAAAGTATTTACTCGATGTTTGCCAGAAGGTCGGTGCGACTCTCGCCTGCCCTTCGCGCGCGCAGGTGCAGTTCGCACTCTTCGCGTTCGGAATCACGCTTCTCGCCGCTGGTACGGTATCTGGGGTTCTTGCCCAGGTCGGTGACCCGCTCGAGATTGAATATAACGATACTCGACTCTCTGAGGCGGTGAATGCAATCCTCACCTACCTTGAAGGCTCGTTCGGCGCGTTGATAATGGTTTGTGCTGGTTTGGGAGCAATCTTGAGCTCAGCATTTGGTCAATATCGTGCAGCGCTGGCCTGTCTGATCATTGCGGTTGGTGCATTCATCCTCCGCTCGTTCCTCTCTACCTTCTTCAACGATGAACACATCCAAGAATAAGGTCTGAAGAGTAACATACGCGTTGGCTCAACCGAGCTGAACGCAAAAAGGGCGCTCAACCGAGCGCCCTTTTTTATGCTCAAATTCCCGGTGATTATCAGGATAATTCTCCGTTATCGGAATGTTACCCACGCGGCTTTCCCGTCATACTTCCACTCTATCTCGCTAGATCGACTCCGTTTTTACACATAATTTTGCTTAGCAGCCTCAAAGCGAATATAAAATCAGCATCTCTGTGGTAAGGAGCCCTATAAAAATGCATACGCGGCGTGGTCTAACTGAACGGGCAGGTATCTTAAAGGTGCTTTGTGCCTGGGGTCTTTTTACCGTCAACTTTTCACTCCTGCCGTACACGCCCCCGGCCTTGGCCGAGGAATATGTCTTCGGGTTTACCCCAACAGAAACCACCTGCAGTCCCTTAGAGGACATCATAAAAGCGAATCGTATCGATGCGCGCTTCAACACCGTCACCAATCGCCTTCGATGGTCGGTGAATTTCGCCCCTCCCCCCGTCGCTGACTTCCCTGAGTTCTACTACATTGTGATCAACGATGGTCCTATGCCTCGAGCAACTCCGGGCTCGTTGGCAATCTTATACTTTGATGCGACTACACCCACGGATCCAAAGCTCACGGTCTATGGGTATAGCGGTGAAAATAACGGTGGGAGCTACTTTGATGGCTCCGGCCTTCCCGGAGTTCAAGCCCCAGATCGCATCCTCTCGTCGCTTGCAACTCAGGACTGGATCAATGAGCTCTCTGTGATAGACCTACCAAACGGCAGCCGTACTCTTACCTTTGACATCGATGCCTCAGCAATTATCACCCACGTGCCGCTTTACCCCGATCCAGGGTTCCCATGGTTTGGCACAGGCTTCGCCCAGAACGTAGGGCTTTGGTTCCATATGTTCAAAAATGTGAGCGTTAGTTACGGCGATCAAGGGTTTCTCAGCTTCTTTTCAGGAATTGAGGATTGCTATGATCTCGATAACCTCGCCACGGTAGAAGATTTGCCACCTGTTTGTGACGCCGGGCCCTCTCCCTATCTGAATGACTGCGAAGGGATTCTTTCGACCATTCCGCTTGACGGCTCAAGCTCAAGCGATCCGGAGATGCAGGTGCTGTCCTATCTGTGGAGCACTTCATGCACAAACGCATCTATTTCCCCTGACAATCAAGCGCAAACCGTGCTTACTCTAGAGAATCCAGGCACTGGGCAGCCCCAGTCGTGTGCGGTGACCTTGACGGTTTCGGATGGAGCGACTGAAGTGAGCTGCCCTGCCAGCATCCAAGTCCCCGCCTGCGAGATTGACTGTCTCGGAGTACCCAACGGCAGCGCTCAGCCCGACATGTGTGGCGTATGTAATGGGGCTAATCTTTGTGTTGACTGTGCCGGAGTGCCGTTTGGTCAACAAGAAGTAGACCAATGTGGGGTCTGTGGCGGGGATGGGCAGTCCTGTCTCGGCTGCGAAGACACAAGCATCACAGGTGTTCAGCTTTCCCTTGACGGTAATTTTGGGGAACTGCGCGGCCTGGTCTATCACTCAGCGGCACGCTTGCTCTCAATCCGAGACACAAAGCGCCTGAGAACTTTCTCGCGCACCGCACGGCGAGATGCTGACAAACTCTACAACCTTGGCTGGATAAACACCTACGCAATTCCCGGAAGCTTTGCCGTGTGTGAAAACTCAGTCCTGTGCTCTCAGGTTTCCTTGGCGGAGAGTATCGCCTCTTTTTCTGATGCCTCTATAGAACTCAACGATCTGGTCACCAAGGTGGTGCGACGCATGATTCGAGTTCGAGGTCGCGTGAGCAAGGGCGATCGCAAAACGAGAATCGAGGCCCGAGCGCTTCTGACTGAGAACCTTGCTCTCGCGTCCGCCCTGCCCACGTCTTTGAGCAATTGCCAAGGACAGTAGCGCTCTAAGAATTCATAGGTATGAGGTCACAATTAAGCTATCCACTTTCTCGTGGTTACTCCGCCTTAAAGTAAGGACTCTCATGCTCCCGACCCAAGTACGCGATGGGGCTTTGGCTATTTTGTCTTTCGACTAAGATCGATCATTTCAACTCCACCAAGGTATTCGGTAGTCGAAAGATCTTCCAAATCCTTAGTCCTCTGAATCACCGCAGCAATACGGGTCGCCGCTTCCTCAATCGCTAGAAGGGCCGCATCTCTTTCAGCCTGCGAGGTCTCGGTTGAGCGAATGATATATGAATTTCCAATAATAACGGCCAATGGATTGTTTATCTCGTGCTGAAGAGCTACCGCCACTTTGCCAAGTGCGACTAACTGCTGCCCCGCCACAAGTGCGCGTTGCATGACCCGAATGCGGTATGAGGCGAACAGCCCAAGCAGCAATGCAACTATAGTTACCACCGCAATTTCAATCTGCAATTCGCTCTCCAATCGCCCTGCTTGCCGTAAAGTTCGAGAACTAAGCACTGAGAGAATATCGCCGACATCATTGCTAAAGTCGGGTAAGCCTTTGTGTGCTTTTTCCAGCACCTCTGTCAGTGCATTTAAGGTTGCCGGAGAAGCAACGTCATCATTTGCCTTCATGGTTTCGACCAGTCGTCTGAAACGGTCGATGTCCACACGACTTCGAACTAGGAGCCGCTCGAGTGGCTTCACCCGAGTATCGACTCTGGATTCGGCTGAAAATATTCTGATCTGTTCTTCGAGCGCGAGCACCGCCACATCCTGCCGCTGAAGTAAGGCAGAGAACGTAGTCAGCGCTCCACTGAGCGTTTCCGAGATTGGGATATCAGTGCTCCCCGCAGGAGAAGCAAGACGCCGCCTGAGGGCTCTTGCTGCATCGACCAGCTCGAACTTCTCGGTTTCTAACCGGGTCAGAGATGAAGAGAATACAAGCGCTTCCCTTCCCAGCGTGCGAAGCCCTGACTTCAACTTAGAAATCTGCACCAGCGCGAACACTCCAATCGCAAGCGCGAGAAAAAGCAGCCCAAGCACAGAGGTGGTAATTTGGCGCCTATGGCGATCTATGTCTGAGCTAAGCTCTGATTGGCTCACAAATGCTCCTTAACTCCAAAAAACCAGGGCTCTATAAACGAGCAATAGCTCCACCCTGACCCGGCCCCACCTCGTATAGTAGATGAACTCGACCAAGAGAGGGGCACGAAATGATCATTCGATGTTTTGTCCGCATCAGGTTACGGCTATACTTCCGCATCCTACCCTGCCCCTGGAAGAGGCTATCTGTAGAACGATGTCGACAACCAAAGGGCCGTTTTTAACTTTAACAGGCTGCGATTCTTACTTACCACCGTTGCCCCATGTCCATTAAACCAATTACCCCTCAACCTCCCGAACCTGCTCCGGCATTGAGCCCCGAGGAACGCGAGCAGCTCCTTCGCAAGCGAATTGCTGACCTGCGGCTGTCCCTTGAAGGCTCGCGCCTCGAAGGCGTGGTACGCAGATTACACTCGGAACTTGATGCCGTAGGCGTCGACTTTAAACCTCACGTCTATCTCTCTGATGAATGGGGCTGCCCAAACCTTGTTCCGGTAATCGGAGTCCCTTTTTATCTTGCGGACGAACGCCTGCGTCGCATTGAGGACGAGATGATGGAGGGCATTGAGGCTGAAACAGATGAGGAGGTCATATCTTACCTCAGACACGAGGCTGGCCACGCCTTCAACTACGCCTATAAGCTCTTTGAGAGCGAGGAGTGGCAAAAAATCTTCGGCCCCTTCTCCCGCCCCTACAACGACGACTATGTTCCCAACCCCTTCTCCGATCAGTTTGTTCGCCATATCTCGGGCTGGTACGCACAAAAGCACCCTGACGAAGATTTCGCGGAAACCTTCGCTGTTTGGCTGTGGCCAGAATCTAATTGGCGAGAAGCGTATCGCGGCTGGAGTTGTCTGAAGAAGCTTGAGTACGTCGATCGTATCATCAAAAAACTCGGCAAGACCGCTCCTTTGGTCACTGCCGAGGGCTTTAATCCTAACGCCGACGAGCTCAATGTCATCATCGACGACCATTATCGCGCACTTCGTCCCACTCTTGAGGACGTCCCCGCCTACTTCGACGGTACTCTTCGTGATATTTTTCAAAAGAGGGCACCGAAGAACCTCGAGTCTATCGTCACTGATGCCGATAAATTCCGTGCAGACAAATTTCTTGCCCAGCGGCGCAGGATCATCATCAAAGAGGTCGCATACTGGACCGGCCTTGAAGACCGCTTGATCCGCTCGCTGGTCAATCACTTTGTGGAGAGATGCAAAGGCCTCGAGTTGTGGGTACATCCGGCGAAGTCTCAAGAAACGGTAGTGCGCTTAACCACGCTGATAACTACACTCTGCATGAATCGACTCTACAAAGGTGATTTTATTCTAAAGTAGAAGCGGGCCCGTAAGAGCGATGTCCCAGTACCAGCGAAAACCCAGGCGGCGAGATCGAAATTAGTGGAATCAAAAAAAGTAACAATCCTCTACGACTCTGATGAGGACACCACGAAGGCTGAGGCCGTAGCTCGTGGAGAAAAATTTCCTCTCGTATACGAGCATCTGAGTGACGCACTAACCAAGCGGGGGCATCAAATATCGCTGATGGCTGCCGGCCTCAATATCAAAAAACTTGTCACTTCCTTAGAGAAAGACAACAGCGACATCGTCTTCAACCTATGCGAGTCCGTCGGCGGCGTGTCTCATCACGAGCAAAATGTGGCCGCCGTTCTCGAATTAATGGGGAAAAGGTTCACCGGTTCTAGCGCCGTGGGTATTTCACTCGCTCAGGACAAGGCGCTTGCAAAGAAACTATTTCAGTTTCACGGCATCAAGTTCCCGCGCTTTAGCGTTTTCGATGCGGGTACGGTCGAATGGTCAGACGAATTGCGCTTCCCTCTCATTGTGAAGCCGCTAAATCAGGACTCCTCAATTGGCATCGATGAGAAAGCAATCGTCACCAGCTCTCAGGAGCTTACCGACCGCATTAGCTACCTTCATCACGAACTGCGCTGCCCAGTGCTGGTAGAGGAGTTCATCGAGGGTCGGGAACTGTACGTCGGCATTCTTGGCAACGATGCCCCCGAAGCACTTCCAATTCTTGAGTGGGACTTCTCTAAGCTTTCCGAATTGACCCCAAAGATCGCGACCTCAGAGGCGAAGTGGGACAAAGAATCAGAAGCCTACAATGCTCCCCAGTGCTTTCCTGAAGACATTCCTAAGAGCGTATACCAAGACATTCAGCGCTCAGCAGTGGAAGCCTTCAAAGCGCTCAAACTAAGGGATTATGCTCGTGTTGATTATCGATTGCGCTACATCCCCAAAGGCACCGTCATGCTCTCTAATCCGCGTCTTTCCAAAAAGGCACTCCCCGCACCACCGATCGATCCCACTGAAATGATATCCCTGGTTTCTACCGTCCAAGAAGTGGATGCCTGGGAATACTATCTCATCGAAGTGAATCCAAACCCCCACCTCGAACGCGGAGCTGAGTTTGCCCTCGCCGCGAGGAAGAAGGGTCTTAGCTATTTGGAAGTTATTGAACGAATTCTCGACGCCGGCCTAAAGCGCCGCTAACCCCTCTCATGGACGCAAGATTCGGAGCTCTCCCGCCGAACTTCCTTGTGTCCAACGACGCAGCGCTACTGAACCAAAAAAAGCACCTGGGGGATAAGCATATTCGCCACACGCTCACGCAGACATACCAAGTCAGCGCCTGACCGAAGCGCCGCACTGGTCAGGTCATGGTCCTCAGGAGCAATAAGGATGGTCGGAATTGACTGATGGGATGGCAGACACCGCATTTGTTTAAGCGAACGGACAATCTCAGGTCCACTACCATCCGGGAGATGCATGCCACACACGACCAGGTCTATATAACGATGCACAAGAAGCTCGCATCCACGGGAGGCAGACGCGGCAGCGACCACACGAAATCCAGCACTGCGCAGCAACTCATTGAGGGTACTTCGAAGACTGTCGTCGCCCTCCATTACGAGAATGGTAAAGTGCGTGGCGATAAACTCGCGCGCCCTGCGTCTCGCACGCTCTTGTCGGCGATGTATCATCATTTCAGGAATGGCGTGCGAATAAGTGCTCTCGTCATGGTCGCCTTCTCGAAGCGCTGTTGCCTGGGCCATAAACACCTCCTGCAAAAAAACCTTTTCTTTCGATCCAGCACCGTCGAGTGCGGATAGCTCAAGAGCTTCTAATTAGTCCGATTAGACGATTCGAAGACATTAGAGAGGTTTTAGCTCTTGGAGCGGTAGCTGTCGGATTGATTTTGGTCTTTTTAAAGGGAATTTCTTCGAAAACCACCTTGCCGTTTGGGTGGCTTAGCCGGTATCGCTCACGCGATACCGGCGTCAACGCTCGGAAGGCGTTGGCAAATCAGTCAGTTATGACTGATTTGGAGCATCGCTGTAGTTCGACACTGTGTCGTGGCGAACGGAGGCGATGCGAGCATTAAATTGGCCATGGAAGGCCGATTTCATGCCGATTTCTCATGTCCGCGAAGCGGGTCCGTGAGAAATCCAGGTTAGCGCGGTAAGTGGCTTTGTTCATACTCAAAAGGACTGGGCGCACAGGTTTTCGGCAACAGACCTACGAAGTGACAAGTTTTTGCTGCGTGTAGATTTGTAACGGTGGCACGGTGTTAACCCACTCTCGAATGCGGCGTGCTCACCGCAATTTCAAAACTAAATCGGAGAATCAAGCTCTTCGCCCCCGTCAGCAGGCACCTCTCCATCATCAGTTACCTCGGGAAGTGGCTCAAGAAAGGTGGTTCCCGAATGTCGCTTTGAAGTCCGGTTCCCTGTGGAAGGTCCTCCCCCGTCTGAAGCCCTTGACGGGAGACTCCGCAGCACCTCTGCGGATTTCAATTTGCCAAGAATCTGAGTGCGAAGACGAACGTCATCTTCACTGCGAACCGCTTCCTCCAGAAGCGCACGCTCTTCTGAAATTGCTGCGTCCATACGGGAATATGCCATCGCTCGTGCAAGTTTCTCACGATGAAAAACGAGCGCCCGCAACTGGGCAATCGACGCATCCCAATTTCTTGTCGAAAGATATCGTGTCGCTTCGATGTTGAATGGATCAGGCCCCGACGCAGGAGACTCTATCGCACGACGCGAAGTGAGCAAAACCAAGACGCTTTGCGGATCGGGGTTCGTGCGAAACCAGGTGGAAAGAAAGGATCCGACGCTAGGATTCTGCGGCTCACGTTGTCCCAATATTAGTGCACTTACCAAAAGAACTATCTGAGGCCGCGTCAGGCGATGCTCGTCACCCGCAATAAACTGCAACGTTTCATCTACCTGCGGCGCATCAAAATTTTTCACCAGGGCAGCCACCGCTGATTTTCTTACTCGAGCAGAGGGAAAAGAAAGAAGATCTGCCAAGCGCTCATCAGCGAGCGTGTCATTCGGGAAAATTCCGAGTGCAAGCGCCACCTGAGTAGCCTCCGGCATACTTGCCCAATGCCCTGCCGGGTCACTACGAAACCATTCACTTCTCCTCGTAAATATATCGTCGCGCTCACGCATTCGTACCGAGAGTTGTCTCGCAACGTCTGGATAAAGTTCGGCGAAGGGGGCCACTACTAGCGCGTGGGCAAGAAACTCGTCGGGCGGATTCTTAGACCCAACGAACTTAGTCACCGCATCGTCTCCAAGATTGCCCACCACGATGTGTGCCAGAGCTCGCGCCCGCAGGTCCCCCATCGACTTCACTCCAAGCTTCTCGAGCTCAATAAACGGGGGCCCATAGGGAGGCGGCAAGTTTGCGAGCGAAGAAACGGGGATGTCATCGAACTGACCTTCGGAAAGGGTGAAATCGAGATCTCCTATCGCTGCAAGCTGCACCCCTGGATGGATATCACGAAGCGGTACTCCCTTTGGTGACGGGGTACGCATCAGAGATGCGAGCGAGAAAATGAGCGCCTGCTTTCTGTCGTCCGAGTTAAGCTCCTCGGCCCAGAGTGAATTGAACGCGACTCTAAGGAGGCCTAAGCGCACCCCGGGTCGCCGCGTGCCCGTGGCCACATCCTCCATTATGACGTCCTGAGCCGCTGAATCGTCATCATAGAGGGCCGCATGAACGACCTCAAAGCGCTCGTCCACTTCGGCACTCTCCCAGGCATGCTGGTATTGAAGCACTCGCTCGCTGTAAGGAGTGTAGAACGACCAAATGGCAACTCCAAGCAGCGTCCCCACCAGTAACGCGACGATACTACCGCGAACACGCCGGGACACCGGGGCTATGTGCGCTATTAAACGCGAGAAATTCTTAGCTTGCTTTAAGGTCTCACCCGTCGCTACCGATTGCGCTGGCGAAACATTTTCACTCTTTTGAAGCTCCGCGCTTTGCAGCGCGGATATACTCGACGCTCCACTCTGAGATCGAGAAGAAGGATTCTGAGTGCCCCGATCGGCCACGGAGGATCGCGCTGACACCTCTCCTTCTCGACCAAGCAGCTTACCGGATCTGATGTTGTGCTGCCGTTCTGTAGCAATCTCGCGTCTCGCACCTGCCCGAGGCTCTCTAGCAGACGGCGTAACGCGAACTCGTTCAGCGGGAATGAACCGTTCCCTAACCACTCGCATGTCGGGCCGACGTTCTGGGTCGGGATGACACATGCTATCGAGAAATACACGATGCTCAGAACTTAAACTCTCGGAAAGAAGGCGTCGCAGTACCTTACCAAGCCCGAACACATCAGTCGCTACGGTCGGAACCGGACTTCGCGCCAACTCTGGTGCCGCAAAACCAGAGAACTGCAGATGTTTAGCGTCCAGTACATAGAAACCATAGTCGATCAGGATAGGATGTTCGTCGATCACTGCTATGTTTTGAGGGCAGATATGTCCATGAATCAATCCCTCCGATTGCAGTGTGGTAATAAGCGTGATGAGTCTCTGGGCGAAAAGTACGTTCTGAAATTTCTCTTCGGAAGCTCTGCCTCCCACATCAAGATCGGAGAGTACGCTTTCAAAATATGGTCGTCGAATCCATAACTGTCCCCTCGCCATCCCGCAGGAAAACACTCCCTGAGAGAGTGCCTCATGCACGCTATCTGAGCTTAAACCCCGTTCAATAGCGCCCAACAGTTGTTCAAGAAATCCTTTCCGTTGAGGATCGAGATAGGCTTCGGGATGCGATAGCCGAACTAAATGCAAAGAGCGCGCACCACCGTCTCGTGACACTGCGGTATCAAGCAACAGCGGGCGAACGTCCCAGGCAGGCTGACTCCCCCGCAGGGCGCCGACCACGACTCCTGAGGTCTGGCTGGTCTGAGAAAGAGAACCATCAGAATCTTGTGCCGCGTGCAGCGCTCGATCGAGCATAGTTCGCTCTTCCGTGCTGAGCCGCTCGATATTGGTAATAACATCGGATGCTCGGGAAGACCCCGCACCATGCGCGGCATGTCCAAGAAACTCCTCTATCTCATCACTTGCAATATCGGCGCTTATGTTCTGCTTAGTTGGGCTGAGATCTGACCGAGTAAGATCTGATAGCCTGGAATCAGAAGAGTCAGGCTGCCCGTCAATACCTTTTTGGTCCCGACCTCCTGAAGACGCAGCATCGCCTCCACGCTCATCATCCGAACCTGTACTCATGCATAACCCTTACCATGACGGCCATCGCCCGGAGCACTGGTGTCACTCCAATGAAATCGCCTCACCACTCAACCTACAATGACTGAGTCGTCACCAGAAACCACTTTGCGCTCAGCAACGAGCGCATCCAACTCGAGCTTAAGCCGAGGAAGAATCTCATCGTATCCGAAGGCCCCAAGAAGCTCTCCGCGTCGCTTCATGTTCACATGCTTTGGGGCACACCAAAGCCCAAGATCAGCGTCATCGCTCTCACCCGGGCCATTCACGCGACAACCCATCACCGCAATGGTGAGATTCTCATTGGCTGCGTAGCGCGTGAGCTCTCGCACCTTTTCGGCTAGTTCAACGAACTGAAGATTCTCCACCCGCGAGCAAGATGGACAGGAGATAATGTTAAGTCCGGCCTGAATAAAGCGTGGCACAGAGCGGAACCTTCCGGCATTCACGTCTGCAACAATCTGCTTCCCGATCAAAATCTCTTCATATTTTCGGTCAAAGGGCAGCGTCAAGGAAACGCGAATGGTGTCGCCGATGCCTTCGGCCAGTAAATTTTCAAAGGCAACCCGGGTCTTGATTTCGCCCATGGGCAACATGCCCGCTTCAGTCACACCCAGATGCATCGGAATAAAGGGGAATTCCTCTGAAAAACGCCGATTGATATCAATCACATCGTTGGGATCTGAACTCTTCAGGCTTACCACGTAGTTGGAGAAGCCGAGTTCTTCCATAAACGTCACATGTTCGCGAGCAGAATTGAGGGCGGCTTCAAGCGGGTCGTGGTTTTCCCCTCGCTTCTCAGGGTCAAGCGAGCCAAAATTAATTCCGATCCTCAGCGCGCAATCATGCGCACGGGCGGCCGCCACAATGTGGGCCACTTTCTCACGAACCGGAACGTCTTTTTCGTGGTGATGAAGGTGTCCGGGATTATACCGAACGCCATCGACAATCTCGGCCACTTGCGCAATCAGGCGATAGCTCTCTTGCAAATCTACTACGAGCCGAGCAGTGCTCTTCTTTCGTAACTCACGCAGCGCCTCTACATCTTTCTTACTATCGACTGCAACGCGAACAATATCTGCTCCGTGATCGACAAGCGTAGAAATCTGGTTCAGGGTGGCCGGAATATCCTGGGTGTGGGTAGCACACATCGACTGCACCGAGATTGGTGCACCTGCCCCTATCACAAGATCTCGACAGCGTACTGCTCGAGTCGCCTTTCGAATAATCTTCACAAAATAATCTTCACCGCAGAAATTTCAGCGCTATAGCAGCCCGAATTCCGAACCAAACGTAATGAACTCACGCTCAAGCCGTTTACCGGGACGCCATTCTCCGCCCTAAGGAAACCACTCACGGGACAAAAATACCCATGTTGTTAAGTTGTTATGCCCTTAACTATACTACCGAGGTTTTAGAGGGCGTGCAAATGAGTGTGTGCCTGGATAGCCCGCCAAAGATGCCCTTTTTACGGGTAGCGTCCTATAAGCATGTGAGCCATCCGGCGTGCCCGTCTCTGATAAAACTACCCCAATTTAGAAAGGCAACATGGGACTCCGTAAAAACCACCTGCTATCAGCTGAGCCAGCTTTAGGACTTAGAATAGCCCCATTAACTTTGATTCTTACGCTTAGCCTGTTCGCGTTCTGGCCGAGCCTGTCACTCGCACAAGCGGGCGATACCTCTGAGGACCCAGTTCCGGCTTCATCATCTGGCACCCCGATTTACCCAGTCTGGAAACTGCTCAGCTTTGAACAGAAGGCCAACTACTTGGCGGGTTATGTGCAGGGCTGGAAAGACGCGTCTCGAGTTACTGACATCGCCATTGAATATGTGAAGCAGAACCCGGAGGAGGCGGTACGAGGATTAGAGCAGCTAAAGGGCCTATATGACCTCTCAGATGTCTCGCCAAGTCTTATGGTGTCTAAAATTGACTCCTTCCTTGGCGAGCCATCAAATCGCTCCGCCCCGCTGTCGCTCGCCATAAGCACTGCAAGGAATAGCTCCCCCGAACAATAAGGGATGGAACACTTCTCAAAGAGTCGGCCGACTGAATCTATGCGCGCAGTTACCCCTCTATTTAACTTCACCTGCTCCTTTTCGGATAAAACTCACGTGGTTTATCCAGCCTCTAGTATGTTAGCCTCGTCCTTGTCTTTCGCGAGACCCCGGGCCTAGGCCATGATGACATCCATGGATAGCATTCGAAGTCCCCGAAGCCTCGCAGGAAGGTTGTTGTGTTCGGCAGTTGTATTTAGCAGTGGTGAGAAATCACTGGCCGAAGGGTTAAGCCGCTAAGGAATCATATTCATGACATCGATGGACGACATCAACGAGTTATTCGAGCGCGTAACGGAAAAATATGAGGTCCCTGTACCGATCGGCGGTCGCTGCGAAAGCAGCGTCTATTATCGAGTAGAGTATTTAACAGAGCACGATCTTAACATGTGCGCCGAATATGTTGCGCGACGCATTAGAAACCTTCTGTCGCCTCAACACCCTCATGTATTTCTTAAGCTAAGTGGAGGATACACGTTCTTTGCGGAACGCTTAAGCGCCATGTACTCAGAGCTCTTTCCTGATGCCGGAGAGATTCCGCTTGAGCCCTACGTCGAAAGCAAACTGTCTAATGGTCATGGTGAGAAATATCGAGGTAAGAACGCCATCCTCGTCACCGACGTAATTACCACGGCAAGATCGAGCTTAGAGGCGCACACAAAGGCGACACTCCGCGGCATCCGAGTGCTGTGCTGGGCAACCTTAATTGATCGTACCTTTGGTCCTGGACCGGTCCCGGTCGTCTCGGCATTCACCGGCGCGCCGGTTCGTGTTTTGACCCAGGTAGGATAGGGAATTTCTGAATATCCCGTGTTTCTATCTTCGCGCGCTTTATGATCTTTGTTGTTCAATCAAATGTAGGCCAATTTCTAGAGTTTGTTTGAACCACTAAGACCACCAAGATTTAGTTTTTCAGAGCTCCCTTCGGTAGACACGTCGTCTTGCGGCCCCTCACAATCGGACCATGCTCACGACAGCGGCCCCTGCTCACGACAGGGCTCACGATCGAAGCTCGCTTCGAACATCGACAGCCAGCCAACTCAAAGGCCAAACTGACTCTCTCTAGGCTCCGAATCCGCTGAGCTCATCATAAGCTCACGTTCAAGAACTTCAGCACAATCTTCTAGAAGCCAGCTTAGAAGCCTTCCGTCCTCGCTAGTCTCTCCGATAATTGCGCCCGCTGCTCGCAAATGCGCTTGCGCTCGCACTCTTCTATCCTCGAGACCAGCCATCATGCCGATCGCCTCGCTCCCAGGAATATGCACTGGTTCTTGAAGGGCGTCTCTGCAGTCTGCAAGCCCGCTCAGTATTTCTTCCTTCGAATTCTCACTCCCCATACCACGCGACCTAGAAAGAAGCGCGTCTCTGCTTGACTCAGAACGCACCAGCGTCAGCTTGGGCAAGGGCCCCGGCATACGGCCCGATGCTTTTCCGCTACTTGTATGCACTAGGAGGCTTTCCGTCTGCGCATCTTGAGCGCTCTGAAATTCGCTCTGAAATTCGAGAGTACTGCGGCCCTTTGCATCGGAACCGCGCACCAGAGAAAGCAACGGCTTTGCCCTAACAATTACTCCCTTCACTGCTGAATTCCGGGTGGACATGCTCTCCGCTGCTTTCTTTGCCAAGAAAAGACTTCTCGTGATTCTGCGACCGTGTGGTGGGATAAAGTTCTCTCTCATCGAAGGACTCCCTGAATCAGGAACTAACCGCATCACTCGCTTTAAGTGCCACCGTGTCCACTGAGCCCCTGCAAGACAACACGGGGCACCCGCAAAACAACACGGGGCACCCGCAAAACAACACTGAGCACCTGCTAGACAACACGGGGCGCCTGCAAGACAACACAGAGCTGCAAGACAACACGGGGCACCCGCGAGACAACACAGGGCGCCCGCGAGACAACACGGAGTGCCCGCGGCCCAATAAGCAGAAAAGTTATCAAGCAAGCTGAAGTATCACCGCAGAACCCTGCCCGACAACGGAGGCTAGGTTTAACTTAATTGAAGTAAGAGAATCAAGAGCAACATGCGTGTCGCTTGGAAATTTTGTAAGCGTTCTCGGGTTGTCTACAGATCACTGCAACGAAAGCTTAATTCCGTGTTGCCCCTAACGGGTCGATTTGCGGAGCAAATCGGGGGTGAAAATACTCTCCGTTCACAAGATGTAACCGTATCCGGTTCACAAGAGCTAGCCGTACGCGGCTCACAAGATGTAGCCGTACCCCACAAGGGGACGACCACCGACCTGCCACCACCGAGTCTCTTTCAGCACAAAGACTTCCTAACTCCAACAGTTAATTTTTACCCCGTGAACGGATACGAGCTTTTTCTTAGGAGCTTCGGCGTCTGAGTGGGATCACTTTTGCTTCTCGCGGCAACGCGCTCCCCGTAGTTAAACTGCGCTGCTCTGAGGAAAGGGATCGCAAACTCCGATGGGGTACAGTTCCATTCGAAACAGCCCCATTCGAAACAGTCCCATGCGCAACTTCATTACCAGGAATTCGATTCTGGGCCCGTCGCACAAGTTCTGCGCCAGTGATTTGCTGGGAAAGTTTTGCCTCGCTCGAGGGATTCGCCCCCGATATCCCCTTGGAAAGCTGTACTGACGTCGAGCGCATGCGCGAAGCGACCTCGAAAGGGTTCCCCCCAAAAGCCTCGAAAGAGTTCCCCCCAAAAGAATGTCGCTCAATCATTGGCGTATCGCCACTAGACTCCAATGTGACAGAGCGAACAGATTGCTGATCTCGGAGGTCTCCTAACAACGATCTTCCTCCGCCTTCTAACTTCGCTGTTCTATCGGACCGCATTATCGGGCTCGCACTAGCTGGGTTCGCACTGACAGAGTTCGCACCGACACCTTCCGGGCGCACTAGTGGAACTCCTGGCACGCCCGCAATTCCTTTAAGCGCTTCCTCTAGCTCGGAACATGCGGCAGATGCTGCTTGCGATCGCGCCTTAGTCGCCACCAACGTGCGGCTCACCAGCGCAGTACGAATGAAATCTCCGCGCTCAGCGGCAACGACGACCTCTCTGTGGCGCTGATTCAGTGCCGTTTCGGCTTCTCTAAATTCTGCAAGAAATCTGTCGCGGAGATGAGCGACCTGCATCGGAAGCTGTCTGGTGTGAGGTCCATCAAGCAAGGAAGTGAGCTGCTTCACCAGTTCAGCATTGACGAGCCTCCATGCAGCTGCCTGCATTTCTGTATACTCGGCAGCTTCCCCCTTCTGGGATCTCTCCATTGAAGAATACAGGCGATGAGCCTGGCGGCTGCGCTGCAATAGCATCAGCAACCGCGATCGAAATGTTTCTCCGTCCATGCGGTGCTAAGAGTAGCGCATGCCGCACAAATTTCAAAACAATTCCGTACCTGTGAATATCCTGTGGAAAGATGCGTCATCCCTCGACTGTACTGGTTGAAGGCGCCGGCATGGCCCTCAAAAGTGCCGCTCGAATCCGACTCGCAGTTCGCACCGCGTGCAGTAGCACTCGTTTTTCAAAGCGGCTGCTTTGAGCCTCCGAAAAGTCACCGCGCCCGACCCACTCAACAACGCGAGGACACGAATTACGGTACTCACGCAGCGCCCCCACGATCGGCTCGATGCAGCTTGGATTCGCTTTTTCCAAGATCGCAACTGGCTGAAGGTTGAGTCCAATTTCAGCCCGTAAAGCGCTCTGTGGCTCCTCGGCGAGAACTCGGAGCGAGCCCAAAAGTCTCCGAACACCACGTTCGCTGAGGTCAGCCTGCACAGCGATTCTCCGTATTTCTTCGTCCCGCACAAGCGCTCCCTCAATCAAAATGCATAATGAAAACGTGGTCAGATGCTATTTTTGCCGTCATGACTGACCCATTTCACTCCGTCAATCAATGGAAACTTCATTCCACTTACAATCACCTCGAAGCTCTTTCGGCTGGCTCTTAAGTCTCGCGGTCGGGGGCCGCATCTCTCTGGGAAAATATTTCCCAAAGCGGCAAACACTCTCCCGGCCCCCGGCGAGATCTGCCGAACCGGTCCACGTGACCCTCTCGCCGATCCACTCGCGAAGCGTCTCAGCCGCCAGCACGACAAAAGGGTCTTGGCATGAGCTTTGCTTTTAAAGTCCCTACGCATTCGATGGTCTATCCCACGAAGGGCTAGTAGGGGCTTGCCGGGGTGTCCTCCGATACCACACACACACACACCTTCCCCGGCAGGTCTTGAGCGTCATTCAGGGTCCTTCTTTGCTCTACGCCTTCAAGGCTTTAGAGGGAAGATAGGTTGACTCGCAACTGTCAAGGGCTTGCCCTGAAGCAGAATTGTCATGGAGACCACCGAAGGAGTGAGGTATTAGCAATTAAGCGGTGAAGCCGGCCACCTCTAAAAAAGGTGGTCGGCTTTTTTTGTTCCGTGCAAGTTGTAGTAGGCTCTGACACCGTGGAAGCAATGCTGCCCTCAACCCCAGATCGCCTCGTTATCAGCCGCCCCCCTGGTGGCGACTTCCTTCATGCCTTTATCCCAGCAAGCCGCGGCCTCCCCTCAAATAGGGTAGCAAAGGCAGCGCGTGCCAAGTTGCTGATCCCCTTTCACTGTGGGGCAGTAATCTGCGCGACTATCCTGTTTGTGTTCATACTCCCGACTTCGGGTAGCAGTCAGACACCCCCGACTTCGAGTGCAGACTCCGCTCGGGGTAGGACATGGCGCACAATCGCCCCTGATCTCGACCTCGGCGAGTTCCTCCCCGAGGGCTCCTTTCTTCAAGCGCCACTAGTCATGGTGAGGTCTAGTCTGGCGAAGACCAAGCTACGCCTCATTCGCTCTGCCGAATTTGGCCTGGCCCGAGCCGAGGTACGTTCACTTTGTCGCCTAGCGCATGCGAGCGCTTGTATTAACGCGAGCTTCTTTGATGAGTCTGGACACCCTCTGGGCTTGCTGATCAGTCGCGGCGTCGTGATTCAAAACATGCATCAAAAGGGAAGAACTCTTACCGGAGTGCTGCAAGTCACGCGCTTTGGTCTTGATGTGTTATCTCGTTCTCAGTTTCGCTCACACAATGTACTTGAAGCGGTACAAGCTGGACCTCGACTTGCGATCGACGGAGTAGCCACTTCTGGACTAAAGAACGACTCCCGCACCGGACGAGCCGCGGTTTGTAGGGATAGAGATAACCGAGTGATCCTTGCGGCGAGTTCTGCCGGGTTGAGAGGCCTCACTTTCGAAGAACTGCAAGACGCGCTGTTGCATGAGTCAGTCGGCTGCGTGAACGCGCTCAATCTCGACGGAGGCGGGTCTGCTCAAATCTTCATTGCGCCACGCTCCTCCTCTTCATCCGATACCGCAGTAGCAGTCGCCATTAACGGATTCGATCCGGTGCCGGTTGCACTCGGAATTTTTGAAGAGTAAGGCGCCAGCCTCCCTAACCCGAAAAGTTAAACGATTCCGTCAAGCTTTAAACTTGTTAAAATAAAGCGCTGCCAACCATAAAGGCCTGGCTTAAGAGCTCCGACCATTCATAGTACAACCACTTAGCGCAGCTAAATGTTTGCAATTACCGAGTTTTTAGAAAGATTCCGGATTGACAGTGGAGTGGTCCACGTTTAATTAACGTAAACTAACTGTCGAAGGGATATGGTATCACGTCGGTTGTGCCAGGCTAGTTAGGTAGGCCAGTGAGGTAGGGAGGTTCCGTGGTAAAAGAAGTCGCGGTTCAGGGAATTGAGATGCTCGATCGTGAATTTACTGCAAAGGACGTGCAGCTTATTCTTCGCGCGCTCACTCAGGGCGAAGAAAAGATTGGCCTTGCTCTTCTTAACTACTACGCAAGAACGAACCTGGTTCCTTCGACTGGAAAAAGTCGCTCACGCGGTCGAAGAAAGTATTCCTATTCAGATCTTGTACTCCTCTGCTGGCTGTTTCGCATGAAGGGAGAAGGCCTTCCCGTAAATCGTTTCCGCAGAGGTATCGACTACCTCAGGAAACGGTTACCCAAGCTCCACAAGAACCCAGCGGACATGGTAATGCTCACCGATGGGCGTCAGCTCTTCATTAAGCATCGCGTCGAAGATAGAGGCGAGATAGCAGAAGTGCTTACCGGCAAGCGCGCGGGGCAGTACGTCTGGGCCTACGCGATAGGTTCGCTAATCGAGGAAGTCGATCGAATCATCCTTGAACGCTTTGAGCCAGAAGTGGCAAAAGTTGCTGCTTAAGTGTGGGGGCGTGACCGCTATACCTTTGAGGGCGTGACCGCCATACTCTTGAGGGCGTGACCGCCACAACCCTTTCATTTGTGCTATTCCCCTACTGAGAACTGCCACGTTGGGATAAAGTTGATCTCACCGTGGTGGTATGCCAGGATTTCGCCTCAGGAATACCCCCTTGAGGTAAGGGTCGATTCAGATTCATCGAATTTCGTCAGACAAAATAGTGCAGATTTGGGACAGTGCAGATTTGGGACCGTGTAGATTTGGGACAGTGTAGTTATGGGACATAGCCGCAGCGGAAGATCCAGCACAATTCGACAGCTCTTCGCCTTACTTATGGAGAAGAAAGCATGGTGGCTCATCCCTATGGTCTCCGTATTCCTACTACTCGGGGTCTTGATCGTAGCGACTGCAAGCTCACCGCTGTCCCCGTTTATTTATGCACTGTTCTAAGCAGTAGCGGCGATTCCTGAGGTGCCCAGGTGCTCGTGTCCAGGTGCTCGTGTCCTAGGCGAGAAACCTCTCTGGGCGTCTTTCTCGCTGCTCTCTCTCTGAACTCTTTGTTTAGTTCAATAAATATTGAAAAAGAGATCAGCGAGCGCGGCGAGACTTATTCTTCGAACTCTGGACTCAGGATACTAGGTCTTGGCTCTGTAGGGCTCCAGGCCACTCGCCAATCAAGAGCCTGCCCCTCCTATACGAAAGGCGTGCTGGGGACGGACAAGACATCGATGTCAAGGTAGCGGATTAGCTTGCTGGGCGGTAACTTCTCGCTCGATTCCATACAGAAAGCAGACCACTTCGGCGATCAGCTCATAGGTTTCAGGCGGCACACGAGCACCCTGTGGCAGGTTTGAAAGCAGCTGAGAGAGTGCTTCGTCTTGATGAACGGGAATATCGTGCTCGGCTGCGATACGCAGAATCTGACGCGCCACCTCTCCCGCTCCGGACGCGAGCACGCGCGGGATAGAGTCCTCTTCGTCATACTGAAGCGCGATGGCTCGTTCACGTTGCACGGGTCATCTCTCCTCAAAGGAACTTATCGATTCTGTCACGAATGCTACAATTCTCGCCCGGAAGTCGTAGGACTCTCATTCGCCACCACTCCAACTACATGCTGTCCAAGTGCTTCAGTAGAGCGCACCTTTGACCTTGCACGAGCCAATTCGGACGGAAGTCTCCATCCACCGAGCTTTGGCTGTTCATCATCGCCGAAGAGAAGCTTATTCGAGCGCTCGTAATCAAAAAGTGCCTCAACAAAAGACGTGGTGGCTCGATTTGAGTACTCATGAATGAAGTAATGCAGCGATCGCATTGAGTGGGCCATTGCCCGTCGAAGGTCGCGATCAACGGGGCCCATGTTATCCCCATTATCCACGAAGATCTGTCGGAACTGCTGACAAAGCTCCTCTGCGGAGGCCTCGGAATCCCATTCCATCATCTCTATAGTTCGATGAGCACGAGAGCGCTTCGCTTCGCGAAGCACGATAAAGCGAGAGACAAAGGCGGTTCGACGCGCACGCTGCAAGGCCTCAGACTGAACAGACTCCAGGCCCTCTGCGTTTTCGATAACCTTTGATTTGTGTGGTAACTGCATACAACCTCTAACACCCCTAGTCTTAACACCAACAATCTTGCGACTCAGTCGATCTCAACTCCTCGATGTACGGAAGTACAATCGAGGCGAAGAATCGACCATTCTGCACTTAGTCGCTGATCAGACGATTCCCGCTTGGGACGGGCCCCTCTGCCGCGCGACCCTTCTTTGGGGCTACTATTCCTCGCTGCTGATTATGCTCATCGACGTTTTTTTGGTAGGTCTTGACCGCTATCTTCGCCTCCGCAACACCTCAGAAATTCAAGACCTTTCTGAGCAAAGGCTCAGAATGCACCCAGCCAAATTAGTAGGAACTTTTCGTAATCCCCGGGGCCTCTCCCCTTTGATCCATTTCGCCGCCGGGCTATCGTGCACGCGTATTAGACCGTTTAACCAGCTCTCCTGCCCCTTATGAGCCACTTCCGCACTCAAGAACCCGCTGCTCAATCATTTGCGAAGGCCACGACGGCTTTGCGAACTCGCCACCTCGCTCTTCTGGTTGATGACTCAGTCATGCCCGAGCGTGTGGCGTTCGTCGCGCCAGCTCAAAACATAACCCCCGAAGTGGTAAACGAAATTTTGACGATGAGCGGCGGCCTGACCTTCGTCGCGGTACGCGCGGAACGAGCTCGATCTCTGCTGCTGGAACGCATGACGCGCACCCTGATGGAGAAATCAAATAACTCTGGCGCAAGCGCAGCCGCGCAAGACAGCTCTTCTCAACTCCGAACGATGTGCACTTCAGTCGAGGCCAGAGAAGGCGTCACCACTGGTATCAGCGCTTCCGATCGAGCAAAGACCATTGCGATTCTAGGCGACACTGAGCTCCTTCCAAGGAAGCTAGTACGACCAGGTCACATCTTCCCCGTGGAAACGCTTCCCGGCGGTGCCTTGGTGAAAAATTCCGTGTTTGAGGCTGCGGTCGATCTCGTTACCGCCAGCGGATTCACCGAAGCCGCCGTTGTCGTAGACGCACTCGACCCTAGTGGTAACTTTCTGAGTCTCGATGACGCTACCTCGCTTGCAAAGGAAAAGGCGATTTCGGTCCTAAGTGTTTCTCAGCTCATTCGTGCGCGCCTTGAACTCGAGCACCTGGTCGTAAGAGTGGCTGAAGCCAAACTGCCTACCCGCTTCGGCGGCGAACTGAAGGCGGTGGTCTATCGCTCCCAGTTTGATTCTCTAGAGCACATCGCGTTGGTGAAAGGACAGATTGAGAACGCACCTTCGGTCCTCGTTCGAGTACAACCCGAGCTTACTTTTGGTGACATATTCGATTCGCGTTCAGAGAGCACTCGAAATCAGATCGATCGCTGCCTTGCGGCACTCAACGATCGGCCTGCGGGCGTCTTTGTATATCTGCGTAGACCGTTCAAAGTTCAGTTTGGTCCTCAACTTAATTCACGCTCAAATTCAGATCAGCAGCACGACCAAGAATCGAGCCCACCAGTTGATACGAGGCTAAAGCCTGCCTGGATGATGCGTGAGTATGGGCTGGGGGCTCAGATCTTACGCGATCTCGGCGTCACTCGTGCCGAAGTACTTACCGGCACCACTCGTAACCTGGTGGGTATCAACAGCTTTGGAATTGAAATTGTGGGGCAGCTGCCAATTCCGGTCCTTCCTCAACCCTCTGCTTCCGCGCGAAATCAGGAAACCGTCACACCATAGAGGTGCTTTTGTATGTCGACAGTAACGTTCGCTGATGTGGTTCACCAACTGATTGACTTCTCGACCGAAGACCCGGCAGAAGCGGCAGTGCTTCGCATAATCGACACTCCCTGGTTCCAGCGTCTGCGGGATATTTCACAAACTGCGAACACCCGCTTGGTTTATATGTTTTCTGAGCATTCGCGCTTCGGTCACTCCATTGGCGTTGCACACCTCGCAAAGCTCTTGATGGATCGGCTCCAAATCCGATTCCCTGAAAGTGTCACCCCTTATCGAACTGCGGTGTTATTGTCGGCAACTTTACACGACATTGGGCACCTAGCTCCTGGTTCGCACACCGCTTTTAAAGCCTGGTTTCCAGGGCAGCCAGACACTCACGAAGACCTTTCGGCAAAAATTATTAACGAAGACCCCTCAATTCGATCGATCTTAGACCGCGTCGGCCCTGATGTTCGCAAAACCGTCACTGCCATCCTTGAAGAATCCAGCAGCGTACCCGCCTGGACCTGGGAAATTATCAGCGGCGGCGGATGGAATGTGGACCGCGGAAACTGGTGTATTGTCGACAGTATCCTGGCAGGTGTCAGCTACGGACGGTACAACGTCGCGGCCTTGACCGAAGCAATGCAACTCACCGCAGATCATCACCTGGCACTCAATGAGAGTCGCTTAGATGCCATGATGCATTTCACACTGTCTCGTCACGCCATGTATCGCCAGATTTACCAGCACCGCGTGCTGCTCGCGGCTGACACTATAAACCGTGCGGTGGTGCAACGCGCTCGTGACCTTGGAGAAAAGATTCCGTTCGCAGACGAAGTCATGCAACAGGTACTCGCTGCGGCCTCACCTGAAGTGCTGCCGCTTTCTGCCATTTTCTCAATGCGTGAGTCCTGGTGGAAATATCACCTGATGCGCTGGGCCGATGGCTCTGACAAAATTCTTAGCGATCTTTCACGACGCTTAATAGATCGCAGATTGTTTAAAACCGTCCGGGTGCACGAAGTCGATAGCGAAGCGGCGCTTTTGGAGAAGGCCCGCGAGACCGTTATCGAAGCCGGGTTTGACCCACGCTATTACCTGCACTCAGTAGAGACGAGCGACGTACATGCAGGCGATTTCCAGACTCCTATGCTGGTACAAATGGACGATGGTCGGCTCCGCCACTTGAGTGATGCCGAACCTTTGTTCAAGGCGCTGGTGCGCGAGTCCCGCGGCAGTAGCAAGCAATGGATCGTGCTTCCCGATGAAGCCAAGCAGCTCTTTGGGCGTTCGCGCTAGGGCGAGTTCGCTCTGAGACGGAATGTCTCGCAGTAATAAACGGAGCAGTACATTTGCATCGAGAGAGCCAGATGACAGACCCATGGCTACTTCTTTCCACGGCTTTGGTAAAAATCACTCACATCGGAAAGTGGCGCGCGCTCAGGAGATAGGTGCTTTGATGTCATCTATTGAATTTCTTCGAATGTAGCTGGCTTGGATATAACCGCTTCTCCGCGATCGGGATAAAAGCGAATGGTCAGCTTCGCGCCGCGTTCGGTTATGCCCCACTGGCGCCGCATTTCAACCGGCAACGTGGATGTCCCCTGGCTGGTAGCCGAGATGGTGTCTTCGATTACTTTTTTTGCGATGTAAGAAATTTAAGATCTCCTTACTTTATTGATAAGTAAGATATTTTTAAAATACTTACACTCCAAGCAGGTAAGCTCGTGAATTCAAGGCGTTGCGGTTGATGATGCGCTTGAGATTGGAGGAAAGGAAAAGGGGGGCGAGAATGTGATAAACCACACCGACAAACCCTCTTAACCATATGTGCCCGTAGAGACCAGTGAAAATGGTGCACCACATCGCTCACAACCTAAGACCGCAGGGTCACTTCCTTTCATGGCTTGACTCGGCCCAAGTGAGCTCTACGGGAACGCCCTTATCTCCTCCGGGGCACAAAAACCACCCCCACTAACAGGCTGGTGAAAAGTACCCTCCTTGGCACTTTTTCACCCGCTCCAAGCTTCTTTCGCGCGACGAGCGGCGCGAAATCCGCATCGCTTCGCGTACTTACGCTTTGCTCCAGTCCGCGCTCGGACATCCTGTCCTGCCTAGCAGGGTCGTGAAATGAGTTTTCCACAACCCTGCTAAGTCTTCTATTGGGTTTTCGGTAGGCTTTGTTCTATTAACTACCTCATGAGTCAACCTCCGGTAGATCAACCTGCCACTCCAGCGAAGGATACAACCTCATCAAACGGGACACCGTCAAACGGTGTCGCCTCTCATCCACCATCTCACACAGGGCCCGACCCTGCTGCACCCGACCCTGCTGCACCCGGCCCTGCTGCACCCGGCTCGGTCAGCGTCGATCGTCTTGAGTCCGGCCTAGCGATACTCCGTCTCGGCGCCGAACAAGAACGCGTAGTCACCCTGACGTTTGAGCGCATGAAATCTCTGCGCTCTGCAGTTGAAGCTCTAAAAGCTTCTCCGCCAAAAGGTCTCGTCATCACCGGCTCTGGACCGGATATGTTTACCGCAGGCGCTGATCTAAATCTTATTCAGAATGTGTCGAACCCAGCTGAGGCTGCGCAACTTGCGAAAGAGGGCCAAGACATTTTCTCCATCATTGAGTCGCTTCCCTGCGTCACCGTCGCTGCCATTAGCGGCCCATGTGTCGGCGGTGGCTGCGAACTTGCACTTGCCTGTAAGATTCGAATAATTACTGATCACCGCAGCAGTATAATTGGACTTCCAGAAATTAAACTCGGGATTCTCCCTGGATTCGGCGGCACACAACGACTCCCGCGTTTGGTCGGATTACCAAAGGCGCTCGATATTATTCTCGCCGGCAAAACGCTGCGACCAAAACAGGCACTCGCCTGCGGGTTAGTAAATGAGGTTACTACGGTCGAACGATTGCGTCAGCGCGCAGAAGAAGTCGCACTCGGCCATCGCCCTGCGCGTGCAATTCGCCTGCGCCTGATCGATCGCCTGCTTACCCATACTGGATTGGGTCGCTCTATAGTGAAAAAGAAAGCTTCCGCCGGTATCGCGCGCGAAACGCGTGGACACTATCCTGCACCACCTGCCGCTCTCAACGCTGTCTTGCTTGGCCTGGAACAAGGCCTAGCAGTAGGCTACCGCTTTGAGGCTCAAGAGCTTGGTCGCTTAATCGTCACGCCAGAAAGCAAATCACTTGTACGACTTTTCTTTCTTACTGAAACGGCAAAAGCCCTCGGCAAGCCCGCACGCAAAGATGTGGAGCATCTTCACGCCGTGGTGGTGGGTGCTGGGGTCATGGGGGCGGGAATCGCAGGGTCTTTGGCGCGCAATGACTGCCACGTGATATTGAAAGACACTTCGGAAGAAGCGCTTTCACGCGGCATCTCTCAAATTCGTGGCACACTTTCTAAGGCTCGCCACCTCTCTGATACAGAGAGAAGCTTTGTCCTTAACCGTATTGAAACAGCGACTAAAGATCCAAGCAGCCTCGGCAATTCTCACTTCGTGATTGAAGCTATTTTTGAGAACTTAGAGGTCAAACAAAAGCTGCTTGGGAATCTGTCGAAGTTATTACCGCCCGATGCAATCATCGCATCTAACACCTCGTCGCTTTCCATCTCGCAGATAGCCTCGGTTATTGACCGCCCTGAGCGCGTGATCGGAATGCATTTTTTCAACCCCGTTGAGAAAATGCCCTTAGTCGAAATCGTCTGCGGAAAGGCGACTGGCACTCGCGCGATCGCCATCGTCGCCGCACTCGCGACTAAGCTCGGCAAGTTTCCAATTGTGGTCGATGATGTGCCTGGATTCTTAGTGAATCGAATTCTCTCACCCTATATCGGCGAAGCTGGATTCCTTATCTCCGAGGGCTTTGGCTTTAAAGAGATTGACCAAGCCGCTGAGCGTTTCGGTATGCCGATGGGTCCCATACGCCTGCTTGATGAAGTTGGTCTTGATGTGGCGCAGCATGTCTCAGAAATAATGGTGGCCGGATACGGCGAGCGTATGAAAGCCCCGGAGCACGCCCGAAAGCTGCTTGCCATAGGGCGTCGAGGTAAGAAAACCGGTGCAGGTTTCTATGATTTCTCTGATAAGTCAGCGACGCCGTCCGACGTTGCTCGCGCAGCACTTGAGATAAATGCACCTGCCGCCTCGGGGCCTGAGAAACCAGATCTCGCTGAAAGAATGATTTTACGTTTGGTAAACGAAGCAGTGCGTTGCCTCGATGAAGCGGTTGCTGGTCAACCAGGACCGGAGGCAGCTGCACAGATAGACCTTGGCACCGTGATGGGCATTGGCTTTCCGCCATTTAGAGGCGGCATAATTAGTTACGCGCAGTCCCTTGGGGCAAAGGCGATTCTCGAGCGCCTAGAGACTCTCTTTAGAAAGCATGGTTCCCGCTTCGAACCTTCAGAAGGCATTCGATCACGCGCCGCATCTGGAAAATCTTTCTTTGAGTCGATTTGATTCGACGGTTGATGTTCCCCTCTTTCGTTCATAAAGCCCAAAAACATGCCGGGGGGCGGTAACCTCCCGGTATGTTACAAATGTTCACAGAATGTGATCACTCACGTTGGTCCTTGTGTGCCAGTGACGAAGAACGCGACAAACGAGCTTTTGTCACTCGCTAGGTACAACTTGCATCGAATCTCCGGAGCTCACGAGACGAAAGCCCGTCGCGGGAGCAACCCACACGACGTACTCGATCTCGATGTTCTGCGGAATCTGATCTCGGCCCCAAGGATGATCATCAAGCCGCGAGAACCCTCCGTCCTTTTCCCGAGTACCGCGAATCACCACCCTCCCCTGGCTCTCCTTGAATCCTGCGCGAGAAAACGCGGTCAGCATTCGATGATCCGAGTCCGGATGGGACTTGACGTGCCCGGCGACCGCCGTCGCACCGCGCTCAGCTGCGACGCTCAACGCACCGCGAAGCAGTGCTTGCCCAATACCCTTGCGTCGGATCTCTCGATCGACACACAGGGAACGAATGAAAGCCGGAACCGGAGTTCCGAGCTGTATGAGACAAGCAACCGTCTTGGCAGCGTAGGTCGAGCTGATTGCCGCCCCGAGATGCAGCACGAGAAATCCGACCACCTTCCCATCGCCCTCGGTGGCATACAGCACCTGCACCGATTCGGGCTCGGTGTCAGCACGATTGAGCGAATCACGCCTCGGCGGAAACACCAACCCGCTGCCGGTCAGATGCCAGAGCGAACGATGCGCGAGGTCAAGAATCTCGCGCTTGATGCGATCGGAATGCTTGATCTCGTCTGCCGTCGACGCCGCACTGATTGGCGTGAGCGCGTGAACGCTGATGGTCGAAGCATTGACCGAGGCATCAGAGACCTTGACCTGACCACTTACCATTTCCATGACAAACCTCTCCTTGCTCTCCAATATCGCTGGTGAGCGCTTGCGCCTGCCGTGAAAAAGAATCGCTCCAAGCGACGCTCTTTACCGACAGGTAGGTGAACCTTCTGCCCTTTAAGGCATGTTTTTGCGATTACGAACGAATTCGATCTACTCGGATAAGGTGGTGGAAATGAGCACGCAAACGCGATCGACGCCTTTGTTGGTCAATCACATAACCGTAACCAATTCCTAACACAACTCTAACAGTTGTTAAACTGTTTTTGTCTTGTATATTTAGGTGGTTAGAAGACTTTGGGGCGAATGCAGACGCGTTTGTGCTACTTGGAAGACAGGTTATTGGTTCTGTATTCCTCAGCTACGCGCTCATTGAGCGCGAGCCAGAGAATTCGAAAATTCCCCAGAGCCGCCCAATACATCTCTTTGAATAATTGAGACTTCTGTTTACCAACAGAGTTGAGCACCACGGGCTGATTACCCTCAATGATCCAGTGGCTCGCAAACAGCACGCCATACGTCGCCACCACTTGGGCAAAAAGAGCCAGAATCAGCGCTTCAAGGCCTGAATTGCGCGCATACTGGAATCCAAACACGAGCGAAAAGGTGAAAACCCCTAAGAGCGTGCCTGCATAATGCCACATTCGAGTTTTCGGATTGCTGTGCTGTGATAGGTAGAGCGGCCAGAATTCTTTGAAGCTCTTCACGGTTGCAGGGTCAGCGCCCGCTGACGAAACCTGCGGTGGAGTCTGAACTTTTTCATACTCACTTCCCCTACTGTTCCTCTCATTCTCGTCCATAGCACTCTCCAAAACTCATAAACTCAAAGGAACTACCAGATCTAACGCATCCTAAAGCTACCACATCCGACTAATTCGCCCAACGCACCCACTCGCAATCCGGCATACCTTTTGCAGAATAGGTCCATCAGGGTGTTAGTTGGTCGATCGACACTGGTTCCGGGAACCATGTAGGGAACTCGCGTAAAGTGATAGTACGGGCCGTAGAAAGGGAAGTAGCATGCTACTCAATCACCTTCGGCCATTCTTTCAACAGTCGCCTTTCGACATGCTGTCGCCAAAGCGCCTGGTCAAAATCTTCGTTGCGACGCTGATTGCCCAAGCCGCTGTCTCGCTGATTGATTATTCTTACGCACACGCACTCAACTCAAAGTCCATTCGCGTCACTCGCCGGATACAAGCTCGCCTAATAGTTACAGACCACGCGCTCTCAAACAAAAAGGATCTGGTCTGCCTTCGCCGCAAACGCGGCCGCACTCCGATTCCAGGCCATCTCAGGAAGAAAAGAAAGGCTTCTTTCTTTATTCCGTTACGTCGTTCACGAAGAAATATCTCCTCGTTCGAAATGCTTACCTCGGTATGTACTCTAGCTCCCGGCCCTGTCCCTGAATTTACCGCCTCGCCAAACCCAACTGCAGCGCCAACAAATAGCGCGACGCCGACTAGCCGAGCCACGGAAACTCCGACTCTTTCTCCCACCGCGGGAGCCACCCATACGCCTACTCGCACCGCCACGGCTACACGAACTGCCACAGTTACCGCCACGCGAACGGCCACCCGTACCCCAACCCGCACAGCGACTTCTGGACCGCCAGGAACCTCGACTCCAACGCGGACGGCCACCGCCACACCTACCCGCACGGCAACTCATACGGCGACACGCACTCCTACTCGGACCGCGACTCCCACACCAACGCGCACTCCGACCATGACGTCAACGCCTACGCCCACAACGGTCGGATGTGTTCCACCTGCTGGCTACTCTCCTATTCGTACCGAAAGTGAATTTCGAAATATGAGTAACAGAAATGGCAACTATTTCTTGTGTAACAACATCCACCTCTCCACTGCGCTTAGCCCGCTTTTCAATAACGAAAGTTTCCGAGGTACTCTTGATGGCGGCAACAGAACCTTAAGTGGCGTGTCGCTCATCGCTCCTTCGCTACCCTCATATGGACTAGTGCGAGTTCTTGAAGGTGGCGTCATCCGCAACCTGACTATCACGAATCCCCAAGTCCACGGCAAAGGTGCCGTGGGTGTAGTTGCAGGTCTTTCTGCAGGAACGATCCAAAACGTCACCATCGTTGGAGGACAAGTGACTGCTGACCGGCACCCTGCAGGAGTGTTCGTTGGCATTCAAATTAATGGCTCTCTCCAGAATTGCAGTTCGAGCACCTTTGTAACTGCCCAGGGACAAACAGGAGATCAATCAATAGGAGTGAGTTTCCCATGATGCGAAAGCTAATACTTTTCTCTCTTCTCTTCGGCATAACCGCACCCGTGGCATTGGCTGCACCCGATGCGGTCAGGGTCACGCGCAAGATCAGTGCGCTTCTGATTCATACCGGTGAACGCCTGCCAAACAGAAAAGCTCTGGTGTGTTTGCAGCGCAACCCTAAGAAAGCACCTGCTCCTGGGTGGTTGAGAAAGGTCAAAAAGGTCCACGAATGGGTGCCTTTTAAAAAGACCAGAAAGAATCGAACAGCATTCAAGGCCATTAAGGCCAAGTGTATCTCCCACGCCCCGGCTCCTTCTGAGTGTATTGCACCCCAAGGATTTGTCGGGATCTCTAGTGCAGAGACCTTCGCCCATCTCTCTGACCCGGAAGGAAAATACTTCCTATGTAACGACATTGAATTCCCACAACCAATTGCTCCTTTAATGAACTCGCAAGCGTTCAAGGGAACTCTTGACGGAAATGGGAAGTCAATTCGTGGACTTCAAATCATTCGTCCGAACGAACCCTCCATCGGACTGTTTCGTGTGCTGCAAGGCGCCACCATTAAGAACCTGCGCATCATCGCACCAAGCGTGCAGGGCAAGGGCGTAGTGGGAGTCCTCGCCGGAATATCAACGGCAACCATAGAACGAGTGGTGGTTGAAGGCGGCGGAGTCGTCTCCGAGCGTTATCCCGCTGGTTCTCTCGTCGGTGTGCAGCTAGGCGGAAACATCAACGCGTCAGAAGCCAGTGCAAGTGTCACGGCGCAGGGGCAACGCGCAGACATGATGCGAGGACTCTCGTTTCCTCCCTGAACTCACCAGTGACTTTAGGTCCTCTCATAATATTCAACCAAACGGTTGACACTGTGCCTCGCGCTGCTCTATATTCAACCATATGGTTGATAAAGATGCCCTTCAATTAGATAGAGTTTTTCATGCGCTGTCGGATGCGACCAGGCGCGCGATCCTTGAACAGCTTGCCCACGGTGAGCAAAGCGTCACAGAAGTAGCAGAGCCTCATGATCAAACTCTGGCAGGAATTTCGAAGCACCTAAAGGTGCTCGAGGCAGCTTCTCTAATTGAGAAGACGCGTCTCGGCAGAGTGATTCAGTGTCGGGCTACTCTTGAGCCACTTGGGTCCGCTTACGCAGCTTTAGAAGAACTGGGGGCTTTCTGGCGTAAGAAGCTAGAGGCGCTCGATCTATTTTTGAAGGAAGAAAAGGAGCATATAAATGACAAGCAAAGTACAACATCCAAAAGTCGTCGTAAAAAAATTCGTTCACGCTGACTGTGAGCGAGTATTTGACGCCTGGACAAAGCCCGAACTAATGCAGCAGTGGATGATTCCCGGAGACGGTACTGCAAAAACATCGAACGACTTTCGCGTTGGCGGTTCATACAGTCATGAGATGATAAAGCAACAGGCCGCGTCAGACTGCGTGGGCGGAACCGCGTGCGCTGATGGAACATTTAGCTACATGCACGAAGGTATCTACGAAGAGATCAATCGCCCTCACCGGCTTGTCTTCACCTGGAACTCACCAGCCGTACAGAACACGCGAGTGACCGTTGAGCTAAAAGCCCAAGACGGTGGGACCGCTGTCACGGTCACCCACGAGTTGATTGACTCCGACGAACAGCGACAGAGTCATACTAGCGGATGGGAAGGGTGCTTGGAAAACCTGGCTTTGTTTTCGAAAGCAGCGGGCAAGTAATATTTACTCACGCGATCCGAAGGCGCGCGGTGTTCTGCGCCGTTTCGTTTTCACCACGGAGTTACACAGAGGATCTCAGAGGAAAGAGTTTTCCTCTGTGTAACTCCGTGTCCTCTGTGGTGAAATAGAGCGGTGCTGAAATGTAATACTTCGCAGTTCACGACGATCACCCACTTCCGTTCTCGGTCGCTCACGTACTGCCTTTCAGCTTTTTGCCTAGGCCTCCATAGGCAATGCGAGGGGTGAACTCTCCATAAATTCCTGAGTCCTTGCGAGGCGTTTCTCAGTTGTAGAAACGGTCACCCTCTCTTTTCGACTGATTCGAACTGATGCGCTCCCTAAAGCGACCCTTTCCCAAGCAACCAAGTTCTTAAGCGGCAAAGGTTTTTTCATATGCTCATGCTTTAGTGCCGTTTCAACGACACTTCTAATGGGGGTAGGGATTCAGGAAGCGTTTGAGGGAGAGTCCCCTATGCTATCTATGAGAGTCCCAGGAATTTATCTCACCTGTACGGCGCTTCTGAGCTTGGCTCTCACCTGGGAACCCTGCACCGCCGAGGCCCAATTCAAACTTAAGCACCTAGGGAAGTCTGAAATATCTGTCCATATAGACGAACAGCTCTTCGCCTCATTTGCTAACGCAACGGACATAGAGATAACACTTAACGGCCCACCACGTGCCCACTTCATGCTTGCGGTCGGAAGCTCGAGCCAGCTCTTTGCAGAACGTCCCAGCTCTCGTCCACTTCCGGGCGTATCGTTGATAGAGGGCGAGTTTGATCGAAACGGCGAGGCCTCTCTCGAACTAGATCTGAGTGGCTTCAATGTCGCCCGAGTATACGTTCAAGCCGCCTTGGACAAGCGCGGATTGTGGCGCGATACTTCACTGACCCCCGTTCGCACTCTTGTCGATCTTGAAAGAGTCTTAAAATCAGGTGGGGTGATTCCGGCCGAACCAATAGTCGGCCCCACTGGGCCGAAGGGAGATACGGGCGAAATTGGGCTCCCGGGAGAACCTGGGATCGCCGGTCCCCAAGGTCCAATGGGAGAGACAGGTGCAATCGGTGCAACTGGGCCGGCTGGAGCTGTCGGACCGATGGGTCCACAAGGGCTTCAAGGATTGCGAGGTGATGCGGGTGCTGACGGAATCGCTGGCGCGACTGGTCCTCAAGGGGTGAAAGGCGACACTGGTGTTGCCGGTCCACAAGGGGAACGCGGAGCTGATGGTGCGGTCGGTGCAACCGGACCACAGGGCATCGCCGGACTACAAGGACTTCCAGGCATTGCCGGGCAAAAAGGCGACAAAGGCGATGTAGGACCGCAGGGTCCCGTAGGTCCTGCCGGCCCCGCTGGCTCAGGAGGCGGAGGTGCGGCAACATTCATCGGCTGGTCTGGCGGTTGCCCTCGAACCCTGTCAAGCGCAGGCTGGAATAGGTACTGCGCTGAAGGTACCGACTTCAACACAGCGCAGAGCCATCTCTCCGTTGCGCCTGACGGCACCATAACTGTACTGCAAGCTGGCTTCTATCAAGTGAGCATGGCTGCCTCAACGCAAGTCTCTTCTCTTGGATTTATAAGGCTCATGAGACAAGGCACTACCGTACAGATTGGAAGTGCCACCGCAAACAATAACCTTGATGATCTTCGAGTCGACATCGCCTGGCCGTTCGCAGTCGGCGACAAGATCGTGATTGAGGTCTTCAACGCTGCCGCCAACATCAGTGGAACAGGCCCTTGGTCGCCTACGGATGCCTATAGCCGCATGCAGGTGACTTATCTTGGTCCCGCACAATAAGGCCAATAAACATTGCGCTTACAAATGGACTCTCACTCCTCGTCGCGCGCAATGACTATGCCATACGAGAGGCTCGCCAAGTCAGTCATGTGGTCTGACATCATACGCTGAAACATCATGGTCTGCTCCAAGATATGCGGTACCGCATTTTCAGGAACACCACCCTGAAAGGCTTGATCAGAGAGATGAAGTCGAAAACCCTGGAGCATCGACTTGAGATCTTTGGCGTGAGTTTGCGCACGAACGGTTAAAGGATCGCATGCTGCTATGGAGAGCACCTTGGTGAGTGTCTGAATCACCTTAGAACACCCATCAACAATTTCATCTGTGGTAACTGCCGGCATTGATCGGGATGAAAAGCCAAACCCAAGCGATGGTCGACCAGTATTCTTTTCCACAAATTCGTCGAGCATACCGTAGAGAGCCCGACTCAGATCTCTAACCATCGACACAGGATGATCGCCAGGCAAAGCCTCCGGCCCCTTCCTTGATCCTGCCGAGGGCTGTGTGAGCTCAGAAAACACCTCTTCGCTACCAGATGCAGAATTTGTAGCTGTAAGCGGCTTCCTATGTCCCGCTGGACTGTGTGCGTGCCTACGTTCAGGTGGATGCGGGGGCAGCTTTCTTCTCGTCGTACCCGAGAGGTCTTGTATCGGTTCTGGCGTAGCCTCATGGTTTGGCTTTGCTGCGTTGGATTCACCGGCAACTTCGCTATCACTCGACATCAGAGCACCCGACATAACGGCACTCGACATGCCTGGAAATCGATGTCCACCGCTCGCTGGCTGCTCTCTAAAACTCTGCTGCATAACGTCACCCTCAATAAACCTTCATCCACTTAAATTCGCTCACTTTCGATGCAAGGTTTTTGCTAACGTCGTGCTCACACTTGAATTACCCCCCTTCCACACCCACAACTAAGGGAACCCCTTTGTTATTGCTCTCAGGCATGCCTTGAGGATACGCTCTGCTAGCTAAGTTATTGAGCCAGCTATGAAATTGACTTCTTCTCTCAGCACCTCAAGTCCTGATTTTCGGGCAAATCGAGAGCACTCTGAACGGTTGCTCGGTCAGCTGGGCGATCGGCTCTCAGAAGCCGCCGGAAGCCCCTCGGATTCGTCCATTGTACGGCACAAATCTCGCGGGAAACTGTTGGCCCGAGAACGCGTCGAACACCTGATTGATCCCGGTAGTCCTTTTTTAGAACTCTCCGCATTGGCGGGCCTTGAGCTGTACGAGGGAGTAAGACCAGGGGCAGGAATCATTACCGGCATAGGCCGGGTCTCTGGTCGCGAGTGCATGATTGTCGCGAACGACGCGACCGTGAAAGGTGGCACCTACTTTCCACTGACTGTGAAGAAACACCTTCGTGCGCAAGAGATAGCTCTGGAGAACCATCTCCCCTGCTTATACCTGGTCGATTCTGGTGGTGCCTTCCTTCCGCTACAAGACGAAGTATTTCCTGACCGTGACCACTTTGGACGCATCTTCTATAATCAAGCCCGCATGAGCGCGGCACGCATTCCACAGATTGCCGCCGTCATGGGGTCTTGCACCGCAGGTGGTGCCTACGTTCCCGCCATGAGCGACGAAGCCATCATCGTTCGTGAACAAGGCACTATCTTTCTGGGCGGCCCTCCACTGGTAAAAGCAGCGACGGGAGTAGACATTTCAGCTGAAGAACTAGGCGGCGCAGACGTGCACTGCCGCATTAGTGGCGTCGCTGACCATATCGCTGACGACGACTATCATGCGCTTCAGATCATGCGCCGCATTGTCGCGAACTTAGGTGTCGCCCCCCAGTCCCTTTTTGACCTCGCCACCCCTGTTCCTCCCGCATACGACCCCAACGAGATCCTTGGACTCATTCCTGCTGAACCAAAGAAATATTTCCCGATGCGAGAAATTCTCGCTCGCATGCTGGATGAGAGCGTGCTTGACGAATTCAAGCGCACCTACGGGGAATCCGTCATCTGTGGTTTTGCACGCCTCGAGGGCATGCTTATTGGAGTGATTGCCAACGACGGCATTCTGTTTTCAGAAAGTGCGGTAAAAGTCGCGCACTTTATTCAGCTCTGCAATCAACGCCGCATTCCGTTGCTCTTCATGCAAAACATCGTCGGCTTCATGGTAGGCAAAGACTATGAGCATGGCGGCATTGCTAAGCACGGCGCCAAAATGGTTACTGCGGTTTCTTGCTGCACAGTCCCTAAATTGACTCTTCTAGTGGGTGGCTCTTTCGGCGCCGGCAACTACGGAATGGCTGGTCGTGCTTATCAGCCTCGCTTCTTGTTCTCGTGGCCAAACTCTAGAATCTCGGTGATGGGTCCCGAACAAGCAGCCAGCGTACTTACCCAAGTCCGCCGAGAAGGCGCAGAACACAAAGGCAAAAAGACTTCTGAAAAAGAGCTCGACGCATATCGCCAAGAAATCGAGGCACGTTACAACGCACAAGCTTCAGCGTTTTATGCCACCGCACGCCTTTGGGACGACGGTATAATTAATCCCTTACAAACCCGCTGTGTGCTCGCATTAGCGCTTGCGGCCAGCATGAACCGATCACATCAGCAGCAAAGCTCGACCTCTCAGTCGGACTTTGGAATTTTTAGAATGTAACTTTCGATTGCAGTTCTCAATGGCGAAACATTCTTCTCAACCTATTCGTAGGCTCCTGATTGCCAATCGCGGCGAAATTGCGTGCCGCATTATTCGATCCTGCAAATTAGCTGGTATTACTCCCCTTGCGGTCTTCTCCGAAGCGGATCGATACGCGCTGCACACCAGGCTTGCAACCGAGTCGCTGTGCATAGGGGAAGGCGAGGCTCAAGCCTCATATCTCAATGGCAAAGCGGTACTTGATGCAGCGATTGCACTGAAAGCTGACGCGATACATCCAGGCTATGGATTTCTTTCTGAGAATGCTGAATTCGCCAAACAAGTTGAGCAGAAAGGAATACGGTTCATCGGCCCCTCACCTGAAAGTATGCGCGCGGTGGGCGACAAACTCGCCGCCAAAGCACTCGCTGCTCTTGCCAAGGTTCCCGTTGCCGCCAGCATTGGAATCTCAGTCTCTACCAGCAAGGGCAAAGATGCGGGTAAGGTCTCCAATCTTGAAGCGCTTAAATCCTTCACTAAGACAGTCGGTTTTCCGATCATTGTGAAAGCTTCTGGCGGCGGTGGCGGTCGCGGCATGCGCAAAGTCTACAAAGCAACAGAGCTTGAAGAGGCGATTGCGAGTGCGTCGCGCGAAGCACAAAGCGCTTTCGGCAATGCCACTGTGTTTTGTGAGAAGCTAATAGAAAATGCGCGACATATTGAAGTGCAAATTCTAGGCGACCATCACGGTACTGTCCTGGCACTTTCTGATCGTGACTGCACCATGCAGCGCAAACATCAGAAAGTGCTCGAAGAAGCCCCCGCGCCGGCACTTGAAGCACATGTTCGCCAAGCTCTGCATCAGTCGGCCGTCAGCCTGATGAAAGCGGCGAAGTACGCGAATGCAGGCACCGTGGAGTTTCTGCTCGACAAGGCAGGTTCGATTTATTTCCTTGAGGTGAACTCTCGGCTGCAAGTCGAGCATCCAGTCACCGAGATGGTTCTGGGGATTGACCTAGTAGCATTGCAAATAGCGGTAGCAGAAGGGGCCAAGCTTACCGACTTGCTTCCTAATGGACTTAGCGTTTGCGGTCACGCCATTGAAGCGCGAGTGTGCGCCGAGAATCCAGAGACTGGTTTTATCCCGTCGACCGGAATGCTCAGCACCTTCTCTACTCCTCAGCAGAGCACTTCTTACTTCGAGAGCGCTGCGCCTTCGTCCGGTACACTACTTCGTGTTGACACCGGATTCGAACGCGGAGACAGAATTTCTCACTTCTATGATTCGCTTGCCGCCAAGGTAATCGTGCATGCTCCCAATCGCGCTGAGGCAATCACCTCCTTGCGTGCCGCGCTCAGCAACTTCCTCATTGAAGGCGTGCACACCAATCGTCACTATTTACTCTCTCTCCTCAAAGAAGAGTCTTTCGCCAAGGTTTCGCACTCTATCGACTCTGCTGGCTCAATTCAGACGCAGATCTCCCCGCGCGAGCGTTGGTTTGCTGTTGTTGCCGCCGCGCTCTGGGAAATTCTTGGCAGCGGACAAAGCACCGGCAGAACAGCTCGCCACACTCAAGGTGGCCTGCCAAATGCTATTGGCGCATGTGGTAGCACATCCTCCTCCCTCTCTCCTTGGTCGCTCGAGATGGGCCATCGACAGAGCGCGAGACAATCCGGCGCAGAATCGTCAGGCACCACGAGTTTTCAACGTTGCATGTTGGTGGATTCTCTTCCTTGCCAGGTTGAGATCTCAGGCTTGGGACTCGATTCCACGCACTCGCTTACTGCAACAGTGAAAGTTTCGAACGACGGCGCAGCCCTTTTAAGCGGAAGAGTCCAGGCCTCCATATCCAAGACCGGCGCTCTCGCATTTACATTCGAGTCTATTGGGCGAGAGTTTTTCTTTAGCGCCAAGGCTTTGGAGCGCTTCAATCGCGGCGAAGGTATTTGGGTCCATGGACAAACGGCGACATTTCGGATCACCCTCGTCCGAGAGAAGCTTCGCACTCATTCATCTAAAGAGAGCGCACACAGTGGAGAGATTACAAGCCATCTACCCGGCAAGATTTTGTCCCTGAAGGTCAAGGTCGGTGATACAGTCGCCCAGGGTGACGTGCTCGTGGTGTTAGAATCCATGAAAATGGAGCATCGCATTGAAGCTCCCTCGGCTGGCCGCGTCAGGGAAGTCTCTGTGACGAATGGTCAGACGATCGAGGCCGGAAAGATCTTGCTTTCAGTTGAAACTAACTAGTTTTGCCTTGCGAAGACCCGGCAATCCAGCCCGCACTCCTTTATGCGAGCACTCAATGCTCATTTCAAATGGTTAAGGCGGGTCGATGATTTGGGTGTCCAAATCTCTTCAACCAGATTCATTTAAGTCTTTCGAAAGATTCTTACATTCTTGTGCGGCGTTTCCATTCGCCAGTTATAGCATGCTGCGATCCAAACAAACGTTTGCGGCTGATAAAACGAGACATGCGTAAAATCTCGTAAGTACCACCAAGTCTCAAATGGAAAAGTTCCATCGAAAACTTCAGTCATAATGACTAGGCTACCGCCCGGGGCGAGTAACTGATTGACCTGCCTGAATTCCTTTGCAGGGATATGAAAATGCTCAATTGTTTCAGTGGAAATTATAAAATCGTACTGATCGGTTGCGAGAAATTCTTTCGGCGCAAAGTAAGGATCATAATTCTCAATACTGAAGCCTGATTCGGTGAGCATGGCCGCCACCACTGGCTCAGGACCAGAACCATAATCAAGTCCTCGCATCCCGTTTCGTAAGGTTGGAAGAAGTGGCTCAAGCGCACGATTTAAAAACTCTCGATATTGAAGATTATCTATAGAATTTTCGTGCATTTCATAGCGTTTGCGCTCCTCATTTTGATTGGGACGCAAATTAGGATGGAGCGATATGAGTCCGCAGTTCGCGCATTCACAGTATCCGCGAGCGTTTGGGATACTCCTTGATATTAGAACATTATGGGCGCACAGCGGGCAGGCTTTCATTTCCTTCTCGAGAGTCACCATTACCTTCAATCGTTAACTTTATTTAAGCTTCTTAGGGAACTGTTTTCTTAGGGAACTGTTATTGTCGAGACTTGATGAGCAAACACATCTGCAAACAGCGGGCCATCACCAGAAAAGTTCTGGGACACCCATACTCTTAGCATTGAGAATCTCAACCCATTCCAAATGGTAAGAGATTGGGTGCCCTAAGCTCCACTCTATCAGCTTCAGCACTGGGATAAAGAAACATCAAATACCGGATAGCAACTTAAACTCTCGCAAGTACCCCCCTGCCACGAAGGCCGGGGAAAGTTCTAGTCGACGGGTCTGATTAGCTTCGAGCGCCTTAAGATAGTCACCGCTCTCTATGCACTCCGCTATCTTTGCAGCGCCTGCGCTCCAGTCAGCACTCTCTATGTCCTCAAGATTACTATAGGGAACTTTTATCACTGAAAGCTTCTCAGAAACCTCAGCTGAATTCATTTCAAGGACCACGGGGATACTAAATCCACGGTGCAGGGAGCCGGAGTTCTCACCTGTCCTGACCTTAGCTCCAAGATGATAGAGCTGAAGATTAAAGGTCAGATTGATTTGGCGTGGCATCACATCCTCATGACACACCACCACCAGCGGGTGGGATGGTCTATTTATCGGAAGCGAGAGCCGAGAAGCCTGCACAAGCTCAAAGGACGGTAGACCGGCTTCAACGAACATTTCGTCCAATAGCGTGAGCTGAAGCTCAGAGCTTGGCGCCCCTCCAAGATAGCCAATGACAGAGAGATCGGCGTGATTCATAAGCAGCGACGCGAGAACACGCACCGCATGCCTAACGGAACGCATTTCACCCCAGATGGTGTGCGCTCCAACGATAATTGGATCGATCTGTCGCGGAGCTTCTTCCAAAGTAGGCGAATCAAAAAATCCATGCGCGATGTCCATGCAAGCAAGCCCTGTCGCTAATAGTGCTTGGTCTTGCAAGTGCCAGGAGCCAAGAAGCGCTATTCTTGCTGCTGACAAGGATTCAAATCGCCAACCCTCAAGCTCTTCATGAAACCGCTGCTGAATTTCATCGGGGCGATGCATCAAAATTATGGTCGGAGCTGAGTTCCGTCGGACTCGGTCTGGTAGGGCCCTAAATATCTCCCTGTCATATTCTGCCGAATGGGGTGCTCCGTGAATCTGCACGAGTAACGGCGAATTGGTGCCAAAGCGTTCGTAAATCTCATCAGCAGAGGAACTCAAAAACGTGGGAACGCCGAGAACATCGAAACCTTGCTTCAGTATGCCACTAGAATAGTGAAGCAATGTCGGTGCGCCGAGAATCGAAATGAACTTCATTGACAATACACTTTCCCCCAGTAGGAGAGAGAAGACCATAGCTGCGGCAGCCAATCGGCGCGAGCTGCTCCAAGCTCACATCAGAAATTTCAAATTTTGCACAATCTTAAGCGCCAACGCCTCGACCTGTCGGCAGAGATTTCCGCGTCTCTTAAAGAGTCACTAAGCCACTGTAACCTCAGTAAATTTTGAATGGTTGAACTTTTTGGTACTCCACCGATAGTGGCCACACACCTGAATTATTTGCGGGGTGTGGTTTGAGGTGTAGTTCCAGGTCCTCGATTCAACCGTGATGTCTACAAAGTCACGGCTTTGACTGGGTGCACCGATTCGCCATCGTAGATCCCCGCAGTGTCCTTAACCAGTTTTAGCAGCTGCGCTTTAAGCTCTCGTGAAAGGTTGCGCCCAGTCACCTCCCGGTACTCATGCGGGCAAAAACCGAGGTAATTTACCCAAACCACCAGATCGAATGGCCCTGCTTTCAGAGAACTCAGCAACGATTGGTCTAAGTCCATCACTACGTGCTTGTACGGCTCAGGGGAGCTTTCACGAATGTCGACTCCTATGACATCCATGCCCAGAGCACTAAGAAATCTCGCTCTCCACGGTTCGAATTGAACTCCATTGACGCTGACAAACAAAGGTCCAGGCTGAACCCGAGCTCCGCAGGCCACATCTAAGCACTGCAGTCCCTTCAAGGTAGAGAGGCCCCCAAAGAAACTTCCAACCGCCAGTGAGGTATCCAATAAGCGGTGCTCAATTCGTCTTGTGGTGAATTCATCGGCAGAATCTTGAAGTGGGACCAGAAGGTCGCGAATAACTTCTCGCAAAGTCCTGCCATCCGGCACTATGTGTTCAAGTTGGAACCGATCACCCAAGTGCTTCGGAAGATTATCCAGGGAACGAAAAATCGCCCCATCACTACTCGGTAGGAATAATAAGTCCCGAGCGCTCGCGCGTGGTTGAGGATCCATGCAGCGCAGTTTAGAGCGATTCCATACCTAATCAAACTGCGGCGGGGAGGCCCCCACCACCGGTGCCTACACGAAAGAAATATCTGCTGAATAGGGGGAATGCCTCAGGAACAATGCACGAGGAAGCACTTCCACCTTAACTCCGCTAAGAAAGCGCGCATGATGATATCCCACGGCCGCGATCCTCGCATCGCTCCGAATATCGCGAACCAAACAACGAACTTCAGCGCTCGCAAGCGTTCCATTCTCGAGAGCTGGCGTTCCAAAAGGCTGCATAGCAACCAGATGAGGCAAGGCGCGCATAGAGGTGACGACTTCGATACTACCGCACGCCGCGGCGAGAAGTGCGCCCATGCGAGCGAGCCGCATGGCTCTTCCCGTTGACGTTAGCTGGGCATTCACCGCGTCGCTTAAGCACTGAGTGCCGCGATAGAAGCCCGAAGCTCCCTCTCCACCCGGATTGGTCAACACCTGAGCGAGAGTCCTGTACCAGCTAGCGGCAACAAACGTCTCGGCAGAATCTCGTGGCACAGGCGCATCCTCCCACTGAACCCCAGAAGCAGCGCGAATCTCAAGTAACTTCGCTGCCCGTTCGCTTTGCTTAGTGAGCACACACCAAGAAGCAAGGCGACATAAGGTCATATCAGCATCAATTCCAAGAGTTCCTGCCTTAGCCGCCGAAGACTCCACCGCAGACCACGCCACCGCCTGTTGCTCGCCTGATCCAAACGCGTGCACAATCTGAAAGGCCTGGCTCGCCTCAACAAACAGTTCACGCCCAGTCTCGAGAAAGAGGTCTCTGGTGGGAACCTCCTTTCCTGAAAGAATCATGGCTGCTTGCTTGATGCCATGTGCAAGATTCGCCACGGGTTGACTCTCTCCGCCCTCGGCTGGACACGGAGAAATTTCAATAGCGCGCTTTACGAAGGTGATCGCTTCTGAAAACCTCCCTGCTCTTAAACTCCCTTCGGCCAAGTCGCAGCGCGCACTACTATTGGCAAACGAGGTCGCTCGCGAAAGCATCCGCGAAATTCGAGAATCGACCTCAGCCAATATTAAATTGTCTGGGTCACATCTGGCGAAACCATTTCGTATTTCGCAAAGAATCGGCAAAATTAACGCTGAGGGAACTGCTTCAGAGACAGCACCTTCACTCAACTCCTTACCTCGAAGGATCTCCCAAGCCTCTACCGGAGCTCCAACCCGACAGAGCGCAGCAACTACACTGGGCAAGCCGTGGGCAGCACCGGAAACGCTGGTCGACGGGCTCAGCAGTTCGACGCTCTCGCGGACAAAAGCCGCCATCGATGGCACGGCCTCTAATTTCAGGTGAGATTGCTCTGTAAATGCCCGCAGGACACCGAGCCGCGCGGCAGGCTGCGCAGCGTCAGGGAGCTCCGCGAGTTGTTTGCGCACTTGTTTAAGGACTTCTTCGGCACCTCTAAACAATCCGCTCCTGGTAAAGTAAGCTCCTAGCGAAGCATGTAATGCCGCAGCTTCAATTTGGGCTTCCAGTGGCGCTATCTCATCGATAGGACGAGAAGCGAGGGTTCCACGCCTAAGGACATCTGCAATCTTCACCGCTACGGCGCCGGTCACCACGCCATCTTTTTCACGTCCTGGCTGAGATCCCGATCCAAGTACCATTCCCGCCTGCCCAAAAATCATTCCAATTTCTAAGGCTGTTTGCGGAGCTGAACTAAGCACTCGAGGCGATAGAGACAGATGAAGCGCCTGAGATACAAAGAAAGGGGCGAGAGTCTGGTTCCACAACGAAGTGCGTTGGATGCGCACGAGCTGCTCTTGAGCATTGGGGGCACGAAAGCCTGTGAGCCCTCGATCACTCGACGCTCCACTCGCGCTATAATCTGAACCAGCACCGGAAGACGGCGAATTCTGAGAACTAAAGTGGACCATCGACGAGGCAAGCAAAAAACGCCGTTATGGGCGTAACACATTGAGCGCGTTGTACTCCTATAGATATGGGTAAGCTAGTGCCAATCGTACGTCTAACGAAACTTAAATAACGCTGGAATGTGGACTAAGATTTTGTAGTTATTAAGTAAATCTTTTAGACGAGGTTCATTTCATGCACGATCGCGAGCACTTCCTTAGTCTCGACCAGGCGTAAATTGTCGTCCCATGGAACTCGAACGCCCGCGTGCTTTCCGATCAAAACAATGGCTCCCAGGGGAATTCCACTGATATTCGACTCCTCGTCGGAACCCTGATCGCTGGCGGTTGCCACCTCTAATACCTCAGCCAAAACACTCTCCGAAGCCGCTGCCTTAGCTCCTTCTGGAAGATATAATCCCCCGTCGGACACGTTGCTGTCCTTGCGGATGCTCACCAGAACCCGCATTCCTATCGGACTAACCTTCCGGATGCGTCGATGGTCTCCAAAACGCACCGAAGACGTTTTTCCGCGACCTCCCTCGGCTCGAAGATTCTGCAGCTCTTCGTTCATTTCCTGCTCAATCGTACGTTCAAGCAGGTCATCTTTTTTCTTTGGACCGTTGGACATTCGGAGCGCCTCATCAATCATCACGTCTAGGAAAGCCCCTCAGTGGAGCGGAAACGAACTCGGATAGTGTACTGGGATGTAGATTCTAGCAACTAACGGCTCCCTCAGAGGCATTTCACGCCTGTCCTACATGTTGTTTGGGCATATTTCGCTTCGAAGCAGGGGGCGCGGACCGGGAGGCTTCGAATATTGGAAAGAAATCGAGCGAAAGTTGTTCTCAGAGTGCCCTAGAACAGTTATTCTGACTCCCCAGCAACTGAGAAGGTTCGTTTTTCATCAGTGCATAGAATCACACGAGTGACACTCGGTCGGGCGCCACGAGTCAGGCGCTTTTTCGAGGTCTACTCGGAGCGGCGAGTTTCGTGGCACGCCGAGTGATTCTTCGTTGCACTTGGCGGATCAAATCCGACTTTCTTAATTTTAGCTCTGGCTTAATTTAGCCCTGGCTTTAGCTCTCGAGCACGCTCCGTTGCATTTTGTTCTGAGTGGCTTTGGAACTCCGCGCGTTGGAGGCCCACGGTCAACGACTCGGTTCACGGAAGGAATGCCGCGAAGTGTGAAGATAAATTTTAAAGGTCCGCCTGATTTTCTTAATGGGGTCATATGGGTGAGAAAGCAACCTTACAGTTTGGTAAAGATCAGGGCGGTAAGGAGCCAATTGAATTAGATGTCGTAGTCGGCACTGAGCAAGAGCGCGGCATAGACATCACTCGCCTTCGAGAAAAAACCGGATACATCACACTCGATCCAGGCTTCGTAAATACTGGCGCGTGCAAGAGCGCGATTACATTCATTGATGGAGACAAAGGCATTCTTCGTTATCGAGGAATTCCTATAGAGCAGCTTGCAGAAAAATCGACCTTCCTTGAGACCTCATTCCTTGTGCTCTTCGGCAAGCTTCCGACGCAAGCAGAACTGACAAGATTCACCAATGAAATTAGCGCACAGACCTATCTTCATGAGGATCTAAAAAGCATCTTTTCCGCCTTCACTCGCGACGCGCATCCGATGGGCGTGGTAGGATCGATGTTGCATGCGCTCGCCGCTGTGTACGAGAGCGAGCCTGGCACTCGCGAAGAGTTGTTTTACGTGAACACCATCCGCCTACTCGCACAGTTTCCAACCATTGCCGCGTTCGCCTACAAGCGCTTGGTCGGTCAGCCCTTCATGTATCCTGATCATAAGCGTGAATACTGCGAAAATTTTCTCTACATGATGTTTGCACTCCCGACTGTAGACTACGCGTCGGAAAAGGAAGTGGTTGAAGCGCTTAATTTGTTGCTTATTCTGCACGCTGATCACGAACAGAACTGTTCAACTTCAACAGTGCGTCTGGTGACTAGCAGCCACGCCAATCTGCAGGCATGCATGGCAGCCGGCATCTCCGCTCTATGGGGCCCACGGCACGGCGGTGCCAACCAAGAAGTAATCGAAATGCTCGAGCAAATTCGGGTGAACGGTGGTGGCGTGCAGCGCTACGTTGAAATGGCCAAGGACAAGGATAGTTCTTTCCGACTGATGGGTTTCGGACATCGAGTGTATAAGAACTTCGATCCCCGCGCGAAGATCATTAAGACCGCCTGCGACAAGCTGCTTAACAAACTGAAAGTAAGTGACCCCTTGCTTGATATCGCTCGCGAACTTGAGGCGGCCGCATTGAAGGATTCATACTTCGTTGAGCGAAAGCTCTACCCGAACGTCGATTTCTATAGCGGTATCATGTACCGCGCCATGGGAATTCCAGTGAACTTCTTCACGGTGATGTTCGCGCTTGGCCGATTGCCGGGATGGCTCGCACACGCGAAAGAGCTCATTGATGACACCTCAAATAAGATCGGTCGACCAAGACAGGTATACGTCGGCCCAGCACTCACCAACTACACTCCAATTGCCGGACGAAGCTAACGACCCCAAATCTCGATCGCACCAGCATCACTGGCTGGAAGCTTTCTTTGGGAAAATTTCGTTGAGGTTTAGTGGGGCGACTATCAAGAACGATCGCTTGGCTGGTACCGGTCGCCGCATTACTACCGTACATTCTCGGGCCGCTTCTGATCCAGTTCTCCTTCGAGGCCGAAGTCGTTCGGCCGCTGCTTGAGCGCCTGATATACTTTTGGCTGCTGTTTTTGACCTGGTCGATCGCCCTGCAAGTTGCCTTTCGATGGTTCCTGCCAACTCCGGGAAAAACGAAACCCGCTGCCCGCACCGCCTCTGGCCTTTTCGAGAGGGTCGAACCCAAGCCGAAAGTGAGATCTGTGCTTCAAGTCGCCGCCTTGGTGCTCAGCGTATGCGCGTTTCTCGTCTCATTGCAGTTCGTCCAGGCGAAGCTAGAAAACCCTCCTTTTGCCCTCGCACTGTTCAGCGTGGGGATAGTCGCCCTACAGCGCTCATACTCGGCGCGCTCTCAGATTATCCGCGCAGGCATCGCCCGAGCCGTTTCGATTACCGGCATCAGCTACCTCTCTGTATTGGTAATGAAGCCTCTACTGTCATGGGAACCCGCTCTCGTTTGTGCTGCGCTAGGACTACTTTGGGCCGGGCGCGACCTGACCCAGCACCTCTCTGAAACTAGGGAACACTCGCCCACGCAGGCAGAAGTTGCGAATCCTCGGAAACTAGCTCGTTACACTCTAAAGTCTAGAGCTGCCTTGATGTGCTTCGTTTTGGCTCCAACTCTTGTCGCCAGTCTTTGCTATCTCGGGATACTTCCGACCGAATTCATCCTCGTTTTCGGCATATTTCCCCTACTACTCCCGCTCGCGGAACGCCTTCGACAATCAGATCTTTCAGGGCAGGACTGTGAATTTATAAGGATTCGGGGCGATATGATTTTTGTCGCATTTGCTGCTATTTTAGTCGCGGTCAACCTATTGGGGCACTTATGAAACACTCAAGTTTTTCGCTCATTCGCATCGGTAGTTTATCTCTCGCATCAGTAGTCTTTTGTTCAGCTGTTGCTTTCGCCGCACCGGCACCTTCGGCCCCTGAATCTAACGCAGCCGTGAGTGCCCCAGGAAGCGGTAACGTAGGAAACAAAAAATCATTTGACCTCAATGAACAAGGGGTCAAAGCTCAACTTGAAGGACGAACCGAGCAAGCTGAAGGCTTCTTCCGACGGGCGGTGGCAATCGATCCGCGCAATCTGACTGCAGCGTTCAATCTCGCAAGCGTTTTAGTCATTCACAACAAAACGCCTGAAGCCATCTCGCTACTTGAAGGATATGTAAAAGAGTTCGACCAGGACCCAGGACTATTTTCAAGATTAGGCGACTCCTATTTCGCGGAAAAGAAACTTGACCCCGCATTGAAGAGCTATCAGCGCGCATTCGCCCTAGACCCGCACTACCCGCGCCTCACGAATCGCCTGGCAACAATTTATGGTCTGAGGAACAACTCAAAGGAAGCGGAGAAATATCTTGCGCTCTCAGTAGAGCATGACCCTCGAGACTTTGAAGGCTTGGCGAGCTACGGAAGTATACTTCTTTTTAATGGCAAGGTTGACCAATCCATTCAAGCCACCAAGAGATCGTTACAAATTAAACCGACCAGCGGTGCTTACATCACCCTCGGCACTGCCTATGAAGCCCGCGGCGATTTCGGAAATTCATTAATCTCGTTTCAGCGTGCTAGAGATTTGGGCGACACGCGCAAGGAACTCTCGGAGCGCATTGCCGGTCTCGAAAAGAAAGTGGCCAAGTCAAAGCAGCCTGGCACCACAAATAGCGCTTCCAATACGATCTAAGTTCTCATTCTAGTTTCGATATCCGTAGGGTTGTGAGATGGCAACGCAAGATCTGATGAGTAAGGTCGCTTCTCTATGCAAGCGACGTGGTTTTATTTTTCAGAGTAGTGAGATCTACGGAGGCCTCAAGAGCGCCTATGATTACGGCCCGCTTGGAACCGAGCTTAAGCGCAACATCGCTCAAGAGTGGTGGCGCGCCATGGTGCATGAACGAGAAGATGTCATCGGACTCGATGCTTCAATATTGATGCATCCAACCGTCTGGAAAGCGAGTGGCCATCTTGCTGGCTTCTCCGATCCGCTGGTTGATTGCCGAAATTGCAAAGAGCGTTTCCGCGCTGATAAAGCGCCAAAACTTGCCGAAGGGACTCCGGTTACATACCGAAAGGGTGGGAAATCTTCTGAGCCTGAGCTTAAAGGAGTTGTCGGAGCGGTTGGCTACGTGTGCCCTGCGTGCGGGGGAGCCGATCTGTCGGCCGAAAGACAGTTTAATCTGATGTTTCGCACTTCAATCGGCCCGATAGATCCGATTGAGTCTGTCGTTGATAAACTGCACGGCAAGACCCTTTCCCGCGCTGAGCTTCGAGGCGCCATTGAGGCTGCCGTTCAAGAAAGCGCTATCTATCTGCGCCCCGAAACCGCGCAGGCCATGTTTGTACAGTTCAATAATGTGCTGCAAAGCATGTCCCCAAAAATGCCCTTTGGGATTGCTCAAATCGGAAAGTCTTTTCGCAATGAAGTCGTCACCGAGAAGTTCATCTTTCGCACCTGCGAGTTCGAACAGATGGAAATGGAGTTCTTCTGTGAGCCCGGAACTCATGAGCAATGGCTTACTCACTGGACGGAGACCAGGGTAGCCTGGTGGCGACGCTACATGAATTCCCCTGAACGTATTCGCCTAAGACAGCATGATGCGGATGAGCTTGCTCACTATGCGAGCAACTGCTTCGACGTGGAGTACGAATATCCATGGGGCTGGGATGAACTCGAAGGCGTTGCGTCCAGAACTGACTACGACCTAAAGAAACACGCCGAGCACTCAGGCGAGAAAATTACCTACTTCGATCAACAAAAGAACGACCCTGAGTCTGGAAAACCGGGCTGGCGCTATGTGCCGTATGTCATTGAGCCCGCGGCGGGTCTCACCCGAGCGGTGTTGGCCTACTTGCTGGACGCTTACTCAGAAGAGACCGGAACGGACGCCGATGGTGCGCAGAAAACCCGCGTCCTTTTAAAACTTCATCCTCGTCTCGCACCCTACAAAGCGGCGGTATTACCACTAGTGAAAAAAGACGGGCTTCCTGACGTTGCTCGAGAGCTCGTCAATAGCTTCCTCAAAGAGGGTATCAACGCACGCTATGACGAGCAACAATCAATTGGAAAGCGCTACGCCAGACACGACGAGATTGGGACTCCATACTGCATCACCATTGATCATCAGACACTCGAAGATAAGACGGTGACCATCCGCGATCGTGATACGACGAAACAGGATAGAGTTCGCTTGGATGATGCGCTTACTTCAGTGAGGTCAAGACTACAGGATGTCTCGTAGACGCGTAACGTCATCGTCGACAGCCGGCGCAGCCTTATCTGCGATTTAAGCCCGAAATGACCTCCATCATGCGTCGCGCGTCCCCTACTGCGACATGCACCGCCCCTCCAGAGCGCAGAGACAACCGCAAGGCGTGCTCGCGCTTGGGGTCATACAAGGAAGTTATGGAACTGTTCGGCACCAGATCCATGCGTTGAATATCTTCCAGTGCCACCTCGCGCTTGATCAAGCCAACACCAAAGGACAGCAACACGCCATCACGGGAAACATGAACACTGAGACAAAAGAAATTTAAGAAGATCAAACTTGATACCACAATGGAGGTGATGGCCAGGCCAATATTTCCACGCTGCATTCCAAAAAAGAGCAACGTCAGCTCCAACGCAAACAAGATCGCAACAATGATAACACTCACTTTGGAGCTTCTGTACTCCATCGCGACTTGCTGATTCATAAATCTGCTTCCTACAAGATGGTCGAGTAACCAACGTCCGCGACTTTCCGATATCCGACGGCCCAGACCGAGCCAATCACCATGCTAAACGCTTTCAGCTCTTTCATACGGCGCCTCGATAAATTTCTCGCCGCCTTCCAACTCAAACTGCTCTAGCAGCCGCCGGGCTGTTCGCCCAAAGACCGGGTGTGTCCAGTCTGGAGCAACCTCGACCAAGGGAACAAGCACAAAATCGCGCCTCTGAAGCTCTGGATGCGGCAGTACCAAGCCAGTCCCTTTCACCGGCACTCTACGCTCACATTCGTCATAGCCCAATGTGCTATTAGCAGCTCCTCCCCATTGATCGGAATCACGCCAGGATCCGCAAACGAGAGAGCCGACCCCAAGCAGGTCCAGATCGATTTTTCGCGGCATCCAACGCTGGCCATGCGGCACGACCCCCCGCTCTCGCCCGAGATTTCTCTCAATGTCCAGCAACGCCGCAAGAATTTGCTCCGGGGTCAAAGTGCTCTCACTCGCCACTACTAGATTTAGAAACTGATTGGATACCTGCCCAGCTGAACTTTCAGGATCCACCATCGCCCGCGTCAGGTACCAGGTCGATTGTTTGGAGATTGGTCCAATTCTCACCGAAATAGCCGCAAGCGCGAGGCTCACCAAGCACTCGCGATCACCAAGATTCGAACCAATCGCAATGAGCGCTTGCATCGTTGTTCTCACCAGTTATGACTATCCAGACTCTACTATCCAGAAACGGCAAAATTCAGGTACACTTGGCTCATGAAGGCGAAAACATTCTCGTGGAAGTGGCGTCGCGGGATCCACATTCCAACCAGAGCTTTCGGCGTAGCCGTGCTCGGGCTGCTATTTATAATCGTCCAGCCCGTCGAAGCTGAGCGAGTCTACCGTTGTTATGGGAGAGTTCAATACCGCCCCTGCGAGGCACCACCTCTGGGAGGCGCCGCAAACACCAGTATTTTTGGGCAGCACGAATTCGCCAAACCTCAAGTCTCATCAGCTCGCATCGCCCGCAACATCCAACCTCTCGAATCAGCCACATCGGCGTATGCTCGTATCGAGGGCCCGTCACTCTCCAAAGCCGCTAGCTCACCACGTGACGGAGTTTGGCGCGGGACAGTTCACGGCAATGGCGTCGTTTACCTGTACCTTGAGATATTGGAAAAAGAGCAATTATCAGAGCGCCGCTTCATAGGGAATGTGGCCCTAGAAAGAGCGGCAACTACATTCGCTTTCGTAAGTCGTTTACCTAGCGGCAGTCAGTGGACCTGGAGAGTTCGCGCACTGGCAAGTCCTTTCACCTAGGGCGCTGTCAGATTTTAGCCCCCAACCCCCAGGCTAACTATCTAGACTTTATAGGATCCTAACATATTCCCTAATGGCGGAATCGGCTCGTGCCGAGATATAATCTATATAGATGAAGGCTTTTTACCCGCTTAGGGCAAGAAGTCCCGTACCATACGGTAGCAGTAGGGGCTCTCAGATATGGTGGTTGGCTTAAGCAGCGGCCACGATTGCTTAGAGGTTCTCCTGACGGTTACCGACTTGAATAAGCGGCCTGTATAAGGACATGCGGTTGAAGACGCAGGACCCAGACGGTTCTCTTATCGGCGAATTTATCGATTCTAGCGCCGACATGAGCGAGCAGCTCAGCGAAGAGCACGCTTGTGAGCGCCCAGACTTCGATTTAAGCCCATACGACACCCCCGCGCACTCTCTTCCTGTGACCTTTCCGAAAAGGCAAATCACCGAGATCATTTCGATCGAGTCAGATTTTTCCCTCACGTCGGACATGGCCTGTCCGTGGGAACCAAACTTTCGTCCTCATGCGCACCCCCAGATATTTCACAATGGAGTCGGCTATTGCTCACTCTCCGAAGCCTCATTCTCAATCCTCTTAGAGTACTTTATCCCGGGCTTTGACATCGTTCCTGGAAAAACGTTCCAAGTGGCAATTGGGGCTGGGCGAAGCGTCGATTTCTGTATCAATGGCACGTTAGTGGAATACCACCAACTGCGCCTGAATCCGTCACGGGGCAAGTTCGGTGACTTTAGCTCGGAATCGGAGTTCCGCGAATATCGGCGAATTCTACAGAGAGTGCGCGGAAGTAGTCGGAAACGTGCGCTACTTGAAAAGATAGTACACCAACGCTTGGCTGGACATTACTACCGGAAGCGCCGAGCCTTCGTTGATAGAAGCCCTCACTTTGCCCATTGTGATTTGGTGGTGGCCACCACGCGAGAGGAGTTCTTTGACCGAGTGGTCCGTCAATTTTCGATTCTTGCGGTTCCTTCGAACTCGGTACTTGAGAGCATGTTCTGGAAGGGAGTCAAGCAGGTGGCCGAGAATCAGGAATGCACCCCTTCGCGCAAAGATGGCCTTCCCTAGAACTCTGTGACGCCGCCCATGCCTAAATCTCTGTGCCTGAGTCACAGACTCTCCGGGAAGTGCGTATCCCCCATCGGATGTGTATACTAGGCGGATGCCATTTATTCACCCATCCGAGCGTTCCCGCCTGATAGAATTCTTGCGTGCCTTAGCCCCCAGTGAAAACCTCGAACGGGGGCTAGCCCTCGCTCACGCCGAAGCAGTAACTGAGTGCAGCTTCGCCTCTAACGAAGTGCATGGCTCGGTACGCCGTGCACTGAGCGACCGCTCCTCGGAAGCCAAGGAAAGTGACGTCTCAGTAGCGCTCGCCATCACCTCTCCCCGCCGAATCGAAGCCTCCTGCTCGTGCGAGAGCGTCACTATCGGTACGGAGCCCGCTCCACGAAAGCCTCGTGACGAAGGGGTATGGTGCCCGCACGCCGTCGCCCTGCTTTGGCGAGCTCACGAACTTGGTTTTCTCTCCGAAGACCACGGTTTTGACTCTCAGTTTTCAAATGCGCCTCGTATCGGATCTTTGGCTGCATCAGCAGGCGATTTTGCTGCTGTGGTACGAGAGCTTTCGGCGCGCACTCTCTCGGAGAGCCCCGACGCAGACTATATGCCTGAGGTTTCAATTAGCCTCGATCTCTCCTCCGACAGACTTGGAGTACAGGTGTCCTTTGACAACGCGGTGCAGGAGCCAAGCGTCTTTGACGGCTTTCGAAAGCGATCTTCACGAGCACTCGATGAACTTCTTATTCGCATTCTAGATGACGAAGGCGTTTGGGATGACGCGTCGCGCTTGTGGTACGTCAACTCCAGTGAAGGCATCTCTCTCGTTCTCGGACTCTTACATGAGTACCAGAAAGTCACACTGATTGGAAAACGTAAGCAAATTACAGTGTCGCAACGCGCACTCAATGCCCAACTAATGATCCGCTGGATCGCGGCAGGCGCCGAGCTTTCGATGCGCTGGGTGCTAGAGGATAAAGGCAGCACCGCTCCGCCTGATCTAGCTCCCGTGAATGGAGTATTCGGAAATGGCCCCTATTGGACTTTGGTTGACAGCACCATTTTTAAACTTTCGAGCGAAGCCGCTAACATTCATGCACTCTTCCCGCATGGCCCCTCGCAGGCACTCGCTCGCGCTCAGCTCGCTCCGTTGCTTGAAGTTATTTCCGCCGGACTTCACCGCAGCGATTTCGTCACGATAGAGAATCCAGACCTACAACCAATTGGAGAACCGCAGCAACCTGAAACCACCCTACGTGTCTCACGTGGGGAAATCATGGTGATGTCTGACAGAGATTCTCAGCCTCCTTCAATTGTCGGCGAACTTGACTTCACATACCCCGAGCCGGACACCGCCAGAAACACAGTGGTACTCCCCGATCGTGGGTACGAGAAGGACTGTCACGATGCGCTCCTGATGCTTGGCTTTCGCTTCGACGCGAGCCAGCGGCGCTACTCCTGTACTAACGACCCTGCGCTTGATCTGATCTCAAAGGGACGCACTGGATTTCCCGCTGACTGGAAAGTTGAAGGCATCGAAACTCTCAAGCGCGGACTTCGTTTCACCGACTCAAAAATCTCAGTAGTACTCTCAGAAGGAAATCCAGACGGCTCGATTCAAGATCCGGTCTCTGACAAAAAAGGCGCAAAGAAAGCGGCATCTCGTGGTTCAAAGAGCGCTCCTGCGGCCAAAATCGACTGGTTCGATTGTCATGTTTCTCTTGTCTTGAATAACTCAAATGTTCCTTTGAGCACGCTATTCAAGTCGAGTTCCAGTGATGATGACCGTTGGCTGCGCCTCGACAGTGGCGCATACACCAAGGTCCCCGGGGGTAGCGTTCGACAACTCAAGGGCATCTTGGGAATGCTCGATCCCAACTATCGACTGAGCAACTCTATACGCTCTCGACTGAGCGCTCCCGTCGCTGTGGGACTGAGCAGAAGTCCTGGCACAGATTTCTCAGTATCATGCTCGCCTGCCCTGCTCGAACTTGCGAAGCGGTTGGAGGAGTTCTCTGGGATCACGACAGTTAAAGTACCCTCTTCGTTCAAGGGGAAATTGCGCCCCTATCAACAGCAAGGCGTCAACTGGCTTGGATTTCTCTGCGATTATAAATTGGCTGGAATTCTGGCTGACGAAATGGGACTCGGGAAAACCGTTCAGACTCTCGCTTTTCTTCTGAGTCGCGGAAACACCTTGAAGGCCCGCAGCAAAGCCTCTCCGCACACGTTCAAGAAGAAACCGACCCTCATAGTCGCGCCGACCTCAGTGATAATGAATTGGTTTTATGAAGCGCAAAAATTTACTCCGGGACTTAAATGCTTGGTGCTGCATGGCCCCAAACGCCGAGCGCTGTTCGCCAAACTCAGCGAGTACGACATTGTCATCACCTCATACGCTCTGCTTAGAATCGATCGCCTCGAGCTCGAGCGACAGCAGTTTGACTATCTGGTGTTGGATGAAGCTCAGCATATTAAGAATTTTCAGGCGGCTACCACCTCAGCGGCGAAGGGACTTAATGCGGAGCATCGACTGGCTCTCTCGGGAACGCCCACCGAGAATCGTCCGCTTGAGCTTTGGTCGATTTTTGACTTCCTCATGCCGGGCTACCTCGGCACCCATGACTTTTTCCGTGCACATATAGAGCGCCCTATCCTTGACCAAGGCGGGTCAGTTGATGTGGCTCAAATGCTGAGGGGCAAAACTCGCCCCTTCGTTCTGCGCCGAACAAAGGCTGAAGTTGAACGCGATCTTCCTCCGAAGATCGAATCAGTGCTTCATGTCGAGATGACCGAGTCGCAGAGAGATCTCTATAACCATATTTTGGAGGAGGTGCGGCCGCGCGTGATGGAAGCCGTAGCTCAGAAAGGGATTGCGGGAGCGAGCGTATCGATTCTCGCGGCGCTGCTGCGCCTACGACAAGTCTGTAATCATCCTAACTCCATAGACGCTCTCAAGGATCTTCCTGGCTACGACTCAGGCAAGTTCTCCCTATTCCAAGAGGTCTTAGAGGAAGCTCTAGATAACGGTCGAAAGATCCTCGTGTTTGCTCAATTCAGGGAGATGTTAAAGATCATTCGCCGACATCTCGACGAGAAAAGCGTCAAATACTGCTACCTCGATGGGGCGACGAAAGATCGCCAAAGCGCCATCGAACAGTTCAGTAACGATGAGAAAGTGCGAGTATTTCTAATTAGTCTCAAAGCAGGTGGTCTCGGACTTAACCTGACGGCGGCCGACACCGTGGTCATCTACGATCCGTGGTGGAACCCCGCAGTTGAAAGCCAAGCGGTGGATCGAGCACACAGAATCGGGCAACGAAAAACCGTTCATGTGTACAGACTGGTAACTGAAGACTCGGTGGAGCAAAAGATTATGGCACTCAAGGCCAAGAAGACCGCCATTGTTGACGCTCTCGTTAACGACAATGGTCTGTCCGCTGCCGCTCTCACCAAGGTCGATATCGAATCGTTGTTTGCACCACTGGTATAGGTCGCAAATTGCCTCGGTGCTTCCGTCCTACCAGATGCGGCTGCTTGCACACCTCACATTCCAGTGTCCTGAGGTAGAATTTTTAAGTATCTTTCTGGCTGACCTCTTGTGTAACCCATCTCTTGTCTTCCCCTCATTAAACAAAGAGACCGGTGAGCATGGCGAGAATTGTTCATCGAAGTCTTAACCCAGGGTACTAGCAGTGCTCGTAAAAAAGTACCGGCCAAGGCCCCATTTCACAAACTCAAGACTTCCTGTGCGCGAAGTGCGACGCAGCCAGATACTCGACAAGGCGAGCAGCCTCCGGCACAGACTAGAGAATCCAAGGCAGGGTGTGCCCTTTGCGGAGCATCGATTCAGTCACCGCCACTAAATCTCCTCGATCCTGTCCAAGGATATAGCCGAGAGACTCCCAATAGGGATCTGTGACGGTGTGAGATCGGTTGGTTCGAATACACTCAGTGATAGTAAAGGCGCTCAACCATTGGAACTGTTCTGCTTCGGAAGGATCGGTAGGCAGAGCTGGGGTCGCATAACGAACTGTACCAAAGGCTGCATCTCGTCCACATCCAGCGGCAGAAAGAACCAAGGCACTTACTTGAAGTGGCTGCACTCCATACACCGCCTCTCCCACTGCACTAATCTCTGCGCCGGAAGCAAGCATTTCGAGTGCTCTACGAGCGTCATCGAGTTCTCCAGAGGCGATGAGGAGGGCTAAGCCAGAGCGTCCTGCGAAACCTGCAAGCATACCTCTACCGGCTCCGAACTCGTGATTCCTTTCTCCGACCAAGAATCCAATCTGTGCGCGCAATATTGCGTCGTCAAGAATCGGTCGCCAAATGCGTTCGAACTGGCATGCGGCGAGACGTCGACAGACACCGTGAATTACCGCGACCGCCGCGATCACATCGGGCGAGAGAATTTCAATGGCGCGATGGATGCTATTGACCTTACGTCCCACTCCCAAGAACGGGTCACTTGCTGCGGCAAAGACGAGTCGTCGCAGTCCAATTAGCCCGCCATCAGTAAGTGTTTTCGTTTGCCCTGTAGAACTGAATACATAATTGCTTAAGCGCCATATGAACCATGGCACTGGTCTGAGCTCTTGCACGATTTCGCGTGCCCGCGTCCAACTTTTCGCACTACGCTCATCCTTATTTTTTTGGAATTCGAGAACTTCCTTCTGGGTCCCCTCCAAGGCCTTATCAAACTCTTGGTCAAACGAGCCGGCGTCCGCGGGCATCTCTGGTTCAACCATCAGTGCCGCAGGATCTGCGTCTTCGCGCTCCTTGAGCACCAAGTCTGATAGAATTTCTTCCCCCTGACCTTTCATGCGTAGTTTAGCTCCAACGAACAGGCGCTGATTGAGTTCTAATCGGCATAATGTCGAAAAATCTGGACCTCCGAAGCGATGAAGATCGTGCAACTCCGCCCGTCCCTCTAGGAAAAACGAGCACGCCCCAATGGGACACCCAATCTCCCCTGCTCGCCCCACCGCCACCCGCGTCTCCGGAAGCTGCCCCAGCCTCCAATAGCTGGCCACCCACGCTTGCCAACCCCGCTTCTGCCGAAAACCCTTGGGCAAATCGACTCGTGGGCCGATTCGCCGACACCCATTGACCGCGCTCCAAGCGCTCCTGAACATCTCTGTAATTTCAGCACACTAAGCCGTGGTTTTGGGAAAGAGAGGATCCCTACCCGTCACTCCGCTTCTATAGCGGTCTGTATTTACTACGAAAATTAATAAATCCTTTCTTCCTTCACTCGCGTCTTATAGACATAAGAGCAACTTGAGCTCTAACTGCTTGTGTTTGCTATATAAGTGAAGTAGTAACGGAAGAATTTCCGAGCATTTGTATCAAGCTCGTTTCGTGGTCTGAAGTATTCGAGAGCCGTTTTTCATTAGAGTGCCCCACCCTTTTGGGATTCTCTAGCAGAAAATTAGCCTTGAACTAACTGGGTCCGAGTCGAGTCTTTTTCAGCGAGATCCATGTATGGGCAATACCCGCTACTGTTTGACCAAAGCTGATTTAGCAGACTCTATTTACGCGGCGCTTCCGCTCGATAAGCAGAAGGCGGCGCAGATTGTCGAAGATTATGTTGAGCTCATCAAAGATGCGCTCGCCAAGGATGGCAAGGTAATGCTGTCTGGATTCGGCTCTTACGAAGTTAAGTTCAAACCCGCACGTCGTGGGCGCAACCCTCAGACCGGTGATTCGATCATTCTCCGACAACGCAAAGTCGTAAAATTCAAGCCAAGTCAGTTGCTGCGCAAAGCCATCAACGGAAACACAAATATCTCCGAAGCTGATGCTGACTCCTTCGATGATACCGACGACGATATGTAGCCGAACCTGCGCTGCCCCGTCTCGTAGTCCCTCTTGGAATGTCCCTCTTGGAATGTCCCTCTTGGAATGTCCCTCTTGGAATGTCCCTCTTGGAATGTCCCTCTTGGAATGTCCCTCTTGGAACTTATATCACCCAATTGTGTAGCGAATCTGCGGCGCTTGGGTGCGCGCTGGTGTCGAGCCTCTTTGAGCTGCGCCGCTGCTTGCAATAGAGCACCTCTACCCACATCGCCGCAACTTCGGAGCGCCCTCAAAGCACCTGGGTTTCAAATGGATTTGCCTCGAAGCGAGGTGGTCCTCTAAGCTCAAGGCCTATGAGATACATCCCCTTCCCTACCGCTTCGACGTTGCTCCGGTTCGCTGCGCTCATCATTTGCTTGCCTCTATCTGGATGCAAAGAAAGCACTCCGCAGACTTCGACGCCTTCAGAGCCAAAGACCCATTTTGGACAGGCACTCGAAAGTGCCCGTGACACAAGCGCGGCCGTCTCTTTAAAGAATCAGCAAGTCCAAGAAGAGATCAACGAATTGGGGGACGAGCAGCAGACACCCGAGGAGTAGAGTAAGGACAGCTCATTCTTCGCCTCACTTCTTAGCCAGCCTTGGTCGCTCTCTGTTTTAAACAGCCCTCTCGGTATTCCACTCATCCATAAATACGATCTCCTAGTATGAAAAAATGAAAATGAAGAAAAAAGGGCGGCTAAGCGAGAAGGGTCAGTGCCAAGGCAGGCGCTTGGTTGGCTTGAGCAAGAACAGCCGCACCGACTTGAGTAAGGATTTGTCTCCGAGCAAGCTCAGCGCTGTCCTCCGCCACATCAGAATTGGTAATTCGCGCGTTCGCCGCGTTGTAGTTTTCGACTCGCGAGAAAAGCGCCCCTAGGGCTGCGCCAAGTCGGCTTTGACTGCTACCGATGGCTCCCCTTTCCAATGCAAGACGACGCATAACGCCCTCAAGCAGATCTAAGGCGTCGTAAGCACCTTGCTGAGTCGTGATGTTGAGTCTCTGAATCGTCGTCGATTCCTGCGTATTGGCGAGATATATTGAGTTGGAGGAAATTAAATCTGGCACCCCATCATTATTGAGATCCACCGCCCACGAACTGGCCGCGGGAGCATAAATCTCTGAATTCGCAAAGGTCCCGTCTCCTCCACCATAAAAAGCCTTCGCCTTTCCGCCAGCATCCCGCGTCAGGAGATCTAGTTTCCCGTCACCATTCATATCAATGATAGATAGGACTCCCAAGCCTCCCGTGCCGACATTCACCGCTGAATGAAAAGTTCCATTGCCGCTTCCGCTGAACGTGTGAACACCGCCCGCTGAGATTGCCGCTGCGTCAAGGATGCCGTCGTTATTGAAGTCGCCTAATTGAACATTGCTGATGCCGATGACCGCAGGAGTGATGAGAGAATTCCCCGCCTGAAAAGTTCCCGTTCCAGTCCCAAGCGCGCTCACCAGAGAGGCGCCCGACGCATAGGCGATATCTAACTTGCCGTCGCCGTTAAGATCCCCGAGTGCTAGGGTTCCTGCGGCAGCAGCGCCGGTGAGCCCCGTGGCAAATGCGGTGCCAAAGGATCCGTCGGCAGCGCCAAGTCTGGCAGAAATAACACCGGCCGTTGAGACGCTTACAATATCGACAAGCCCGTCCCCATTGAGATCTCCGATTTCTAACGCATTCACCGCTGAGGCACTAAGGAGGGTGGAGTCCATAAAGGTACCATCCCCATTTCCCAACGCGACATAGAGTCCGCCACCTCCAACACCATCGTTATTTCCCTCGATGACATCAAGAAAACCATCCCCATTTAGGTCAGCTAACCGCGAAGTCGAACTCAAGCCGCGCGCTTAACGACGAAGACACTGCAACTCCGGCCTGAAAAGTCCCGTCTCCGTTCCCGAGATGCGCATAGAGCGCTCCGGCATCATCGGTTACAATCAGATCGATATGACCATCGTTATTGAGATCTCCTGAGGTCCCGTTGGCCCCTCCCGCAGGAGTGCTTAAAGCGGAACTCGCTGCGGAATTGAAGCTGAGGAGTATATTGCGAGAGAGTTCTTCGCCAATTCTAGCATTCAGGCGCTCAGAGTCTCCGAACCCAAGCTGCAATGCCAACTCCCCAAGTCGTCCATCGATTAGTACTCGCCCATTAAAGGTAGTAGTAGCAACAATACGATTGAACTCGTCTGTAAGCGCGGTCGCTTCTTTATCATTTGAAACGCGCTGAACCCGCCCTAACGACCCGTTTGCGGAGCTGTTCGCCAATTCCTGAAGTCGCGTTGCAATGCTAGAAAGTTGTGAGAGTGCAGAGTCTGCGATATTTAAGGCGCTGATGCCGTCGTTCGCATTGCGAATACTCTGTGAATAAACTCGGCTCCGCGCGCTTAACGACGAAGACACTGCGAGCCCAGCAGCATCATCTGAAGCATTATTGATACGCAGACCAGACGACAGTCGCTGCAGCGCAGAACCCATCGCACTCTCGTTTTGAGAGAGCATGCGCTGAGCTACAAGCGCATTGATGTTACTGCCAATACTTGTCGTCAAAAGTACTCCGTTACCACAACGACCTCTTCCCTCTCCTTAGGGTTAGATTCTTACTAAGGAAATCGTCTACTTATACCGCAGGCTTAATGAATGGGGGCTAACCCCGCGGTTAACGTTTGAGCTGCTCGACCCTTCCTAAGATATTCCCCTAGCTAACCTGGGGTTACAGAAATCATTGGGACGCACATTCAGTGGTGGTCCGAGTCTCAGCGGGTCGAGAATGGTTGGGCGCCCCAAGCGGGCTCCTCACTCCGAACGAGGGACGCGTCAACGAAGAATCGTGATTGCTAAGTATTTCCCCCACTAATGCCGGATTGAGAACAAAAATAGCCCCCGATTGTCCAGACACCGAGGACAGAGGTCGACTTAACAAGAGCATAGGAATTGCACTTAGCTCCTGAGCCCCGAACGGAGTCAGTGGGGCGTCATTCACACTCGATGTGCCTCAAGGTGCATAGAAGGGGTGGCGCCAGGAGGCAGTTTGCCGATAACACTTGGTCAAAACATCTCTTCCCTTAACGCTCGCCGTTACCTCGACGGTAGTACTGCTCTATTTTCTGCTGCATCAGGAAGACTTTCGAGTGGTCAGCGAATTTCCACTCCCTCGGACGATCCAGCCGGTCTCGCGGTCACTGCGGCTCTCTCTACAAAGTCACGAGTGCTCGGGCGAGCAGGCCGTAACCTTAGTGATGGAATTTCGGCTCTGCAGACGGCAGAAGGAGGCCTTACCTCAATCCAGACGTTGCTGGTTCGCATGAACGAACTTGCTGAACAGGCGGCGAATGGGAGTCTGAGCTCGGTTCAACGCAAGAGTCTTGACGAGGAGTTTCAATCTCTCTCTAAGGAAATTCAGCGTGTATCACGTACCACCTCTTTTAATAGGATCTCATTACTTTCTGGACAGCGCAGTGCGCGAGCTCCTAGTGCGATGACCGCCACTGGCCTTCTGGGCCCTGCAGGCCTCTCCGGTGATGGGCGCTATGCGGTTACCGCGACGGCTGCCGACGGAGTGCGATTACATGATCTTCAAACGGGCGCCATTACCACTGTAGATGCTGCGGCCTCGAATGCGAATACGGTGATGGCGAGCAATGGCGACATTGTTTACTCGAAAGGTGGCCAACTCTTCCATTTCAGCCGTTCGAGCGGAACAATCTCGCAAATTACCGCCTCACTTGACGCTGACCCATTCCTCGGACTTGCCATTAGTGCCGATGGCACGACCGTAGCCTTCACTACAACCACCAGATATACAAATGAAGGGAAGGTAAGCGATGGCGGTGTAAGCAGCGGAATGAACATCACTCTGCTAAATCTTGACACCGGCGTACTCAAGGTACTGGATGGAAACTCTTATTTAGGCAGCGACGGCTTCCGACTCAGCAATGATGGGTCAAAGCTGCTCTTTTACCAAGACGCCGGGCTATGGCAGGATATCTATTATGTTGACGAAACTATCCTGACCCCTCGCAATATTGCGACACACAACGTCCCAGGATTTATTCCAATTATCGGAGGAGTTACCGACGATGGTCGCGCCTTCTACGGCGCCTTCGATGACTTCGTTCAATTCACAGGCAACCTTGAACTAATCGAGTACAATGGAAATACACAAACCAATTCACTTGTTCACGCCATCTCCTACTCAGGACCTGATATATATTCTATAGCCTCAATTACTGTAGGGGCCGACAACAACACACTCCAAATTCTGAGTGGCCATAACTACACAGGCGAAAATACCTCGGAGCATATTCAGGCCTTCAAATTTGACCTCAGTTCTCGACAGTTCACTCAACTTACGTCTTTCACCGGAGAACTCTCTGTATCCGCAAGCCCGACCTCCCTTCTTTCCGGGGACGGGAGTCGATTGGTTTATCTTGGTGCTGGATCACGAGCCTTTGCAGTCGATCTATCTCCAGAATCTTCCCCGCTAGACATCGAAGCGGGTTTCGGTTCCGCCGGTCGCTTACTCGCCTCCTTGCCGGGCTTAGAGGGCGGGATCCGCGGTATTTGGGGGATACGCCGTGAAATCGCAGCGGGGAGCATGGGGTGCGCTTGATTCAACTCGCCAAGCTATCGCCAGGGTGGCAGAAATTCTTGGCGATCTTGGGTCATTCTCAAGCAGACTTCAGGCAGCTGCCACGGTCACCTCTGCCCAGGAAACGGAAATCTTGGCGGCTAGAAATCGTATCACCGACATCGATGTGGCACAGGAGAGTGCGGCACTGCTTCGCTCCAGAATCGCACAAGATATTGGTGTCGCCATTCTCTCTCAGGCGAACCTCCAACCGCAGATTGTGCTCACCTTGCTGCAAGCAAGACAATAATAAGGCACTCGATTATTAATAGAAACGAGCCTGCCGACCTCATTTCTCAGAGGAGTAGTCGCCACCGAAGTGAGAGAGGGGGGGGTCTCAGCGAAACACTTGGTCACGGCCGGTGAGCTTGCCATCAAGCTTGGTCATTCGATCGAGATCTCCGAGAAACATCGCCAGAACATTGTGTGGTGCAATCGGCGTGAGTTCGTTGATGCGGAGTAGAGACTCTTCTATTCAAGGTGCTCAACAGAAGTCGCCAGCACAGAAACGCTAAGAATCCCAAGCAGAGTACTTGGCTAAGGTTCTCCTTCGAGTCAATACCGAGCGCAAAAAACCACATGGGGAATACTATAAAGAGCGACCCCACCGCGGCCACGATAAACATGAAAATATACTGCGCGAGCCCTCTCTTCCTCCAGAGGAACCGAAGCAAAGAGCAGATCAGAAGCAGCGCCAACAGCAAGGCCGCCAGTATTGCCGACAAGGTCCACGGTTCAAGATCGAACGCTCCGTCAATCGCAGTGAATGCGTTCCCCTGCGCGGGGAAGCAAAGGATCAAGAGCAGCACTGCAGTAATGACGTCCCTCCCAGGCGTGTCACGGTGGCCCCTCTGCATCTCAGAATCAACTTGGCGAGCAATTATCCGCCCAAACATTCTACCCAACTTTATTGTCCCCGCTAAACAAAGCTAAGGAGGGACACTGGATCGTCGCACGCCTTTCTTGATGGAGTGGGTGGGAGACTCTCGGTTGAAAGGATATGCGCATTCAAACTGCTCTGGAGAGCCCAGCTCGAAAGCCGAGAATTTTACATTTTCGCTTATGTGTAGAAGTGCTCACCGATTCTTACTCGACCCCCGGCGGGGCTTCAATATCGTACCGGTGAGGGATAAAGGATGAAACTTAATGCCGCACCTGACACTGGCCAGACACTGTCGCAAGCGTGTGAAGAATGGTCTCTATGTCTTCTGGATCTTCACTTCGAGTCATGAAAGCCACGGCGCCATGTCTAAAGGCCTGCTCCTCAGCCTCACGACTTCGAAGCTCTCCGGTCGCCACAACTGGAACTTCGAGTTCTGAGCACCCACGCATAAGCGCGACCGCTTCATTGTCAGCTGCATGCATGTCCATAAGGACTACCGAAGGATCGAAGCGCACCATGAGATTACGCGCCTCAAGACCTGAGCCAGCAAACTCGGCAACTATCTCGTATTGATGGCTACACAGCTCTATAATTTCGCGAAGTTGATCACGAAACTCAGGTTCACTTTCTACAACCAGGAGCCTTACGTGTTTTCTAAGATCCATAGTTTTTTTCTCGTCGTAAGAGACCTGTCGGCAGACGAGCGCGAAAGTTAAAGGATTCAGAGCTACGAAATTTTCGTTCCAAGGAAACGCTGAAAAACTTGGCTCAGTCATCGATCCTTCTCGAACCTGCTAGGCAAAAAACACCACGAGCTTCAGCCTTGGCTCGATGATAAAATGCCGAGGTAACCCATCGCATTCGCTTGGGGTTTACGGGGCTATCAACCTCACCTTACGGACTATCCACGCGGATTCCTGAAATCGTTCAACAAAAGCCTCTTGCCGACTTCTAGTCTTATTGTATATGGTAACCCCATCGACGGAGACCAGTATGGGCAACCCAAAATCGAACGAAAAGAACAAAAAAACCAGCGTAACTGAAGGGTTGGACCATGAATCAGATAAACCCCATGAATCAGCTCGACCCCATGAAGCAGCTCAACCCCAGGAAGTAAGTGTCAGACAGGGGGCCCTTCCGGGAAGCACAGTAGAGTTTAAGTCGAGTACGCTAGCTCCTGTACAGCGTCAGACTTTGGAGTTTTTGCGCAACTTCATTGCTGACCGTGGGTACGTTCCCACACTGAAAGATATCTCAGGACACATTGGCGTAAAGTCGCTCTCGACTGCCCATTTTCACTTGGAACGTCTCGTCGATAAAGGTTTCATTCGACGTGGTGAAGACGGAATCGTCGAGCTGATAGAGGTGGCCAAACCAGAATTAGGTCCAACCGCCGTTCCGTTAGTTGGCGTAATCGCTGCCGGACTCCCTATCGAGGCAATCGAGCAAGCAACTTTCATAGACATTCCGCCGAGTATGATTGACGGTCGTGGCGAAGTGTATTGCCTAGAGGTCAGCGGGAATTCGATGATCGACGAGCATATATGCGACCAAGATATTGTAGTCATTAAGAAACAGCCCAGCGCAGAAAACGGCCAGATAGTGGTAGCACTTCTTGATGACGGCACCGCAACTCTTAAGACATTTCGCCGATTAAAGAACGGCAAGGTGATGCTTATTCCGGCTAATCCGGCTTTGACTCCGATAACGCTCGACAGCGTTACCATTCAAGGCAGGGTCGTTGGAGTAATCCGTCAGCTTCATTGAGAGCGTTTCATTAAAAACATTTTATCAGCAACTTATCCGAAGGTGTGTATGGCAATAAATGCGTCAAAATCGAAATCAACAAATTCTAACTCTGAGGCTGGAGATACAGAGAAAGACAAGGCTCTAAGCTCTGCAATTAGCCAGCTCGAAAAGCGTTACGGGCAAGGTGCAATAATGCAGCTTGATGGCGAAAACGTTGCCGCCATAGAGTCCATTCCATCAGGTAGCCTTGGTCTCGACATCGCCCTGGGTATTGGCGGAGTGCCTCGCGGTCGAATCGTTGAAATATATGGGCCTGAGTCCTCCGGAAAGACCACTCTCGCTTTGCACGTTGCAGCGCAAGCGCAGCGCAAACAGGGCACCGTCGTATTTATCGACGCAGAGCATGCGCTCGATGTAAATTACGCCAAGAAACTTGGCGTTAACACGTCTACTTTGCTTGTAAGCCAGCCCGACTGTGGTGAGCAGGCACTAGAAATTTGCGAGACTTTAATCCACTCAGGATCTGTAGATCTAGTGGTAATCGATTCGGTTGCAGCGCTTGTTCCGCGCGCTGAAATCGACGGAGAAATGTCCGATCAGCAGCCCGGCCTTCAGGCTCGCTTGATGAGCAAGGCACTTCGAAAGCTAACCGCAATTGCCGCCAAGGCAGGCACGACGATTATCTTCATCAATCAAATACGTATGAAGATTGGGGTAATGTTCGGCTCTCCAGAAACTACTTCCGGTGGTAATGCGCTAAAATTCTACGCCTCAGTGCGTATGGATGTGAGACGCATAGGCTCCATTAAGGACGATGCAAACTCTGAAGTTCGCGGAAATCGAGTACGCGTGAAGGTAGTGAAGAATAAGATAGCGCCTCCATTTCGTGAAGCTGAGTTCGACATTATTTTTAATGAAGGCATCAGTAAGGTCGGAGAGCTTGTCGACATCGGAGTGGATAAGGGCGTGGTCGATAAGGCCGGGGCCTGGTTTTCTTTCCGCGGCGAGCGTCTCGGACAAGGCAGAGAGGGAGCTAAGCAATTCCTTAAAGAGCATCCAGAGCTCGCCGATGAGATTGAGCGTCTCGTTCTTTCCACCATGGGCATTGGTGCCGACTCAACTGGTACGGAGTCAGGAGGATCGAAGGCTGGCAGTGTGGCTCTTGGTAATGTCGCTCTTGGCAGCGCAGCTCTGGACGAGAAAACCACATCTTCTCCTCTCGATGCAGTCGAGAAAGTTGCAGTTGCTGAAGCTAGCGACGAGGAATCTACTGAAAATTCTTCATCGAAAGCGAAGTCAGCCGGGGCTCGCCCTGGAAAGGGCAAGGCTTCCAATTCTATGGCGAGCGCTTCTACCTAAACGGAGGGGCTATCAGGTAAAGGCGCCTGCTAAGATAGAGAGTTCCTTCGTTCTTGAATCATATTGGTTTTAGGACGAAGGGCTCTTGCTGAGCATAACTGCAACATCGAGATTCTAATCCTGAATTCACTTAATCGCCTTTGTCCCTCCCCGTTCTGATGCCTGTGTGTGTCCACAGTCCTATGGTGGCAAACTGCCGAGTTAGGAATCGCTTCAGCGATCTAGGTGTCGCACAATACCGCCGGAACCCTTAGTATCGAGTCGGACTCTTATGCTCATCCGCTCCTCCGGCCACATTTCTGATGGATTTTTCCTCTTTAGCTTAGGGGAGAGTTGCCACTATGCGCTGGCGGCTCTCAATCCTCACACACTTGATGACGATTCTTCCCCTCAGAGTGCGCCTTCTCTTAGTGAGACCTTTTCACCGGCTGCAATCCCTCCTGCTCGCATCGAGAACGTGCCTTTCGTCGTTTTCGACCCCGGCACTACTGCACATGCTCAACAACTGGCTCAGCGATTTACTCAGGCGGGGCTCAAAATTGAAAATTTAAGCCTGATCTTGCTTACTCATCTGCATCCGGAGAGATGCGCAGGAGCTTCCTGGCTCGCAAGCAGAGCAGGCAACGCTAAAGTCGTAGGATCTTCACAAATGGCAGCCGCACTTCGTAACTCCGAAGTTTGCCAAGCCTTGCTTGATGCGGATTTAGGCTGGTCAAAGGAATTCGGAATCGTGGCAACTCCTCCTAATAAGAAGATTGCGCCGCTAACGATTCATGAAGAGGTAATGGACGGTGAAATACTTGGCGTTGGTGACGACGTCACTATACGCGTCCTGAATTCTCCGGGGCACACCGCTGAGTCTTTGTGGTACCTCATTCAACCTCACGGAATTCTTATCGGAGACGATCTAATCGGGCACTACCGTGGGCGCTCACCCCCTACTCCTGCTGCCGATTTTGACTTTGAGGGAGCGCAGGCCAGCCTGAAGCGCCTTGAACGAGTGGCCTGGTCTGGAATCGGACTTCCATTTAATGGACTCCTGGTTGGAAAGCCCGCTCGCGGGTTTCCGAAGCAAGTAGCTACCGTCCTAGAAGAAGTAAAAGCTCAAATCGAACACGCAAAAAGTAACGGAATTTCCGCAGAAGAAATTAGGGCAGCTCTTCAAGAGCAGCTCTTTTCTAGTTTATCGAGAGACCCAGTATTGCGTGCAACTCGCGAGCGCTCACTGTCGTGCGTGCTAAAGATGTTCTCCGTCGAGGCCCCTCAAAACAGCTAGCGCCGATGTGCAATGATAGACTACCAATAGAGTCTCGCCAGCACGAGCGCATGATCTGACGCCTCTTCGGGTGTGAAAACGAGCTCGCTGTCGAAATCTCCCTCCTTAAGGTCAGACTTCCACGCGTATCCAAGAGTCGCGCTGGGTAGCAGGATATCATCCAGCCAAAATTGTCTCTTCCCTAGACGGTAGGTTCCTCCCATCAGCTTGGTCTCTGGGTCTAAAGTAAGAACACTTGTAAGTATCGGCGCTTTTGCGACATTTCCCTGGCAAAGGGGAGTGCCACGCTTCCCTAGTCGACATGGCGCACCAGTTTGAAAATCGCTGAGGGCGAGCGTGCCATCAAGTAGCTTGGCTGTTGCGCTATCAAAGTCGGTGTTTCTATCGCCCATCACCACAAGAATACCGCCTGAACCCCCGAGCGAGTCTTTATGCCGCTCAATGATGATTCTGCGCAGCGCCTCAGCCATCTCCATGCGGTATGTTTCCCAGCCAAGCCCACTTGGGTCATCTCCTCCACCGGCGCGCGACTTAAAATGGAAATTCACCACGGTCAGAATCTGACGCTTGCCCTCGCCACGCGGCTTGATGGCAATCTGCATTTCCAATGGACCTCTCCCAAAGAACCTTGGCTTTTGGTCTTCGCTCAGCTTTGGGAGCTCCGCTCTGTGGTAGGAGACCACGTTCTCGATAGAGCCACGGTCCGCCGCAACCAGGATTGCATTACGCATGCCTTCATCGTTTGAAGACCCCACCTTGCCGATAAAAGTCCTCCCTGAGCCCTTCTTTAGTGCATCGGCAAAAAGCTTGAGCACCTCTTCGCCACGCTCATCAGTACGAGAAATAATTTCCTGCACTGCGATAACGTCGCATCGCGCACTCACCATTCTGTGCACAAGCGCAATCTCTTTGTCGCGATACGCTTGTTCCGACACTCCGCGTAACTTGGACCTGACTTCAGAATAGCGCCCGTACATTTGCAAGTTCTGGCTACAGACCGTTAGTTGAGGCACTCGCTCTGGAGCATCATCAAAAGCCTCCAGATTAGCGCGCGTTTGGGCAAGCGCCGCACCAGCACTGCACAGGCCACCAATACACAGGCCACCCATACACAGTCCAACAAAAGACAGCGTCAACGCCTGCAAACGGTTTCGTAAAAAAGAAGGGCTCGAGTGTTTCATTGGTTCACCTTAAGTCGCGGAGTTCGCTTCACTAGAGACTCAAACACCACCTCTGCTGAAAGCCCACTCGCCTTAGCGGTCTGTATTCTTGCCAGAGCTACGCTCCCCACCAAAATCGCATCTACGATGTCTTGATGCCTTTGCAACTCGCTTTCCTCTGTAGGAAATCCCATGGCGCTCAACTCTTTGTGATAGAGTGTCGCCACCACTCGCACCGCCGAAGCTTTTATCTGATCACGGGGTAACTGCTTGCCTCGCAGCCCCATCATTTCACTATGAACACTTCGCGGATTGACCCGACCAGGCACCACCAACTTTCGTTGCCTTGCGAGAGTCTCAAACAGGGCTCTAACTTGCTCGACCAAAAGCGCAGCACGCGGGTCCTTCATCGTGGTAGGCGCTTCACACACCAAAAAATCATCCTGGTTCAGCTTAAGGTCCTCAAGACAGGTAGAAAAACGCTCCTGAAGATTCCTTAGCCTTTCGGCCAACGGTCTATGCGGAGGCAATGACCGAAGCTTCCCGACGGCAACTAGGCGCTGACTTCCAATCGAAAACAGCGCCCACCCCGAACACGTCAGACTCGGGTCCACAGACATAAGCCGAGCAACCTCGGGCGACCCTGACATATACCTCAACTCCTTGGAAGTCTTAAGCTTATCTTCGTACGCCGCACTGCTGAACAGCCACCCACTCCGAAGGTTCTTCTATAAGACCCTAGATTCGGCTCAATTAGTCTGACCTCGGACGTCCTCGACTTCCACCTCGTAAAAGATGCCCTATGATGCCCCAAAGAATGGACCCCAAAAGCAATGAATTACCGGGCTCAAGTATACGGGCGCCTAAATCCCCCCACAACGTTCTATTCGGGCCTCTAGGCTCTACTGACATCCTCACTCCCGCAGTTCCATGCATAATCTTGCTGTGTTACACCCTTATCGTCGAATAGCTCGTTAAGTTTCTCATATGGATCAAGAACTTCTTTCTGATTTGTACCGTCGTATGTCCCGAATTCGGCGTTTCGAGGAAGAGGCCGCGCGCCTCTACACCGAGCGCAAGATCGGAGGGTTTCTTCACCTTTATATTGGACAAGAGGCCGTCGCCGTCGGAGCTTCCTCCGTCCTTGAAGCCAAGGACTTCTTCATTACCGCCTATCGTTGTCACGGCCACTACCTTGCCCGCGGGGGAACTTCCCGCGCTGGCATGGCAGAACTTATGGGCAAAGACACGGGCTGCTCGCGCGGTCGCGGCGGCTCGATGCACTTCTACGACGCCGCTTTAAACTTTATGGGAGGATGGGGCATCGTAGGTGCCCACCTTCCAGTCGCCGCCGGAGTCGCATTTGCCCAAAAGTACCGCGATAGCGATGCGGTGACGATTTGCTTCCTCGGCGATGGTGCGATCAACATTGGCTGTTTTCACGAAGGAATGTCACTCGCCGCACTTTGGAACTTACCCGTCATTTTCGTGATCGAGAACAACTACTTCGCAATGGGCACGCCGCTCTCGAAAACTTGCCCAACTGAAGATCTTTCAATCCGCGCGCTTGGATATCCCATGGCGCGCGCCAGCGTGGATGGCCACGACGTATTCGCAGTGCGTTCAACAATTCACACCGCTGCAAAGCGCGCCCGAGAACAGCGCATGCCAACGCTCATTGAGGCTAAGACCTATAGATATCGTGGGCACTCGATGGCGGACCCCGCAAAATATAGGACAGAGGCCGACGTCGAAGAATGGAAGCAACGCGACCCGATTCGCGTACTAGGCGAGAAGCTTGATAGCTTAGGCTTCTCTGAAACGCGGCAACGCATTGACCGCGAGATTGAAGACGAAATTAATGACGCAGTACAGTTCGCTGAGAACTCTCCGTTCCCAAGCGCAGACTCCGTCGCCGAATACGTTTATACATAGTTTAGGTAGTGTCGTATGGGAGAAGCCGCTCCACAAAGCGCTCCGCGTGAAATTGCAATTCGTGACGCCATTCGAGAGGCCATGTCAGAAGAGATGCGAAGGGATGACCGCGTCTTTCTCATGGGCGAAGAAGTTGGTTCCTATAACGGTGCCTACAAATGTTCGCGAGGCATGCTCGATGAGTTTGGCGCCAAACGAGTAGTAGACACCCCTATCGCCGAGAACGGTTTTACCGGTGCCGGAATCGGTGCGGCAATGGCAGGCCTCAGGCCGATCATTGAGTTCATGACCTTTAACTTCTCTCTGATAGCAATTGATCAAATTCTGAACACCGCCGCCAAAGCGCGCCTCATGTCGGCCGGACAGCTTCAGTGTCCGATAGTATTTCGTGGCGCGGGGGGGGCGGCGTTCCAGTTGGGCGCTCAACACGCCAACTCATTCGATCACTTTTACGCATACACACCAGGCCTTGTGGTCGTTGCCCCAGCCACTCCCTACGACATGAAAGGCTTACTAAAAAGCAGCATTCGAAACGACAATCCGGTAGTTTTCTTTGAGTCTGAGCTCACTTATTCGATGAAGGGCGTGGTGCCTGAAGAGGAGTACCTAGTTCCAATTGGCGTTGCTGACGTTAAGCGCGAAGGTACAGACATCACCCTTATCTCTTGGGGAAGAAGTGTGTTTCTTACCCTCGAGGTCGCTGCTGAGCTTGAGAGCCAAGGAATTTCTGCAGAAGTTATCGACCTTCGAACCCTCAGACCTTTAGATCGCGATGCAGTACTGCGCTCAGTGGCAAAAACCCACCGCGCTCTAGTGATTCAGGAGCAGCATCAAGTCGCAAGTTATGGCGCATGGCTCAGCCACCTAATCACCTCTGAAATTTTTGACGAATTGGACGCTCCGGTGGGATTAATCTCCTCACTTGAGATCCCGATGCCATACTCCAAACCATTAGAAGCAATTGTACTACCATCCAAAGAGCGCTGTATCGCTGAGGCAATGAAGATTCTTGAGGGCGCGCGCTAGTGCCCGCGCTTGCGTTTAATGGCCACATCCCTGCTGAGGGAGAAAATCTGTTTCTTGCGCCTGATGCCTGGTTGATTGGAGACGTGACAGTCGGCAAGAATGTGTCCGTCTTTTTTGGAGCAGTAGCCCGTGGCGACATTCTCCCTATTCGCATCGGGGACAGCACCAATATTCAAGAGCATGCCATGCTTCACTCTTCTCATGGGCTGAAGCCCTGCGAGGTTGGAGAACGAGTTACCGTCGGCCATCGAGCCATTTTGCATGGATGCCGCATCGAAGAGCGTTGCATCATTGGCATGGGCGCAACAGTGCTTGACGGTGCGGTGGTTGGTGCTCAATCAATCATTGGCGCTCAGACACTAGTTCCGATGAACATGGTGATTCCACCTCGCTCCCTCGTCATGGGAGTTCCTGCTAAGGTGAAGAGAACCCTAGGCGACGACGAACTTGCGCAACTAGACGATTCCGCAGCACGATACATGGAACTTGGCAGCGAGTATCGAAAGGTGTTTCGCGTATGATTCAGCAGGGCCTTCGCCCGTTATCTTATTTCCTGGTTCTCATTTCCGTTTTGCTTGTGTGCCCTTTTGCCAATGCTCAAGACGTCACAGAAGATGCCCCTTCTCTCTTGGCCTCCTCAGCTCGCATCGAAAGACAACAGATTGTGAGCTCGCTGGACCGCAAGGCTGCCGAAGCCAAGAATTTGTATGGTATTGATGTGAGTGTAATGGGAGCTCTTGAAGCGTGTGCGCCTCTCGATGCATCAGTCGAGACTTGCAGCCAGGCCGCTGAAAAAATCTCGCTAGAGATTGACGCCGAGGTCGAGCGCGAGATTAGGCTCAGGCAATTGCAGGACCCAAATACGCCTGTTCCTCAAGTTAATGTGACCATTATCGAGCAGCATGACACTGTGATATTTCCGCCACACCGGAACCGCCCTACCCGATTACCCGATCCCCCAGGCGAACCTCCCGCTCCAATTGTCAAACCCGGCTTGCAACCGCCGACTTGGCGCAATCCAATTCCGCCCTTTAAGAACCCCGTTCCCAGATAGTAGTCTCCCTCAAGGCACTGCTGAGTACATGTAATTCTCCTAAGAACCATCCCCGAAGATATCCTGAAGAAGGCGGTCGAGGCGCTTTTTCTTTTTGATATCTCGAATTTGGGAGTGGAACAGCGACCAGAAAAGTGGCTGCGGCAGTCGCTCCCTCGTTCGTGACAATGCCGCAGAGGTGGAAAGGAGCCGCTCTATTTCCTTCGAAACTCCGCTCTTCACGGGGGCCTCTTTTTCTTCGGAACTCTTCACCGTGTCTGCTGTTGTTCCTTCTTCATCTCCGTGATCACTCATTTTTCCACCCCTGATGGCTCACTACTTATCTTGAAGCCCACAAAATCGCTGGCGTACCTTCTAAGTATAGACATGAATTGCTTCGTCGCCCTCTTGAAAAGAAGCCTGAAAAATACCGGGACTACATACTTTTTAATAACCCCCGAGATCCCTCGGGGCAGCGCTAACCCATGGCGACGCCGCACTAAATGCTACGGTGGACCTTTCTGGCTTTTAAACCTATTTTGCGGCTCTACGATGTACCATTTGCTCACAGGTAATTCTTTAGAGGCATTTTAGGATATACTAACCGCAATGAATAAGGCCTTCCTTCCTGAAGACGCTCTCGAGAATCTCGATGAGCCATACGTTGCCCCCATTGTTTCGATGGAAAAGAACTACATGACGCCGGCAGGTGCCGCGCGGCTTCGTAGTGAATTCGATAATCTCAAATTTAAGGAGCGCCCCGAAGTAGTAAAAGTTGTCGAATGGGCTGCGGGGAACGGAGACCGATCGGAGAACGGAGACTACTTATACGGGAAGCGCCGGCTGCGGGAAATCGACAAGCGGCTTCAGTACCTCTCAAAGCGACTTGAAAGCCTAGAAGTCATTGATCCTTCCTCCATTGTCTCCGATCAGGTGCGCTTCGGCGCCACCGTTAAAATTCGAGATGAGGATGACCGCGAAAAATCCTACTCGATCGTGGGAATAGACGAGGCCGACGCGGCCAACGGTCGCATTAGCTGGGTCTCCCCCGTGGCCCAGGCGCTTTTAAAGGGCAGAGTAGGCGATTATGTGCAGGTACGCGCACCAAAGGGGCTACAAGAAATTGAGATTGTCGCGATAGAGTACCTACAGGTAGCCTAGGTGCGGGCACGTCCGACCAGGCGTAATGCGGCAAAGGAAACACTCTCCTCAGGAGACGGCCTAATCCCTGATTCGGATTAGCCGAGAGGTCTCATTCTGAGTTGGCTGATGGTTCTGACTAAACGTTATGGGGCAGCTCCATACTGTCGTCAAAGAACCTTCCGAACTTGTCGCCATAGTTTCTTGCTGAGAGTTACGCAGACGCATGGATGCAATTATTTACATTATCTGGGTCAGTATCCCCATCACCTTGGTACTGCTCTCGATCTTGGTAGGCATTAGAACTGCTTTCGACGATTCCAAAGAACTCGATCGCAAACGGCCAAAGCGCATCCTGCGAATGGCGAATGCCTTTGCATGCTACGCTGCCATTTGTGCGTCAATTGACCTCTACGTCCTTCAAGATATCGGCGAGTGGATTCCAGAATTTTACCCGTCAGACCAGTTTATCCTGCTTGCACGCTTAGGAATGCTGCCCGTACTGGCGATCGCCGGCTCCTTTCTTCTGCTCGTTGCGCGAGCGATTCGCCCCAGACGAGGCTTTGACCGTCTTCAAATGGAGGTCAGAGGCTCAAGTCCTCTTTTCCTATTCATAGCGTTGGGAATAGTGGCTTTTGTGGTTTGGGAACGAAGCGAAGCTATTCGAGCGAGCTCGCTTGAATATCCACGCGGAACCTCGAGCTTTAATCAAACATCAAGGCCAACTTTTGGAAACGGCGACCAGGCCCCTTCTCAGTCTAAAAATAGCGCCGCCTCGAGTGATGGCCAAACTCAGGAGCGGGGGCTTTTTGAATCGCTCTCCGAAAACTTTTCATCCTTCACAAGCGATTTGTATGAGATGGTTGGTCTCGAACGCCCCGCTCCCTCTTATGAAACGCCCCAACCGATGCCCACACCCATTCCCGGAGATCGTCCTGATTTTAATTCTGAAGGGAGTCTCACCTTCGGCCCTGTAGTCGAAAAAGTTGCACTGGAAGAAGGCGTCGATCCTTCTTTGGTGCTGGCCTTGGTCGAAGCATCTTCAGGGTTTAATGTGCGCTGGGAAGGAGTCGACGGCCACAAGGGCCTTATGGGCCTTCGTCCAGATTTGATGAGCGCGGTGGGCGATCGTGATTTCTTTAACGGATATCAAAACGTGCGCTTCGGCTGTCGCGAACTCAAACACATACTTGCTGCGAACAATGACGATATCGCTCTAGCGGTGGCCCGCTACCGAATGGGCCTTCAGGAGATTGATTCTCTCTCCGATATCAAGGAAGGAAGTTTTCTATCCGAGTTTGTTGAAAAGGTGCTGGCAATTTACAAGATCGCAAAGGCACGCAATCGAACATAGGCTAAGAACCTACAACCACCGAAAGCAATGAAAAAATCAACCTCAAAGGGCTCAGGTCAGACTAAGGCAACACCGAAACCCAGCCTTCTCGCGAAAGAGAGTTTGTCGCGCGCCCTGGACGCCCTAAAAAACTCGCCTCGCTATGAGATTTTAAGAGGTCTGAGCGCCTCGGCACTGATTAAGGATACAAAGAACGACTACACCGAAATTGCTTCATTCTCACTGGAGGATTTAGTCACGCTCGGCACCAAAGAGCTTACTACTCTAAAAGGTCTCTCGACCGCCCACTTCCAACATATCGCTGAAGGGATCCGGCTGGTCGCATCTCAGCCAGCTTCTCCAACAGCCGAATCGCAAGATCCCAGCTCAAGCGCTACCGTCAGCTCTCCCGATTTTCTTAAGTCAAAACTTTCAAGCTCACGCACCGACGGTGCCCTCGATTATCGCTCCTCAGAAGCTGAGCTGACATTTCTCAAGCTCCTACAATCTGCACGGACGCACTCCTTTCAAGATTCAGATCTTTCGCGTCGCCTCGCAGATCTCTGGGAGCCTTCATGGCCGAGCGCCCCATTCGAGCAGCAACTCACGCTCAAACAGTTGCTTGATTTAGATGTCGAAGTGATTCTTAGGAAACGGTCATTCACCGCCATTAAACTCGCCACTCTTACCAAGCTCGTCGAGAAAGTCCTTCAACTGCCTGAACAGTCAGATCGAAACGGTGAGTCTGAAGGAGCACTATCGCGAACATCAAAGCAATCTAGCCCACACTCCGAGACTCCGCGCGTTCATACCCTGGTTGGGGCGGAAGATTTAGTAAGTAAGGCAATGGCTTCGGCTTTGTGGGGATTTGAAGAGTTCCTGCTGCAGCTTCCAGAAGAGCACCCTCTCCATAGAATTTTTATCCCTTTAGACAAAATTATCAGCGCCCCCGACCTCGCAGCGTTAATGTCTTTGGATGAAGAACCTACATCTCCTGGATCTGAAACTGCCGTACTCGATGTGCCGCTCTCCGCGGTTAGCCGGCGCGTAAAGGAAAATGACCCGGCACTCGCATCCAGTTGGACCGCAAGTCTATCGGGACCAGGAGTTCATCTAAGCCAGCTGTGTGAGATGGTGCCACCCCTTCAGCCGGGGCTTCTTCAGAAACCTGGGCAGGCGTCCTTCTCCAGTCCTTTTGTCCAGGCAGTCACTATTTGTATCCGCGCCCTTGGCGCTACTCCAGTCTTGTTCAAGAACGCTCCTGTGGCTGGATATTGGTCACTGAACTCTGCCGTATTTTCGATGCTTGCTGAGTCTCTCCTGCCTCAGCTGCGCTCCGAGCCCGCAAAGGCACGCAGCTTGCTTGCTAAGACCTTCCCGCTTTTTAAGTCCAGCACTCTAGACACCCTGGCGAGCAACTTATTGGAATAAATGCCCTTTCAGCTTTCATGATCGAACTTCCTAGATCGTGAGGCCTAATTCAATCTAAAGGCCTCTGATACCGCCTCGGAAAGTAGCTCTGGAAAATTCACAACCTCATGTTCCATTAGGTACTTACGGGAACAAACTGCGCCAAAATTATTTTCATTTTCTTCACGCGCAACCGTTCAACTATACCTGCATCTGAAGTGAGCACATTCGCGTGTGGCGCTCGTCTCCACTTAGGGTCGAGCACTTGGTGCCTGATCCTATGGGTCAGCCAGGAGGTTCTCACATCAACAAAAACTTACAGAATGCGAAGCTTCATTCGCATAATGTGGGATTTAGCATGAGAGGCTTCAGGCAGGTATGAGCAGCGCCAAAGCAACCCATCAGCACTCAAATTCTCGATCACTTTCACACGAGCATGTGTGGACTGAGATTCTTCTCCATCTTCACTCTCCAAGTTCGAGCAAAGCGCTCCATGAGTTGGGTGGTCACTACCAACAACTGGTACAAGGTGGTCGCACCCCACGCAGCACGTTCGAGCGCGAAGCTTTCGCACACCTTAAACAAGCGGTAAGTGACTTCGTCTACTCAGCCATCGCTCGCACCCGTGAGCGAGCATCGCAAGATGGCTCCGTGGCAGCGACTCCGTGTATAACGTCTGTAAGCATTCGAGAAGAATTCTTTACGATCAAAGAAACCGGGGAAGTGCGCGAGCTCTGCATGCTCGTTCAGCTCCAAGATGCGCTTGGAAGAACCTCGGTGTTTAGCGACGGCTTGCTCTCCTACCCGACCCGCAACCCGATGCTCATTTACGTGCGATGCAAGGATTGGGAAACGTTTTCGTTTGATTATGATGTGCTTTTTTCTCGCTCCGCATTCCTGGAAGAGATCGAAGTGGTAAGACTGCTACTCGACCCTTTTAACGCTACTCATCGGCGCAAGGCCTTACTCCCGGTCACCTACTTTGCAATTGAGCGCGCTGCCCTTTCAGCATGTGGGGTTCCACCGTGCCAGAATGCAGCATTAACTACCTGCATGGCCGCCACAATCGATAATATCACTGTTATCGATCGTGGAATGAAGGAGGTCCCCGCGTTCCTGGTGCACGTGAGCTGGGGAGCCGGGCTATCTCAGCGCTGTCTGGTACGCTTCGGCTTTAGCGCGGAGTTGCCTTTCCCCATCACCAGGACAACCCTGTTGGCAGATGAAGGATTTGCTTAACCATTTCCTCTAAATTCGTCTTTACGGCCCCCAAGTGGTTCCAAGCGCGACTCAATCTGATACGGTTGCAAAACCGATGTTATTTCGATCTCGTCAAAGTGCGCACTTAGACTCTGAGTCGACAGAAGCTCCTCGAGAGCCGCCGACTCGCGCTCCTTTACCCTCTAGCTCAGGCTCACTCACTGGCTCTAGTTCACTGGCAGGGCTCCTGCTGTTGTGCGTGGCCATGCTGCTTCTTGCCACGCACCTTAACCCTTCAGATTCCAGCTTTATCCGCTTGGTTCGAGCTTTTGCTGAAGCCGCCCTAGTGGGTGGTATTGCCGACTGGTTCGCAGTCACCGCACTATTTCGCCGACCCGCTGGGCTCCCAATCCCCCACACCGCCATTCTGCCGCGCAATCAAGCCAGGGTCGCACAAGGTGTTTCTGAATTCGTCGCTGATAATTTCTTCTCATCCTCCGCTTCACCACTAGGCGACGACCGTGCCGCAGCCATGGTGGCCTCAGCCCTGGAGCAGTTATCTGAAGAAGCAACGCGCGAAAGCGTCTCACGAAACATCTGCATATCGCTTGGTTTCGCACTTAGATACCTTGAGCACACCGATGCCGGCCGCCGCGCAACACACTCACTCTTCGAACAGCTAGTTCGCGGCACCCCAACTGCAGACACTCTGGCAGATGGCATTGAGCTACTCTTCAGGGACCCCTATCAAAAACGCGCAGTAACCGAGATGCTTCGGCTCACGCAGCGTGGTCTTCATCACAATCGAATAAGCGTCATTAATTGGATCGGGCGAGTGGCTCCCTGGTTTATTCCTTCACCGATTACGCGCTCAATGGCGAGCATGGTAACGACGAAGGTGGAGGAACTGCTTCAAAAGATGATCGCAGAGGAGAATCACCCCTCACGAGATGCGCTCAGAAACAGTCTGGAGCGAATGATTCAATCACTGCGAGCGGACGACACTTGGCGCAGACAACTAGATCAACTTCGGGATGAAATCCTGGGAAACACCAATCTCGCTACGTATTCGTCATCACTAAGCACCGCCATTATTGGACTCATTCAAGAAGATCTCTCTGCTCCGTCGTCGCGCATCGGCATCGCTGTGGAAGAAGCTCTCGCTGTATCCGTTGTATCACTTAAAGAACACCCAGAAACTCAGGCCGAAATAACTTCGCTTGTGAGTGAAGTTTCCAAGACTCTCTTTTCCCCACAGCGCTCAATGGTAAAGGACACTGTTTACCGTATTGTGATGGACTGGGATTCCAAAACTTTTGTCGAGCGCATCGAGGGGTATGTGCGAAGAGATTTGCAGTATCTAAGAGTGAACGGAACGCTCGTTGGAGGATTGGTAGGAATTGTCTTACACCTGCTTTTGTCCAGATGAATCAGCTTGAGGTTCTAGTGTTCCGTAGCAGAAATAGATAGACAATCAGCTGGGCGAGGAAGCGGAGCAGTTGTGTGGTTTTCGTTGTATTAGTGGCAGGGAGTAGTGAGAACCGCGTAGATACCAAAGCCAGTGATGGCTAGTTGTTCTGAGTCTATTTCTTGAGAGAGTTCTTTATGGCAGCGAAGAAGGCATAAACGCGAGTTATTCGGACAGGCGAACATCGAGTAAAGATCTTCAACTCGGGGCTGGAAGTCTGGGCCTACGATGAAGAAAACCTTCCCGCGCTTAGAAAGGCAGAGCCTCTTGCACTTGGCCAGCCTGAGACTCCTCTGTCGGAGCTTGTTAGTAAGGGCATACTTTTTGGGTACAGCCTTAATCAGGACGACGAACTGGATATTGTGGTGATCGGCGGCAACAAGCTCTCGGTGAAGGAGCTTGGCATTGCCGAATGGCTTGAGCCGCAGACCGCTTTTCTATCCGTTCCCTCGGGCCGCCTATGCATGGATTACTTCCAGATGCACCTACCTACGGCGAGAGGTCAAAAGCCTCCTTTTTTAAGCCCCGAAAGACCTGGCCGATTACTCGGTTGGGGAAAAGGAAGTTTTCCTTGAATACATGCACCGAACCATCTTTCTTAATGCCTACTCCTGGAATGACACAGTGCAGATGGTAGTGGGGCATCAAAGCCTGCCCCCAAGAGTGGCGCACTGTGAAAAAGCCAATCTGGAAATCGAAGTTATTTCGGGAAATGGTAGTAAGGGTATTGTTTAGAGCTCGAAAGAATATGTCGTTCCGTCTTCGACTGACTCATTGCGACCAGTCGACGCTGCCAAGCACTGAGATTTTGCAGGAGTCTTACTACCAAATTGTAAAGAAGCTTTGGTACCACTACCCTAGTTTAATCTTGCATCAATTTGGCAAGTGCCTGCTCAACGCTTTCTTCAGTAAGTGGTCGCGCAAGCGCCAGGGTAGGGAGTCCCTTCACGGCTTCGCGGTTTCCAACGATTAGGCAGTGACGATACTGGTCAGGAGAAATTTCTGGGAAGTAGCGTGGCTCAGTGACGATTCTGGTCTTTCCCGTTAGCTGGGCGGATGAACTGAGAAACGACACCTCGGCGCCTTGAGCCTCAAGCAATTCGGCAAAGATCGAGGCAACATCGCTGTCGCTAAAGAGCACGCTCACCGCTGGTGACGGGTTATCAGAATTGGCCATATTCTTTTGATGTGACAGCCTTCCTGGGGGCTCAGGAATACCAGAGGAAATTTTCTCGCGTTATTCTGCAGCGTTAACCGAAAAATCGGAGCAAATAAGGGCCTTTTGATTGCGCTTAGAACCTGCACCAGGCCAGTCATCAGGGGCCCCCTAGGCCCAAGTGTCTCGCATACTCAATCCCATCGACTATGCCAAAATCGAAATTCAGGGCAGAATCGAGCACTTACGGGGCCCCAACACAGAGAGCCTGCTTGCTCGTTGCTCTAAACCCCGCTGAGATTGACCCCAGGACACTAGCTAGTCATGTTGAAGCAAAATTGGCGATTCATCTCGAGACTCCAGAGGGTCGGCGATTCTCTGATAATAGTCGCTGCGTTCTTTCTCGCGTATGTGGGTCGGGATGCGCTTCTGTTCTGGAACGATCTTTTCCAACTCCAAATTCCATTTCGTGGCAGCGACTTGGCGCCTCTTAAAGATAATTTTATTGTTCTCTTTATTGGGCTGATTGCGTTTCAAGTCTCACTTTCAGTGCTGGGCGCTTATAACAGCATGCGCCTAATCACCTCAGTGCAGCTCTTCGGGATCTTTCTGATCAGTGCGGCCTTCGTTTTCATTACCCTAGCCGCCTCTTTGTTCTTGCTAAAAATCGACCTTAGTAGAAGTTTTCTTGGTTTGTTTTGTGTGTTGGGCTGTCTCAGTCTCTCCGCACAACGTTTCTTAGTTCTGCACCTGCTTCGCTATTACCGCAGACGGGGCAGGAACTTTAGAAATTTGCTGATCTGCGGGACTGGAGATCAAGCAGTGCGCCTGGCCGCACAGCTTGGCGAAATGCCAGAACTCGGACTTCTCATCCGCGGGTTTGTCTCTCTTGAGGGCGAAGAACGCTTCACCCCTGAGCGCCAAAAAGAATTCAAAGACCGCCTCAGAAGTGCAGGCTATGGCACTGCAACCCGCCTCCTCACATCTAAAACGGCGCTCGTGCGCGCTCTCTCCGAGTATGCAGTAGATGAGGTATTATTCACCGATGTCGTCGAAGTGATGCCAGTGGTCGAAGAAATGGTGATGGTGTGCTCCGAACAGGGAATCAGAACCACATTGGTTGCCGACTTGTTTAGTGTGGGAATAGTAAAGTCTGGAATTAGTTATTTTGCAGGAATGCCGTTAATTCATTTTCAAACACCTCCAGGCGACCGGTGGGAACTGGCCTTCAAGCGTTTTCTTGACGTCGTCTGCGCGACGATTTTGCTTGTGCTGCTTAGTCCCGCACTCATCGCCATTGCTCTGGCTGTTCGCCTCGGGTCCTCCGGCCCCGTTTTATTTGTCCAACGGCGAGTGGGACTGAACGGCAGACTTTTCAATCTCTACAAGTTTCGTTCCATGTACATTGATGCGGACAAAGAGCTGCACGGATTAAAATCACAGAACGAGATGTCCGGGCCGACTTTTAAAATGAAGAATGATCCGCGTATCACCCCGGTCGGAAAATGGTTGCGTCGTTTCAGTCTTGATGAGCTTCCTCAGCTTTTTAACGTCCTGGTGGGAGAAATGAGTCTGGTCGGCCCTCGCCCTCCCATCCCGGGAGAAGTGAGCCTTTACGAACGAAAGGACCGCCGTCGTCTCTCGATGCGCCCTGGTCTGACTTGCACCTGGCAGGTCAGCGGACGAAGCAATATCAGCAAATTCGATGAATGGGTGAAGCTCGATCTCGAGTATATCGACAACTGGTCATTGAGTAGAGACCTTTGGCTTATGGTTCGCACTATTCCCGCAGTGCTCTTCGGTGTAGGTGCGAGGTAAGAGCCTGCATGCGAATAGTTATCCAAAGAGTAACGCACGCCAACGTCCGTATTCACGGAAGCCTTCGCGCTGAAATAGGCGGCGGACTTTTGGCCCTAGTCGGATTTAGCAAAGTCGACACTGAGCTGTGTTTGAAACCTGCACTCGAGAAGCTGCTCAACCTACGTATCTTTAGCGACAGCCAGGGTCGCTTTTCTGAGTCTCTCAAGGACAAACAAGGAGAACTTCTGCTTGTACCTCAGTTTACCTTATTCGCCGACTGTTCACAGGGGCGGCGCCCATTTTTTGGGGCGGCACTTGCTCCTACGGAGGCTGAAGCGCTCTTTCAAAAACTGATTCTTCTTGCCCAAGAGATGAGCACGGGCAAAGTGGCAGCCGGAGAGTTTGGAGCAAACATGCAGGTGACACTGGAGAACGACGGTCCCGTTACTATCTGGCTTGACGATCTTTAGATTTATCTTTTTCGCCCCAATACTCCTTGAGCTCATCATAGCCACCAGCATTGCTCACATTCACGAATCCCAGGCCTCGAAGCGTCGCGGCTCCCTTTGATGCACGTCGCCCACTTGCACAGTAAACCAAAATGGCATGCATTTTCTCGACTGATATTTCACCGATGCGCTCTTCGATCTCGTCATACGGAACCAATATGCTGCCCGGAATTACTCCCGACTCCACTTCATGCGGAGTGCGGACATCAATCAGGAGGGCTCCTTCGGCCACCCGTTCATAGACTAGTTGGGGCTCTAGGATGAACGGGTCAGCGCTCGCTCGGAATCCAACAAACATCAACCCAAACGCACATGCAGCGATCAAAAAAGTAGTACCTCTCATAATTACCTCTTCTGAGACTTTAGCTTGTCAATGACGCTCCGTGTCGAGAACTCCTCCGCCAGTTCTAACCCCACTCTAGCGCAACCGCTTCTCAAGGCTCTCGATTCCCTCACGCATCGCAATTCTGCCCGCTTGAACATTTATCCCAAGAACAAGACATACCAGTGCAATCATCCCAGAGAAAAGCGCCAGCCCATCTGCTGAAAGAATTGCGTAAGGTCCATAGGCGAGCAGAATCCAAGCCGGAATCATGTTGAGAAAAATCAAAAATGTGGCGGCAAGCATAAACAATAGGCTCCCCACACTCCCCGCTAACTGCGATGCATGTTCCCATTCAAAGTGAGCGAAATAAGTCCCAAAACCGATAGCAAGACCCACCACGCCATAACTCACAATCACGCTTGCGAGGCCACACAGCAGAACGATTCCAAAGTCGGCGCCGATCGCCATAGCGCCCGCGGTATAGAACACCACTGACACCAGAGCGGTTGGCAACAGCCAGAGGCGAAACTTCATCTTCACCAACTGGCTGATCGTTATGGGACATGTTTGAAGAATCCAAAACGATCGGCCCTCCAGTGAAACCGACGGCACTACAAATCGTGTACACATCGCGGTCACGACAAAGGCTCCCATAGTGATGTTGCCAATGAAGAGAAAATTCTTCCACCATGGTCGAATCGCCTCAGGGAACGACTCCACCGCAGAAAAAAGTCTCATGTGGTACAGGTACACAAGTGCCAGCCCTATCAACATGAAAAGCTGTACGACTTGACTGATATCGCGGGCGAGCACGCGCACTTCCTTTCCAATCAGGCCCCGAAAAGCCGGATCGAGAAACCCTGCAAAATACTGCATTCGCTCTTGCCCCCGACGACTTCCATAGACTGCGCCTCTGCGTTTGTTGCGAATATTCGAATAGGCCACACGATGCATGAGGCGAATGCTAAGAAAACCCACCATCACCGCCCCAAGCGCGGCACTGGCCAGAGCTACGCCGTACCACAACAGAGGCTGCTCTGCTGGACGCAACAACTCACCCAAGGCATTACCGAGCCAGTATGAGGGCAACCAAGAAGAGGAGGGTGCTGTGATGAGCGCCATTACTCTTAGTAATTCTTGGGCACTACGCAATGAATTCCACTCGATAGCTAAGGTATCAAGTACGATGTAGGCGACTACGAGAAGCGCTATGATAATTACCAAGAACGTCTCACGTGCCCGATATACCGGAATCGCTATCACCAAGAGTGTCGCCACCGCCACTCCGAGGCCTGCCGGAATCATGAAGTAGGGAATCATTAAAATGGGCGCAAGCACATAAAATTCCCAGGAAGCCTGATCATAAACTCCGAAGGCAAGCAACATCGGCGTAGTGAATAGAAATGGCATCCAGCTCGCCATGAGGAAGACATACAGATATTTTCCACTAAAAATGCGCCACCAAGGAGTCGGGCTGGGAAGAATGATTTCGAGATCGTCCGAAAGAAAGAATGTGCCCAGCGCCGAAAGCACCGACGAAATTCCAAGCATCAAGAGCACCATCGCAAAAGTGAACCCCAGAAGCATGTGAGGAGGCAGCACTGCCAGTGTTGGATTCTTGCCCGCTTCTCTTAACGCCCATCCGGTGAATACATACACCGCGATCATCACCATCAGAGAAAAAACCATAAGAAAGGTGTCACGCCCTGCCTGTGCGCGTAGGTCGAGGCCGCGCCTCCAACGGTTTCGCGCAGAAAGAAATGTCGGACGAAACAGCAGAAAGACGTCATCGATCATAATGGCGCCCTCGGCACAGAAAGACCCATCGCGGCATCGGGTAAAAATTTCCGTAGCCCTTCGGCATGTTTGCGAAATCGATCACTAAATGCATCAATGGCCAAGGCATCGGTGGACATTTCGCATGCCGCAAATGCCTCCTCTGAGGTTTCAGGATGCACTCCGAGTTCTCGGCTATACTGTCTCAACATGAGCGACATCGGCGTCTCTCTCGATCCGAGCGGCGCATATCTCATATGATACGCCTCAGACCCCGAGGGGCTCAGCTCGACTGGGCCAGGAATTACTAACTTACGCCGCGAGTCCAGCCCAAAGGCTGGCGCGATCAGAGTCACCTGGATTGGGTTAATCTCTTCTAACCCAATCATTATATTCTGATCAGCTATTTCAAACTGAATATATCCACCACCAAGCTGGCCAATCATATTAAACGCAAGGTCACCCTTGAGTGAGATCGGAGTTACGCGTCCTTGCAGCGAAGTGCGCAGGCTGCCTGACAATATCAGTCCCATTTGCCCCTCAGTTTTCGAGAAGTCTATTTTGAGACTGCCCACGCATTTCGCACCGTCCAGAAATGCAACATTGGTTACCCCGAGTGGTATCGGACGTTCCAGCAAGTTAGTACGACCATGAAGCTCTCGAATGTTTGACAGAGCAAAGATTAGAAGGGCACCTGCCCCGAGCAACACCATGGTTGCAATTATGAGATCTGTCCATTTTAGCATTGAGGCGTTTGGCACCAGATCCACCATCAGCAAACGAAACGTTGATGGGAGTCATGGTACCCAGGTAGTCGCTCTTCGGGAAAGAGAAATCCCTAGCGCTACAAAGATCGAGTGGGAACCAGCAATGAACCACTCCCCGCCAATAGCGGAATGGCACGTGGAGAGACGCTGAGATTGATATTTATACAGTCTGCGACTAGCAGATCTTCTTCATGAATTCGGCATGAGAATCGTCTCGACCCTCATCGGCATACACATTGGCCTCAAGAGAGGACAGAGACGAAAGAATTTGCTTTGCGTCATCAATAATCATTCCTGAGAGGCTATTAATGATCATGACGTGTCGTGAGATCTCCATCATGTCGCCCCCGGCGATATGATCTTCGAGATCTCGGGCGAGCCCGCGTTGCCTTGCGATGATTTGGTCGTAGGAATCAAGCCGCTCGAACACATGCGAGGGGACATCTTCCTTATGCTTCAAAGTCTCACGGGCCCCTCTAATTGCACTCTCGAGGTCAGTGAATGACCGAAAGAGACGTTCTACGATTGAGGCCGGAACATTGTGAGATTCGTTTTGCATATGCACCATCAAATTGAATTGAACGAGCAGTTATAGTTCATACACAAATCTCCGTTAGGAGGTCGGTTGCTCCAGTAAATATTGTCGTGTATTTTCGGTAAGTTAGCTACCCTACATCAACTCTTCCCGTTGCGATCCGTCTGGGCACCACAGCCAGGGATGTACGAAATCGGTTGGGCTAGTGTCCTGAGTGAAGAGTCCGATGAATAATTCTCGCCGAGCTCGCTGCTCTCTTTGTGAATATATTTAATGAATTACACAATGAGTTTAGCGAGAACAGCCAGAAAAATACTCAAATGAACTTCTGACTCAGCGCACTAGAGGCATCATGCTCTCACAAACGCGCCAATGGCATTTTTTCGGCAGTCTGCTAAACAGGCGAGGTACTCTGAGACGGGAAATGGGCGATGCTTAGCCCGATAAGTCGCAGACCGTCGGCAGACCTTTCATCTTTCCTGCTTTCTCGACATTTGGAGACTCACGCATGAGCGAATCGAATACCATTGCTCCAATCGCCACGATTGACCTCGGGCGCTCGTCAACAAATTCCTCAGTCAACCTACTTCCCGCAATGGCAACGCGACACGGTCTCATTGCTGGGGCAACCGGGACCGGTAAGACCGTTACCTTGCAAGTCTTGGCTGAGCAGTTCTCTCGCCTCGGGGTTCCGGTCTTTATGGCTGACGTGAAGGGGGACCTCTCCGGTCTTGCACAAGCTGGGGCCATGAACAACAAGCTCGCTGACCGGCTTGAGCGCCTTGGGATTTTAGGGTGGCAAGGACGCGCCTGCCCAGTGATATTCTGGGACATCTTCCAAAAAAATGGCATTCCTGTCCGAACCACGATCTCTGAAGTGGGGCCGCTCCTTCTTGCTCGGCTTCTGGCCCTTAACGACCTGCAACAAGACGTACTTCAGGTCGTGTTTAAAGTCGCCGATGACCAGGGCTTGCTTTTGCTAGACTTAAAAGATCTCCGCGCAATACTAGATTGGACCTCATCCCATTCAAGTGAATTGAGAAACTCCTATGGCAACATAGCCCCTGCTTCAGCATCTGCCATTCAACGTTCAGTAGTGGCATTTGAAGCCATGGGCGGTCATCTGCTCTTTGGGGAGCCGGCGCTTAAGCTTGAACATCTCATGCAACTCGACTTCTCTGGACAAGGAGTAATCAGCGTACTTGATGCGGCAAGTTTACTTTCGAACCCTCGCGCCTATTCGACGCTCTTACTTTGGATGCTTTCCGAGCTCTTTGAAGAGCTTCCAGAAATAGGAGACGTAGATAAGCCGCGCCTTGTATTCTTTTTTGACGAGGCACATTTACTTTTTGCCGATGCTCCGGCGGCGCTTAAGAATAAGATTGAGCAGGTGGTAAAGCTGATTCGTTCCAAGGGTGTCGCGATATTTTTTGTTACGCAAAATCCAATGGATATTCCAGAGTCGATTCTGGCCCAATTGGGAAACAGAGTTCAGCACGCACTGCGGGCCTATACTCCGAACGAGCAGAGGGCCGCGCGCGCAGCCGCTCAGTCGTTCCGACCAAATCCACAGTTTTCCGCAGAAGAGCATATTACCGCTCTCGGTGTCGGCGAAGCACTCGTCTCAGTTCTCGATGCTTCAGGTGTCCCCTCGGTTGTTGAGAGGGTTTTGATTCAGCCACCAGCATCCCAAATCGGTGCGATCGCTGCCAATGACCGGCTCACTCTGTCTGATCGCTCACCGCTGGCAAGCCTGTACCGCGAATCGATCGATCGGGAGTCAGCGTTTGAAATCTTGCGCAAAAGGGCGACGCTCAACAACGCTACCCCGCAGAGCAAGTCGCCTTCGAACACTAAGAGCAAAGTTCCGTCGACCAGCAAGCGCCAAGGCTACTTTGAGTCTTTAACGAAATCCGTGCTGCGCTCTGTAGGGTCGAGCCTTGGCAGGGAGGTGATTCGAGGGATTCTTGGCTCGATGCGTCGCTAGAGCTTGCTTGCCCAGGAAGGACCGTTTCTCTAGCTCGCTGCTAAGCTCTGGGCGATAAACGAAGCCGCTTCGAGCGGAGATCCCCCGACCCGAGCGCCCTTCCTTGTTCTGCATGCCCTGCTCGATTTAGCGCACTCTAGGAGTCTATGACGCGCCCTGTTCATGCATAGCCCACATGTGCCTGTGCTGCCATTTAACTCCAGGAGGCTTCGGTAGGCCGCCGTCGTCTGGTGCCGGAGTCACAGACTCCTCGAAAAATGCGGTTCTCCCGCCCTTTATCCGAATTTTTCAATACGTGTTGGCTCCACGCGAATACTCTTAAGATACCACGTCCCCGCTCAGGGGAGTGCCACTCGGCGCCAACTGCATCCGATGCACTTGCCCACTCTGTGTGCTCTCGATACTCTCACCTCAAGAGTCCGCCGTGGTTATTTCAGAGTTTGCCATCCATAGAGCGACCTTTGAAGAAAATGCTCCGCGGTGCGTCAATATCAACAGGATTGTTTCGTATGTCCATCCATTCAACCTTGATTTTCCTTTCTAAATCTTCGGCTCGCATGTCACACACAGCTTTCAGATCTCACATTATTATTACCGGTGCCCGCCGCATCGCCTTGTCAGCCTGTCTTGCATTGGGTTCCCTGATTTTCTTCGCAGGGAACGCAGCGAGGGCCGAGGATGGGGCCAAGCAAGGCGTTGAGCATGCGCGTCAACTTTCCGCTGCTTTCGAAGAAGTTGCTAAGCAAATTACACCCTCGGTGGTTAACATCAGCGCGACTAAAAAGGCACAGCCCGCCCCCAAGGGTCGCCGCAAACCGGACCCTCTTCAACAGTTTCGCGAATTCTTCGGCGATGACTTCATGGAACGATTCGGGCCAGGAGCACCGGAGGGAGATGGCGGACGCTCTGGGCTAGGAACCGGGGTTATAGTTGACGAAGCGGGGCACATTTTGACTAACAATCACGTAGTGGGCGACGCCGATGAGCTTACCGTACGCCTGAGTGATCGACGCGAAGTTAAAGCCACGCTGGTCGGCCGAGATCCGAGAACCGATCTAGCCGTCATCAAGATTAAGTCCGAAAAACTTGCACCTGCGGCGTTAGGAGATTCCGATGATTTAAGAATTGGTGAATGGGTGATTGCTGCCGGAACACCATTCGGTCTTGATAACACCATCACTGCAGGAATTGTCAGTGCCAAGGGACGGTCCATTATGGGCGGTGGTCAATTCGAAGACTTCATTCAAACCGACGCTGCAATTAATCCGGGAAACAGTGGGGGACCGTTAGTGAACCTTGATGGGCGTGTAGTGGGAATTAACACTGCGATTTTCTCGAGAAGCGGCGGCTATATGGGAATTGGCTTCGCCATTCCTATTAATATGGCCCGCGGCGTGATGGAGAGCCTCATTTCAAAAGGGAAGGTAGTTCGCGGGTGGTTGGGCGTTGGTATCCAGAACCTGAGCGAGGACCTTGCCCAGTCGTTTAATTTCACCGGCACCAAGGGTGCATTGGTGGGCCACATTGAAAGCGGTGGTCCGGGAGCAAAGGCCGGATTGCAGCAGGGTGACATTATCATTCGCATGGACAGCATGGAGGTTGAGGATATTAACCAGTTGAGGAACGCAATTGCGGCAACTTCTCCAGGCACGTCGATCAAGTTTGAGTTCATTCGCGACGGCAGAAAGCAGACCGCATCCGTAAAAATTGGAGAGCTTCCGACTCAGAACGTAGAGATTCCTGAGGAAGAAGAGCCGGCAGTTGACCTTGGCGTAGCGGTCGAGACGCTTAGCAGCGAGCTGGCGCGCCGACTAGGAACTAAAACCAAGTCGGGAGTAGTCGTGCGTCAAGTTGAATCGGGAAGTGTCGCTGAGCGTGCCTCACTCCAACCTCGTGACGTAATCGTTAGCGTGAACGGAAAAGATGTGAGCTCCACATCGGATTTCTATGAGCAGCTAGAGTCTGCCAACTTGAAGCGCGGAGTGCGTCTCGTGGTAGAAACCCAAGGCATGGAGCGTTTTGTCTTCCTGCGATCAAACGAGGAATAGCCCAACTCCGCAAAATCCCCGGCCACCGAGAGCCCTCTCTGTACCGGGGCTACTCTCCCTAGCGAGGTAGGCAGCGCTCCGCCCGACTGCACACCCGAAGAGTCCCCCCCCCCTGTACCGGGGCTACTCCCCTGCTGCGCCCTCACTCTCATCCCTCCCTGTACCGGGGCTCCAGCGGCCGAAGCAACTTCTCGAAGAGTTCGCCGATAAGGCTCCTCGATGAGAATAAGGAAGTACCACCCGCACCAGAGCGTACTGTTTATGACCTTTAGCGTAGAGGAAGGACTGCTGCTGCTTGCCAATCCTCTGTGTATGTCGATAGTGAGGAGCTGCTTAGCAACGGCGCAGAGCCTCTACCCGGTCACTATTTGCCACTTCATCGTACAGGCGACCCATGTGCACATGGTCGTGGTAGTTAATAGTCCAGACGACGTGAAG
>JBGSMV010000037.1:0-4436 GCA_041739995.1 Bdellovibrionota bacterium
TCTACGGCTCCACCTGCCATTCCTGGAACGGAAAATCGATCATTCCACACGCGCATACGACCCTAGTGAACTCGGCGCCCTGACTTTACACTATCTGCAAGATGCGCCCGCGACAACCCACCTGACATTTAAGTCACGTGATGGTCTTTGTTCCGATTCCGGCGAAAATCTGCTACAAGGCTAGCTTCTAGATCACTTTGGATTTCTTCACATGCGTGACGCATCAACCCCCGCCGCAGCATACTCAGGTGCGGAAGCCGGCCCCACCGTTCGCCCCACCCCACCTCCGTTTTCCCATCCAGCCGCCCGTATCCGCCAGCTCTCAGGCCACGCGGTCCATACATTTCTGCGAACTGAAGCAGAGAACGTGAACGATCAGGTGGTTCAGGGTTTTGGACACGAATGGGCAAAGTTTTCTCGCTTCAGTGAGGACGAGATCGCCCAAATCGGCGCGCGCTACTTTGACGTTCTTGATCCTCAACTTCTCGATGGTGCGCGCGTGCTGGATGCCGGATGCGGAACCGGGCGTTGGAGCAAGTATCTCGCGCAGCATAATTGCTTCATTGATGCTGTTGATCCCAGCGAAAGCGTACGCTCAGCCGCCCACCTTCTTAGCGACCTCGACAATATTCGAATATCACAGACCACCATCGACTCTTTACCCTTCGACGACGACACCTTCGATGTGATTGTTTGTCTAGGCGTCCTGCACCATCTACCCGATCCGATTGAGGGACTCGCGCACTTACTCGCTAAGCTTAAGCCGGGAGGCGTCCTGCTCTGCTATCTCTATTATTCCTTAGACAATCGGCCGCTCCCGTACACAGTTCTGTTTTTCTTGTCGAACCTTCTACGACGAGTCGTGTCGCGTCTGCCGTGGTCAGTTCGGCACTTTCTCTGCGACCTATTGGCATTCACCCTCTACCTTCCGTTCGTACTACTCTGCCGTTGCTTGAAAGCAGTAGGGGTTCCAGAATCCGTTCGGCGCATGATTCCGCTCCATTTCTACGAGGACGTCACGCTACGGGTGATTCGAAACGACGCCCTGGATCGATTCGGAACTGCTCTCGAACATCGCTTTTCGCGCGCTCAAATAGCTAACATGCTTCAGTCACTCAAAATGGAACCTCCGACGTTCTCTGAGTCGTCGCCTTTCTGGCACTTTGTGTGTCGCCGCCCTCACACGCACACTCAGCCCTTCACACGACTTGAGCCGGACGCCACTAACTAATCGCAAGGCGCAAACCTATGGCTGGAGTCTTCGTGGTGTCCCTGGATTTTGAGTTAGCGTGGGGAGGTTTTGACGTCCGATCTGGTTCGTACAACCGGAACCTTTACGGCGCGCGACTCGTCGTCCCACAAATTCTCAAACTATTCGAACAGCATTCATTCCGAGCCACTTGGGCCACCGTTGGCGGTCTGATGTGCAATAACCCTGCTGAACTCAATGAATTTACCGCAGCACACACGACACCGGCACTCTCGACCAAGGTCCGCGGTCTTTTGGACTGTCTTGCACGCAATCCTGAATTCAACGAACTTTACTTCGCACCAGATCATGTCCAAAGAATCCGCAACTCGCCCGGTCAAGAACTCGCAACCCATACCTTTTCTCATCTCTTTTGTCTCGAACAGGGCGCCCGTCCACAGGATTTAGAGGCCGATCTGATCTGCGCAATGGCTGTATCGAAATTAAAGACCGGCCTCGAGCCACGCTCGATAGTCTTCCCGCGGAATCAATTCTCCGCAGAGCACCTCACGATCGTACGCGCGCTCGGAATCGGCGCATTTAGAGGGGCCCCTCGATTCCCATGCCACGCTCCCGGCCCAAAGGGTCAACAAACGCTTGTGCATCGAGCTCAGCGTTATCTGGACTCGTACGTTCCGTCGTCGAGAACTCTCATTCACCCCATCGCCACACTCGGCACCTCGGAGCCAGTGGACATCCCCGCCAGCCTATTTTTCCGGCCCCGCTCTACAAATGGGAACCCCCTAAATCACCTTCGAATGACGAGAATTAAGAATCTGATGAAAGATGCTGCAACAAGCGATGCGCTGTTTCACCTATGGTGGCACCCGCATAACTTCGGAGTGCATTCGGCTGAGAGCTTGCGCGACCTTGAATCGATTCTGATTTGGTTTCGAAGGCTTGCAGATCAATCGGGCTATCGTAATCTTACTCTGACTGAACTGGCGGATGAAGTGCGGGCGAGCCTGTCCTCCAGCTCTTGTGAGCCCGTAAGACAGGCAATCGACTCTGTCCGTGCCTAGAGCTCTATGCAGAACGCACTCGTGACTCCTCATACTTCGGACTCCCCATCTCCGCCGCTCCGGGGAAAGCGCCTGCTTTTCATTGTAAACGAGGGGGCCTTTCTCTTGTCCCACAGACTTTCCTTGGCTCAAGCTGCCCAGCGCGAGGGAATGGATATCTACGTGGCATGTCCTCACGATGCTTCGGTTTCCCGTCTCGAGGCACTCGGATTTCGTCACGTGCACCTTTCGCTCTCACGATGGTCATCGAATCCACTGAAGGAGATTCGCACCGCATTTGCGATCTTAAGCGTCCTTCGCTCGGTGCGCCCAGATCTGCTTCACAATGTCACTATCAAACCGGTGATTTATGGGTCCCTCATCTCCCGCCTCTCGAGTACCAGAGCCGTCGTCAATTCGGTCTCGGGCCTCGGCTATGTCTTCCTTTCCTCAGGGATTATTGCTCGACTGCGCCTGCGCATTGTCATGACGCTCTATTGCGCGAGTCTCCACAGAACCGGAACGTTTGTAATTTTCCAGAATCAAGCAGATCGCGAGTTGTTTCTTAAGAGTCGCGTGATTCGAAAGGAGCAGTCAGTGCTCATTCAAGGCTCAGGAGTGAACGAAGAGGAGTTCCCTCCTCTCAACCTTCCACTTGCAGGTCCCTTTACGGTTCTGCTTGTTGCGCGGTTGCTTCGTGAGAAGGGCCTTGCTGAATTCCTTGACGCGGCAGACATCATCCTGCGCGAGCACCCCGAGATGAAATTCATAGTTGCTGGCGATTATCCGATGGGAAATCCTGGCGCCATTTCCCGTGAGGACTTTCTACGATTGAAGCAACACCCCGCAGTGCGCTGGGTTGGCTTCGTTGATAATATTCATTCTTTGCTTGCAAGTTGCCATGCGTTTTGTCTCCCGTCGTATCGAGAGGGCCTCTCACGAGCGCTGATCGAAGCAGCTGCTTCCGGGCGCCCCATCGTAACCACCGAGGTTCCCGGGTGTAGAGAACTGGTACAAGACGGAGTGAATGGGTATTTGGTACCACCGATGGACCCGCAGGGCCTCGCACACGCACTTCTCCGCCTCGCGCAGCTCCATGCGGAAAATCCACAACAACTCGCAACATTTGGGCAGGCCTCCCGAGCCCTATTTCTTCGGGGTGAGTTTAAGGAGAGTACCGTTAATGAGCAAACTCTCGCACTCTACTCACACGCCCTCTCATTACGACGCCCAGTCACATAGCTTTCTGGGCGCTGGTGGGTTAACATCCTTTCATGCTCCGCCAGAACGCATGGTCACTTCCTCTCGGGTCCGTCTCTCAGACGCCGGTGCGGCTGCACCTCAGTTTCCTGCTGCTCGGCGCGATGGTGGCGTTTGAGGCTTCGGCCAGTCCAAGTACGCTACCGTTTACGATAAGCTTTCTGCTAAATACGAAAATATAGAGCACGCCCTTTGCTGGGCGCATACGAGGCGCGAGTTCTTTGAAGCGAAAGACTATGAACCTGAGCTTAAGGGTCTATCTCGCAAATCCTCGCGTCCCAATTGATACCAATCATTTGGAACGGGAAATTAGACCTCTGCCTTTAGGCAGAAAAACTGGCTCTTCTGCTGGACCGAAGTCGGCGCGCATGCGGTCGCTATCATTCAAACCCTTATCGCTTGTTGCAAGCTGCATAGCGTAAATCCCTTCGATTACTTCGTCGACGTCCTGCAACGCCTCGACTCTCATCCAGCTAATCGCGTCGTCGACCTTACACCACGACAGTGCGCAGCTGCGAGGCAGAAGTCTTAACGCCGTAGTTTGACCGATTACGCCCCGATTTAGTAGTAGCGGTCGGGGACGTGAATGCAACTCTCGCCTGTAGCCCGGTGTGCGCTAAATGTCTCGTGCCAGTGGCTCACCTTGAAGCGGGACTTCGCTCATGGGACCGTAGCATGCCGGAAGAAATCAACCGTATCGTTACAGACTCAAATTCATCGCTTCTTTGGACTCCCTCTCCTGACGCCGACGAGAACCTTCGTCGCGAAGGTATCTCTTCTGAAAAAATTGTGCGCGTTGGTAACATCATGATCGATTCGCTGGTGTATCGGACACCAGAAATCCAAAACGATCCCATAGTTCAAAGGTTAGCCCTGTCACCCAAGCACTATATCCCCGTCACGTTGCACCGCCCATCCAATGTGGA
>JBGSMV010000062.1:0-14079 GCA_041739995.1 Bdellovibrionota bacterium
AAAATTACGGGCAAAACCTCTGACCTTCAAACGAATTTTCAACCTGTTCTGAAAATCCACGCCCTAAATGTAAAAAGTTCCAATTCTTACTATTAATTCTTAAATTATCGAGGTTTGATGCTGGCTTTTCGGACAGCCTCCCCTGCTCAGTTGGAAGGTTCTGCACCTGACTTCCACCGCGATCCACCCCCTTTCATGCTGCCCGCTCTGCCTTCACCAATGAGGCAACTTATCGCCTTTCAAAACTCAATGCATACACATTAACCAGATGATATTATTATATATTGCGCGTTTTTGTTGTATATTTATCATAACCCGCTTATGATAATTTCATGAACTTGGCGGTCAGAAGATATCTCGCAGAAATCGGTGCGCGAGGCGGTCACCGCAGTCGGCGCAGGCTCTCACGTGTTGAAGCGCTCAATATGGTTAGAGTTCGCGAGGCTCGGCGCGCCTATAGGACATTTTACGCTCGCTGCTTTTGGTCCTTCGACAAGAATCTGAAGATCACCCTCCATGACATAGATTGGGTGGCAGAACAGTTGATGAAGAACGGTGATAGGATTGCCTGGCACAAGGGAGCATCGTTATGCCGTTAACGAAATTTCAGAGCGAGATAGCTCGTCTGCTAGCGCCGAATAGATCACCCGAAAGTCACCTCGCTGGCGGCGCTGCCATACATATCGCACCGAACTCCCGTCGCTATAGTAATGACCTCGACTACTTCAATGATTCCGAAGAACGCGTTGCACAAAGCTTTGCGACAGATCGTGACACTCTGCTTCAAAACGGATTTGATGTTGAAATCGGAATGACCCAGCCTGGCTTTGTTCGCGCTACGGTTTCTAGAGGAGAAGAGAGCACTAAGATTGAATGGGCGCACGACTCCGCCTGGCGATTCATGCCACCGATACCCAGTCTTGCGGCGGGCTATATGTTGCACCCTATTGATTTAGCGATTAACAAGCTGTTGGCACTTGTCGGTCGGGACGAGCCAAGAGATTTTCTGGACATCCTTGATCTCAACGAGCGAGAACTCCCACTAGGCGCGATGTGCTGGGCCGCAGCCGGAAAAGATCCTGGGTTTACGCCTCGATCTATCCTCGAAATTTTGCGCCGCCGTGGGAAATATCGCCCCGAAGACTTTGCGCGCCTAGATTTGAAGTCTCCGGTCAATCTGCCGGATCTTAAGCAAAAGTGGCTCAAATCACTCGAACAGGCGGAAGCTTTTATTCTCTCGCGCCCACCCGACGAGATAGGCTGCCTTTATTACTCGCCTTCGTTAAGTAAGTTTGTCGAGCCAAGTTCCGATCAAGAGAGCACTTCGGATGTGGTTGTACATTTCGGCAGGCCAGGCGGAGTTTTGCCTCGCCTGAAAGAGAATCGCTAGCTCACAAAAACATGTGAATATTATTGACGCTTCCGCTGGTCAAACAGCTTCAAGAAACTAGCGAAGCGAAAGGCTCACTGAGGCGTAAGTCATGTTGCATAAGCCCTTCCTCACCGCCGAGTGGAAGTACCTTGTTATGATCAATTATGAAGTTGATCCGGCGAGGCTTCGCCCTCTCCTCCCTGCAGGAACTCAGCTCGATCAGTGGAACTCCAAGACCTACATTAGCCTCGTTGGTTTCCTGTTTCTTGACACAAGAATCAAAGGCATTACCGTGCCCTTCCACCGCAATTTTGAAGAAATTAATCTTCGATTTTACGTCAAAAGAGAGTTGCCGGGAGAGTCTCGTCGAGGAGTGGTTTTTGTTAAAGAGATCGTTCCACGACGAGCGATCGCTACAATAGCCCGTCATTTTTACAACGAGAACTATGTGTGCTTGCCCATGCAACACCGCATTGATCTTAATCCTGAAACTTCCTCAGTTGAATATTCATGCAAGCTAAACGGAACCTCTCAACGAATGCGAGCACAATTCAGCGGCAAACCAGCGGAACTTGGTGCAGGATCTCAAGAGGAATTCATTACAGAACATTACTGGGGATATACAAAACAACGGGACGGCGGAACTATGGAGTATCACGTCGAACATCCCAAATGGCAGGTTTGGTCAGCTGAAGCATTCGACTTAGATGTCGAAGACAAGGCGCTCTACGGCGCTCAATTCGAATCTGCCTTCGACAGAAAGCCAAGCAGCGTTTTCATAGCGACGGGGTCGCGAGTTACCGTATCGTCTGGCGTTCGCCTGTAGCCAGGGAGAGGATATCCAGTAGTGCGCTTTGTATTAAATTCAGGGCCGGCTAAGAATCTTTCGTAGAAAATGGTTCCTTAGTGGTAGAAACTCCTAGAAATTCCCTGGAATCTCTAAGCACCAGCACGTTTTCACTTACCCATCGTTAACCATGGTCCGACACTTATCTAAAGCGGCACCGATCACAACTGCGCTATACGCCGCCAGCAGTACTCAATCCGATCACGTGAACTGAGGGGAGGACATTTTGAGGCATCGTATTCTGGTCATTATGCTCGCTTGCGCGGGAGTGTTCGGAGCTGTCGCTACTTCCGAGGCACAGACTGGTCCAACCAGCTTTGTGTTACGAGGCCCAAACTCACTGGTATGTGCCGGTTTGATTGTGCATGAGCGAAACGGTGTAGTCCCTGCAAACTGCGTAGATGGCCGTCCGGTTTCCGGTTTAGAAGCTACAGCCGCTGATGGCACAATCCATGCCCAGATCAGAACTGTGACTCAGTATGTAGTCCATCCTAGCTATGAGACCAATCAGCCTGGCTACAACGTGGCCACTGTGGTGTTCTCAGCTCCATTAATGTTAAGCGAACACGTTCAGATTGGGCTACCGAGTAGTTTTCCGCTCTTTTCTCCGTATACACAGTGGATTGAAAACAACATCTTTGTAGAGCCAATTCCTCAACTAATCTGCCCTTAACGGTCGATGTCTCGCCCGAGAGCTGGAACTACTATGAGATACTCAACTTGGATCGCCCTTTCCCTCGGCTTTGTTCTCTCGGTCACTCTCCCGAACCAAGCAAAAGCACAATCCGGTCCAACGGGCCCCACCAGCTTTGTGGTGAGAGATTCCTCATCTACCATTAGCCTCTGTTCTGGCTTGATAGTCGGTCTAAGTTATGGCGTCGCACCAGCGACCTGTGTAACTAACCTCCCGACCTCTCGTCTTCGTATCACTGTCGGTGCGGGGACCCCATCACAAAGAGTCGTGCTGGTCAGTCAGGTAACTCCTCACCCGAATTTTAATCCCCCTCCGTATTCGACAAACTATGATGTTGCGGTTTTGGCATTCAGCGATCCACTGATTCTAGACCAGAATGTACAAATTGGATTGCCAAGTAGCAGTCCCTTATATTCGCCCTATCAGGAGTGGATAGCGGATCAATTTGCGCTGGTCAATCAACCACCGGTCTGCCCATAGGGCAAAGAAATCAGTCTGAAGACAGTGGCGGAACAGCTCCTGGAAGAAAGCGATTCAAATGATAAATCGCCGCATTTGAAATATGCCCAAATTCAGAATTTGCTCCCGGTGAAGACTTTGCAAATGCGGAAAGCCCGATGCGAAGCAGATCCCCATGACAGACCAGCAAAAAGGTCTGTTGAGAATGCGCCTCTTCTAGTTCCTTGATAAGGGCTGAGAATCGATCGAGGGCCTGCACCGTGCTTTCTAAACCGAAAATGTGAGAGAAGGGGTCCTCAAGATCGGCCTTGGTAACTTCTGCAATGACTTTGGCGCCCTCATCGGGCAGAAAGATGCGTCCTTCCATTTCGCCACAACTTCGCTCGCGCAGGCGCTCATCAGTCAGCACCTCCCCAGCGCCTAAAATTCGCCGCGCTACTTCCGCAGATTCACGCGCACGCAGATAGTCGGAGGCGATCACTCGGGTGTCACGCGATAAAATCCCACTCTTTAACTCAGCAACCGTTGACTCACTCACCTGCAAGCGCCCAAGCTTTGTAAGTCCATATTGAGCAATACAACTTTCTGGCGCGGCAACCCAGCGACGCTCGTGATTTGCAGTGCTCTCACCGTGTCGCATGATCAGATACTGATTCCTGGGATTTTTTAAGTGGAGAATATGATTGTAGCTTTGCCAGGGTTCGATCACTCGTTCACCACTCCTCGGTAGATACACAATATGAAGGGGACCCATGCCGGGGTTGAATTGATTGACCTGAGCCCCGTCGACTACAATCCTGTCGGCCAGCACACCGTCGACAGGTCGCACCACTGGTGGCATACGAAGACCTCTGGTCTCGTCCGACGGGCCCACTCTAGCGAGCTCTCCTGGCATTAAGATGCCTTGAGTTGGAGCCTGTGGTCCCCCTGAGGCCCCTCCAAGGGACTGCTGCGGAGATGGTCCGCGCTCTGCAGAATCGCCTGAAACCTTCATACTACTAAAATTGAGATACCAAAAACCTGATGAAACAAACGGTGGAACAGACGCACTAATCAAGTTCAAAAGTTTGTCGCCAGTCTTCCTTCTCAGTCCACTTGGGCTGGTCTTCTTTGAGCATCAAGAAATTTCCACACACGAGCACGTCCATCTCGGTTCGCATAAAGCAGGTAAAGGCCTCCTTCGGGGTATTCACAATCGGCTCGCCACGCACATTGAAGCTCGTGTTCACCAACACTGGGCACCCGGTAAGGTCATTAAATGCGCTCAGCAAATTATAGAAATGCGGGCTGCTGGCCTGATCCACTGTTTGAATACGCGCCGAATAATCGACATGGGTGACCGCAGGAAGGTCCGAACGAGGGATGTTCAGCTTGGCAATTCCAAACAACTTCTCCTGTTCAGCCGACATGTTGATTCTGCGCTCTTCTTTCACCGGTGCAACAAGCAGCATGTATGGCGAGTCGCAATCGATATCAAAGTACTCAGATACATGCTCACGCATAACTGCTGGGGCGAATGGTCTGAAGGACTCACGGAACTTAATTTTTAAGTTCATCTTGGACTGCATCTTCGTCGAGCGTGGGTCTCCCAAAATGCTCCTTGCGCCAAGAGCACGCGGGCCAAACTCCATCGGCCCCTTAACCCACCCGATAACCTTTTCTTCGGCAATCAACGAAGCGACTCGAGGATACAACTGATCATCTTCGAGCTCGATAAATTTCGCCCCCACCGACTGAAGCATCGCGCGGGTTTCTTCTCGCCCATAGTCAGGGCCCAGTAACGAGGCGTGTTGAGAGTCACGCTTCCCGTCTGCTTTCCTTTCGTTCTCCAAATATCCGTACCAGACGCACAGCGCTGCTCCAAGAGCACCACCCGCATCTCCCGCCGCCGGCTGAATCCAGATGTTTTTAAATGGTCCCTCCCGCAATAGACGCCCATTACCTACACAGTTAAGTGCTACGCCACCGGCAAGGCAGAGATTATCAACTCCAGTTTCCTTCTTAAGGAATCTGGCCTGACACAACATCACTTCTTCCACTACCACCTGGATGGATCGAGCGAGATCCATTTCACGCTGGGTTAGCGGGGTTTCTGGCTTTCTTCTTGGGCCGTCAAATATTTCACCAAAACTATCCGAGGTCATCGTTAAACCGGAGAGATAGTTGAAGTGCTTCAGGTTCAAATGAAAAGAACCGTCTTCTTTAAGATCAATTAACTCATCGTAGATTTTTTGTACGTATTTTGGCTCACCATAAGGAGCGAGCCCCATTACCTTGTACTCTCCGGAGTTCACTTTGAAGCCGGTGAAGTAAGTAAAGGCTGAATACAGAAGTCCAAGCGAATGAGGAAACTGGATTTCCTTAATGAGTGAAAATTGATTTCCTCGACCAATTCCGAGACTGTTTGTCGTCCACTCCCCTACGCCGTCAATGGTAAGGACAGCCGCTTCTTGAAATGGCGATGGATAGAACGCCGAAGCCGCATGGCTTTGGTGATGTTCGGTAAATAGAATCTCCCCGGTAAAATTCAGTTCGTTCTTTATAGTATCCGGGATCCAAAGCTTGTGTTTCAGCCAAAGCGGTAGAGCCCGAGCATATGAAGTGAAGCCCTTGGGTGCAGTGGTGAGGTAGGTCTCAAGCAACCGCTCGAACTTAAGCACGGGCTTGTCGTAGAATACGACAAAATCAATGTCGTCTATTTTTAGTCCCTGAGATTTGAGGCACCACTCAGAGGCGTGACGAGGAAACTCGGGGTCGTGCTTCTTACGTGTAAATCGTTCCTCTTGAGCAGCACAGACAATCTTTCCGTCACGTACCAGACAGGCGGCGCTGTCGTGATAAAAGGCAGAAATACCTAATATGTTGATTGGGCCATTCTTTCGAGCACTGGACCTGGCGGAATCAAGGGTAGAGGTACTCATGGGCACTACTCAATCTGATGGGCTATTTCGTTTCTGGAAGAGCCGTATGCCCATTCCAGCTTTTGAGCGTGGGCTAGTCTGCCATGGGCCTAGAGAGCTGTCGAGCCGACTCAGCCGGTCTCGTTTAGGATTTTGCCCATGGAAACGCTCCTAGCGGCATCTCCCACTTTCCATCCGCCGCAAGTTCGAATTTTGTGGTCCACACAACGCAGAACCGACTATTTTAGCGGCACCGAGTGCACCAGCACGAAGCTGGACTAGGAGCGCTCGAATTTTTCAGCTATCTATTCAGAAATGAACAAGGGCTCTCGAAGCACCATTTCTGCTTTTATAGTTTGTTGTAACGAAGAACGGCGAATTCGTCGTTGCCTCGAGAGCGTCGCATGGTGTGACGAAATCGTTGTTGTTGACAGCGGCTCTACAGATAAAACAATTGAAATATGTAGAGAGTTCACGGAGAAGATCGTCGAGCGCCCCTGGCCTGGCTTTGTCGAACAAAAGCGCTTCGCGCTCACGCAGTGTGCTTCGAATTGGGTACTGAATATCGATTCAGATGAGGAAGTCTCTCCTGAGCTCGCTCAGGAGATCTCCTCGACCCTTTCCCAAGATCATAGTGGAACCCTCGAAAAGAACGGGTTTCTGCTGCCTCGCACTGTATTCTACATGGGCAAGTGGTGGCGACGCGGGGGCTGGTATCCAGAGTTTAGACTTAGACTGTGCCGGCGTAGCGTTACATCATGGGGCGGCGACGATCCGCATGAGCACGCCATTGTAGAAGGCTCCGTCGGAAAACTCTCCGGGGAGCTGCACCACTACACGTATCAAGACCTTGCGGACCAAGTACGCTCCATTAGCTCACTTTCCCGTTCGGCTGCCCACACCATGAATCAAAAAGGGAAACGCGCATCTCTCTTAGACCTGGTAACCAGACCGTTGGTGCGCTTCGTCAAGTTCTATCTTCTAAAGCGTGGCTTTCTTGAGGGCATGCCGGGGTTCATTGTTGCGGTGATGGATGCCTGGGGCGTCTTCCTCAAATACGCCAAACTCTGGGAACTCCAGAGGCAACCGAAACACTAGGAACGTCGCCCATGCGATTGAGCCTCCCTACCCCCACCATCCGAGAGTTCCAGAACTTCTAAGCAAATTGCGAAATAGAGCATTTCAAGTTCTTCATAATTTTGCAGCTTATTTATTCTATAAATACAGATAGTTAATAGCGCTTTGTCCACAGCCATGCGGCATTTTTAGGCTACACCTGAAGCAGCTGTCCCATAACCTCTGATAGTTAAATACGCAGCAGCAAGTTTGCGTTTGTTGGAATTTTTCAATTCTTGGAGCCTAAGGTTTATGAAGTTAGGTATGTCGGCGCACTGTTTCTCTCTCTCACGCAACGTGGTTACTCGTCTCGCTATGGCGGGACTTTTGGTTACCGCCGCATGTCTTCCTCTTGATTTACACGCACAAGGTTCTGCAGGTGGAGGAAACGCCGGCGGTGGAAACGCCACTGGTGGTACTGCAGGAGGTGGCACGGCGAACCCCCCGGGCATTGGCAGCTACAACTTCTCATTCATGATGGATGCTCAATACTTTGTCGCCCCTGCAAGCTACACCGACCGCTGGATCGGCACTTGGAAGGAAGCCCGTGACATCAATGGCTCGGGTAGCTGTGAGTATAAGGAACACGCTCAAACACGATGGGATCTCTACAAAACTGGCATCGGTAGCGCCGCAAAGTGGACCGGAAAAGCGAAGCTTCTAGTGCTTCCGATTCGGACCTCTGGATCCTGCGCAGCGCTCCCTGGTTACGAGGCTTCATACGCACCCCGCACTTTAGGCGATAGCGTCTGGACGGTAACAGTTAAGGAGCTGAGGATTTCCGGTTCAAACGTAACCGTACTCGATACAGACACCGATTCTTGGTTTCCCCAGCCTTCCTCAAGTTCAGACTATCTATACTTCGCTGAGAAAGTTCGAGACTACACCAGCTCATTGAATTTTTCTGTCCCTACCTTTTTATCCTCGAACACCGCGGCGTCAAACGCCCAATGTCGAAGCGGGAGCAGTAGCAGCGTGAGATACGGGGCTCGTGCATACGCTTTTCAAGCAGAAACAGGCTGCAATGACACGACCAACACAGATGATGGCCGCTACTACACATCGTTAAGCTGCATTCCTCCGGAAGGTCAAATCAGCCACTTCGACGTGGAAGGCACCCTCATTCGCGGCGAAAAGCCGTGCGCATGTGAGGTGACCAATGACGGCGCACCTTCAGTAGATACAAATGCCTGTAGCGAACGAGGAACTCCTCCGTCTGCAGCGGAATGTCAGCAAACGTTCGCGAATGCCAACACAGAGAACTTCACTCCGTTGGGCAATAACCGCTACCATTTTGACGTACGCCTTGCAGCCCTAAACCAAGGTGTCTCAAAAGCCATGCCGGCAGACTTCATGGTAGCCGGTGAACGCTCCTCGCGTCTCGACCCTGCATCAAGTGCCCATTTCACGTCAGGCTTAAATGACTTGCACGGCTACCTGTCAGAATACCTCTCGGCCGACGGACGAAATGACCGATTATTCAAAGCGGGACTTCTGACCTTCAATAAAGACGGACACACCCATCGTTTCTTGGCCGATGTTCCTGAGACGCCGCTTGCAAACGGTTGGATTGGTGAACTGGTAGGCGCCTGTGACGTGAGCTACGGAAACGGGGCCAGCAAGGCTTTCTCACAGAATCTTGCCCACAGTAAGCGCGCTTGTCTCGATTCGACTAAGGCTCGCCGAGTTCTGATTATTGCAGCCCGGGGGCAGGAACAACTTACGCCTACCCTAGAGGCAACTCTTGCGAGTGTTGCTAATCTTTCGGACGTCACTATCTTTGCTCTTGGACTTGACGTTGATCACCCGACCGCAGATCTGCTGCGCCGAGTGGTAAAACAGCGTGGCACCCAGAAAGGTGCGTACTACAATGTCCGTAACCTTTCAGGCATTAGTACGGCTCTTGAGAGCATTGCCACTAGTTTTCTCCCAAGCGGCCCTGCCACGAACATGATAGTAGAAGTACCGCTTGCGCCGCAGTTCACGCTGGTGTCGGCTCAGCTTTTCAGACGTAATGGTCAGACCTTAGAGTTCCTAAAGAACGTGCAACAGAGCCAAGGCACTGGTGCGCTGCACTTCAACCTGGATGATCAGCTAGCTCTCGGCCAAGAGAAGGTTCTGCGAGTCACCGTTGAAATGACGCAGTGCCTAAACCAAACCGTCGATGTGTTTGCCTCCGGAACGAAGGTAGCCTCATTTGCGAATGCCTGTGGCCTTCACAATCGTGCGCTCTCAAATCCAGGCGCAGGATTCTCACCAGGATGTTTAAGCCTTTCAGGTGCTGCCCGTGGGCCTGATGGCATCGCGATCAGCGGCGCCCTGATAGAAGCCCGCCTTGGTGCTCAGACCGTTTTCCAAACCGTGACTGACGTAGCAGGTGGATTCCTTCTGCCCGCGCTTGGTGCAGGCAGCTACACCTTAGAAGCATCGGCCAATGGCTTACAGTTTGCGGCTCAGTTCCAGAACCCTGTGGTTCTTTCGAATCAATCACAGGCCAACTTGGTTTTCATTGGAATGCCTGGTAGTGCCTCGTCTAGCAGCTCAGCGGGTTCTCAATCGAGCGCGGGCTCTTCGACGAGCGGAAGTTCAAGCAGCGCCGGCCAAAGCTCTAGCGCTCAATCAAGCTCGAACCCATCATCGCAGGCAAGCAGCAGTGCAGGTTCTAATGGAAGCGGTGCATCGTCGTCCGCTTCAAACGCCTCAGCCCAATCGTCTGCGGCACCGGCTCCGACGCCTATCATCAATCCAATAAGTGACCCAGAAATGCCGACCCCAAGCTGCGCGTCCCTTGAACTCGCAGGTCTAAAGCAGGGGGTGAAGCCAGAGTTACGCCTTGCACTTCGACGCTTCACTCGACAGTTTAATGCGCCAGCAACTGCGGCGATTAAGCGTCAACAGCGAAGACTACGCGGAGTGAAGCGGGCGGTAGCACGGGTGCAAGCTACGATTGTGGCTCTGCCTGACCGCATTAGCTCGAGTGACACCCCTGCGGTTCGCGCCCAGAAAGTAGCGGCTGTATCTCAAATCGCCACTGACATACGCGGCACATATGATCTTTCCCTTCGTGTTCTCTTGGCTAGAAACGCGGGCATCAACCGCGCAACTGACAGGAGAGGAAGGGTAAGAGCTGCCTTCGATAAGGCAGTAAATAGTGTAAATGAAACGTTGATACCATACCTCACAACTCGATGTGGGTAGGCTCCTCTCCCGGTGCGTGGTGCACCGGGGTGAGGTCTCTTAGAGACTTTTCGCTCAACGGAGTTTGAACGAAGGGCGCTATCCAAATAGGAAATCCACAACCACCCCCAAGGCCCGGTGCTCACCACACCGGGCCTTTTTTTGGCCTATTTCGTTGTGGAGGCACTTCTGTCGCTACGGCCACATACCCACAGGCAATCTCTTCGCGAACGAGAGCTGTAGCTACTCAGGCACTGGAATGAAAGAACGGGGGTATAGGGCGATCAGTCCTGGGACATCGCGACCGATCATTTAGTAACACGGGGGACGCAGAAGGCACGGGGAAGGATCGAAGCAAGGCTTTCTCCGTGACCACCGCGTCCCCCGGGTTAGAAAATCTCTGCGCCAACTGCAGCTTACTCTAGGATTTTTTCGGCGAAGCTAAAGGAAGTAACCGCAACGCTCACACGCCCCTGCTCTTCTGAAGGAGGAAGAGACGAGGTATCGCGGTCAAATTGCGCAAGGTAAGAACGCAATCTCCTGTGTAGCACTTGACCCTGTCTCACCAACCAAGCTCTGATCTCTGGCAAGTGTGAGGGAGGAATGTTGTCGTATTCGGTGCGGTAGTGCATGTGGCCTTCGCCACTCGACTGGAACGCGACGTTATACTCAATCGCATCCAATAAGGTTCCAACGTCTTTCGCAGCCAGCGAGAAGGCCGCTTCCTCATGCTCACCCACCTTTTCAGTGCCGCGCATTAACTTTAACTTGTCGTCTTGTTCTTCAACCGCTCCATTGCGCTTAAGCTCGAAAAGTACAGAGGCGTGGTTAATGTGCTTGCTTACATCGGCAACCAGCGACTCAAACGAATCGTTCGATCCTGTGAGCGTTAGTGTTTTGGGGTGCCCAGAGCGTGTCTGGTAACGGGGATCACGTTCCCACTTACTTAGTACTTTCGAAAGAATGCCCTGTGGCTTGGTGTCTTCGGGCGCTGCGTGTTCATCAAGCAAACGAACTACTTCGCTACGGTAGATACCTGTGGCCACGCTCAAGCGGCTGGCGTTGATCTTGTGGGTCGTCTTTTGCAGTTCTTTATTGGCCACCTGGAGGTAAACTCGTTTGGCGGCTTCTTCGAACTCGTGAATAAGGACCCCGCGCTTCATGCAGAAGCCCACAATCGGCGTTAGGAGCCCATCTAGGACTCGGCGAAAAATACTAAGGGTCTTGGGATCTAGAGTCATTTAAATCTCAGATAATTCTCAAAATTGAGCATTACTGAACCTAGGTATCGTCACAAGGGGGACATTTATGGAGTTTTTAGTGCAAATTTTCAGGCACTTTTTTACTGCTGCTAATGTATAGCGGCGTTTAAAGCCCGCTTATTAGCGCAAGACTACTCCTCGATGCCAAAGCCGGCTGGCCCAGGAGCGGGAGTGCGAGTAGGGGGGGCACATGAAATATCGCATCCAGCAGGATTCGTGGTGGACGTACCGCCAGCCTCAGCGAGCTGAACTCCAGCCCGGAGATATGAATCGGAAATGGTCGAGGAGAGCTGACCGAGAGCTACAATTGAAAACAGGCCTACTAATAGGGTTCCTAGAACGAACTCTACTATTGAGCTGCCACGTTCTTCTTGCTTTGATTTCATATGCATCTCTGCCCTGTGTTTTGTCTGCTCACCTATCGAAACCTGCTCGCCTAGTGCCTCACTCATTTTTAGTACGAGAATCCGCTACCCGCTTCTCGTAGGGACCCGACATCATTCACGGCGTTAGTCCCTGAAGCGGAAGGGCGGCAGTTTCACTGGTGACGCTCTGTCACGAGCCGCTCCCCCTCAGGTTAAGACATCAAGTGTCTCTTCCCATGGTTATGCATGAAAAAAGCATATAGATGCCGCAGGAGCGGCTCTCCTCACGTTGGATCTGATTTGACTCTCCACCAGGTGTAAGAATCAAAAGTCTGAGAAATTGCGATAACCTATTGTATATTAACATTTTAATGCGCCGCTAAGGCTAGGTTCTGTCACTCTGACTGGCAAGAGAAGACCTATTCTTCAATCAGTCACTGTTTGGGCAAAAAGAGAGCATTTATAATCATTCTCCCGCCTCCTCGATGTCTCGGTTGGGCACCTTCTACGGGTTTCTCGGAGAGGAGGGTGTGGGCTCGTTTACCAAGTCCCCCTGTCCGGCAAAAAGTTGGCTCGAGTTCTGTGATTTAGAGGCCGATACTCGAGAGGCGCGGTCTGAGAGGTGCTGCTGTCAAACATGCCATCAAAAAGCGCTGCTTCATTCGTCTGGGAGTGACTTTCTGACCTCTTCTCTGAGGAGAGGCAATGCATGGTGAGCCGATGAAACTTTCTCATTTCTTTTTCTTCATAGTAGCCGCAGTGACCCTGAGCTCCATAAGCGTAAAGATCGCCTGCGCACTCGAGCCGGAAGAGGAGGAGATAATTGTCGCCGCATTGGAAGAAGGTGGGTTCGAGCGCCTAGATTTCACTGAGAAGATACCGGCACTCTACACCGAATTGAATGGAACCGATCTCTGTTTAGATCTCAATCCTGAATGGCTACGGGTCATTCTTGCTTCTCCGAACTATGTATCGTTTTGGGAGAGCGCTCGAGATGAATTCGAACGAAGCGGGATAGACGCAATTGAAGCGATCTCGGACTTTATTTGCAGCTCGTCGCCCATTCCAACTCCAACTACAGCGCCCCCGACTTGTCCCTGATGGAACTAAAAAATCATCCGTCGTCGCTGAATTCGCTTCCACCACACGGCGAAAAACTTTGCTTCCCTAAAGCGCTGAGGGTGTGTTGAGCGAGAAATTTAGGCGGGAGGAACGCGCCCCAGGTGGCCTATCGAAACAACCCGCCCGCCAAAGGGCGCGCCGGCTAAAGGGGTTGAGGCAAACGCGTCCCTTTTAGGGGACATATGAATGGAGCCGCTACCAGTTCGAACATCGGTGAAGTCGAGGGGGCAACCCATAGCTTGCGAAGCAAGGGATCGAGCGGGAAATTTGAACAGCCCTTCGATGCGGTCGCGTTGCTCCCTTACTCAGGGCATTCGCCTCGCTCCCAATTCGGAACGGCTTGCCATGAGCGAGCAAAGCGAGTCGAAACGGCTTGCCATGAGCGAGCGAAGCGAGTCGAATGGACCCAGGCGGGATCGAACCGCCGACCTCTACAATGCCATTGTAGCGCTCTCCCAGCTGAGCTATGGGCCCGTACAGGCCGAGATAGTAAACTCAGAGCGTTCTCCAAGTAAACACGCCAGAAGAGTGCCGTCAGAATTGCCAGCGGAGGGAAAGCTCTAGTAATCTCCCCGGCGACGTCGGGCTGTGGCGCAGACTGGTAGCGCGTTCCCTTGGGGATGAATTCTTAGCAAACGCGAAGCGATTGCGGTAGAATTCATAACAGACGCTCAATGTGAGCAAGTGCGAACATTGAGACCCTAGCACCCCAAAGGGCAGTATCGGCGAAAAGTAGATTGTTTCGGGCTGTGGCGCAGACTGGTA
>JBGSMV010000078.1:0-6125 GCA_041739995.1 Bdellovibrionota bacterium
GTAGCGGTGCTTTAACTCGTCAAAACCTACTATTTCTCTCATATTTCCAGAACCTTATAAAAGTTCGGTAACTGGAATTATGAGGCTTCAACCACTCAAACAGCTTCTCTTTGGTAACCTTTTTTATGAGGCTTATCGCCCCACATGTTCGACTCAAGAATTAGGGTTTCTAGGCCGATAACAGCTTTAGTCTACAACTTTTGCGTAGATTCTGAGCGGCGTAGAAATACGAGAGTGTCTCCATGAGGTTTTTTCAGAGATGTTTCCTCCTATGTATGGCTTCAATTGCGCCGCCGCTTTCCGCGCACGCGTTTACTCTAAACGAGCTTCCCGTTTGTGTGAATCTGCTTGTGGCTGACCTAAATGCGGACTGTCTTACCGATATTAATGACCTTGAAATTCTAAATCGTAATTTCAACCGCTCCGTGACCCGGCGCAGCGACGGAGACCTGAACGCAGACGGAGTGGTGAATGCCGCGGACCTCTCCATTCTGGTCGCGAACTTTGGGCAGGAGTGCCAATGCGAGGGGACCCCGGTACCGCCCACATGCCCATAAAGCTTTCCCCGCTCTAGGCGGCTGAGAGGGACTTATCCTTACTGAAATCCTTCAGCTTATTGTTGCAATCTGCCGATATGCTTGGCGAGGATCTATGTCGTCACGTCCGCAAAAAGAGCCGCTAGTACGCCGAGTCGCTACGGCCATAATCATGGGCGCCTTTATTGGTGCGGGAGTACTGCCTCTGGGAGCGATCGTTTCCGGCAATCTTCCAGGTACGCAGATCGCGTATGGAATTGCCATTCTCGGTCTTTCCGGGTGGAGCGTCGCGTTAGCTTTTTATCTAGCTCGTCGCGACCTGCGATCTACGGTGACTGCGCTGGCCAAGCGCTTTGGGATTGAGTCACGTTTTAAGAGTTTTGAGACGGTCGCGCACAGTCTTCTCAAGGAGATGGAGCGAAAAAACAGCGCATTTCTTACCAACTTCGTCGAGCGCCGCATTGCTTCAAAGGAGGAGCTCTCTGGCGTACTCGAGCGCGTGGTAGCTCAGGCCTATCGTCTGCTTGACGCGGAATCAGCTGAGCTGGCGCTATTTGACAGAGAGTCGGGTCTGTATCACTCATCGTTTGTCCTTGGGAAGCCATTTCGCAGCAGTGCACAGGCAATGCTGGCCGGAGCGATTGATCAAGCGGCGGTCGAGAGCAATCTAAGTTCGGATGTGTTGGTGCAGCCGGTGGCTTTTGGTGGCTCCGTGCTGGGAAGCCTACGGGTGGCGCTTCAAAAGGGCTCGGTCCCCTCGATGGGAGATCGAGAGGTGATGCATCTTCTCGCTATTCAGGGCGGTCTTGCTATCATTAATGCCCAGTACCACGAAGAATTGTTCCGAATGAAACGCGCCGGTGCCGAGTCGGTCAAGGTAAAGACTGGATTTCTCGCAAACCTGAGTCATGAATTGCGAGGGCCGCTCGGCTTGATGATAAATGCGGTTGAACTAGTGCTCGATGGTCTTTGCGGACCGGTCAGTACCGATCAACTGGATACTCTAAAGATGGTTCGTTCGAACGGCGAGCATTTGCTTGAGCTCATAAATGATGTGCTTGATTACGCCAAAGTAGAGTCGGGGAAGTTAACCGCAGATACTACTGAAGTGCTTGTTCCGGATTTGCTTAAGGACATCAGTGGTGTGGTGCGTGGGCAAGCGGAAGCCAAGCAGCATACCGTTTCCTATCGGCCAAGCGACGAGGCACTGACAGTTCATTGCGACCGTCGGCATCTACGTCAAATTCTAATCAACTTACTTACTAACGCCATTAAGTATACGCCGGAGGGAGGAAAAATTGAGCTCTGGGCGGAGCGGGCGCCTGGCGCAAAGATCAAGCTGAATGTCACTGACACCGGGGTAGGTATTGACGAAGTAGATCGGCACAAAGTGTTCGCACCATTCGAGCGCGTTGAGCACGCGTACTCGGTCAACCAAGTAGGTACAGGTCTCGGCATGTCGCTTACTAAGCGATTGGTAGAGGTTAATGCGGGAGTAGTTGATTTTACATCTAAGCCGGGGAAGGGGTCGCACTTTTGGGTGCTGCTGCCTGCGGCGGACTTTACTCCGGCGGCAATCGAGCCTAAGCAGGTTGCCCAGATTGTCGAGGGGAATGGCGAGCGAATTCTGCTGATTGAGACGAATGCTGACGAACGATCAGTAATAGAGCGTTATCTCACACACCTTGGATTTCGAGTAACCGCTTCGGCGACCAAGATCGGCGCTCTGCAGGTGTTGCGTGAACAGCAAGTGCAACTAGTGGTCGTCGATAACTCGACGATAGACGGCAAAGCAGAGGTGTTTCCCCGGGAGATCAGGGAAAGTGCCAGCTCTGCTCGCATTCCAATCCTATTGCTTAGCAGTAGAGCGTTCGTTTTTGATATCGAGAAGTATCTAAAAGCGGGGGTAGATCGCTGTCTCAGTAAGCCGGTCGGCTTGGGGCAACTTGCACAAACCTGTCGCGCGCTTCTTGACGGAGAGCCTGACGCTGAGGCGTCTAAATCAAAGGGGGCCTCTGCCAACTTGGTGGGAAGAGAGAGATCGAGCCTGCTGCACTAGGTGTCCGTGACACAGGCACAGACGACGACGTCCCGCCGACTTGTCCACCGTAGATTTATCGAAGGGGGAAGTCTCCTGAAATTAAATGGCAGCACAGGCAGATGCGCGCGAAGGCGGACTCTTGTAACCAGGGCTGTGTCACAGACTCCTCGCGTCCTGAATTAGAAGTCCATTTAGGTGTGTATCTCTCTGTTCTCGCTGAGCTGGTTGTATAATTCATTAAATATTTACAAAGAGGTCAGCGAACGCGGCGAGAATATTAATTGAGCTCTTAACTCAGCATGCGAGCATTCAGATATAGGCCTTGTGCTGAAAGACACACGCCAATGTGTAATATTCTCTGTAGGCGCCGCAGCTTTGGACCGTAAGTCTGCTAAAAGAATTTCAACGGGTGAAGGCGAACGCCCAGCTCGCGAGATAGATTTCGCAATAGGTGCTCCTGATGAGACCCACGCGGCACATACTGGCCAGAGTGGTCTCAACAGGAGTAGTTCGGTGCCGCTAGGCCACGATATCTACGTGACCGAGGTTTCCCGCCGAAGTCTTCGGGGGAATCAGCGGTGCTGCCCTCTCGGGTGGCTCTTCTGGTGCTTGGTGCTCGTATTCGGAGCGGCCTTCTCCGGCCTGATGTTCAGGTTGTCCTTGGCGTTTGCGTTTTCCATCCGGGGCAACCCGAAGCGCTTCTTCAGCTTCGACCGAGGCCTTCTGCTCTACCTCGCCCGCCCTGTGATAGGCAGACGGTACTGCAAGACGAATCCTTTCAATTAACATAGTGCCCTCCTTGGCATATGCAGCGAACCCTTTGGTGAGTCCTGTATATGAGAAAAGTCGGACCTTATCGCCGATTTCTTAAGTGCAAAAAGGGCACAAAAGGATTGGTGCAAACAGACTTAAATGCGCATCTCAACAAAGAGGTATCCGTTCACGGAGTAGGGAGTAAAATTAGCTGGTGATGTTAGGTAGTTATTGGGCTGAAAAATACTTGAGTGGTGGCAATTCTGTGGTCGTCCCCCGATCGGGGACGGCTGCATTTTGTGAACGGGTAGTATTTCCACCCCCGATTTGCTTCGCAAATCGTTGAGGTATTTTTGCGGTTTGCGCGGATTTGTAGATTCAACGTGAACGGTTACATCAAGAGATACACGAGAATGGACGATACACAGTTTTAGAAGCAGGTGTTGGACGAGGGGCGGTCAAAAAGACCAAGTGGTTAGAGGGGGTCGAGCCCGCTCGATCAACCAGTCAATGAAAATCTATTTAGCATACGCAATACTACTATGTCCTTTGATGAACACAACGTTCCCGCGCACGTAGGCTTCGAGGGAGAGGAGCCGTACGATGTCGTTACCCCTGAAAAGAATCTGCTTCGCGCAGTGCTGATGTCTGCCTTCAACGATCTTAAGCGTGAAGGCGAACTTGGCAGAAAAGCGACTGAGTTCTTTTTGGACCGAGACGAAGAGTATATCTTTTCATTTCGAGCGATATGCGATTTTCTTTCTGTTGATCCGAAGCGGGTTCTTAGAGTCACTGGACTCAATTCTCACACCACCTATTCGCCATCTACGCTGGGTGCAGTAGAACCGCCCAATATTTCCTGTACTACGAACCCGAACGAAGAAAACGTGTCAAAGTCGGCATAGTCAGTTGTATTTAGCGTTTCCAGAGCTTGACGAAGGTTGTGCGTCTTGCCAGCGTTAGCAAATGATTCCTTTGATCTCCGAAGAGCCCGCTGAACAAGCCACTGGCCTCACGCACCGGCTCCTCCTCGACTCCGATCCGAGTGCACCGCTGGTGGTCCTGGTGCATGGAAGAGCGGGGAACGCAGAGGTCATGTGGGCCTTTAGACGGGCTTTCCCCGACGGGTGTAGTTTCATTGCGCCTCAGGCATTCCTAGTCGACGTCGTGGGGGGCTGGAGTTGGTGGGACATCTCTCAGAGTTCAAGAGAAAATATTACTCGCGCGATTAGTAAGCTCGATCAGTTCATTGTGCGGGCCCAGGAACATTACCAGCTTAAGCCCCGCTGTCTAATCGGGGTAGGATTTTCGCAGGGGGCCGGGCTGCTGTCAGCATTGATGCAGAGGTCAGTGGAGCGCTTTCGCGCAGTAGCCCTTCTCGCAGGGTTCGTTCTTAAAGAGCCAGAGCCTGCTTTAAAGAGTCGGCCTGACGTCTTTGTAGCCCACGGTGAATCTGACCCGGTGGTCTCGTTGGAACAGTGCCGTGAAGGCGTCGCGTTCCTTCGTGACGCTGGATTCCCTGTTGAGCTTCACTTGGACCAGGTTGGCCATAAAGTGGGGAGTATCGCAGGTCGAGCACTAAAAGTTTGGGCGAATCGGGTGATTGCGTAGCCGGCGCGAGTTTCGGTTTCCCGCAGCGGGGAGCCAATCGAATCGGGCTCAAGAGGCATCGTAACTCTGACGATCTTATTCCCCGCCTTCTCTTCTTGGAGTTCTCCCATGATACGCCTTGTCAGGAATTTCCTGGTGGTCCTAGTCGTTGCTGGTGGTGGCGTAGCAAGTGAGGCACGCTTGGACGCTGAGGGACTGCGGCCAATGCTCGTCTCCCATGATCCTGCCCCAGCAATTTTGTCTTCGGAGAGTGTGGGGCACGTATCCCCTCCTGAACAAGAGTTCGCATCCACTGTTACGTCTGGGGTGCAGAATGAAGCCGAATTAATAATTCATTCTACTGCTGAATTAGTGGGAGCGGTGGCAGACTTGAGAATGGAGCTTGAGTCCATACGTACTGAGCTCTTCGCGGCTCGCGAGAGAGAGGCTCCCTCTGATGTAAAAAGTCCTTCGATGCGAGCTGATGCTTGTTTTGCATGTGCGGTGCGCCCTGAATGGCAGCGTCTTCCACTTGGCTTGATTGCGGGCTTCCAGGTCGAAAAGGTATTGTGTCCGACTCCCCCTGAGCAGAACGGCGCTCAGGCAGATTCTCAGAGATCCGAGCGCTGTACGAACGGAGCGATGTTCTCGGCTCAGGTGTCTTCCGCACTTGCACGGCCTTTGAGTTCACTCGAAAGGCTTTCTTGTTCTTACCTTACGCGCACCCTGGCGGTAGACGCCGAATGCCCTCAGCGGATTGGTGCGTTTTATGACTGCACTTCTCAGTGTTTATCGTAGACGCCCTGGTATAGTCGCATAACAAGATTGTGCAATCATTTAGTTGATTCAGCCATTTAGTGGCAAAGCCCTAAAGATCAGGAACCCTTTGACGACCTTATACATCAGGAACTCTAGGGGCGCCGCGCGTTCAGAGGGTATTCCATGCTGAATATGGGCTCATGGAAGGGGCTCATGCGGCGATTATCCGTTAGGAGGCTAAGGATTTAAGCGCTTATCATGGTTTCGGTATCCTTCGACAAGGCTGTCAGCGGTACGCTCGTGCGCCGATTTCAAGGGCTCGCCAGTGGTGCTTCGCGTTCCTCTAACCCATTGCAGGGCGGCGGCAATGTTTCAATCTCAGACGGACTTCGATTAGGAGCGCGTACCTTTGCTACCGCGGTGCAGGGCCTGAACGCCACCATTTC
>JBGSMV010000023.1:0-42574 GCA_041739995.1 Bdellovibrionota bacterium
TCTGTAAATCGGCGTCTTGGGCGGGCAGATTCTTAAAAAAACTGGTGTGTAGATGGCACAACTGAGGTGCTTGGAGCTTTGGAGGGGTCCGGCAGGTGGTGCAGCGCGGGGGGCAGCACATCGTCACTGAGAGAAAGGCGACTGAATTCAGGGGAATAGACTGGTGTTATGAATTAAAGTCGTTAATTGGCGGGCTCGAGCCATAACTAGTTCGAAGTTCAGCGCTTTTGCTCAATTATAAGGGGCGGTGCTGTAGGCAATGCTTGACTCAAGGGGCGATTACCCTTTGAATTGGGACCGAACTGGCTGAACACATTACAAGTGTTCGCTTAGATACTATTAGAGCGTGTCGTTATGAGAGCCGTTCCAGACTAGGAACTGCTCTGATTTCTGAGTACGTGAGTATCCTCTCAAACGGCTGTAGACTGCCGTCCGCTAGGAACGACTCGAAGGGAAAGGGAGATATATTGTATGCGACGCCTTGGTGATTCTATGGGTAAGTCTCTTTGTATTTCATCTCTTCTCACCGCCTTCGTACTTGTACCGGGCATGGTCGGCGCACAGACCTTTAAAGGTGTCGCCTCTCCTGGTGCGGGAGTGTCCGCCAAAGCTCTTCCAGTGCTGCCACTTACGAAAGCACGACGTGGGACCTCTCTCACCGTAAGAAGTACTCCAATGACCGATCGCGAGGGGAATCCAATTGGAAACCGCCAGCAGATACTCGTTTCCGCTCCTCCGCGTGGCATGAATCTTACTAAGAAACTACTGGCACCAAAATTCACCGACGCGTTCAAGCTCACTCCGGACATCACTCCTTTCGATCCTCGCGGCGGTGGTGCTGAAAATTTCCTTGGCTGTACCGGCACCGCAGAAGTAACGGTACTCGCAAATGAAATCACCTTTGGCGCTGGAGGCCCACAAGTACCAACCCGCGTGAAATACCAGATTGGCGAAAATCCTCCAGTTACTCTCTTCAACGGAGAGAATGCTTCTCAGCACATCGCTATTCCTGAACAAATCACTCTTCAACCAGGCGAAGAAATCTATCTCTGGGGACACAGCGCCTATCCAGACTTTAACGATCCGTATCAGCTCGATATCGAAAAGAGCAGCGCCGATCCGCAGATGGCAGCGATCCTGTCGAACGGCGAAATGCTCGTCGAAATGATGTCCCTAAAAGGCGCCGCAACTATTCCGTTCGGCATGCAGCAGAGTCTTGAAGCGATCCTTGGCGGCGCCGGCATGATGAATAACGGCATGATTCAGCTTGATGAAGATGAAATGATCATCCTCTTTGAATTGGGCGCAACAAACTCCAGTAGTCCCGCGTTCGACTTCAACGACCTAGTCCTACACGTCAGGACGCAGTGTCCGAATAATACTGAAGTTGTGCTGAGAGATAGCATTGGGCCGGATAACGCGATGACCCATCGGGGGTTCGTATTTCCAACATCTTCTGCTGGCTCCGGTTTCCAGTTTACTCCGATTTCGCTGAACGTCAGCGCGGCTATTCAATTGCGTCGGCTTGACCTTGTGATAGCTCGAGAAGGTGATGATCCGGTCAATTGGTCCACGTTTGACTACGAAGTCAGAATTTGGAGCTCTACGGCGCAAATGTTGAGTAATCCACGAACGGGGGATGTCCTTGATTGCTGGTTGCAGCATCCTTCCAATGTCGGAAGCAATGCCAGCGCTCTGCCGGTCTTTGGTGAAGCTGTAAACTCTGCAATTGGGACAGTAGCTTCGCACCTAGCCGAGTTTGACTTATCAGCATGCCCTAACGTGATTCTGCAGCCTGGGCCAAATTACCAAATCGCCGTACAGCCTCATAAGGTATCGGGTAATGGTAGCGATGGAATCCTTGGTATCGTCGATTCGAGCCATATGCCTTCGATTGGCTCTGAATGGTTACATTACAACTCGTTGCCGCCACCCGAGTACCGGATTCTGATGCAAGCTATCGTCCCCCTCGTAAATGGCAGGGTTCCTATGAGGGTGATAGGAATCCAGCCGTAATCGTCCGGACCAATCAGAAGAGGGGCGGCGCGAAGAATGCATGATAGCAGCCCGCACCATGCATTCCTCCACGCCAATCAAGGTTATTGTAGTTTTGCGGCGTGAATACCTGCTCCGACCCCAACTTCACCCCAAAGATTCTCTCACACGCCACCTGCTTAATCGCCAAAGTATAGAGCGTCAGCACTCCGACAAACGTAATCATTAAGAGCCCAACCAAGAGCACATGCTCAACGATAGCGGCCCCGCGTTGCGCATCACGGCCAACACCGCTCTGAGAATTCTCAGTTCGACTGCGCTTAGGCCGCACCACACGAAAAAACCTACTCATCACCACCTCACCGCAATCTGTAATCCAGCCGCAGGATCAATCTTTGAACTTACAAATCGAAGCGGCGTGTCCGTCGTACCCTTCGCTGTCCACGCATCACGATAGATAACTTGCACCGATGCCGGCTCATCAGGCGAAGAAGGCGCTTGTGGCTCAAGACTATAGGCTCGCGCCATTAGTTCTGGCGCTAAAGAAGCGTCGCCTGCATCGCGTAAATCTACTGAAAGATCAAACTCAGAGACCGGAAGTCCAAGTGGCTGAAACGGAGTAAAGTAAAAGTAGCGTCGCGCATCGTCTTTTGGTTGCAGAATAGCTCCACGCACAACGTAATCTAACCGATACACATACACGCCAGACTTTAGCGGATCGCCTACTTTCCCCAGCGCAATCGCAGTTCCCGTCGGTTGCTTCTCTACGGTAGTGGCAAATTTCACAGGCACCGGAAGATTAAAGCGCTCATTCGAATCAACAAGCGGCTCCCAACGCTCAACTACTTCAAGTGGAAGCGCACGGCGCGAGGCTTCGAGAATTTCAAAGCTAAGTCCTGGGCCCAATCCAAAAGAACCATCTTCACGCTGCATCGGTTCTGCGGAATGGAAGAAGCGCTTAAAGCCGTGCTGCATTTGATTGCCGAACACTCCCACTAAGAACTCTTCTCGAACTCTAAGTATTAGCGATTCGGAACCTGTGCCTGCGCGGTTAGAGACTTCGCGATCTGGCACTACCTGTATCAGTGAATGCACACGCATGAACTCTGTGCGCTGGGCAGAAATCAGTCGCGCCACACGCGCATCAAGTGGTTGAGAAAAAGGAACGGGTACAAGCACCTGCCGTTCCTCTGGGGTACCACTAAGCCACGCCATGGTGCTCGGAAAGGCGAGTGACAACACGAGGCCACTGAGGAGTAGCGATCCAACTACCGTAAATGCTACCGCGCGAAGCCGTTTAAGAGAGAACTGAGCGAGGAAATCCCAGCGATGTGCAGACATCGCGCGGACGCATACCGGAGAGAATGGTTTGTTCGCGTCGTTCTTCCCCATTTGCCTAATTCACCAGCGAAACATCGACAGACCAATACCAACGGCCCAAGACCAACGACATTGCGTCACCGGATCACTGCACCACATGAGCGGGCTGCTTCACCTGCCCAGATCGGCCGAAATTGCGAAAAGCTTAAGAGTTTGATGGGGTTAATAGATGGAGAGGGTGATCGAGAGCGGCCTCGGGTGGGTTGGTGTTGCGGGCTAAGGCACTGAATTCTTTCTAGGAATGAATTCGTTAGATGGGGCGGAGTAGCTGGAGGGGAACAACCAAGGGATTTGCACCAAATAAGGGGGAGTTCCAGGTGCAATTTATCTGTCCCCTCACCCCCTCACCCCATTGCCTCAGGGACATTGGGGTGCACCTAACTCTTTGATATTACTAAAATGATTGCCGAAGGTTGATCGAGCAATATGCGTACAAGGGATGCTTCTTCACTCCACCCCAATGTCCCTGAGACGACGGGACGGGGTAGTTGGTCCAATAGAATGGTCCCGATAAATGTGCCGTGGACTGCGTAGGCAGGACAATGACGGTCTTATCTATCTATGGAACTCACCCGCTCGTTCAGGTTGATACTCAACTTTAATTATTTGAACTGACAACAGCCCTCCGCCGGGTTTGGGCCAGTCCATTTGATCGCCTTCGGTAAGTCCAAGCAGAGCACTCCCGACTGGAGCAAGAACGGAGACGGTGGTCTCACCCTCCGTGCTATCCTCTGGGTAGACGAGCGTTAGAGAAAACTCTTTACCGGTCGATTCTGTTCTAAATGTAACGGTCGAATTCATTGTGACCAAACTCGGTGGAATATCTGCCGGCGCAACAATATCCGCGCGATCTAGTTCTTCAAGGAGTTTTTCTTTCACTGAAAACTCCTCGCTTCCTAATGCGTTAATCATCTTCTCAAGCCGCTCGGCATCAAGGGAAGAAATAGTAATATTCGGTTTTTCATTCATGGAGCACATCACTGTAGGATAGGTCTAAACTTTTATTTCTGGGGACTGTCCCCATTGAGAAGTTCGCCTCGTTTAACATGCCGATAGGCACTAGCTCGAGATTGTAAGCTAAGTCCGCCAAATGGGAAAATCTTCCCGCCAGCCCATCAAAACTTCGCAAACCCAGGGAATCGAGGAAAAGGCGTCACATCTCGAATATTCTGCATGTCGGTCACGTACATGAGAAAGCGCTCGAATCCGAGCCCAAAGCCTGCATGCGGAACAGTGCCGTAACGACGAAGATCTAGGTACCACCAGTAATTATCAACTGGCAGGCCGGCGGCCTCCATCTTGGCTTTCAGCACATCGTGTCTTTCTTCGCGCTGAGAACCGCCAATTATTTCTCCGAGTCGCGGCACCAGCATGTCCATTGCGCGCACGGTCTTATCATCCTCATTGAGGCGCATGTAAAAGGCTTTTATTTCCTTCGGGTAATTGACGACGAAAAGCGGGCCCTTTACATGTTCATCAGTCAGATAACGCTCGTGCTCAGTTTGAAGATCCATGCCCCAGTGCACAGGGAATTCAAACTTCTTCGGCGCCTTTTCTAAAATACTGATCGCCTCGGTGTAATCGATGGTTTCACACGGAGTGGTGGTCACTCGAGTGAGAGCCTCAATAAGATCCGGCGACGCGCCTTCGCGCTTGGCAAAGAACTCCATCTCTTCTGGGCAACGCTCAAGAATATCTTTTATTAGATAACAGATGAACTCGCGGGCCAGCTCCATGTTGTCTTTGAGTTCATAGAAGGCCATCTCCGGCTCAATCATCCAAAACTCGGAGAGATGTCGCGTGGTATTGGAATTCTCTGCACGAAACGTCGGTCCGAAAGTGTAGATGTGAGACATTGCAGTCGCGAAAATCTCACCTTCCAGTTGTCCTGACACGGTGAGACTAGTTTCTGCTTTAAAGAAATCTTGATCGAAATCAATCTTGCCTTCGGCAACCGGAACTTTATGTAAATCGAGTGTGGTCACTCGAAACATCTTTCCCGCGCCTTCACAATCAGAAGCCGTCACAATCGGTGTATGAACGTAATAAAATCCGCGCTCTTCAAAAAAACGATGCACCGCTTGAGCCACCGCGGACCGGACTCGAAAAACCGCACCGAAGGTATTGGTGCGCGGACGCAGGTGCAGGTTTTCTCTTAAGAACTCTAGTGAGTGGCCTTTTTTCTGAAGCGGGTAATGCTCTGGGTCTGCTTCGCCCACTAACTCAATCTCTTTAACCTGCATCTCAAAGCTCTGGCCCTTGGCCGGCGAAGGCACCAAAGTTCCGTTCACTTTGATAGAAGCTCCGGTCGCAATTCGCGCGGCGATTTCCCCATAGCCTGCCAGGCCGGGGTCAATAACCAGTTGCAAGCCGCGCATGGCGGTCCCATCAAAAAGATCGATAAAAGAGACTCTTTTGGACTGGCGGTGCGTCCGCACCCACCCACGCAGCGACACAGGCCCCTCTTGGACCTTGCCGTCATGAATGCTTTTGATCGACCCAACCAACGAATACTGCTCCACAGGAACCTCCAAACTTTATCCCCCACTTCCCGACAACTTCTGTACGGTAGCGGCGCTGTGAGCTTGATTCAAGCCGCTTCAGAGACTAGTCTCTCCCTTCTTCAACGGGGCGTAGCTCAGCCTGGCTAGAGCACTTGGTTTGGGACCAAGGGGTCGGAGGTTCAAATCCTCTCGCCCCGATTTTTGAAGAAGATGATTTTTGAAGAAGACCTCTCAGAACGCTTTTCTGGGCGCAGGATTGTCGAATTACTGCGAATCTTTAAGCGGTTTTTTGAAAATTCCGCCGAACTGCTTGTTTCAATACCACCGGCAATACCACCGGCAGGGCTGCGTAGCCGTCTAAAACTTCGCTCTGCGGTTCGTTTCAGAGCTCTCCGGCTCATTTCGGAAGCAGCAAGTTCAAGAGAGTCCACTTCAAAACAACGTATTCTTTCGCCGATTTCCTAGGCTGATTGTTGAATCATCTCTCCCTTCAACTCTATCGTAAGTTTGTGCCAGCGCTGGAGATCTCTAAATCCCCAGGTTAGCCCTTGTTCCCCCTAAGCAGCCTGGTTCATCATCTACGCTTGGAAAGTGTGGGCCGGGCGGGACCCCCGCTCATGGAAAAAGCTCATGGATAACTACTTTAGACTGAGAGAGGCGTAACCGGTGGCGCGACGCAAGCAACAGCAGCGACTGCTTAAGAAGATTCTACTGATCGGCGGTGCCCTCGTAGGCGTGCAAGTAGGTCTTATTGTTTATTTCTCCCAAAGTGGTCCCGCTGGGAGCATCAAAGAGGAAATAGCAACACAGGTGAAAGGACTCTCCGGGCTGACCCCAGAGCGTCGGGAAAAAATGCGGGTACAACTCGCGATCGACGATTTTCGAGCCAGCCAAGGACGTCTTCCAAAGACTCTCTCCGAATTGACCCCTACTTATTTCGACTCTATCCCCAAGGACCCGAATACCAACAAGCCCTATAGCTATGCGATAGAGGGGAAAAAATACTCCCTCGGTGAAGGCGGCGCGCCTCTAGGCAAAGGAGTTGTCGCGGCATCTTCCGACGGGGGTCCGCCCACCGCGGAAGAGCAAGAAGTATTGCTCGCTTCGCTTGATTCTTCAGTAGATTCTGACCCATTTCTGTACGAGCCCACGGGGAAGCGAGATCCATTTCAACCCGTCGATCTTTCTAAGGGTGGCTCTGAGCAAGATTGTAAGGAGTTCCCACTGGCATGCTTCGACATCGGACAGCTTCGCTACAGTACTTACCTGCAGTTTGGAGATGACCCGCGAGGAATGGTTGAAGATATAACTGGTGTCGGTCACCCCGTTCGCATCGGAACCCGCATCGGGCGCAATGATGGCGAGATCATGGAAATTCTTCCTGACAAGATCACTGTCGTAGAAAAATTAGTCGATGTAACCGGGCAAACCAGCACGAGAGCCGTTGCAATGCCACTTTCCTCGAAGATGGAAGAGAATAGAGGCGGTGGTGGACGCGGCCGCGCAACTGGCGCCCAGCAACGTCGACGCTAAAGAAAAACGCGGTTCCCCTTACTTGTTCGCATCAAACCGCAATTTTCTCCGTATATTCACTTCCGGCGTACTGCTTAAGAACGGAGAGCGCTCGGTATTGTAACGCTTCGGCAACGTGCGCGGGGGATACTCGCTCGACACCTTCTATGTCAGCGATCGTCGCACTGACCCGCATACTGCGCACCACGCCACGCGCACTGAGCTGCAAGCGCTCACTTCCGCGCTCAAGAAGCGTGAGAGCAGAACTCTCAAAGCGATTCTGCCGTTGAAGTTCTTGACCCTGTAACTCAGTGTTGAGCTTTCCTTGTCTAGAGTACTGACGCTCCCGAGCTTGTTGGACCATTGCCGCAAGGCGCTCTTGGCTCAAATCGTCGCTCTTTCCCTGTTCCACAGGCTGCTCGGCATTCACGTGGAAAAGTTCACCAGTAGCAACCGCTTGCAGCTCCACCTGAAGATCAATGCGATCTAATATTGGCTGAGAGGTTTTCTTTAAGTAGCTCTCGATTGAAGTTCGCGAACACATACAGCTTTTGCTCTTTGAGTCATCTCTTGAAATCCCGAGGCGACCACAAGGACAAGGATTCATGGCAGCAATAAGCTGAAATTTAGCGGGCAGTGTCACCTGCCCACGCGCGCGGGAAAGCGTGATTATGCCGCTCTCAAGAGGGCCGCGCAGCGCTTCCAGCGCAGCGCGCCTAAACTCTGGAAGCTCATCGAGAAACAAGACACCACGATGCGCAAGTGACACCTCACCCGGTCGCGGCAGGGTGCCACCGCCAACGAGTCCAGCCTCCGAAATACTGTGGTGTGGACTGCGAAATGGGCGCACTCCCGTGAGAATACGATCTAGCGACAATCCGGCAGCGCTATAGTTTCGCGCCGCCTCCAGGAGTTCTGCCTCTTTCATCGTCGGAAAAAGCAGGGGGAAGCGCTCCGCCAGCATGCTCTTACCGCACCCAGGCGGACCGACCATCAGCATGTGGTGACCTCCCGCAGCAGCAACCAACAACGCCCGTTTGGCCACTTGTTGTCCTCGCACTTGTTCGAATGTTTTCTCACTCGGCGCTACGGCAGCGGTCTTTCCCCGCGGTTCAGGTCGATAGTCAGATGCGAGTCCTTCACGTAGCCAGCGAACCACGTCCCTTAGATGCCGAAAGCCCAGCACCCGAAGTCCCGGCACAAGCGCTGCTTCATGTTGGCTTTGAAACGGCACCACTATCGCTCGCGCATTCCTTTGTCGCGACAAGATCGCGCACGAAAGACAACCGCGTACAGATTTTAGAGATCCGTCCAGTGCAAGTTCTCCTTGAAAAACCACCCCAGTAGTTGCGCCATTGGGCGTTAATCTCATCGCGGCGAGAATGCCCACCGCAATCGCCAAGTCAAAACCAGAGCCCTCTTTCTTGAGCTCAGCCGGCGATAGATTAACCAACACCTGCCCTTCCAGTGCCACTCCCACATGCGTCAATGCCGCCGCCACCCGATCTCTTGCCTCTCGTACCGCGGTATCCGCCAAGCCAATGATGGAGAATAGGTCCTTGCCCGGTCGAATACGGACCTGCACCTCAACCTCTGAGGACTCAATTCCAAGTAGTGCTCCTGTCAGAATCTTCGCTACCATTTCAAACCATTCCTCAATCAACTTCCGTATCGCCGAATACGCTCATCCCGTGGATTCGACCCAGGGAATGCGGCGCTGTGTGTCGCGCTCTCGACGCTTTTACCCCCTCCTTGTCGGCATTGCGGGAAACAAGTTTCCTGCCCTTTGAAAGAACTGCGGATTTGGCCCAAATCCTGCAAAACAAGGCTCTGTAATCTAAGTTTCAGAGCGAACAGGCGTCAGACCGTCGCTGGCGAGCGCCCTAGAGAGCGATATGGCAAAAAAGTCCAACTCAAAGGAAGAAACTGCCTCTGCGGTTGACCCTACAGACATCTGGGGAAGGGTCCCGCCTGAGGAAAAGTTTGAAATTCTTGCCAAAGCGCAAGCACGCGGAGTTGGTGCCGCGGTGGTCGTCGCCATTGTCGGCTGCACGCTGGCCGTCGGGTTCAAATTTGACTGGCTTATGTGGGGCGCCCTGCTCGTCTCCCCGCTGATCTATCAGTTCGTAGCGGGCAAGGCTTGGCGCGATCTAAAGCCACCTGTCATTCTGGAATATCTCGCCGCCCGATCCGCCACGCGGCGTTTCGCCTTCACCACAAAGTCCCAAGACCTCTACCTACATCTGATGTTCCGCGGAGACGTCGAGAAACTACCAAGCAATGACCTGGGAGAAGCTCTTGAAGATACCATTCCCGTAGGAACGAAAACACCGGTGTGGATAGGCCTCTTTACCGATTGCGTGGTCCTCATTCGAGAGGAAATAGGTGGAGCCGTTTGTGTTATGTCGCACCTCCTCGACGAAAAACTCACCATCAGAGGCGAAAGCCCCGAGTCCGATCGCGAATACTCGAATGATCGCCAGGTGCTGCTTTCCTATACCTCAAAAAAGGGCGTCGGTAATCGATACCGAGTAACCAGCAGGTTTCCGGCCGCACTTATCGTTTTTGAGCGCAAGGCTCTCACTCTACAAGAGGAAAATTCGGCTAAGGGTTTTGTTGTGCCCGACGCAATCGTCGCGGCCCTCTCTGAGGGCGACGACTTTCCGTCTTCCGCCTCATGGGAAAGCTAAGCAAAAAACCTCTGAATTCGGGCGAGGATAGGCGTTAGAACAACTTCCGGTTCTTAGCCTAACCTGCAACAATACGCAGGAATAATGAAACGTGTTCTGAGCGGGTTGGGCAGAGCCCATTCCTTTATGCTGGCCTATTTAGTGGCCAGTTTAGCGACGCCTTTACAGGCCAAGCTCGAGACCAGTCATAACTACATGTCGAACTACCTGATGATAACCCCACGCCGACTTCTCTGCTTCGCTGCGATTCTAAGCACCATCGGATTTTCGTTCCCCGACAATCATGCCTGGGGTAACCCGCCAAAGGCTCAAACCTCCCAGGTATTACTCACATTCAGCAACCCGAACGAGATTGTGCGAGGTCTTAAGCTCAGCGAATCGGACGAGCGCATCGAGCTTCAAATCGACTCAACCGTCGCTTCTAGCGCCACCGTCTTCAGCGTTCCAGACCCGGCACGTGTCGTGGTGGATCTCGCAATCAAAAGCTCAGATGTAGCTGCAGTCAAAAAAAGCTCGCTTCGAAGACCGCGCAACCTACCCATCACAAAGGGGACATGCTGCGAGGCCGTACGCATTGCAGCGCATCAAGATAAGATTCGCATCGTGCTAGACCTTCGAGGCGATCAAAAACTTGCACTCGCTTCAACTAAATCCAGCAACCGGGTCGTTGCGACTCTTTCACACACTGCGGTTCTTCGCGAAGTCCCTCCTGCACCGACCGCAACAACTGCAGCTCAAAAACCTGCCATAATCTCGGCCACTAGAAATCTTCAAGAAGAGGCACTCGACGCTACGCCTTCTGCTTCCTCTCAGTCGGCTTCCTCTCAATCGGCTTCCTCTCAGTCGGCTGCAGTTGAGCCCTCTTTTTCACCGCACTCTCTTTCTGAACGCGCTATTTCTGAGGCCTCTGTCTCTCAAAGCTCTTCGTCTCAGTCGTCCTCCGCTCATTTTTCGTCATCTCACGGTTCTGAGAGCTCCGGTTCCATTTCCAGCCCCATTGCCGGTTCCGCTGTAACACTAGTTCCTGAAACCTCGATTCAGCCCAGAGTCCCGGCACTTACCAGCATTCAGTTCTCTCTCGATACGCCAGAGGCTGCCACAAAGGGTAAATACGTGAGATTGATCACGAATCACCGACCGCAGTACCAGCTAGAGAAGAAGGACAAAAAGACTTACCGATTGCGAATCAACTCCTGTTCACTCGCCGTGAAAGGCGCAGTGAATGGCGTGGGGCTCCCGTATTTTCCACCGCAGGATTTCGAGGGCGTAAACATGATACTGGCGAGCCAAAAAGGCTCTGATGTCATTGTGGAGATTTCGGTCGACCCGCAGTTTCGAGTGACTGCGATACCAGGAGATGACGAGATTCAGGTGCTCGCTACTCGTTAACACCCTTGGCCGTTAAGCGGTAGCGTTTGTACAGACTTGGTCTAAGCCCACTCATCCAAAAGCGCCGCAACCAAACCCGTCCACCCCGTCTGGTGACTGGCACCTAAACCTGCACCGTTATCGGCATGGAAGTATTCATAAAACAAAAGATTATCTCGCCAATGCGGATCGTTCTGAAACTTCTCGGAGCCACCGAACACCGGTCGTCGACCATTTGAATCGCGCTCAAAAATGGTCGTCAAGCCAAGCGCTACCTCACGGGCCATTGCGGTGAAAGTCAAAGAACGCCCACGAAGCGGCACGCGGTAATCAGGGCCGTAGGCATTGCCCAAACGCCGCAGTGACTCAATCAGAAGAAAATTAGTGGGGAACCAGATTGGGCCCCTCCAATTAGAGTTTCCACCCTTAATCTTACAATCAGACTCCGCTGGTTCATAACGAACTGAGGCATCTCCGAAACGAAATGGCTGCTCCTCGTGAAAGCGCGATAGACTACGAATTCCGTGCGGGGACAAGAACTCGGATTGATCAAACATTACTTGAAGCACTCGGATAAGCTGCTGCTCGTCCAGAATCGTGAGTACGAAAGCGTCGCCGTCACTACGCTTTTGCGTCCAGCAACAACGCTGAGCTTGTTCTTGTCGGTTATTCAAGAACCATTCAAAGCGCTTCTTGAAATCAGGGAAAGGATCGAGCCAAGCTTTTTCAAGTCGCTCAACCGCAAACAGTGGAATGAGTCCAACCAATGAGCGGACTCGAAACTGCTGGAAGCCTCCGTCGGGGTAGCGCATTACATCATAGAAGAAGCCATCCTTCTCATCCCAGAGCGAAAGGTCCCGCCCGCCACGGTGCTTCATTGCAGCACCAATCAGTACGTAATGCTGAAAGAACTTTGTCGCGAGCCCTTCGTAAACCCGATTTTCCCGGGCAAGTTCAAGGCTTATTCGCATCATGGTAAGACAGAAAAACCCCATCCACCCGGTCGCATCTGACTGTTCAAGCTTCACTCCCTCAGGAAGCTTCTCGCTACGATCGACCACGGTAATGTTATCAAGTCCAAGAAAACCACCCTCGAACAAGTTGTTCCCTTCAGAATCAACTTTGTTAATCCACCAGGTAAAGTTAAGCAGTAACTTGTGCAAACACTTCTCTAAGAACTCGCGATCCCCCGTGCCCTTTCGGCGCTTTTCCATGTTGTACACACGCCAAACGGCCCAGGCATGCACTGGTGGATTAAGATCTGAAAACTCCCACTCATACGCCGGAATCTGCCCGCTTGGATGCAAGAACTGCTCGAAAAGCAGGAGCCAAAGCTGTTCCTTAGCAAATTCAAAATCGACCAGCGCAAGTGGCACCGCATGAAAGGCCAAGTCCCATGCAGCAAACCAGGGGTATTCCCATTTATCCGGCATGGACAAAATGCGGTTGGAGTTCAGGTGCTTCCAATGCTTGTTCCTAATGTCCCCACGCCCTGCCGGAGGAGGGTTGCTAGGATTATCTCCCTTGAGCCACAAATTCACATCGAAGATGTAGGCCTGCTTAGTCCACAACATTCCCGCCAATGCCTGACGCTGCACCAACTTCTGATCTTGGGTTAAGCCTGGCCTGTGTACCGTCTCGTAGAAGGCATCGGCCTCTTCACGGCGCTTCTCTACTACCTTGGAGACTTCTGCCAAGTTCGGCTTAGTCGCACTGCGGTTTAACCTAAGCGGCAATACCACCTGCTCTCCAGGAGCTAACTCCGTTCGATAAGACAGTCCGGCCTTAGTGCCTTGATTATCGGGGTTGATGGTAGCCGCTCCGCGTATCAGATACTCATGGAATCCATCTTTCACGAACGGTTTGCGATTCTCGCCCGAACCATAAACGCGAGGAACATTACTCTCATTGTAGGTGAACAGTGCTTCCACCTCGCCCGCACCGATAGACGGTGCGGCGTGCAAAAACCATTCTCCAAGTTCGTACTCAAAAGGAAGATTCGTGAGCAGCTTGGCGTCCTTGTCAGTAGCGAGCAGCGAGAGCGCAGATTTGGTGCGCGATGATACGCTGATAGAAGGCTCTTTCTGTTCTGTGCCGTCCCAGCTCCAGGTATTGCGAAACCAAAGTTGCGGGAGAATAAGCAATGGCGCTGACTCTGGTCCTCTATTGGTAACGCTTATCAAAACGCATAAATCATCGAACGAAGATTTGGCGTACTCGACGTACACATCAAAGTAGCGGTCTTCGGAAAAGATACCTGTATCAAGAAGCTCGTACTCAAACCCCTTTCCGCCACGATTCTGATTCTCCCGCACTAAATCTTCGTACGGAAACTTTGCATGCGGATACTTGTAGAGGTAGCGCATGTAGGAGTGCGTCGGTGTGCTATCAAGATAGAAATAATATTCCTTTACGTCCTCGCCGTGATTTCCTTCAGCAGGGACTACACCGAAAAGGCGCTCCTTTAGAATCGCGTCCTGCCCGTTCCATAGTCCAAGCGAAAAACATAAGAGTTGAAAGCGATCGGAGATACCGGCCAGACCATCTTCGCCCCAGCGATAGCTTTTCGAACGAGCAAGATCGTGCGGTAAATATCCCCAAGCGTCTCCAGCGGCGCTATAGTCCTCACGCACGGTTCCCCAGGAGCGCTCACTTAGGTATGGGCCCCACTTCTTCCAGTAGACGCCTTCCTCCTCTTCACTAAGCCGCTTTTGCTCGGCAGTGATAGCCTTCTTTGTCGTACCTTTCATGGGCCTAGGTCCTATGCTCGATTGAGCGCACTCAAAAGTTCTCCACGCGCAGCGCACGATACCCTGTGAGAGTTGAAGTTCAAGTGCAAATTTGCTGTATGCGAGCTGTGCCCAGTTTTATCAGGAAAACTCAGGAGTGCTAATAGTGAAACGTAGCCGCTAAAGGCGCATGGTCCGACAAGGCATTCCATGGTCGCCCTTTGAGCACGCGCGCCTGGTGCAGACTCATGTTCTTGAAGTAAATGCGGTCGAGCTTAAGCAACGGGTAGGCACTCGGGAAGGTCAAAGCGTGCTTTCCAGACGAACCAAAAAATACTTCTTCAAGATTGCTCTCTCTAATCAAGCGTCCACTGGCTCGCTCCGTCCAATCATTAAAGTCACCTGCAACGAGCACTAGGTCATCAGCCTCGGTACGCTCGTTTAAAAGGGTGACGAGTCGACCAATCTGAATCTCTCTGCCGCGCTTCGTGAGCCCGAAATGGATGCAGAAGGCGTGTAGGTGCTTGCGCGAGCCTGGAAGGTCCAGCTTGGTGTGTAAAATTCCGCGCCTCTCAAACCTATGAGTCGATACATCATCATTGCGCCACTCACGCACCTCGAATCGACTGAGCAACCCATTGCCGTGATGTCCATGGAGCGAAGAGCTGTTTTGTCCGTAGGTAGCGAAGGGCCATCCGTCTTGAGCGATAAACTCGAGCTGAGGCAGCGCTGGCCAGTTAACAATCCGCTGAGAGTGCCTACGATGAGCACCTAATACTTCCTGAAGGAATACCAAGTCGGGACTTTCCGCATGTAGCGCTTGGCGAATTTTCTCAAGCGTAAAACCGCGCCCACTGGGAGAGAATCCTTTGTGGATATTGTAGGTAAGGACTGAGAGTTCTCGTGACGCCATACGTGCTTTTATGTTGGGTGCGAATTAGTTCGTTGACTTTCGACTCTACAAGAACACGCGGAAAAGCAACACAAGCCGGCTTAATAGCCGCCTCCACAGCGGCCGTGCGTGACAATCCGCTATCGTAATTTCGTGACTGTATGATTGATCAATTAAAAATTGCTCGGCGAGCGCAGCAAGCGAGGCGTCCTTAGAAAGAAGTACATCCACCTCAAGGTCATGAAGGATACTGCGGTGATTCATGTTGCTTGACCCCACCAGCGCCCAAGTCTCACCAAGAGTAGTTTTTGCATGCAATACTCTGGGCTGATACTGAAAGACTTTGGCGCCAGCCTGCAGAAGAAAAAGATAAAAGGGCTCGCTCGCCCACGGCATGAAAAACACGTCTGATTGCGCCGACACCAGCAGTCTTACGTCTGCTCCGCGTACAGCAGCACGGCAAAGTTGCTTTAGTAATTTCCGCGGAGGCACAAAGTACGGAGTCGTTATCCACAATCTCCCTCGCGCTTGCTCCACCAGAGAAAGTAGCATGCGATGGTGGTTACGCCGCTGATACCGCGTGGTGTTCGCAAGAACCCCGCCTGACCTATCTGGCACCGGCAACTTCTCGCGCTTCATTCCCTGACCGATTCGCCTTCCAACTCGCCTTCTAATCTGCGCTAGCCGACCCTCCCAATGCTGGGTGAACGTGAGTGCCAGCGTTTCTACTCCCCGCCCCTCCACACACACCGCCGTGTCTCTCCAAGCCTTCGCTCCTTGCGAACGCTCCAACTGGAAATTCCAAATATTCATTCCCCCTAAGAAAGCGCGCAGCCCGTCAAACAAAAACAACTTGCGATGGTTTCGTTGATTCATCCGTCGCATCAGATGCAACAGCGACATTCGCTTTTCCCCCGGTTGCTTTGAGCTGAGAAGACGCTCCCAAAACGGCTCATGAAATACTCGCGTTTCGACCCCATTCTCAGAGAGCACTGCCCCAAGTGAATGTCGCCACCCAGGCGATCCGATTCCATCGACCAAAACACGCACTTTCACGCCTCGTTGCGCAGCTTCGCAAAGCAATCGGGCGACTTCTCGACCGACCTCGTCGTCTGAAAAAATGTAGCACTCAATATCTATCGACTTTTGAGCAGATTGAATTTGTTTTTCGATCGCAGAAAAATACTCGTCGCCAGAAAAAAATAGGGTTTCGGACTTCCAATCGAAGCTGCGCTCTTCTTTCGTGTCCATGGTCTCAGCGGCCGCATGCTCAGTCATGGACGTGTTCACGGTCACCATCATCCCTACTCCTGAGGATTAAGCTCCTTAGCCCGGACATACTGCAGAGCAGCAACCGAAGCTGGATCTCGCGCCTCAGCAGGCAATGCTTCCAACACCTCTCTGGCCCGCGCGTTGTCTCCAAGCAGCATATGAGCCGCTCCAATTTCCCTGAGGCATTCGACGGTGATTGCATCTATGCTATTGACGTTCTGATGCCGGGCTTGGTCTAAAACCTGTATGGCCTCCCGCGCACTGCCCTTTCTCAGCAGCACCTTACCCAAAAGCAGCTGAGCTTCACGACTAGTAGGCTCAAGCTGTAGTATCGCTTGCGCACTGGCGTAGACGGTTGCGATATCGTCATGGGCAAGCGCAATTTCAGCCAAGAGACGGTGCCCGCTCACCCAGTAGGGAAATCTTGTGAGTGCCCTTCTTATCCAATCTTCGGTCCTGCCCTCTCTAGCGGCATCGGCATCAACCGGACCAGGAGCCCCTGAACGAGCAGCACCTGAACGAGCATTGGCGATTGAGTTACGGATTTGATCTGCTGAAATCTGCCGAGTACGCGACTCCTCAGTGAGGGCGCGCAATTTCCACTGAAGCTGAACAATGGCGAGGCCAATCTGACGACGGGCAGCATGAAGCAGATTTACAAGCGGAGTAACAGGAGAGCTGGTTTTCATTAGTCAGCCCTTACCCTTTATGAGCAGCTCTTAATGACCAGCGCTATGCGCGTCATGATGACTCTGCGTACGCCCCGCTGCTAGAACCGCAGGTACCGCAGGTTCACGAAGAACAGGATGTCCACCTTGTCGGGGATCAACGGCGCCAGAGGGAATAGAAGCTTGAGAGGTGCGGAGCTCTAGTAGAGTTCGTCCGAGATCTTTTTCTCGCGTAGAATTAGAAAGAGTTGTATCAGCCCAAGCCACAAAGGCAGTGACCAGCACGGCAGCAAAGCCTGCGCCTAAAAGCCACCGAATACCGTCACTATGTTCACGTTCAATCGCTTCCATGGCAAACCTCAATACAATATAGGGCGCTCAAATCTATTGATTCTCTGAAATCTACGGCCAACATCTACCATACCGCCCGGCTATCAAACAACGACTATCCCAACCCGGCATTATCGGCTTAAAAGGCTCTTACGAGCCTACGGCTCAGTCTTTTAAGATTTCGTCCTTAAAAATAGGGCGCCCGACGATGCTCTGGCTTCGGTATTTACCGGCATCATCATATTGCTCGGTGCTTGGCGTCTTTAGCTGGAACAGGGCCACCCGCGCTATCTTCATCTTCGGATAAAGCAGAATTACGTTCGGCCCATGATTGGCCAGCTCAAGAGTCACCGTCCGGCCTCTATGGCCCGGATAGACCAGCATGGCCGTCTGAACGATGGTCAGTCCGACTCGCGCCAGAGTGCTTCGGCCTTCAATCAAGAATCCTAGGGAAGGCCCCACGGATACCTTTTGAAAAGTATGCCCAAGTAGAAACTCTCCAGGCTGCAAGGGGTACGGCTTATCATCAGTAATTAAAATCTCACTAAAGTCCGGAACTATCTTGTTCTTCACGTCCACTAACTTGCCGGGAAGTGGCTTAAGCAAGTTCTCGCCTAAGTGCATAGTGACACTGGCTGCTCGAATCCACTCTGGTCGAAAGGGATCTACCACCAGCTCTCCAGACTGAATCGCCGCCTTGATATCTTCATTTGAAAACATCATAAACTCTCTACCTCTCCTAATCCCTTACTCTGAAATCAAAAATTGCTGAGCCACCTACGATGGCAAAAGCTCGGTTTGTTTTTTCCCACAATCAGACGGAGTGCCAATCGGATAATTCCCCGTAAAGCAGGCGTCGCAAAAGCGCTTTCGTGGGGGCTCGCCTGGGGCTCCAGCTTCGTGCTTTTTCGCTGCGTTCTCTGGGTCGCCTCCATGAATGGCTCTATACATTCCTTCCACGCTTAAGTACGCGATTGAATCTACCTCAAGGAAATCTTTGATTTCGCTCAATGATAGCCGCGAAGCCACAAGCTCCTCTTTCTGCGGTGTATCAATTCCATAATAACAAGGGTCAATGGTCGGCGGCGCAGAGATGCGCATGTGCACTTCTTTGGCCCCCGCCCGACGAAACATTGCCACCAGCTTGCGCGAGGTAGTGCCACGCACAATCGAGTCATCAACCACCACTATCGATTTTCCACGCAGAACTTCGGCGTTCGCATTGTGCTTGATCTTAACTCCAAAATCTCGAATCGACTGCTTTGGTTCTATGAAGGTTCGCCCCACGTAATGATTGCGGATTAGTCCTAGCTCCAAAGGAAGACCCGACTCGGATGCGTATCCCAGAGCCGCCGTCATTCCAGAATCTGGGACCGGGACAACCAAATCTGCTGCTACGGGATGCTCACGAGCAAGTTCGGCTCCGAGTCTTCGGCGCACTCCATACACGTCACGACCAAAAACTTTTGAGTCTGGTCTCGCAAAATAGACATACTCAAATACGCACGGCGTTTCTCTCACCACCCCAAACGGGAACACGCTTCGCTCGCCGCCTGAAGGCGTAAGCTCTAACAACTCGCCAGGTGCCAGCTCTCGAACATAGTCCGCTCCAATCAAGTCAAACGCACAGGTCTCCGAAGCAACAACGACCGAACCATCCAGCAGACCTACACACAGCGGACGGAATCCATTGGGGTCTCGGACCGCAAACATTCGATCTTCGAACATTATCAGCAGAGAATAAGCACCTTTGAGCCGCTGCAAAGAAGCGATAACCGCCTCTCTCACATAGGTGTCTCGGTCAGCGTGCAAGCGCGGCGCGCGCGCAAGCAAATGCAGAATCACTTCGGTATCTGCGGTGGAATTAAAAATCGCACCAGAACGAATCAGTTCGTCCTTTAATGCGTCGGAATTAATCAGGTTGCCGTTGTGGGCAATAGCCACAGGGCCGATCGAAATATCTGCACGCAATGGCTGTACGTTAGAAAGGAGATTTCCGCCGGCAGTGGTGTAACGAACGTGCCCAATCGAGGAATCCCCAGGCAGCAGTTCAAAGTCAAAGTTTTCGAAAACATCCGCCACCAAACCCATGCCACGATGAGCATGAAGCCGACTCGGCGCGCCATCCTGACTACGAGTCCGAGAAACCACGCCAGCGCCTTCTTGTCCGCGATGTTGTTGAGCGAACAGGCCAAGATAACAAATGTTGGCAGCCTCAGGGTGCTCCCACACTCCCATCAGACCGCACTCCTCGCGGAATCGATCCTCTCCACGATCTGCCATGCTAAGCTCGCCGCTCGAGGGCTCTTTAGATTTGCTCATACGCTCATAAGACCATCATGAGAAAAATGCTTCCAGGCCCCTTGTCCAAACAAGCTCAGCATCCAGAAGACCCACACTCGCGAGTCCCTTGACCTCTATAACGTCTCCCCCAACAAGCCCCTGCCCGCTCACCGCTACTTTCGCCTCAGCGCACCACTTTTTGACCTGACTCTCTAGTTTAGGATCGACCGAGACCAGATACCGCGCCCCAGTCTCCGCAAATAGTAATCCATGCGGGATAGCGCCGGGTTCATGCTCGAGACTCAATGAAGCACCGATTGAGCCCTCTGAGCAAAAACAACTCTCAGCTAAGGCAATCGCGAGCCCGCCCTGTGACAGATCGTGACAGGATCGCAGAAGTCCTTCTTCGATTAATTTCACCACTAGCCGCGCAGTTCTTGCTTCAAGGTCATAGTCCAGCAACGGGAGACTGCCGCGCGCCATGCCGGTGAAGATCTCTAGGTACTCGCTTCCTCCGAGCTCTTGCGCATTGGTCTTACCAAGGAGAAGCACTTTATCTCCGTGCTTCTTAAAATGGCTCCCTATCGCTTTGGTGGCATCATCCATAAGCCCGACAAGCGCAATCTGTGGAGTAGGAAGAATAGCCTTACCGCGAGTTTCATTATTTAGGCTTACGTTGCCGCTCACCACAGGAATCTCATAAGCACGCGCCGCATCGCCGATGCCACGAATGCTCTCCGCAATCTGCCACATATTGTCCGGACGCTGCGGACTACCGAAGTTTAAGCAGTCAGAAATACCGATTGGCACCGCACCGACTGCGCTTATGTTTCTCACCGCTTCAGTGACTGCGAGCGCCGCACCCACGCGCGGATCCAGGAAGCAAAAACGCGAGTTACAGTCTAGCGTCATCGCTAAGCCTTTTTCAGGAACATGCGCGCCTTTTCCTGCACCGCGCTTCACTCGAATCACGGCCGCATCTCCGCCAGGATGTACCACCGTGTTGGTTCTCACGGTTGAGTCATACTGTTGAAATACCGGTGCGCGTGAGCACAGATTCTCGTGCCCGAGCATACGCAGCCACGCTTGCGACAGGTCTGACGGGGGCTCAAATGAATGCACGTCGAAGTCAAGGCGTTGCTGATAGTCGGCAGGTTTCGCTTCAGGCCAACGGTATTGAGGCGCGGCGCGGGTGAGCGAGGCGGGCGAGAGCGAGGACACGTTTTCGCCATGCCAGAAAAGATCCACCTGCTTTGAATCAGTGACTTCGCCAATCGCCACAGCATCGAGGCCCCAGCGCTTAAAGATTTCCGCAACCTCGTCTTCTCGACCACGCTCGACTACCAGCAGCATTCTTTCCTGAGACTCAGAGAGCATGATTTCGTAAGGGTTCATCTCGGATTCGCGCTGAGGAACACGGTCTAGATGAATAGTAAGGCCAACCTCCCCTCGGTCGGCAATTTCATAGGAAGATGATGTCATTCCGGCCGCGCCCATGTCTTGGATTCCAAGAATCACTCCGCGCTCCATCACTTCAAGACAGGCTTCGATTAAGAGCTTTTCTTGAAACGGATCTCCTACCTGCACCGTAGGTCGTTTTTCTTCTGAACCCTCGTCGAAAGCTTCAGACGACATGGTGGCGCCGTGAATGCCATCACGCCCGGTCTTAGATCCGGCGTACATGACTATATTTCCTGGTCCGCTGGCGCGTCCGAGGAATATCTTATCGCTATCCGCCACTCCAAGCGCGAACGCATTCACCAGACAGTTCCCGTCGTACGCCTCGTCGAAGAACAGTTCTCCACCAACCGTAGGAACGCCCACGCAGTTTCCGTAGTGTCCGATGCCGGCCACTGCGTTTCTAAGCAAGTACGGGACTCGAGAATTCCCCTCGTCGCTCTTTTCTGCTTGCGCGCTCACGCTCTTTGAGATGTCACCAAAGCGCAGCGCATTCATAAGGGCGAGTGGCCGGGCACCCATGGTAAAAACGTCGCGTAAGATTCCACCGACTCCTGTCGCGGCACCCTGAAACGGCTCAATGAAACTGGGATGGTTGTGACTTTCGATTTTGAACACGGCGACTTGGCCGTCTCCAATATCGACTACTCCCGCATTTTCTCCTGGCCCATGCACTACTCGCGGGCCGTCAGAAGGGAGATTTCTTAGATGCACTCTGGTACTTTTGTAAGAGCAGTGTTCCGAATAGAGCGCCGCAAAGATTCCGACCTCAAGCACTGAGACTTCTCGTCCAACCAGAGCACGAATGTCCGCAAATTCCTTTTCGGTGAGCCCGGCACGAATCGCGTCATCCACCGATGCGGTTTCTCTCCAATCTGTCATCTTGATACTTTCCTTTCGGTAACCGTTTCCGGCACAGCTAGGCGTTTTCGGTTCGTCTCACCCCCTGGCAAGCAAAGCTCAACGAGCCCCAGCACCAAAGCGGGTAAAAACGCCCCCTTACGTACCAGTCCCTCTAGGTACCAGTCCCTCTAGGTACCAGGGAGGCGCAGGATTAAGCCAGAAATACCCGTTTGGAGCGCTCCAGAATATACGTTCTACCCATTTTTCCTAATGCTTTTAAATAGTAGTCAGCTAAGAGCAAAGACTGTCAAAAATCTACTGGAATTTGCCGCCACAATCCCCTAGGCTCGGGCAAATTCTATCGTATTTACAGGGACATAACTAGTTTTGCTATTCGCGGCTTGGGCTTTCGCATGAAAGGCGCGCGCGGCAGAAGCCCTCAGTCAGATTTGGTCGACATTCGGCCCCCAGGATAACATCGGAGATAGCTCGCATGAAATCTTCATCACATACTTGGCAACCAGGCGCTAGCAATCGTCGCGGATCGGTAGAAGATCGAGTTTTCCCCTTTTGTCTCCTACCCGCTCATTACTTCGATCGAGCGCTGTCAAGTTCGACCACGCGGGCGAGTTCGATCACACGAACTGTTTTGCAAGACCCACGATCTCCGTCTACTTCCTTTGGTGCCACGGCTGAGCAGTCAACACACGCAGCAGTCGGTGGCCAAGCGAACGTAGCGGCTCTTAGCGTACATAGATGGAATGCATAGCGCCTCTTCGAGGCCGCTTGCGTCCGCGCTATCTAATTCTCTAACCTCCACACCCCGGCTCCCGCAGACCGACGAAACAACCGCAGTTTGAGAGGGAGCCCTCCATCAAGCGCAAACTGAACGTTGTTTGTGAAGCGTTCAGTCCTCGCACCATGCCGCACGCGCGCTCCCCGCCACGATACCGGCCACGACACAGCGCGCACCGCGCTGTGTGATTCAAAGTTCACTTTTTTCTGACCCCGGTGCGAATTACAAACCTTCTCGCCACCTTTCTGCCACCTTTCTGGGGCACACTCTCATCCTACTTCTGAGGGATGGTGCGTGGTGAACGCATGTTGCTCCATACCTAACGGGTCACGCGAACAGCGTTGTTCCCGTTTGCTCGTTGCTGGTCCTGCGGTCGGAAGCTAAAGTACTTACAAGGAGTTGGTGACGTACCAATAGTTGGTAGCGCACTGGCTCACTGTTCTGGGGGATTGATATGTCCGAAGATCTCAAGCGCATCATTGTCGAAGATCGCGAGACCCGAGTTAAGTCCATGTGGAAAGGGACTTGTCTCGAGTACCTCGAGCTGGCCCGAACCCAGCCTGACACCACAAAGCTTGCACACAAGCGTCTCTACGACATGATGGTCTCTCCCGGAGTGGAAGAGCTTGACCTCGAAGAGAGCCCTCGCCTACAGCGTATCTTCAAAGGTCAACGAGTGCGCGTCTTCAATTTCTTCTGTGAGCAGTTCTATGGAATGGAGAAGACGCTCAATCAGATCGTGAGATACTTTCACTCCGCATCACTACGCGGAGAAGAAAGTCGTCAGGTACTCTATCTTGTTGGTCCCGTGGGTTCAGGAAAAAGCAGCCTTGTTGAGCGCCTCAAACAAGGCCTCGAAAGCGTTCCTCCCTTTCACGCCATTGAAGATTGTCCGATGCATGAAGAGCCTCTGCATCTCATTCCGCGCCATCTGAGAAAAGAATTCACCAAGATGCTTGGCGTAGAGATCGAAGGGGATCTTTGCCCAGTATGTCGGCATCGTCTCAAGGAAGATTTCCAGGGACGTTGGGAAGAATTCCCCGTTCGCACTTACGATTTTAGCGTACGCGCCAAGCGCGGTATCGGCGTAGTTCCCCCCGTGGACCCGAACAATCAAGACACCAGCGTTTTGATTGGTGGCGAGGATATTTCTAAGCTCGATCTTTACTCCGAAGGAGATCCGCGCGTGCTCGATCTCAGCGGCGCTCTCAACAAGGGGAACCGCGGCATGGTTGAGTTCATTGAAGTATTCAAGAACGAGACTGAATACCTACACGCGATGATTACCGCGACACAGGAAAAGCACATTCCCGCACCAGGTCGACACGGCATGATCTATGTCGATACGTGCATTGTGGCGCACTCTAATGAAGCTGAGTGGAAGCGCTTTAAGAGCGACCACACCAACGAAGCGATTCTTGATCGTATCGTAACGGTTAAAGTCCCTTACAATATGCGCCTCAGTGAGGAAGTGAAGATCTATAAGAAGATCATTCGACAATCTCACTTCACCGCTGATATCGCTCCGCACACCATTGAAGTGGCTTCGATGTTCGCAATCTTGTCTCGTCTCGAGCCCACCAATAAGTGCGACCTGGTCACCAAGCTCAAGCTCTATAACGGCGAAGAAGTTGTCGAAAAGGGTAAGACCAAGAAGATCGACGTTACTGAGCTGCGCGAGGAAGCCAAGAACGAAGGCATGACCGGCATTTCAACGCGCTTCATCATGAAGGCACTAGACAATGCGCTCTCTGACAACATCGAGCAAAACTGTATTCACCCGATTTCGGTACGAGAAGCCCTCGTAAACATGGTCAAGGAAGCTGATTTTGCTGAGGACGTGAAGAAGCACTATCTCGAATTCCTGCAAGACACTCTGCATAAAGAATACCTTGATATTCTGGAAAAAGAGATCACCAAGGCTTTCGTGTACTCCTACAAGGAACAAGCGGAAAGCCTGTTCCAGAATTACTTGGATCACGCCGAGGCCTACGTCACCAAGCGTCGCATGAAGGATCGCAACACTGGTGAAGAGCTCGAAGCAGACGAAGGCTTTATGAAGTCGATCGAAGAGCAAATAGCCATCGTAGGGACTGCCTGTGACGGATTTAGACAAGAAGTCATTGCCTTCCTTTGGGCATCTTCGCGCCGCGGCGAAAAGATCACCTACGAGAGCTATGAACCACTCAAAGAGGCGATCGAGAAGAAGCTCATGGCGAGCGTACGCGATGTCTCAAGAATCATCACCAAGGCTCGTACTCGTGATGAAGAACAAGGCAAGCGCTACGACAGAATGGTCGAGCAGCTCATTAAAAACGGATACCCGCCAAGCTGTGTTGATACGATATTGAAGTACGCGGCAAACAATCTCTGGAAAGACTAGCGCCTGAGCTTTGGCGCGCATGCGCCATAGTTCACTTGCAGCCTTTTCCAACGATCGTATGGGCGGTTTTGTAGATACACTTCATGTCGACAATATTTCGTGAATATACCCCTAGCTCACAGCGTTCCGACCGAAGCGCACGAGATCGCTTGCGTCATCGACAGAAGATCAAAAACACCATTCGCGAGAATATCGCCGACATTATCTCTGAGGAATCAATCATTGGGCGCGACCGAGACAAGATAATAAAAATCCCGATTCGATCGATCAAGGAATATCGCTTTATTTACGGCGACAATTCTCCTGGTGTTGGGCAAGGCGACGGCTCCCAAAAGCCCGGGGACGTGGTCGGACAGTCTCAAGATCAAGAAGGCCAGGGACAAGGTCAAGGCGGCGGAAATCAACCCGGCATGGATGCCTTTGAAACAGACGTCACCCTCGAAGAGCTAATCGCTATCATGTTCGACGATCTCGAACTCCCGGAGTTGGAGAAGCGCGCTCTAAAACAGGTCATCTCTGACGACGCGAGAAAAAGAAAGGGTCACCGCTTAAAGGGCATTCGCCCACGCCTCGACAAAAAGGCAACGGCGAAAAACCGTATCAAGCGCAAACTCGCAGTGCGAGGATCTCGTGGAGTTGACTTTGAGGATGGAGATAAGCGTTTTCCGTTCCACGAAGACGACATGCGCTTCTACCATATTGTTCCCACCACTAAGGAAACTTCCAACGCGGTAATCTTCTGCATCATGGACACCTCAGGGTCTATGGGTACGGTAAAGAAGTACTTGGCGCGCAGCTTTTACTTTCTGCTCTACCAGTTCGTCCGTCAGAAATATCAGAATGTTGAAGTAGTGTTCATCGCGCACCACACAGAAGCCAAGGAAGTGACTGAGCAAGAGTTCTTCTCCAAGGTAGAGTCCGGCGGCACCTATATCTCGTCAGGATACCGCAAGGCTTTGGACGTGATTGAGAGCCGTTATCACCCGTCGCTCTGGAACGTGTATGCCTTTCATTGCTCTGATGGAGATAATTTCTACTCTGATAATGAGCGTGCGGTGCAAGCTGCTAAGGAACTATGCGGCGTGTGCAATTTGTTCGGTTATGGTGAAATTAAGCCATCAGGCAGCGCGTATTACAGTGGAAGCATGCTCGAGGTATTTTCTCAGGTTGAGGCTGATAACTTTCAGATGGTAACCATCGAGAAGAAAGAAGACCTCTGGCCGGCTTTCAAGAGCTTCTTAAGCAAGGATCGCTCCCAAACTCTTGCTCCTTCTGCCGGTAAGACCACCGCAGAGGGTGCGACTTCAGTAACTCCATGATGATGATGGACACATGAGTATTAGCCCCGAAGAACTCCTAGCCTGGGATTCGAAGATCAAAGAGTTAGTCGATAGGTACGGGCTACGCTGCTACCCGCAAGAATTCGAAATCTGTGACCACAATGAGATGCTTGGCTACATGGCGTATTCAGGCATGCCGTCGCGCTACGCCCACTGGTCTTACGGAAAAAGCTTTGAACGCCAAAAGACGCTCTATGACTACGGCGTGTCTGGCCTGCCCTACGAAATGGTGATCAACACCGACCCGTGTATTGCGTACCTAATGCGCGACAATACCGCCTTACTACAAATCCTCACCATTGCTCACGTGTATGGCCACAATGACTTTTTCTGCAATAACTTCACCTTTACTTCCGGCACAGAAGCCCGCTTCGTACTGGACCGCTTCAAAAACAACAGTCATCGCGTTCAGAGCTACATTGAAGATCCCTCAATCGGCATCGAAAAAGTTGAAGAGGTGCTCGATCACGCGCACTCGCTCTCGCTTCAGCGCTCGCGCAATCTTGCCATAAAAAAACTTGCGCCTGAGCAACAGCGCATACTGCACTGGGAGCGCGCCCAGCCGCCCGAAGATCCATGGCGCACAATACATCAAGCACAGGAGTACATTACCCCTGACCTCTCCAAAGTACCGCTTGAGCCAGACGAGGACATTCTTCTGTTCATTGCGGCGCACAACCCGTATCTGCCCGAATGGAAACGTGACCTGTTGCGCATTGTGGACGGCGAAGCGCAGTACTTCATGCCGCAGATTGAAACCAAGATAATGAACGAGGGCTGGGCCAGTTATTGGCACTACAAGCTCCTTAATGCACTGCACCTTGAGCACGGACTCCATATCGAATTTCTGGTGCGGCATAATCAGGTATTACGCCCACATCCCGGCGGACTGAACCCTTATCATCTTGGCTTTGTGCTTTGGAATGACATTGAACGCCGCTGGAACAATGGCGATACGGGAAGAGTCTTTTCAGACGACAAACCCAAGGTCTCCGTCGAAGACATGCCAGAGAACGACAGCCCCGGACGACGAAAAATTTTTGAGGTACGAGAGAGCGACCGCGATTCTTCCTTCTTACGTAGATTTCTTTCAGTAGATATCATGCGCGACCTCGAGCTCTTTCAGCACGAAAAGCGCGGCAAAGATCGCGTCGTCACCAAGGTTTCAGACGATGAGAGCTGGCAAGAAGTTAAAGAAAACCTCATTAGGAGTGTCGGGTCTTCCTCAATTCCTGTGATTAAGATTGAAGACGCAGACTTCGGAAAGCAAAGGACCCTTTACCTTAAGCACTATCACGAAGGACGCGACCTGCAGCTTGAGTATGCCGAGCATACTCTGCGACACATTGGAGCACTGTGGGAACGCGAAGTAGTCCTTGAGACTACCTTGAGCGGGAAGCGCTCGCTTCTGAAGATGGACGGCGATCAGATGAAAGTGGATCGCCTCTGATACCGGTCCTTTGTCCCTGGCTTCTGGATTTTTGGTCCAAAACAACTCCCCCAGACGTAGCTAGAGGCCCTGCGGTTGTGTCACGCTCCAATAGGCTTGATATTCCACTGTATCTGTGACACTTTTCACCGACCACTCTACGATACAGTTGTCGATCGCAATTTGTCTGAATGGAGGCTCCATGAAATTTAAAGTAATCCTTATTGCACTTCTTCTTAGCTACGGTGCCGTTTCGCCACGTTCTGCTGTTGCGATTAATTGCAACGTCGCTCCGCCTGAATGTGCCTATCAGTGCGACCAAGTAAATAGTCTGTATCAGGGCGTAGTTGCTGCCTGCGGATTTTGCTGGGCCTGCAATTTTTACTGGACTCAGTCTTGGCTTTGCGCCCGGTATACCGCTGCCTACAACAACGCTTCTGATGATTTCATGCAGTGCCTCGCTGACCTTTAAGGCTTAGGTTTCCCAGTCCCAAAACAGCTTTTAGCAACCTCCAGGACACCGGGACGATGAAGTCGGCTTAATCGTCCCGGCGTTCTGTACCGTCGTCGTCGGTCCATACCTTCTTTCTTGGGCGTTTCGTCGTTGGTCCACACCAACTCCCTCGGAAACTTGTGATTAAGATCGAAGACGCAGACTTCGGAAAAAAGCAAAGGACGCTTTACCTTAAGCACTATCACGAAGGACGCGAGCTGCAGCTTGAGTATGCCGAGCGTACTCTGCGACACATTGGAGCGCTGTGGGAACGCGAAGTAGTCCTTGAGTCTACCTTGAGCGGGAAGCGTTCGCTTCTGAAGATGGATGGCGATCAAATGAAAGTGGATCGCATCTAGTAGTTGCAAATTGCATGGCCTAATTTATTCACGACGCTGTTGCGGTAATTTATTTTCACCTTTATTTTCACCACTGAGGGCTCAGAGGTTCACAGAGGTAAGAACTTAGTCCCCTTTTTGTGGTCTTTGTGTTGAAAAGGCTGATTGTTCCACCACAAAGACCACTAAGAACACTAACGATATATCCCTAAGCAAGTACGAACAACGCGGCCAAGCTTAGCAACAGCCCCATGCTCGCCACATCGGTCGCCGTAGTAAGGAAAATGCTCGATGCAGTGGCGGGGTCAAAGCCGAAGCGCTTCAAAGTCAGCGGCACCAACACTCCGCACACCCCGCTGATAAAGCAACTCATCGTCATTGCGACAAGCACCACTGCGCTCAGCTGAATCGCTTGGACGGTCTCTTTGTCGTGGGCCATGAAGAACATCCCAAGTGCCGCGACAAGCCCCACGAAAAATCCATTCATAGCCCCAAGCACGGCTTCCTTTCTCACCACCCGCCAAAAGGCGCCGTCCTTATAATCTCCAAGCGTAATTCCTCTTAGCGTCACCGCAAGTGCTTGGCAGCCCGTGTTACCGGACTGACCCGCAAGCACCGGGAGGAAGGCGGCAAGAATAACCAATTGATCAATGGTGTCTTGAAAGATGCTCACCACTAGTCCCGCAACAAAGGCGGTAATGAGGTTCAACTGTAACCAAGGATGTCTGAACCGAAAACTTCTTCCCCAAGAAGTGCCCAGCCGCTCCTCTTTTTCCACACCGACCATTTGCCCCGGTTGGGCACTGATTTCGAATGCCTGCGCCTCGAACAAACGGTACCCCCTCACCACTCCGACCAATGCGCCATTCCCATCGGTAACAGGATAAATGGGAAAATGCTTGGTTACGACTTTGCGCATCGCGTCCGCAAGCGGCTCCTGCGGCGAAAGAGAAAACGGATTTTGCACCATCACCGACGATACCGGTGCGTTTCGATCTGCAAAAAGCAACTCACGCATCACCAGCACTCCCACTAGGCGCTTCTCAGCAGAAACGACGAACCCGTAGGTAACAAATTCTCGATGAATGATTGATTGAAGCGCATTAACCACTTCACCAACGGTCATATGCTCAGGAAACACGGCTTCAGTGGGATCCATAAATCGCCCCACTGTATTCTCGAGGTACTGCCGATTTGAATCCCATTGAACTCTAAGCGCTAAAGGCAAGGCACCCAGCATGGCTTGAGCCTCAGCCTCTGACCCCGCATCCAGAATTTCTAGAACTCGTGCAGACCCCAGCTGCTGAAGAACTCCTGCGACCTCCTCCGAAGACTGCCCAACAAGTGCGTCCATGGCCTCACGAGGGCCCATGCGCCCGAACCGTTCAATCGCCACTCGACTCATTTCAGCACGCGCATCTGCTCCCAAAATCTGAGAGGGGGGTGTGCCCGTCTGAATATGGACCTCTTGTTGTATCATTCTTGCTTCCACCTAGCGGCTCCGTAAGTATGAGCGCTGCAACGGATTGTCACAGATTACTAATTACTGCCCCGCTGCGCGCCTGATCCTGCGCTGCTCCGCATGTGCGCTACTGAGTGGGAGAACGTTAGAGCCCTGCTCACTCTCAACATCTCCACTCGCCTCGAATAATGCTGCTACGAAATCTTCAGGAGAGAAAGGTCGCAGGTCGGCCGGTGACTCTCCGACTCCGATATATCTCACCGGAATACCGAACTCCTCGGCAATTGCTACCACCACTCCGCCCTTAGGCGTGCCATCGAGCTTAGTAACTACCAAGCCCGTCAGAGGAGTAGCATCGTTAAACTCACGGGCCTGACTAATCGCATTCTGTCCAGTAGAACCATCGACAACCAATAGAGTCTCATGAGGGGCTCCTGTCTGGTGCCGAGAAATCGCATTGCGTACCCCTTCGAGCTCCTGCATCAAACTTAGCTTGGTTTGAAGCCTTCCGGCGGTATCAATCAACACCACATCAAACTGCTCTCGCCCTAATCTTTCCATTGCCTCAAATATGACTGTCTGTGGCTTCGCATTCTCTGCTCCAGTCACCACTGGGACGTTGAGGCGCTGCGCCCACTCTGAAAGCTGAGCCACAGCGGCAGCCCTGAAAGTATCCGCCGCAACCAGCAATACCTTGGCTCCTTGCTGAGTGAGTTGATGAGCGAGCTTAGCCACCGTCGTGGTTTTCCCGGCACCGTTTACGCCCACCACAAGCACTATCTTTGGATTATTAGTCACGCGCTCCGGGCTGATTTCTCGACTCTTGCCTTCGCTTCCTTTTCCTAGGATTTGAACTAAGGAACCCCGTACAAGTTCACGAAAGCGAGCTTCGTCTACCACCTGTCCACTTTGAAGTTCGGCGCGCGCTTTCACAATAAGCGCCTCAACCGTCTTCGCTCCAAGATCAGATCCAATCAGAAGGGAACGTAGCTCCTCGATCGACTCCTCATCCAGAGCGGGCTTGGCTGAAAACACTGACCGCAATCGATCAAAAAGCCCCTTTCTGGTCGCCTTCATACGAGAGGCAAGCGAGGCCGGCTTTTCGGGAGAGGCTTGCCTGGATGGTGTCTCGGTCGATGAGACTTGCAGCGCTTCACTGTGCGGAACTTCAGCCTGCGACGCTTCTGTGCTCTGCTGATTGATAAGAGGCTCGGCTGCGGTAGCTCCCGCATCCGCGGGTTCTCTTGAACTAGACCGCTCAGCGCGGTCTTGTTCAGCATTGACTTGCTGACTGGAAGCGGTCCCGCCTGCTTCAATCCGCATGCGCATCAGCTCAAGAGCACGAAGCGTCTCGGTGCGGAACTCACTTAAATTCTTGTCGAGACGCTCAAGGCGCCCGTTGATAGCATTGCCCTGATTTTCTGCGGGGTTCTCTCGCGCGTTCCTCGACGAGCTGGCGTCACCGCTGCGCCTGACAAAGGAACTGCGCAATGCGGCGAAGGCCGCGATAAAAGTGACCGCAGTTAATAGGAGCACGGAGTCGTGAAGAGGGTTTCCAGTGATTGAAAGGTCGGCCAAGGAGAAGTCAGTTCCAAACATACGCACCTCCATCAGAGTGCTGAAATACAAGGTCAGGCGCTCAGGTTGAATCTTTTCGACTCAATCTCTTCTGTACTGCGCGCAAAGCAAATCAACCCTAGCGTCAGAACACATGGCTGCGGAGTGTTGAAGAAGTCAGGAACTTCAACCCTCACCCAATGAGCTTAGCTAAGAAGCCCCAGGAACGGCACTGCTAGGCCAATCTGAGAAATAGCTCTGGGGAATTGTTCTATCACCGTCGCCAAACAACGTCACGCAACGTGACGAACTGCCTCTTGCAGGGACACGGTGACCACGGTTGAAGCACCCGGCTGTTGCATAGTGACCCCAATTAACTGGTCTGCCACGGTCATGGTTTGCTTGTTATGAGTCACTACAACGAACTGCGTCATGTGGCTCATGTCCTTAAGAAGACTAAGGAATCTCACCAAGTTGGCCTCGTCTAGCGGGGCATCAACCTCGTCCAGCACGCACAGCGGGCTTGGTCGCTCCATAAACATGGCGACGATTAAGGCGATAGCGCAAAGCGCCTTTTCGCCGCCTGACATAAGCTCGATGGATTTGAGCTTCTTTCCTGGAGGCCTGACCGAGATATCGATTCCAGACTCAAGTGGTCGATTAGGATCTGAGAGATCAAGCGAGGCCTTTCCTCCACCAAACAGCCGCGGAATCAAATTCGAGAAATTCCGCTTCACTGCCTTAAACGTCGACAAGAATCTCTGCTCAGAAGTCTCTCGCAACATTTCAATGGTGCGCGCAAGCGTTCGAGCCGCTGAAGTCAAATCTTCACGCTGAAGTGTCAACTCGGTAAGTCGAGCTTGTTCCTCTTCGAATCTTTGAATCGACGAGGTATCGACTTCGCCTTCTCGTGCAATTCGGGCGCGAATCTTTGCGACTTCTTCTGAGAGTTCCCGCTGCTCTTCTCGCGCAAGTCCCGCTTCGCCCAGGGACTCAGCCAGCGGAATCACATTCGAAGCCCAAAACTCTTCTCCATGATCGGTAAGCACGCGCAGCTCAAGCGCCGAGCGCTCAAGACTGCTCTTCTCTATTTCCAACTCGGCACGCGACATCGCCGCTCGCACGCGTTCGCACTCATTCCTTGCCATCTGGAGCTGTTGAGCGATACGCCCAAGGCTCTCTCTAGTTGCAGATCTCTTGGCCTCAATCCCCTGCCACGACTGCCGTAACTCAAGCAGCTCAGCATTTAGATCATGAGCCTCACCTACGGCATCAGAAGCAGTGTCTAGCTGAGCAAGCTCAGCTTCGCGAACCGCTAGTTGCTCTTGAGCGCCCAGAATCTCTTGTTCAAATTGTGCTATCGACTGGTCACTACGCCCAAGATCTTGCTCTAACTGCGCCAAAACTCTTCGCTCTGACTGCAGTCTCCCGCGCACCGCGCCTTGTTGATTTGAAACCTCGCGAGCACGAACTTGCTGCCTTCGCGATTCAGCGAGCGCTTCTCCATGACGACGATCCGCCTCGACGATCTGCTCCTGCACTTCGGCACGGAATTGAACCAGACTTTGATACTGTGCTTCAAGCGCCACTATCTCTTCTCGAAGCGCTTCCGCTTCTCTCTGCAAACGGAGCACGCCCGTCTCGACTTTACCGGCGTATTCGTAACCATCTGAGGTAATCAGCTCGCCTTGTGGAGTAACAAGGACCAGGTGGGAACTGGTTGAGCCTGAACTGATTGCGCCTGGACTGTTTGCGCCTAACTCCCTAAAAAACGCCACAGCGGCTTCCGCTGAAGGTGCAAGAAATACCCCGCCCAACAGACGCGTAGCCACATCCATGAATCCAGCTTGCACTTCGACGAGACTAAGAAGTCCTGGAAACGGAACACCCTGGACGGCTGGCTCCTCAGACGACCCAGCCCTTTCCTTGGAGAATATAGCGACAGCCGGCAGTGGCGCATTGTGAGCGTTCCCCTTCTGGCCATAACGATTCTGTCCATTATCCTTCTGCCGACTATCAGCGGTGGGGCTCGCAACCAAAGCGCCGTAATCGCCGGCGATATCCAGCGCATCCGGCACAAGCAGTGAGGAGAGCTTGTCACCCAAAGCGGCATGCACCGCTCGTTCGAGCTCCTCCGGAACTCGGAGTCCCGAGGTAAGCAAACTCGAAGAAGTGCCAAGGCGCTCAATTACCTCTCCAAGACGCTGCTCAGCACTCTTCGTGTCACTTGAAGCTTCAGTCTCAGAAAGAGAGAAACGTTTTGCTGAGCCACCGACAGAGAGCAAATCCTTCATGTGAGAGATAGGGGAGCTCGCTTCGATCTGTTCCGAAATCGTCTCAAGACGACTTTTGGCGGACACTAGCGCATCTCTCGATGAGCGAAATTGCTGCTCTTGAGTTGCAAGCTGAGCGCGCAAGGTCTTCAACTCGTCGGCAATCTGACGGACAAGATCATCAAAACCGCCGCCTATCTGGCCGAGCTCAGTAACTAACTCTGCATCACTGCGCTCAAGTTCTGAAATCGTTCGCTCGCTTTCTCCCTTTCGCTCAAAGAGCGTTGCACGACGATCACACTGCGCGTCGTGCTCTCGCCGAGCAGCATGGAGACGCGCAGTCATTTCAGTTACGCGAGAAACGCACTGGGCTCGCTTCTCGCTACGCAGCCGCAGCTCATCCGTGATCGAATCAATCTTACGCCGAATATCATCACCTTCGACGTCCGTTGAGAACGACAAACCACGAGCCTCTTGCTCCTCGGCCATGATTCTCTCGACCACCGCATTTGCTGAACGCTCAAGTTCCTGCTTCTCTTGCAGCTCTCGCTCGCGTTCTAAACGCTCACGATTGATCGCTGAAAACTCACCCGCAAAGAGGCGCTCTTCAACTACGACGATGCGATCCTTCAACTCCTGGCGAGACCTAGCGCGCGCGGCTTGCACACGCAAAGAGTTAACCTGGCGCTGCACTTCCTTGGCGATATCCTCAAGGCGCACGAGATTTTGGTTTGTTTCCTCCAGGCGCCGCGAAGCAGCACCGATCTTCTCTCTAAACCCAGCCACTCCCGCAGCTTCTTCAATAATGAGGCGTCGCTCTTCGGGACGAGAAGTGACAATTCGTCCCACTTCACCTTGGGCAACAATCGTGTAGGCACGAGCGCCGATCCCGCAAAGACGGAAAAGTTCTTTGATATCCTTAAGACGACAGGCCACTCGGTTAATGAAAAACTCCGACTCCCCACTCCGATATAAACGCCGAGTAATTTGAACTTCCTGAACGTTCCTTAGCCAACCGAAGCGACCGAGCGCCTTTTTGGCATACTCTTCATCGCAGGCCTCGCCGACCTCATTCACATTCTCATCAATGGCGCTCGCTTCGCAGGAGCTCTCAAATGCTAAAGTCTGAGGGTCAACGTCCAGCTCTTGGTCTATAGCTACGGTAGATTCAGTGCCTGAATCATCAGCTGCATTGTTCCCCAGGGTGTTCCCTAGGGTGGTGGTGCCCCCCCCTTCAACGACAAGAAGTCCGGCGCCGGTTGAAGGCTCATCAGCCGCGCCATCTTGAAGCCCCTCTCTCTGGTCCTTATTTCCTGAAATGACTGTAAGCCGCGGTGCTCCCCCCGCCCTCTCTGAGCTAGTCGTTCCCATGCCGCCTTCTGCATTCCCGATCTCTTCGGCAGAAGAAGAGGAATCCCCCTCTTCCGACTCTGCGTCTTGGGTCGCTTCTTGATCTGCCACAATCGCGGCGAACTGATTCCCTTGCTTGGTAAGAGACGAAACAATTTCAGAGAAAAAGTCCTGCCCTGCGGAACGCAGGCTAAGGGTGACTTCAGCCAATCCAAGTGGGCGAAGCTTGTCGGTGCCGTTAAAGATAACGTCTTCAAGAGTACCGCCTCGCAGCTGGCTGGCGCGCGTCTCTCCCAAAATCCATCTAATGGCGTCAACGATGTTGGATTTTCCACAACCATTTGGCCCTACTACTCCGGTAAAACCTACCTCGAGCGGAAGGGTTAGTTTTTCGAGGAAAGACTTGAATCCGAAGATTTCGAGACGGGTAACTCGCATAGGTAGGTGCCAATTGATTCTAATAGCCCTGCGTCTCTAGCTCTCCACCTGCGAGACCTAAAGGCAAGCCCAGGGCGCCACAATAACTTCAAGCACATTAAAGCAAATGGCAATCCAAGCAAAGAGGTATACCCGGCGGCTGGTATGCAATTGGCGAGATTTTTGGCTAAATATCTCGCCAAATTTACGGGGAAGATTGAATACCTACACCCGCTGGGCCCTTAGGACCCCGGGACACCACCAGCCTGGCCTCCATTTTCCGCCTCTGGCTCTGCTGCGAGCCCCCCCGCAAACCCCGCAGCCCTAAACGCCTGCATGGTGTACTCGTAGGCACCAACATAGGAAAAAAGAATGGAGAAAAGCAGAAGATACAGGCCTATCACCTGAGCGGTAAGCATTAATCCGAAGAACTCGAAACGCGGACTGTGGAGCAAAAGGAACACGATCGCTACAATCTGCAGCACGTTTTTAATTTTCCCTGCGCTCTTGGCCGGAACTATTAACCCCTTGGTTGCGGAGACTCCTCGCATTCCCGTAATCCAAATCTCTCGCGCCAACACAAGAAAGACCATCCAACCCGGCACCCAGGGATCTCCGTACATGTCATCTCGAAGGCCGAGCAACATCACCAGAGCCGCCATTACCAGCAACTTATCGGCGAGTGGATCCAACAACTTTCCAAAATCTGAAACGGCGGCGTACCTACGAGCAATCGCCCCATCGAGGTAGTCGGTGAATGCCGCGCAAATAAAAACGGCTACGGCTAGTTTTGTGGTGAATGGAGTCGGGTCCAAAAGAAGAACGACAAAAAGCGGGACCAGAAGAAGCCGCGCGAAGGTAATGTAGTTTGGTATGTTTCGCACAATAGATCCTCGTAGACCTCACTCTTAGCCTACTTAGGCCCTCAGCGACAGACTGTCAGGGGCTTCTGCGCTGCGTCTCCCCTGCGCGCGAAAGAAAGGGAAAAGTCGGAGGTGGCCAGATCGGGCAACCTGCATTTTCAGCATCTTCCTGGGTGAACCAGTGAAGAGCCTCCGACTTTGATGGATCACGTCTGCCATCAATCAGGTTCAATCGCGTGCCGCTTAGGTAGTCATGATGAACACGGCACTCAAGCACACCTCCGCAAGCAAAAGGGTCCAGAATGAGAGCCGCTCCTGAGTCTCCTGTCGCCCGAACCACAGTCTCTCGTGTTCGAGAGTGGGAAGCCAGGCAATGGCAGCGGCCAAGCCAACGACGGCGCATGCCACAAGAACTCCGTGACGAGGCACGAACCCCCGCGTGTTCCAAGCAACCATCACCGCCAACACCACACCAAGGTGGGTAAGCATGGCGGCCAGGGCACCTGAGGCAGCAATCGCCACCACTACCGGCCCCGCCGAAGGTTCGGGCATATCCGACAAAGTCGGTGCTCCGGCAGTCAGTGCAGCTGTGCTCTGATGCTGAGCGGTTGAAGGCTGGTACAGCCTCCCACCCCTCAGAAATCGAAAGAGCCCCAGAAACGCCACCGCGAGAGGCACGAACGCGAAGCCCACCAGAACCAGCGAAGCGAGAAATCCATCGCCACGAGCGAGCCAAGCACCATACGACAGACCATCCTTGATCATCACAGACACTCCTTTCCTTGGATTGAGAAATGAGAAAACCAGAATTCGACTTCAAGGCAGCCCCTAATAGGTGCGTAGCTGAACCTTCAAGTCGAACTCGGTTTCACCTCTTCTCCGTGTCTATGCGCTTGCCTCGTATCACCCGACGACCGAGAAAACTCGTCTGAAAAAACCTCGCACAACCATTCGATCTGTTCCACCTCCGGTGAATGCCTCATCACCGCAGGCGGAATAGTCGGTTATTTTTGAACGAATCGAGACGTTATTCAAATCGACCCCTCCGCCAGACCAGAAAAATCCAGAACGCAATCAACTCGAATAGTTAGAGTATTGAGAAGGCGGAAAGTGTGGGCGCTCTACCTACTTTCAAGTTCTAACAAAGGTTTCCCATCCCACATCAAGGTAACCATGCCTGATGTTTGTGAGATCACCACCGCAAGCGCATTGGACACCGCCGTAAGTGAAGCGGCTGAAACGTGACGCGCACCCCAACCCTCTTGTGCCTCGATGCTGCCAGTCTGCACATCAAGCAGGACGCAAGCCCGTTCTGCGATCCCTTCGGGCGATAAAACTACCGCCCCATCGATGGCCGCGAATGCTCTTAAGGTTTCGAGAAAGTTCTTATCCAATACCGATCGTCGCTCAGCGGGGTGCCCCTTAAAGGGATTAAGCAAGCCTTGCTTCAGATGAGGTTCAAGTTCTTTGAGTTCCCCAATGACAAAAGTCGCACCAAAGTATTTGCCTTCCAGCCCTTCGGACCCGAGGCGAAGCGCCACGTTAATGATCCTTTCGAGGACTTGCTTATTTGCAAACGCCTTTAACTCCTCGAGACTGGATGCATCGAGCCAAGAAAACTCTCTGCCAGGAACGGCGAAGGCGATTCGATCTAGATGCTTGGATTTATCCGGTCCTGAAAAGGTCAAAACCCTTTCCCCCAAACCGACATGGCCCTGCAGGAGCGCGGAGAATAATGCCAAGCGAACCTGACTATCTTTGCCCAGCTCCGAATTTCGAGCCACATACACCATGTCGCCGGAATGGGAAGAACTCGCCGCAATGCTATCGCTCCCTACAATCCAGATCACACCAAGCTTCCCGCGAGCGCGATTTATTTCAGCCACCGTCGAGGGAGAATCGGCGTGGACAAGTACCTGCTTAACTCGATTCCGCTTGGCGAGCTCCATGCCAACCGCGATCATCGAATACGTCAGCATGCGATCTCCCTGCCGAAGAAATCGCTCCTGTGGAGCCTCTTCCTCAGGAGGCTGAGTCATGCGCTGAGAGTATTGTTGCGCAATATCAGCAGGCAGTGCGCCAAGTTTGGTTTCGAAAGCAACTCCGAGCTTGCCCGCAGTTTCAAGCAAATCCTGAAGCTTTCCTGGTGGTAGAATTGGATCTACATGGGCAGTGAGACCTTCAAAGGGAGCGCGAGCGGAATAATCGAGTGCTATGTCAAGAATACGCCCAAGCGACTCGGGGGTAAGCTTGGTGAAGACAATGGTGTCTATCTCTCTACCAGTAGGCGCCCACAACTCAAGCTCAATTTTGCCTGGAAGCACTCCAGGGACCATCTTGATGCTACTCATTTCTGAAAGCACGTAGCGAAATGAAACGTTCTCTTCGGGAACTACCACTTCGGAAACCACCGGCTTCCCCTCGATGTTCATCGTTGTAGGAAGGGTGAGCTCATCAAGCGCGGCCCAGGCGAAATCGCCCAAAGACCACGGCTTTTTGCAGCGCTGCGCGATCGCTGAATCGCTCGACAATGATTCGCGAGGAGAAGGGTCTATGTTCAAGTCGGTTTCTGGCATGCGGATCTGCCAGCCTAGCGCATTACCAGTCAATAACAAAGTTTTAGAAGCGAAGGCTTCGCTATCCAGGCTCAACTGAGCAAAACAGAGACAGCTGAGAAACCAGATCGACCGAGGCTGAACACTTACCATTCCTCCAGCACGGCGATACTACTAGACTGATTCATTTTGAAGTTTTCGGCTTCATCTGCGCCCTGCTACTCAGAGCGGTGCGATAGCGCGTCTTCATCCCCAGTACTTTATCGACATAGGCCTGGGTCTCTTTAAACGGCGGCACTCCTCCATACTGAGCCACTGCCCCCTCCCCTGCATTGTATGCGGCAAGCACCAGTCGCAGATTCCCACGAAAGCGATGCAGCAACATCGCAAGGTGCTTGGAACCGCCGTCGATATTCTGGGCTGGGTCAAATGCTTTACGCACACCATGCATACGGGCGGTGCCCGGCATAAGCTGCATTAATCCCAATGCCCCTTTGGGCGAAACCGCACGCGGATTGAAAGCAGATTCAATGTGAATCACTGCTCGAATCAGCGCGTCATCAATTTGATGTGTCTTCGCAGCAGTGACTATCAGATCATCGAAATGATCCATAAAAAGCTTGCCGCGCGAAGAGCGACTTGAAGATCGAATGATAGTGCCCTTCGAGTACCTTCCCTTACTGGTAAAAACATCGGCTCGCACCCCTGGCGGCGGCGGACGAGAAGAGAATTTTACTACTCCTCCTTGTCCTTTATATACATACACAGGATCCGCTGCTGCATGGGACAATAGGAATAGGAATCCGCCGAGCATCAAAGAAAAAAATCGCACGTTCGAAAGAGCCGCTCTTGAGTTCGCGTTCGAGTGATTACTCAGGTCATTAATCCGAAAGGTGTTCAACTTGATGTACACTCCACTCACCGACGCCAACATTCGGCAAAGGCAGTAACCGCCATCTTGTGGTCGAGCGCCAAAGGTCTGAGAGCGGCCGGACCAGCGCGCTCACAGTACACGACCGCATGGACGCCATCGCTATCGATTATCGGAAACGCACACACTTGGCCACCATCTGGGGTCAGGGGTTTTCCTCCAAATATCGGTTGGGCCTCACGGCATGCGACTAGTTCAGCGGACTTCCCCGTTTCCGTGTCGCCCACTCGCAGGCGATAAGAGTCAATCTCTTCTGAGCGCTTTCCGAAGATCACTCCGGGTCGAATCTCTCCCGCCGTGTAATCAACCACCAAGACCACAACTCGATCGAATTTGACTCCATGCAGCAACCCATAACAGGTCAACCAAATCTGGTGTCCCAGTGACGTCTCCGACCCAAGACTGGGTGCCTTCTTTTCGCGCTGAATCTCCCGCACCAGGGTGCCCACAAGGTGAGCATCATTTCCAAGTTCAGCATCTGATGGAATCTGTGGAGAATCCTCAGGCAGCTCTCTCTCCGTTTCGGAAATTCTAGAGAACAATCGAGAGGATGGAATCCGCATCGCTGAAAGCCCACTTTGCGGTGAGCTCTCTTGAAGGACCGCCTCAAGCTTCGAGAGTAGCACCATGATGCTTCCGCCTGGCAACGAGAGTCGGGTCTGCCATTCTCGAACTAATTCTTCAAATCCGCTGCGCCCTGAAAACCGAAGGTACTCATCAGTCAGCGCCGAGCTTCCAAGACAAAAACCGGCGATTAGGCGCAGTTCGATAATTTCAGGCGATGAGGGGCCGCTACCCTTGAGGGCACCGAGCGAACAATAGGAGAGAAAACGTTTCAATTCTTCAGGCACCATGAGGCCCTGCAAGACCGAAAGGCAAAGCGCCGGCCTTGATAACCCCACTCTGGCTTCAAACACTTGATCGCGCAGTTTCCCAGTCGCACCCGCTGTGGCTGCTCTCGCCTTCTCCATCGTCAACAGACCAAAAAGCGCGGGGTACTTCCAGGCCAAGCCAATCAATGGCAATTCCCACAGCGCGAGCACTACCCCTAGAACATCGGCATCGAGTGTAACCTCTGCAGAATGGTGCAGAAGCAACGCCACCTCCCGCACCACGTGCGCGCGATGCAAAGCATATGAAAATGAGGGGTTACGTTCCTGGCTCTTCTCGAAAGAACTCTCTCCCCCCAATTCCTCGATAGTCGTCAAAAGTCGTCTCGTACCCAAGCGACGTACTACTTCACTGACGGATCGTACTGGAGAAGTACTCTGGTAAGCCACACGATTTGTCGCCGCCACAAGGCGAGCAACCAAAACCTGATCGCGATGTATAAGAGGCACCAACTCATCAAGGCGAACTCTTCCTCGGTTGACGTAGGCCCGAACCGCCTCCGCAACCTCCATCGACAAGGGAACCGAGCCGCGCGATCCTGCGCTCGATATTACTTCACTCGTCAAGACTTCACTCGAAACAATAGGAGGCTCTCGATCGCTCGATGAAGCGGGAGAACGAGGGAAGAGTCTGTGAAGATCGGTCTGTATACTCATGGGCGTTTCAGACGACTGTAGCTGAGTGCTTGCTTGCGGTCATTATACCAAGCGACAACTTGATGAGAATTCGTAATTTAGGGGACCTCTGAAAAACTAACTTTTTTGTGGTCTTAGTGCGCTTAGTGCTGCAAACAAACTCTAGAAATTGATTAAACCACGAAGACCACAAAACGCACGAAGGCAAGTCACATGGGGGGTCAGAGGCTCCTTGGTGTTTGATCCGCCGCGAGAACCCGGCCATGGCCTAATAAATCTAGTAAGCCGCTGAAGTATCCGTCCTACCACAAGAAAGAAAAAGGCTTGAGGAATGCGAGCTTCGCCCCGATGCCCGCATTCACCCAAGCCCATAGAAGTAGCGAGGTACCCGCATCACCGACCTCTCGCGAAGAGGACAATGATACTGTTCTTCAAGCCTCAAGCGTGGCCTGAAAAAATTGTGAGATTTTTGATGGGACAATCACAGACTTTCTGCGACGTCGGCGACTTAGGTGCTCGTCATCATTGCTGAACGACAACCACCACCGTACAACTCCAGAAGCGGACCATCAAACATCTCCGTTCCAATTTCCGTACTCACATTTCTGTGAGAAAGCACCTTCGTTCTTTCGGACTAGGGTCTTTCAGAGAAATTGGAGGGCCCTTCCGCCCCTGTCACTAAGCAGGCGGAAGAGCGCTATAGGTCCGACCTTACCGTAGCAGCGCGAGAGCGAGCGACGGTTGCTGATTAGCCTGTGCGAGCACAGAAGCACCAGCTTGCTGCAGAATACTGAGCCGTGTCAGTTCTGCCGCTTCGGAAGCAACGTCAACGTCTCGGATTCGGCTTTCTGCTGCAGCGAAGTTTTCACGCGCTACAGTCAAGCTTCCAATCGCTACGTTTAGTCGCGACTCCACCGCACCCAACACACCGCGAGTA
>JBGSMV010000052.1:0-51411 GCA_041739995.1 Bdellovibrionota bacterium
AAGAGGTGCGAATGGTTCAGGACGCGGCGCGGGAGTTCGCCCAGCAGGAGGTTCTTCCCCTCGCCGCACGCATTGACCAAGCGCATTATTTTCCAAAGGAGCTCATTCCTAAAATGGGGGCCCTTGGCTTTATGGGGGCGACCGTTCCGACGGAGTGGGACGGCTCTGGGCTTAGTCAGCTAGCCTACTGTCTTATCATCGAGGAGCTCGCCGCCGCTTGTGCCTCCACTTCAATCATCGTGAGCGCTCACCACTCACTTTGTCTCATGCCTATTCTAGACTTTGGTACCGAAGCGCAGCTCGGCAAATACGTGCGCCCACTCGCCAAGGGTGAGCAGCTAGGGTGCTTTGCGCTTTCAGAGCCGAGCACTGGTAGCGATGCAGCAGCGATGACCTGCACGGCGAAGAAGGACGGCAACGACTTCATTATTAACGGCACCAAGAATTGGATTACTAATGGGCCTGAAGCGGATGTGTGTGTGTTGTTTGCTCAACAAGACACCAGCAAAGGGCACCGTGGAGTGTCTGCCTTTGTACATCCGATGACGCTTCCTGGCATCGTGCGTGGAAAGAAAGAGGATAAGCTCGGAATTTGTGGCTCTCCGACTTGTAGCCTTACCTACGATGGAGTGCGGTTGTCGCGCGAGCATCTGTTGGACAAAGAAGGAAGCGGTTTTAAGGTGGCGATGTGCACGCTTAATGGCGGGCGCACCGGAGTGGCGGCGCAAGCAGTTGGCATCGCACGAGCCGCGCTGCGCGATGCACTGGCTTATTCAAAAGAGCGCAAAACATTCGGGAAATTCATTCATGAACACCAATCAATAGGGAACTATTTGGCAGATATGGTAACGCGCCTCGATGCCGCGCGTTATTTGACGCTGTCGGCAGCGCACCTAAAGGACCAAGGAAAGGATTTTTCCCGACAGGCAGCTATGGCGAAGTTGTATGCCTCAGAGGTGGCCACATTCGTATCTGATCTTGGAGTTCAGATTCACGGTGGATATGGATATGTAAGAGATTTTCCTGCGGAGCGTCATTTGCGGGATGCAAAGATAACCCAGATTTACGAGGGAACCAGTGAAATCCAAAGGCTCGTCATCAGCTCAAGGCTCGTCGAAGAATCTTCGCGCTAAACAAGTGCGTGCGAAGGCGAAGCGAGTGAGCAGTTCGAATGGCAAGCTGAGCGTTGTCCGCGAGCGGCCTGCACGTGCACGGCTGTCTCAGGCGAAGCCTGATCCTGCTGTGCGAAAGAGCGCTGTGCGAAAGAGTGCGACACCGAAAAAAGCCAGGACTCTCGCGCCCGTGGTGAAATCTAAGGATTACTCCGAGTGGCATCGCGCCCGCTATCTGAAGCAAAGTGAGCGCCGCAAAAAGTTTCAATCTATAAGTTTCAGAGACCAACCGGCACTGGTTACGCCTGAGCATCTGACGAAATTCAAGGCTGCTGAAGAGCTGGGGTACCCTGGAGAGTTTCCGTTCACTCGCGGCGTTCAGCCCAGCATGTATCGCGGCCGACTTTGGACCATGCGGCAGTTTGCCGGATTCGGCTTGGCTGAAGACACCAACAAGCGTTTCAAGTACCTGCTTGAGCATGGGCAAACGGGACTTTCTACTGCATTTGATATGCCAAGTTTGATGGGCTACGACCCTGATCATCCTAAGTCCAAAGGCGAGGTGGGACGCGAAGGCGTGAGTGTCTCAAACATCGATGACATGAATTTACTGTTCGACGGAATTGCGCTCGACCAAGTCACGGTGTCCATGACCATCAACTGTAGCGCGACAGCGGCAATGGCGATGTATTTCGCTCTGGCGCGGCGGCGTGGCATTCCGTTCGAAAAAATCGGCGGGACCATTCAGAACGACATGCTCAAAGAGTTCATCGCTCAGAAAGAGTGGATCTGTCCACCTGAGCCTTCAGTAAAGCTTTCGTGTGATGTGATCCAGTATTGTGCTGAAAATGTGCCGAAGTTTAACCCGATTAGTATTAGCGGGTACCATATTCGGGAAGCGGGAGCGACCGCGGTGCAAGAGCTGGCGTTTACGTTGGCTGATGGGCTGGCCTATGTCGAACATTGCGTAAATCGCGGCATGCATGTCGACAGTTTCGCGCCACGACTCTCATTCTTCTTCGACGTGCATAATGATTTTTTTGAAGAGATCGCTAAATTCCGTGCGGCACGAAGAATTTGGGCGAGAGCGATGCGGGAGCGCTTCGGAGCGAAGAGCGAAAAGTCCATGATGCTGAGAACCCATGCGCAGACCGCAGGGGTAAGTCTCACCGCACAGCAGCCAGTGAATAATGTTGCGCGTGTGGCGGTGCAGGCCCTTGCCGCCGTGTTAGGTGGGGTGCAGTCGCTGCATACTAATTCGATGGATGAGACGCTGTCTTTGCCTACCGAAGCGGCCGCCAAGGTGGCGCTTCGCACCCAGCAAATTATTGCCGAAGAAAGCGGCGTGACTAATGTCGCAGACCCGCTGGGAGGCTCGTATTATGTGGAGCAGCTTACCAACCAGATAGAAGCTGAGGCGCTTGCCTATATTGAACGCATTGATGATTTAGGAGGCATGCTGCATGCAGTAGAGGCGGGGTATCCTCAAAAAGAAATCGCCGAGGCGGCCTACCGTTTCCAACTTGAGACGGATGCCAAGGATCAGCGCGTGGTGGGAGTGAACTGCTACCAAGATGAGCAGGAACAAGAGATTCCGACGCTGCACATCGACTTTGAAGGCGAGCGTAAGCAGATAGCGCGCGTAAAAGCCTTCAAGGCCAAGCGCAATGCGGCGCGCCATCGTAAGGCCATGGAGAAGATCGAGCGAGTGTGTCGAGAAGGCGGGAACGTGATGCCGTCGCTCGTTGATGGCGTTGATGTAGGAGTCACCTTGGGCGAGATTTCGGATGTGTATCGCAATGTCTTTGGGATCTACACCGATCCAGGATTAATCTGAGAGTAGTAATAGTATGGCCAAGTCTGCGAGAACTAAAGCACGCTCAAAAAAATCTTCGGTGAAGAAGCCAACTCATCCGCGTGGCAGTAGAAAAGTCGCGAGTAAGAGGTTGGCAGTGAAGCGAAAATCTACCAAGAGCGTCGCCCCGAGTGCTCCTCGTAGTACCTCTCCCGGGACTCCTCCCAGTGCCAGTGTTTTTCCCGGTACAACCCCAATCCGTGTCCTGGTTGCAAAGCCCGGGCTTGATGGTCACGATCGTGGCGCTAAGGTGGTGGCACGCGCACTGCGGGACGCGGGCATGGAGGTAATTTACACCGGGTTACATCAGACTCCTGAAATGATCGTGCGCAGCGCTTTACAAGAAGATGTGCAGTGCATTGGGATGAGTATTTTGTCAGGCGCTCACATGACGCTTTTCCCGGAAGTGATGAATCTTCTTAAGCAACATGATGCGGGAGATATAGTGGTTTTTGGTGGCGGGATTATTCCTAAGGCTGATGTGGAGAAGCTCAAAAAGCTTGGGGTCTCGCAGATCTTTCTGCCCGGCACCTCCACGCATGCAATTATTGACTGGATTCGTAGCTCAGTCCCTTCTCGGGAGTAGCGCGCCCTTACCCACGCGTTGTTTGTGATTGGTGCCTGAGTTCGGGCCTTTAGCCCTTTCAATCTGCACTTTTACCTTCCCGAAAGAGCATCTTGAAAGCCTTCCCTAGCTGAAACGGGGTGTTTTTCGTACAGTATCGAAAGGTTGTGGTGTCGTGTTCGAATAATTTCAGGAGTAAATCCATTCGTGAGTTATTAGAGGGGGGGTATGCCGAGCGGAAAAGATTTCATGCAATCAATTACGATCATTGCGTTTGCCTCGGCAATTGTTGCGCTTGGTGCCCAAGAGCTTTACCAACGACATGGCAAGCGAACTATTTCGTCGGGGCGTAATGCTCCCGGGATGCTTCAGGACCTACTTGGTCCAGATGTGCGAGCCCGAATGTCTCCGGAAGCAGCGGGCCAAGCTGCGGATCGAAGGAAAGCAGAAGGCTCAGCCCAGAAGGCCGACGTTCCCAGAGATCAGCTTACCAAGGAAGACCGCAGTGAGCTCGACTCGTTGCTGGATGGCCTGTTGAAGTAGAGAAGTTTTTGTCGTCTGCGATGCGATGGTGTTATTAGGCTCGAATCAAGGACATTGCAGGCTAAAGAGGTGTTGATGAGAATTTGTGTGCGCGTGGTCTCTCGTGGTGTTTCTGTCGGCGTTGCGGTGCTGCTGATGCTTTCACTTTCCGGCTGCTTTCTTGCGCCATTCATTGGGGCCTTTAAGCAGGCTGGGGTTACTCAGTCAGATCGCGAAGCACTACTTCCGAAGGATGTGAAGCGTTTCACTGACGCACTGTTTTGGGGCACTTCGGGGCCGATCATGGAGATGGTTGATGAGCCAGCAAAAAAACAGGTGAGCCAGCAGGTAGCCGAGGCTACTGATGTGGAGCGGGTCGTCGAGAGCAAGGTAGTGAGCATCGATTTTGGCGACGGCTCTTACACCGCGCAAGTTGACTTGAAGGTCAGATACTACCGAGTGCCGTATTACATGGTGCAGGACCGCGTTGAGATTCAACAGTGGCAATTTTCGTTTAATGATGGGTGGCAGATCACTGATCGAAACCTTAACACTCCAGGGAAGCTTGGTTAACTAAGAGAAGAACCGTTCAGCCGGAACAGTTTTCGTCAAGTCTCAGTGAAGCAAAGAGGTGTTCTTGCAACTCTCCCCACATCCATTGAGCAGGGCAGGTACACTTCTTCTGGGTTGGAGAAGCGTCATGCGAGCCTTATTAGGTTGCGGGCGGACAGGACCGATCGTACTGAGACTACTGCCAATTCTTTTGCTCGTATTATTTCTCGGGGCGTGTAGTCAGAGCGCCTCGATCGATCCTATCGAAAAGCTGAGTTACTCAGAAGCCGAGAGCCCGACCATCGAGCTGGAGGAGCTCGCCAATGACGGGCGGATACTTCATGTGGTGGTTAATGTGCGTGGACTGGGCCAGGCAAGAATGAGCCAGGCGGTGCTTCGACTCTCGGGGTACGGAGATGGAAAAGTTGTCCGTCAACGGACTGAGCCGTTAGAGTCAGTACTTGTCCATTCAGAGCAGGCGGATGATACCGAAGAAGGCTCTTTGCGCGCTTACCTGGCGTTGCCTGTGTCGGATCTGTCTAGCTACCAAGTTGAGTTGCTTTGGGGCGGAGACGCCTTGGCTGCAAGTTCAGGCAGTGTGTCTGAAGGATCGAACAAAGGAACTTTAGTAGTTCGCTCGGCTCATTTTGAGGGCGATCCTCCGCCATGTCAGGCCGATAAGTGTGACGATGCACGGCGCATTCGGGTTGAGCTTTATAATTCAGGCACTTCAGCGGTAATTGAGGCCAGCGTATCGCTTGCCCTGCGTGATGAAGCTGCCGTTGGGGAGCCGCTTAAGACCCCAGCGGGTAGATTAATTCGAATGAAACCGCTTAATATCCCTCCTGGTGGGCAGCAGGTAGTTCGTCTGAAGGTTCCCGGAAGCCTTATCGAAGAACATCAGAGCCGCTCGGGCGGTCCAGTTGTGCCGGAGGTGAAGGTCACCGAGGTGAAGTTCGCTGAGTCTCCTGCGTAGGGGCGGCCTTTCCGGCGCGATAGTCAGCGGTGAGCCTTGGGCTCACTAGGCAATTATTTATGAGTTCGACTAATTCAAAACCGCAGGAGGGCTCGAAACCGCAGCATGGCGAATCGTCGCAGGATTCTAGCGGGGTGTCGTCGTGCCAAAGCGCATCGGAAAATTCAAGCACCAGCAAGGGCAAGGTCTACATTAAGACCTTCGGCTGCCAAATGAATGAATATGACACTCAGAAGCTCTTCAAAATTCTCGAGCCTTCATTTGATAAAGTGCTTCGACCAGAAGAAGCCGACTTAGTGTTGATCAACACGTGCAGCGTTCGCGAAAGGCCTGAATATAAACTCTACAGCATGCTCGGCGAGCTCAGAGAACTTAAGGAAGAGCGACCCTCTCTCATGATTGGAGTTGGGGGGTGCGTGGCGCAACAAGAGGGCGCCAAAATTGTTAAACGTGCTCCCGGGGTTGATTTTGTTTTTGGGACACACAACCTTTCGCTTGTGCCTTCATTAATAGAGCAACGCAAAGCTGGCCTGCCCCCTCAGGTGGCGGTCAATTATCGTGAGGAGTGGGAGTCTGTTCCGCTTGGGCTTACAGGCGAGGGGAGAGTCTCTGTGTTCGTCTCAATCTCTCGAGGCTGCAACAAGAACTGTACGTATTGCATCGTGCCGACCACTCGCGGCAAAGAGGTCTCTCGACCATTGGACGAAATCCTGCGCGAGGTTCGTATCGCTGTGCATCGCGGTGCAAGGGAAGTAGTGCTTTTGGGGCAGACGGTGAACTCTTATGGGCTCGATCTGCAGAACAAGCTCAAGTTCAGTGATCTACTAAAGGCGGTCGCTGAGGTTGAGGGACTTGAACGCATTCGGTTTACGAGTCCTCATCCGCAGGAGATTAAGGCGGATTTTATCTCGCTAGTGACCGAATGCAACAAGGTCTGTCGACATATTCATATGCCGCTTCAGTCGGGAAGCGATAAGATCTTAAAGGCGATGAACAGAAATTATCGTCGCGACCGATATCTCCGAATTATAGAGGAGCTACGTGCCAGAGTTCCGGACATGTCAATTTCGACAGATATCATTGTTGGGTTTCCTGGTGAGACCGAGGAAGATTTTCAAAAAACTCTTGAGGTGATGCGAGAGTCGCGCTTCTACACGTCTTATTCGTACATGTTCTCGTCTCGTCCTGGGACTCCCGCAGCGCTGATGGAGGATGATGTTTCGCCTGAGCAGAAACTGGAGCGCTTGCAACGGTTGCAGGTATTGCAGGACGAGATGACGGCGACGTTCTTGCAGGAGTTTGTGGGGAAGGAAGTGGAAGTTCTGCTCGAGGGTGCAACTGCTTTTAATCCCATGGCTCTGCAGGGAAGAAATTCTCAGAATATTGTGGTGAACCTCGACCAGGAGTACCCGCGACTGTCGCCGGGTAAGTTAGTAAAGGTGAGGGTCACAGGGACGGGGCGCTTCACTCTGCGTGGTGAGCCGGTTGAGCTGGACGAGGGGGTTGAGCTATCGGCGGTTACTGACCAATCGTATGCGACTCAGGTATCGGCTGGCTGAGATGTCGGCCTTTCTGAGCGTACCCCCGCGGTGCCCTAGGAGACTGTGACACAGCCCTGTTTATGAGGGTCCGCCTTGGCCCACACGTTCCTGTGCTGCTACTTAATTCGAGGAGGCGTCGGCGGGACGTCGTCTGTGCCTGTGTCACAGACTTCTAGATAAACGAGAAGGCTTCTAGATAAACGAGAAGGGATTTTCGGCGCCTTTGATGATAAGAAGCCGAAACTTTTGAGTGAGTCGGCCCGGAAAGCTGGATCCTTTCTTCAAATAAGGATAGACGAGAGGAGGCCCCGATTGTAAAATCATTGTAAGTCTGAATGGTTAGATTGAGGTTGGTACTCAGGTCCCCTTATGACGAATGAAGATGCAGTAGAGATGTTTGTCGGCGGGCTCATGCTTGATCCCAATACGCAAGCACCGGTGGTGATTCTAAAAGATGAGAGTGGGAATGTGATTCTTCCCATTTGGATTGGCGTTGCAGAGGCTACGTCGATTGCCAGTGCAATTAAGCAGCTTGCCATGGCGCGCCCGCTCACGCATGACCTTGCCATGAATATGCTGCAAGAACTTGGGGCACGCGTAGAGCGAGTGGTCATCACTGAGCTCAAAGATTCCACCTATTTCGCTGAGCTTGTGGTCTGCGTGGGTGAGAAGGCTATGATTTTTGATTCAAGGCCAAGCGATGCTATCGCGATGGCACTTCGAGCCACCGCCCCTATCTACGTAACACAGCAGGTGCTGCAGCAGGCAAAGGTAACTTTTGCGCAAGCCGAGGGAGATGAGGGAGTCACTGACTCGGCCGAGGGTAAGGAAGGCGAAGCAGATGGGCAGCCGAACGCGAAGAACTTCGCTACCGTTGATAAATCGAAATGGACAGAGCTGCTTGATGATCTTGACCCGGATGACTTCAAATATAAGATGTAGCGATACGGACTTGACCTGAGGTGAGCCGTACTTTTTCCCCCACAGTGTTGTTTAACCACAGTGCTGTTTTCACCACAGAGGGCGCAGGGGTCCACAGAGGAGGAGCCTCTCTGTAATCCTCTGATTCCTGTGGTGAAATTGAACGTTGGCGTTGTGTGTTTCTGCCAAGGATCGCCCAAGTATAGCAGAGTTGGAGATAATAGAGTGCAAACAAGTTCTTCACCATCAACGTCGAAAGCCTCCTCTAAGGGACCTTCTGGGGCACCGTCTCCTGGAGACGAAACCGACAACGATATTTTTACCGATCCTGCGATTGCGCGAGCAATGGTCGAAGACCCACTGTTTCGTTGGCTCAACAATTCCTGGAAGCCGGTGCTCACTGTCGTGGTGGCTGTGGTGCTCGGCAGTTATGCCTGGAGCCAGTTTAAGCAGACCGAGCAAGCGCGCTTTGCCGAGTACGCGGAGCTCTATCAGCGCGGGGGGCAGCAGTTCGAAGAGGTTCAGGAAAAGGCGAAGGAGCTTTCTCAGCTGCGTGCTTCGTCGGTTGTCATGGATGAGGCAACCCAAAAGAAGCTTTCTGAGTTAGAGCAGGGACTGGCGCAGAGCCGATTGCGCCTTCAAGATACTCTCGCAGCGCTTGGTGATACCGGTGCCCCGTATGTGAATCTTGCGCAGCTCTATCGAGGACTCTCAGAGGCGACCGCGGGAGATAATGATAAGGCCATTGCGACCTTGGAGATTGGGGAGTGGAAGCAGGCCGCGGGGTCTGGTGCTCCCGATATCGCAGCTGAGCTCGCGGCACTCGCACGTGCGCGTGTGCTAGTTGATCAGGAAGAAACTTTTAAGCAGGGCTGGAGCGTGCTCAAAGAGTTAGCAACCAGCAGTAAGTTCGTTTTTGCTGGTGCGATGGTAACTCTTTCGCGAGTGGCCAGGAATGATGAAGAGCGTGCTGAGGCGAGTGAAGTGCTCCGACAGGTTCGTGAGCAACATCCCGAGCAAGCAGAGCTGCTTGAGCAAGCGGTTTCTCGACTCTAACTACCTTCCGGGTGCGTGATATTCTTGGACTCCTTCGCGACGGCCCTGCGCCTACTCACCGTCCGCTATAATAAATCTTCACCAAAATGCACGCTCATCCACTAAAACCTCGCGTATCCATCCACTGAGTTCTCAGGTCGTTCAGGCTTTCTGGTTAATTTTTGTGTGCGCGGAGACCCCTGAGGGAGCGGAGGGAAAAACAGTTTTCCTTGCCTAGATTCAGTCTAGGCAACCTCAACGATCTCTCCATATGCACCTGCGCCCTTCCACTAAAGTCCCGCAATTCAATGGGCTAGGTTCCCCGGCTATTTCTTATTCTTGTTTCTTTGGGCCAACTGTTTGGCCTTTCGTGTGCTGACCGACTGCTCGGGAGATGGGGCATTCTTCGTGGGTGCTATCATGCGGGAATCTTCTCGCGTAACTGTCTCAATGTGGGCCTCCCGAAGCGCTTCGAGGATGCGCGTTTTGTGATCTTCGTTTCGTACTTCAAGTTCAAAAGTGATATCCACATTTCCAGGGATTCGTGAAAACGAACGATCGTGAATGACCTCCAAGATATTCGCAGCTTCGCGTGCGAATATGGCGGTGGCAAACGCCAGAGACCCTGGTCGATCGGGCACTGAAAGTTGCATTCGAAGCAGGCGCCCACGCTCGCCCATGTCTCGTTCGAGAAGACGCGAGAGCACGTTGATATCGATGTTGCTTCCACAAGCGAGCAGAACGGTCCGGCGGCATTTTGGTGGAAGGTGGTTTGCCAATACTCCCGCGAGGGAAGCCGCCCCCGCGCCTTCGACTACCGCATGCTCGTGTTCGATGTATTGTACGATCGCATGAGCAATCACAGACTCACTTACAGAAACCACTTTGTCGACAAGCTTCTCAATGAGCGGTCCGGTGACCTTGCCAATGCGCTTTACTGCGATACCGTCTGCAACCGTGGCGGGAGGGAGGCGGGAAAGCATCGTGAGTGAGGCGGGCGAGACCACTTTCTTGCCCGAGGAAACAGTCGATGGCGCGGATCGCCTGGCGCTTACTGCCCACTCTGATTGAACGCCAAGTATAAAAATGTCTGGGCGCTTTGCTTTGAGCACTGTGGCGATACCGCCAATGAGGCCGCCGCCGCCAATGGGAACCACAATCGAATCAAAGTCCGCGAGCTGATCAACTATTTCGATCCCGCATGAGCCCTGACCAGTCACCACTCGCTCATCGTCATAGGCAGAGATGAACTCAAAATTCCTCTCAGTCGCAAGTCCCAGGCAATGTTGATAGGCCTCGTCCAGTGTGTGCCCGAACAAAATCACTTCCGCGCCATAGTTCTGCGCTGACTGAACTTTTACCAGAGGAGCGGTTACGGGCATTACCACCGTACAGGGGACCTTGAGTCGTTGTGCGTGAAAACTCAGTGCCATGGCGTGATTGCCGGCGCTGGCCGCGCAGACGCCGTTCTTACGTTGAGCGTCGGTCAGGCTCATGAGCGCATGTAAGGCTCCACGCTCTTTAAACGAGCCGGTGCGGTGCATGTTGTCCCATTTGATAAAAATCTCACGACCCAGTCGCTCCGAGAATGCGGCTGAGCGCAGAAGTGGCGTTACGTTAAGAAAGGGACGCAACTGCTTGGTAGCCTGCTCAATATCTGGAAGGGTAATAGCCATGCGACCTATATGATGCGGGTAAGCCTCTTGCTGAACGACCGAGTCGTATAAGCCTGTCTATAAGATGTACCTGCACTGCTACGATTTCGAAATTAGCTATCTTTAAAGGAGTGTTAGCGGGAATAGGCACGGCTTTGAGCTAGTGACACGCTGTCTCTGCAGGGATAGAAAGAAGGAAGAGGCCCGCAGGAACACCCTAAACGGGGAGCGAGGGCGTCTTGGGGATTACAGGAGCGGCAATGGCACTGCCAAAGCGTGTATATATTCGTGAAGTGGGGCCTAGAGAAGGGTTGCAAATCCTAGGGCGAGACTCGTGCGGATCGGGAAGCGAAGGAGCCTTATTTTCTACCCAAGAGAAGAGTGAGCTGATCTCCCGCTTAGCTGCTACAGGAGTGCCGGAGATTGAGGTTGCCTCGATGGTTCGGGCCGATCGGGTGCCGCAGATGGCGGATGCGGATGAACTCATTGCATCGATGTCGGTAAACCCTTTGGTGCGCTACACCGCACTCTATCTAAATCCGCAAGGGTTCGAACGTGCTGAAGCACTCGGCAAGTTGAGGAATCAAGGCTGGCTCTACACCGCAACCAGCGACAGTTTTCTCTCAAAGAATGCAAATACAAGCAGAGCAAAGATTATTGCCGGTCTTGATGCTTGGTTGGAGTTATTTAAGCGCCACGGAAAGGTGTTGCATGGAGTCATGATTTCTACCGCCTTCGGGTGCGGGTATGAAGGGCTTGCCGCGAGCGATCGATTGCTCGAAGTCAGTGAAGAAATTCTTGGAGCGTTAGCGGAGCGAGGAGTGGTGCCTGCCGAGCTGTCCTTTGCCGATACGGTGGGGCTTGGCTCACCCGAGCTTGTGCGCGAGCGAGTTCAAGGTTTTCGAAGTCGTTTCCCAAAAATACGTCTGTCGCTGCATTTGCATGATACCAGAGGTTTGGGCATCGCTAATGCCTATGCTGGACTTCTTGAAGGTATCGATTGTTTCGATGCGTCATTGGGGGGCATGGGAGGCTGTCCGTTTACTCCGGGGGCGGCTGGAAACGTGGCGACGGAAGATCTCCTCTACCTATGCCAGCAGCTTAGGATTGAGACTAGTATTTCGCTTGATGCCTATGTGGAAACCGTGCGCTGGTTTTCTGCGCTTTTGGAGAAGAAGCTTTTAGAGTCAAGGGGAAAAGACGGATCAAAGGATGCACTGTTGATGCGATCTTCGGCTCTCTCCGGTAAGTATTTTCGGGCACATGGTGTCTAGTGTCTTAAGTTAAGAGTTCAATGGACAATTCTCGCCGAGCTCGTCGAGGTCTTAGTGAATATATTTAATGAATTACACAATGAGTTCAGCGAGAACAGCGAGAAAAATGCTGGGAGGCATTCCAACTCAATACACTAACGCTATCAAGGCGCTTGTGTCCTCTATGGTGGAGCGTTATTGAGAAGGGAGCATTTAGACGAAACGGGAGGTGAAAATCATGAAAAGCTTCTTTGTTCCGTTTAGTTCAGGCGAGCCAGCAACGATCAGTGTAAATGGGCACCGCTTAGTTCTGCTGTCTCGGAGCTCTCGATTGATCTCGGAATCACTCCCGCATCTTGGAGCTGATTCGATTCGACGTTTGCGATGCAGCAAGACACGCGCGGCAGAGGAACGCTTACTTCAACGAGTTTCATCCTGGGCGAAGGCGGGAATTGTAATTGCTCCGAAGGGAGTTGAGCTGGCTTCTGTGATCGAGAACTTAGAATCGGAGCTACCGTGGATTCAGTAGAATGCGGGGAGCTTCCGCTGTTAAGGCTTGCGCAAAGGAGTGCTGTGCGAGTTGTGCTGAGCGCATTCTTCGTCGCCTACCTCACGGCCTGTACTCCTGACGTGAGGGATCGACCTCCTGGGTTTATTCGACTGGCACCTGTCTGGGCCTTGGTGCGTCCGGAGACAATTATCGAACGATCTGCGGTGATGGTGCGTTACGACGAACAGGGCTTTTCGGTGATGAGCACGCTTTCGACCTATGACTTAAGCCGTTTGCAACGGGTTAGGGTGGGAGAGAGCTGGCATTGGGCCTCAAAGACCGATGGAAGCGAATTTGCCGCAGACGGCACGGTCCTTAAGGGGCCAGCGGTCGCGGCGCTGCCCTATTACGAGATGATAGTGGATTATGGGGGAGTCGACAGCACACAACCCGAGACCTTGTACGCAAAACTCGGAAGTCAGAAACCACCGACTTATCGTCTCAAGCCTCCGGAGCATCTGTTGATTTCTCCAGATGCCGCAACCCCGCCGCCATAGAGCAAAAGCCAATTGGAAGCGCACTACAATAACTTCCCCGACGCACAGGTTTTTTCGCGAGCCTGCTGTTGTCCCTAGTTGGCAGTTTCTTTCTCGCTGCCCTCGCTGGACTCATTGTAGAATTCATTAAGATTATTCACAAAGAGATCAGCGAGCACAGCGAGGGGCATTCATCGATCGCTTAGACCGAGATACTAGAAATTTCGGAATCAGAACACGAGAACCTATTCGATGTCTGCCGGAGCAGTTGAACTAAGAATCTGGTCCATCGGAGTGCGAGTGCTGGTTTCGAATGAATTGGCGACATGAGGTTTCGGCAGTGCGGCGATTTGGGTGCCCCCGTACCATAGGTGCATCTCTGAAGTTTCAGGCTTTGGTTCCAAACGTTGATCAATAAAAATGAGTTGAAGCGAGAGTGGCCCGGATTGTACCGGGAAAAAGACTCGCACGTCAGTCGGAGCTCCTTCGATCATCGCCATATGGGGGAACGCTGCCCAAACAGGCTCTCCGTTCGGACCAGTGACTCTAAACTGGAGTGGGCGAAAACCACGGAAATTAAATTCAGGATCTGAAGCTTCAAGATCGAGGTGGAGTGCCTGTTGCTCGTCAACCCAGGCTCTTTCAAGCTTCAGCGAAGGACTTGGAGGTAGGCCTGACACTCGTGCAACGTTGGCTGCCCACAACAAGGTGCAGATTCCGAGTATTTGGCAAGCGCGTCGTGGTGGAAGCAGCCATTCTACAGAGCGTGCTACAAACGATCCCTCTGAAGTGAGCTGAGCATGACGGTGGAAAGTCTCTTTAGATGATGCTGAATCGCCTGTAATTTTTTGCCATTCTGCCTCCGACAAAAGATGAAGACCAAAGCTGGTGGTCAGTAGAGAGCAGAGCAACCATTGAACTCCGCTGAACAAGTCAGCAAGGAGACAAAGCCCCAGGGAGCGACCGTCCGGATAGGGTGCAAGGAGTAGGAGCACCGGCAGGAACTGGAGTGCCGAGGGAGCAAGTACAGACTTGATGGGTGACCATGGATCGCGTGCGACCAGTTCGCGGCAAAGGCTGATTCGCTCTGGCAACGCCATGCCTGGCAGTGGAAGCGTAAAGCTCCAATAGTAATGAATGTACCAAACAAATCCCGCCGGTAATGCCATGAAAAGAGCGGGTCCGATTCCTCCGGGGCTGCCTGCCGTCCAGAGGATCTCCAGCGGTATCACTCCCGAGGGGCACAGCAGCGTGACCCATGAAATGAGACCGACGGCGAAGAATATGAAACATGAGAGTAGCATGGCCTTGGGGCGGCGCTTCTGTAGCGGGTTAACCTGAGCAAGGGCGAGGTGGACTATTGCGAGTAGAACTCCAAGTTCGATGAGGCGCTCCGCCAGTCTGAGCGCAATTAAAACTCCTGGATTGGAAGGACTAAAGAGGGTCAATGCCAAGCGTGGCAGAACGAGCAGGAGATACAGCGAGGCAAAAGTGAGACGAGATTCCGCCAGCAGGGAGAGGGCACCTGAGTAGGGGCTGTGAGGCGCTCTTTTGGTGCTTAGCGGTGGCTTGATGCTTGGCAGTGACGGATCTGTCCTCCCAGCCGCTTGTGATTCGCCCGCGTGCTTAGTCGAGGCTGAATCAAGCTCTGTAATCTGTGATGTCGCCGCCATTTCAGGAGGCTGTGTTCCCGTCTGATTCCCGCGTTTATCTCTCGTCCCCATAGTGCTGTTCGTAACTCAAATAGCTGAAGGAAGGTAGACGGGTAGCGGGGGGAGTGGCTACACTCTCGCCTATGGAAGAATTGAGAGACACCATCGCGGTGCTGGGCTCTCCAGAGGAAAAACTGCTTCGGCTGCTTGCCAAGCTAGGGTACCGCCTGGAACAGGCCAACGAGAAAACGCCATTGAGTACCCTTTTGGATACTCGAGTGGTTGATCTCATCTTGATCGCCGCTGATAGCGTACCTGAGTTCCGAGATATTGTGGCACATCTTCGCCAAGACGAAGCAACCAGGCGTACCCCAGTAGTCATCAGTGGTATCTCCGCGGCGCTGATGAAGGAGCTTGCCACCGAAAAGGTAGACAAGTGCGAGTTCATACCTCAAGGGGCACCGATCGCGAGTGTTTCCGTTAAAGTGGCCACTCTACTGCGTCTACGAAAAATGGCCGGCGGAGACTCTCAGAGCGCTAGTGTCGGCGAGGCGAACGCCATGCTGCGTGATCTTAACACGCGCTTCCAAAAGGAGTTGGAGGAAGCAAAGAAAATTCAGTTGGGATTGCTTCCTCGCGTATTGCCAAAGGGCTCGGGGTTTGATCTGGCGGTGACCTATCAGCCGCTCGATGGGGTTGGAGGAGACTGGTATTTTGTCAGAGAGGTTCCTGGGGAGAAGCTCTCGATTCAAATTGCGGATGTGACCGGCCACGGACTCTCCGCGGCTTTCATTTGTAGTATGACAAAGCTGGCACTGACTGCCGTTGTTCAGGGCGGTGGCATACAGAACGGAAGTGCAGGGGGCGCTGGCGTGGAGCTTGACCGAGAGCAGCCTGAAGTTTTGCTTGAGCGCATGAACTCGTTGCTTGCCCCACAGCTTCCTGACGAGCGCTTCGTTACCGCAGCTACGTTGCGCTATCATCCCGCTTCCGGAGCACTTGAATATGCGCGTGCGGGCCACCCACCAGCAATTCTTTTTCGACGAAGCGACAGTTCCTTTAGCGAGCTTAAGGGCAGCGGTTTTGCGCTTGGGTTTATGGACGAGGCTCAATATGTTCCGGTCAGTGAGAAGCTCGCTCCTGGCGATCTTTTGGTGCTCTATACCGACGGTATCACCGAAGCGCAGAACCGAAGTCTTGAACTGTACGGTACCGAGCGCTTAGTTAAAGTACTGCAGCGCAGCACCGGTGAAATGTCGGCCGAGCAGGTGCTGCAAAGTATGCTTGAAGATTTCACTGCTTTTTCGGATGGGCGTATTTTGAAAGACGATGTGACGGTTGTGGTGCTTAAACGAGTCAGTTGAGCGGGGTGAAATGATTCAGCTGATTCATTTCGATGGGGTCCTCGCAGGTTGAGTTTGATCGTGAAGGCACGGTTTTCACCACAGAGGACGCGGAGTTACGCGGAGGGGGACTCCTCCCTTTGTGATTCGCTGAGTCCTCGGTAGTGAAGTGAAACGTTGGTGAGATAAAACGCTCTGGAGTTCACCGTCAGTTGAATATCTAGTTTCTCAGATTTTTGATTAGCTTGTCACCTTGCCAATGAACTCTATACTCACCGATCACTTGCACTCCTCCCTTACGGTATTCCCTTCAGCCACGCTTACTTTAGCACTCCTTTTTGAATGCTGGGTTGTCTTTTATCGCCAGAGCACCATGCGATTGGTCGTCTTGGTGTTGGTGACGGTGGGAACGCTTGGTGTTATCGCCGCATTTGTATCCGGCTATGTTGCTGCGGAGGGCGCAGATCGTTTCTTCCTCGTGCCGGACGAAGCAATAAGCACGCATCATGAAACGGGACGCTTCCTCTTGTTTGGATCGATTGCGATGTGCGGCCTGTGGTGGATTGCTCGATTCGCAAAGGTGAAGGCGGAAGTCTTTCAGTGCTGCGCACGTGTTTTGTTGGTCGTTGTCGTTGGACTATGTGCGTATACGGCCTTTCTCGGTGGCGAACTGGTGCAGCACTACGGTGCAGGGGTGCATGCGACCGGGGCGGTGATTAATAGCAGCACCGCTCAAGGTGCAAACCAGTAATCAGAGTTATTTGCGACATCGTTTAGGTAGCAAGTCGTCAAGGGGGAATCCCGCGATTCTTCTCAACTACGGCGCCTGGACGATGCTTTAGTGGGTGAGCGTGCCTTCTGGTTAGGATTTATTATCGTGGGGACAAGGAGAGAGCGGAGCGTAGGCTAGGACTGTATCAGGAATGCGCACGTGCATATGGGGGGGCTGGCTCAGTCTGAATCTTAGACAAGAAAACCAGTTTCCTTCCGCTCCCTCAGGGGTCTCCGCGTAAATGAAAAATAACCAGAAGGCGTGAAGGACCTGAGAACTCAGTTGATGGATACGCGATCTGACGGCTACCATTACGCCACGAAGGTAGAAAATTGTGGTTTACTGAGGTTCCTTGGGTATTTTTCGTGTTGTTACGATCGTCGTAGGCGATTCGGGCGTTTTTTCTGCGCCGTGACACCGCCTTGCACTTTGGTTGGAGCGCCGCCCCCGGGAACCCAGAGATATTCAGGAGTTTTTGTGCGCGCCGATTCGTAGCGTGCCATGGCGAAAAGAAGGTCGCTCAGTCGATTGAGATAGCGAATCGGCTCCCGCAAACGCGACACCTTTTTTCGTTCGGCACGCGCTAGTGAGAGCACTCGACGTTCTGCACGCCGACACACCGCTCGTGCGACGTGCAACGCCGCATTCATCGGCGAGCCGCCGGGCAGGACGAAAGAGCGTAGTTCGGGTAAGTTTCCTGAAAGCTCATCAATTAAATGCTCAAGATGCTGTACCGCTTGAGGCGCGGTCTTCTTCATTTGAGGCCATTCTTTTCCCGCAGGTGTGGCAAGTTCAGCTCCGAGGTCAAAAAGTTCATTTTGAAGCTGCTCGGTAATAGCGATTATGCGCTTGGCCTTGATGCGTACCGCTTCAGTGCGAATCACCCCAAGCCAGCAATTGAGTTCGTCAACCTCGCCATAAGCTTCGACTTGGAGCGAGTCCTTAAGAATTCGGTCGCCTCCGACTAGCCCAGTGGTGCCGTCATCGCCGGTACGTGTATAAATTCTATTTATTTTCACCATGGAAAGAGCTTACTCGATCTTTTGTTCGGCGAGAACTATGGCGAGTGCGCTATCGCTGGCTTGGTCAAAAACCTTACGAACGGCGGTTGCGATCGCTTCAGTGAGGAGCTCTTGCGCTGGTGCAGGAAGGGACGCAGCGCGAGTACGGATGGCGTCAATGACCTGCTGAATGGTGGTGTCCGATATGCACACCAGGAGTCCGCGTGAGGGGTCCAATTCAAGGCCCAGTTTGTTCTCTCGTAAGAGGTGACACAGCACGGCATCGGAGAGGCACAGTTGACGCTGAAATTGACTAAGTTCGATATGCGTCATGATTCAGTCCGTATTGGAAGTTTTCTCAGCAAGAGCTCTCTGGTCGCCGCTGCATGCTCATTGCAGAGTTCGAGCAGGAGCGGGTCATCTCCTACAATCTCCGCCGCACGCGTGATATCGCCACCACAGGCAGCGACTGCCCCGAGCCGTGTATGTTCGATCAGCGATTCAATGGAGCGTTGCAGAGAGGAATTCTCGCCCTGTAGCGCTTCTCTGGAGACCAGTGCCGCCGCCTGTGAAATAACGTCGGCTCCTGTGCTGGCAGATCCTCTGCTTCTTTGTTCAAAAATTGAGGCGACCATGGCCTCGCTGATGATTTGCTGTTCTTCAAGGTCTGCAATTTCGCTCAATTGCGCCACGGTATTCTCGAGTTGCCGGAGATTTCCCGGCCAACGATGACTAAACAGCAGACGATAGGCGCCTGGGGTAAGACCGTATACCAACAGCGCCTGAGGACGCTGCCTACGGACCTTCGCGAGCGCATGTGCCAGACCCGCGGCGATATCGAGGCGTCTCTCGGAAAGCGGAAGAAGATCGAGCTGCACTCGCTCTAGTCGGTAGGCGAAGTCATGACGAAGCACGTCAGACTCCATCATGTCGTATAGTTCTCGATTTGAGGCGAAGACAAATCGCACGTCGGCGTCAATGCTTTCTGCACTGCCGACACGGCGATACGATTTATTTTCGATGAAGGTGATGAGCTTGCCTTGTAGGTCCTTATCGATACTTTGAAGTTCGTCGATAAACAGCGTGCCCTTCTCGGCACTTTTCACTAGACCCCACTTATCTACGGCTCCAGTGTATGCGCCTGCAACCGCTCCGAAAAGCTCCGCTTGAACGAGCTCCGAGCTCGAAAAATCTCGCGGGGTGATGCTTACGAACTGCCCTTTGCGTCCAGAAAGCAGATGAAGCGCGTAGGCAAGATTAGTTTTACCAGTACCCGTCTGACCGATGATTATCGGGTTTTCGTTTAAGTAGCTGGCGTATCTCGGAAGCCAACGCATCCACAGCGCGCGGCTGCTTGGATCCGCAAGTGACTGCACCCATCCGAATTCGCCGAGTGAGGGAAGCGGAATTTTACCCTGAGCGCGGCGCTGCATTTCTGATTGCCCAAGCCGGATAGTTTGGACAGCTTGTTCGATCAGGGAGGGCAATCCTCCAATCAATGAGGGCGGACTTGCGATGAATGAGTCAACCCAGCCTGAGGCATTGAGGTCGTGCTCGTCGGCAAACAGCAGATCTCCGCCAAAGAACAACTTTGCCGGGTCGCTCAATGCGACGATGACGTACACTTCCTTTTTGTATCTGGTACGCAACTCGCGCAGTATCTCGCGCAGCTGCACGTGGGCACGGTCGGAGTAGCGCAGTCCAATTTCAAATAGGAGCACAGACGGTCTGTTTGAGAGAATATTGCTCCAGGCTTCGCTCAGCAGTGCAGTAGAGACTTGTAGAGCAGGGGTGGATTCGCGACCGTCCTTGCTTGGGATCGCCGCCGCGAGCGCGCTCGCAATCCGGCGCGTGGTCTCGGGTGAGCCGAACAGTGCAATACGGGTATCGGTATTCTTCTCGTTCATGTTCGTCTCGCCTGTCCCTTTGTTGCTACCGCTTCCGCAGCGTGGCCATCAGTTAAGCGTGCCAGGAATTTGCGAGTGGGGAGGCCCATGAGTGCTGCGGCAGCTCGATACTGATGTCCGCATAGCTCTAGGGCATGGGCTAACGTAAGAGCAGTGCCTCCCTCCTGTGTTCTCTCAGTGGCGTCGCCCTTCGATAGGAACTCGTTGTTCCATTGCTCAAGTTGCTGCTCGAGAAGTTGAGCAAGAGTCTTGTCTTTTGTTCTTGCGGCGCGTAGCGCGGCTTCGATGGTGACGGCACGTAATTGTCGCACGTTCCCGGGCCACTCCATGGTGCCGGCCCAACGAAGTGCGGCGGCATCGAATGCTTTTAGCTTCTCGCTGCTGAGCGCAGCCGCATCGTTACAGAAACGCTGCATCAGCGGTGCGATGTCTTCGTTTCGCTGTGAAAGAGCAGGGATTGAGATTCTTCTGGCGCTCGGGATGGCACGCGCCCAGGCTTCCGCAACTGAGGCATCTGCGGTGCAAATGACAAGAAACGAGTCAGACTTAGCCGACCACATGTTGTCTGTCCGAGAGGAGATTTGTTCAAGTAGAGCACCGTCATCCTCTTCCGCATGCAGAATGGTAAGGTTGAGGTCGACCCCAAGTTTTGGACCAACGCGATTCTGCGCATGGCCGATGATTGCCTCCGCGGACTCGGTACTTAGGCGTAGATCGCATAGACGAGGTGTCGCCTCGCCTTGGCGGAGGTTAGCGTACGCGCGCGCCCAGGATTTTTTCCCGCATCCGTTCGGGCCATCGAGAATGAGAATATGCGTCGGAGCCTGAGCTAGAGTTTCTAATTGTGAGCGGGCCGCGGCGGTACTTGGAGCCTCAGCGATAAGATCATCGATTCGAGTTGGCTCGGTTGAGATCGGGCAGGACTTTGCGTTTGCTTGCAAGGTCATGATTGACAGGATTTCTTTTTGCACCGCGCGTGCCAGCTTTTGGATCGATTGGGGATGGTCTACTTCCATATAATCGAGAGCTCCGTGCTGCATGGCCTGGACTGCCACCGGAACGCTTGGTTCATCAGTAAGAAAGAATACTCGGGGGCGCTCGTCTGAATCGAGTGATTCGATACGGGAGAGAATATCGAGACCGGTGCTGAAGTCGCCAAGAAGATAGTCCAGCACGACGATCAATGGCTGACGCTTTACTACGACCTGTTCGATCTCTTCGGTGACAGGGACGCGCGAAGCGGTAACCCCCAAATCTGAGAGAGCTGACTGCAGCGCTTCAGCGGCGCGAGCCTTCAGAGGCTCTCGCTCATTTAGAACGATGGTTACTTGTTCTCGCATCATATTCTTTTCAGAAACAGTCGACACGCGATCTCATCTGATTAGTGAGATGATTGGTGACGGTGACTGATTCACCCAGCTTTGCAAACGGCGTTTAATTAAATTGAGTTGTAGTCATCTATCTCAGCAGGAGGCCTTGGTACCCGATGAAAGACATTTTGATTGTTGAAGATGGCGCGCAGGAGCGTGAAAGACTGGCGAAGCTGCTTTCTGAGGCGGGCTATGCGGTTCACGCCAGTGCCACTGTGGCTGACGCCGAACGAGCGGTACAGATGGAGAGCTTTCGAATTGCGATTCTCGACATTGGACTGAGCGATAAATCAGGGTCTTATCTTTTTAATTTGGTGCGTCGAGGCGGACGTATCGCCTATGTGATTATTTTTACTGGGAACCCATCGGTTCATTTAAAGCAGCGCTTCCTTGATGAAGGCGCCGTTGACTATATCGTAAAGGGTTCTCCTCAGGCACAGAATGAAGCCTTTCTTGCCCGGGTGAGTGATTTGATTGGGGCTCCAGAGAAGCGGACTGCCAATGGCATTCCGCTCGAGGAGTTTCTCACTCGCTTCGTTGAGGATTCTTCTCGAAAACTTTTCTTGGATCTCGAGAACAATTACCCACCATGTAAGGAATGCAGATCTCAAGACTACGTGGTGGTATTCTCGCATAAAACGCAGGTTCCTCCCGAAGTGATGGGGAGAGTGGTTTGCGCTGCATGCGGGAAGCCAATGGATCTTGAGGTGGGATAATTCCTCATGGGAACCGCTTGGTTCAAAAGCAACGCTGTTCTGGTCCCTCCGGGCAGAAACACAGATCCTCATCGGGTAGAGGCTGAAGCGCTCTTGCGACGATTCGAGCGCGATCTACTGCGTGAACGACGTTCGATCTTTCTTTCGCGTTTGATTGGTTTGCACGTTCTGTTTGGGGCCCTTTCGCTTGCGAGGGTGCTTGGGTTTACGGAACAAGCGGACGGGACGCTTGTGGCATGGCTCGCTCTGATTGTAGCAGGGACGGCGAGTTTTTGGGTGCTCGCGCGTGCGCGGCGTAACATTGCGATTGAATTAACCGCCGCGATCTCCGCCGTTTGGGTTGGCGCATGGTTATTCCCGTTGCTTATTCTCGCAAGCAGCGATGGATTAGAAATCGGTATGGGCATCACGCTCTGGGCCGTTGGCGCACTTCACCTGCCGTTCTCTCTTCCGACCGCAGCGGGGATAGGAGTGGTCATTCTTGGCGCGACTGTCGGGCTTGCCGACATGGGGTTGCTTGGTTCTGGAGTAAGCCAGATCACTTTCCTTTGGCTCGGGGTAGTCTTCACGCTAATAGTGGCAGGAGTACTTTCTGCCCGATCCGCTTCTCTACGGGCGGCTACCCGCACAGCCCATGCCTCCATCAACGAATACTGCAGCTCTGCCAGTTGCTCAGCGCTTGCAACCATTCGTCTGGTGGCAGCTGGTACGAAGGCGCTCGTGGAGACGCGACGCGCGGTGATTGTGACCGTTTCTGGAATGAGTGAGATCGTTGAGGGCAATTCCGTGCGAGTTCCAAAAGTAGATCGTGCATTTGCCAAAGCTCTTGGTGAGCGCATTGCGGGCGAAGGGAGATCGGTCGGGACGCTCTCTGTGCGGACGCTCGGCGAGCAGTTCGTTGCCCCCATGCATGATTGGTTTGGGCGACGGCCTGCGACGTTGATGTACATGCGATTCCTAGTGGTGCTTGAAGAGCGCGAGCAAGTCGCGTTCGTTCTCATTCCGTTCCAGCTTCCGTTGCGCCTGAGTGGAAAGAGGGCTGTGGCCGAAGCGCTAATAAGCATTCGAGGTCTGGCTGAAGTCTCCTTCGCTGCGGCGCGAGGACGGTTCTTGGCTTCTGATGCGCTTTTACTGAGCCAACGGGCTGCAGTGGAAAGAGAGCAGGATCTCAATGAGTTGGTGCATTTGGTCAACAACGTGGTGCAAGACATTTCAGTCCAGTGTGAAACGATTGAGCAGGCGCTCATGCGCGAGGCGAAAGAAGGGGGGAATGAAGAGCTGCGCCATGAAGTGAAGCGAGGTCTCCGGGACTTGGAGTCGAGCGCACGCTACCTCTCAGCCGGCGTGTCCGATACGACACTACTCAGTGAGCTTCTGAGAATCCGGTCATTTTCTAGGCAGGAAGATGTTTCTCTGAAGAGTGCGATAGAAGATTTGAGTAATTACGGAAACTACTATGCGCGTCGTCGCGGCAAGACTTGTAAGATCGTTGGACATCCGGACGGAGAAGTAACCCTTGGGGTAACGAGCCGAGAATTTCTGGACACATGTTTGCGCGCGTTGCTGAAGATGAGTTTCGGTTCTTCCGCTGAAGCTGCCGAGGTATCGGTGCGGGCATTTAGCGATGAGAACCGCATCGTGGTTGAATTCTCTGGATTTGCCGCCGTTGAAGACCTCGGCGGGGAAGGATGGGCACCTCCACTGGTCGCCACTCAGCGCTTCGCCGAACTCAGCGGCGGAAAGTTATATGTGTTTCCAGGTGAGGGGTCGTACGCCAGTCGACTCTTACTCGTACTGGCGCGCGGACTTGGTCTGAAGAAGAAGTCCAACGCGCGCGGGAAGTGGGCGCTTTTTGTAGATGACAACCCCCAGGTGACGGCTTTTTATGGGCGGATTGCGGAAGCGTTTTCAGTGCCATTTCATACTGCTGCCTCAGTGACGGAGGCACTCCGTATTCTTGAGCAGGAGGGACAACCGCGTTTTGTGCTCACTGACCTTCAGCTTGGGGAAGAAAGCGGCCTAGACCTTGTGCGTGTGCTTCGAGAGCGCTTTGGGCGAGATCTCGCGGTGCTTGTGATCAGTGGAAACGTCTCCGAAGACGTACGCTTAAGTGTCCAAGAAGTGGCTGCGACGAAGTTTCTTTCGAAACCGGTCGGGCGTGCGCGCCTGGTGGCCGAGATGCAAGGGCTGCTCGGAGGGCACTAGTTGCAACGGTGCGAAGACTTTAGAGCAAGGGGAACTTTGAAATACTAAGGTCGAAACAAGGGAGCTACAGAGGAGTGGAGATACGTTATGAGCCAAAACTCAAATTCGAATAAGTTGGATGAGCTTGTTGATCAGCAAACCAAGACATGGGTCATGACGATCGTAGAAGCTGCCGCGCAACGCGAGCATGACGGATTGGTGGCCATGTTGGTGCAGAAGTTGCGTGGAATTAGTGCTTCACCCACTGTGGTAGATAGTGCGGGGGTAACGTCTGAATGGGTGGGAATCGAGTCCTTGTCACGACTGCGCAGTGTCGTGGGTGGGAGATTTCAGAACATCAAAAAGAAATGGGTAGATGCCGGCTTTCCTCTGCGTGAGCATCGCGGAGACCGTTGGAAGGAGTTCGAAATGGATCGAGATGCCTGGCTCGAACTTGCCGCCTGGATAGCCAAACAAGGATATGAAGCTCGCCTGACACCAGAGAGCGAAGAATTTATTTTCCAGTTGAAGGCGCAGTCTAAATAGAACCACCAAATCATGCGCGTAGGGCTACGAGAATCTCGGAGAGGGAAGCTGAGCGTGCGTTCTGGGTGGGCCAGGCATTCCGAGAGACAGGAGATCGGAGAGCTTTTGACTCAAGATAGCACTTCCAGAAGCGACCTCCAGTAAAACACTATTATCCTTAAGAAAATGAACATCGGGGCTATGAAGAAAAACTCGTAGTCTGCCGAAAGAGTTGTTGAGAGGTTTGGATCATTAGATCTAACTCTCTGAAGTTACGTGAAGGTTCGCCAAAAGCGACACCCTTTGTGGTGATTTGGCGTGCGTCGAAGTTCTTCCGGTTCAACTTGTCTGAATCGAGCGTCGGGACGAAAGCCCGGCAGTGCCTGGGGAGAATAATTGACGGAAAGAGCCTCCAAGTTGGGTGCAGGACGGGAGTCAGGGGAGAACAGGGGAATGCTTTTGGGGCAGTCAGAAAAAGGCAGTCGAGACGACCTTGTCAGCGAAGAGGATCGAATGGTCCCGGCTGCAATTACCGACACCGGCTGCGAGCGCGAGCTCAACGAAGACCGCTATGCGGTTGTTGAGGGCGCCTCGGGTCTCGCGTGGATCGTATGCGATGGAATGGGAGGAGCAACTGGCGGAGAGTTGGCCGCGCAGCTCGCGATTGATGCTATTCGCAGAGATCTTGAAAATCTTCCCCCGCGACCTTCTGGGGATGCGTTACGCGATGCGATCCTTGAAGCGAATCGAATCATTGTGCTTCGTAGACAGAATCAGGCCTTTGCACAGATGGGAACCACCATCGTAGCGGCAATGTTTGACGGGCCTGAGGTTGCGGTCGCAAACGTAGGCGATTCACGCGCATATCTCATTCGCGAAGGTGCAATTCAACAGCTCACTACTGATCACACTTTTGTTCAAGATCTGGTGGACCGCGGGCAGATTCAGCTCGAAGACGCACTTTCCCATCCACAGGCGCACATCCTTACTCGCGCAATTGGTTCTGAGCCTGCGCTCGAAGTCGATCTCACGCGGTATTGGGTCTGGGACTCCGAGAATGGGGAGCAGCCCGACGTTCTCGTCCTTTGCACCGATGGACTCTATAGCCAGGTGAGCGAAGTAGAGGTTGCGGCGATTGTTACCGACGAAACGCCGCAGAGCGCATGTGTGAAAATGGTTGAGTTGGCGAAGGCGCGAGGAGGATTCGATAATATCTCACTTGCCATCGTTCCCCTCGGGGGCCAACTGCGACAAGAGCCTCCACCAGGATTTGACCCGCAGCGTGCCCTTGAACGGAAAATGCCCAAACGTAAGTCGCGCAATAACGCGAGAAGTCTACTCAGAACGATGCTGATCGTCATGGTACTTTCGATTCTAGCGGCGGTGTTGACAGTTGTTGGGGTCCTTACTTTTGGTTTCGGCCAATGACTTTGAGGCAGTGATTTCAGGGCGATGATTTTTAGACAAAGAACACGGGGCGTTGGGAAGTTGGTTTAAAGGAGCGAACCATGGCAAACGACAAAAACCTCCATTTTGACGAGGGTGCAAGCGAACATGATGGTGAAAGTGACACTGAACATGCGCCGCGAGCCCGCAACCGCACGGTAATGCTCACCCCAGACATTACCGGACAAGTACGAGCACGACTTGCGAAGGAACTCGATCCTGCTTCTGGGCATGGTGGCGAAGGCCTGCATGGTGGCGGAGCCGGCGGAGGCTTTGTGCCAGTAGCGCCACGACGCGGCAATGTCGAGGCACCTGTGGCAAGTCGAGCGCCGGCAGCTCCGGCACATAGCGAACCGAGGCCCCTAGGTCGTGCGGCACCCGCCTATTCTGAACCGCCGAAGCAGGTAGCTGTCGCTCATGCTCCCGACGGAGATCTGATGGAGTGGAAGAAACTTGCCCCAGTAGTGGGCGTTTTAGTGACCTATGACCGAGATCCTAACGGAGAAATTTACCCGCTGAGAAGTGGTCGTTTGATTGTAACTTCAGAGATGCCTTCGGGAGGAAATTTTCTTTACCTCGAGGATGAGAGCGTCTCTTCCATGCATGCCATCATGCGAATAAGCGACGACGCAAAACTGCAGGTGCTCGATCAGCTCTCTGAGCATGGCACTCAAATTCGCAGAGCAGATGGATCGGAGGAGGTGAGACTCTCAGGCGACAAGGCTGAGGTGCATCACGGCGACGAGATTTCGTTCGGTGAGCGGCGTTTCACTGTGTGTATTCTTCCGAAGCGCGACTAGGGCGAACTATAGTTACCCGAGAAGTTATTAAGGCATTCGAGGTTGAGAGTGGTACCAAAACATGGCGGATGAGCACCTCATTAGCTTGCAACCCGGGACAGTGATCGCCGGGCGCTACGAAGTGGTGAAGTGCCTTGGTCAAGGCAGCATGGGACTCGTGTATGCATGCCGCCACCGAGAGCTTCAGGGTCACCTGTTTGCGCTTAAGGTGTTGTTCCCCGAGGTTGCGCAAGATCGGGTTGCCGCTCAGCGCTTTATGAACGAGGTGGTAGCTTCGTATAGTGTCTCGCACCCGAATGTAGTGAGAGCCTACGAATATATTCGAGACGGCGATTTAGTTGCTTACGCCATGGAGTATGTCGGCGGGGGAGATCTCGCGGACCGACTGGGAAATCGCGAGCAGCTTCTCACCATTCCTGAAATAGTGCGGTTGGTGAGCCAGATGTGCCTTGGAGTACAGGCTATTCATCGCGCCGGTATTGTGCACCGCGATCTTAAGCCCGAGAACATTTTGATCACCAAAGATGGGCAAGTGAAGATTGCTGACTTTGGTATTGCACGTACGGGTCATGGGCCGAAGCTTACCGAACATGGCGGAGTGGTCGGGACTATCGACTATGTAAGCCCAGAGTACATGTTGAATGCGCAGGTAGATTGGCGTTCAGATATCTACGCGCTCGGCATCCTCGCCTATGAAATGACTACCGGCGAATCGCCGTTTCGCGGTGACAGCGTGTACGCCACGATGACCAAGCGACTAAAGTCCGATCCGGTTCCGCCGAGTCAAATCCGTTCTGAGTGTCCTCCAGAGTTGGATCGTATTATTTTTCGAGCAATGCACCGCGAGGTGGAGCAGCGCTATCAGGCCTCCTTTGAGATGTATGAAGATCTTGCACGGTTTATGCCTGAGCAAGTATCGAGGATGGGAGTCGAACCCCTTTCCTATGCGGGGCAGCCGTCCACAGCGTCGGTTGGAGACGGGGCGCGCGCAGCCAACAGCGTATCAGAGCACGCGCATGGAGCATCCTCAGGTGGAGTGGGCATGGGGGTTTCACCAGGCGGATTCATTGCCCCTGGCCTCGGAGCTGATTCCAGAGGAGTGGCGCTGGCCTCGACGCCATTTGACGATACCCAGATAGAAACGTCGACCGAGGGAGGACGGGCACCACGTTATTCGTGGGAGCGAGAGCAGCGTAGGGGCGGTCCGGTAGAGAGTAGAAAGACTTCACCTGAGCCGCGGGTGGCGGCTGATACACAAATCAATAACATCGCGAAGCAGTTCGCTGACGAGGATCCTGACGCCACTTTGCATGAACCGGTCAAGATGGAGTCCATGTTGTCGCCAAACGTTGTGGCGGATACATGGGATCGCGAGGGACGTCCTTCGCCGGTTATAAGAATTCCCTCCACCGGAATATCAAACGATCGGATGCGACGTCTTTCTCAAGAGATCGATCAAGGAAGCCGGTCCATGTGGGTGGATGCCGTTACTTTGCTGGTGGCGATTGTGATTGGAATTGGCGTTGGATTTGCTCTCCTTAAGATATTCGCCCCGCATTTGCTGAGTCGATCGGTGGCGGTTCAGGCGCAGGACGGCCCTAGTCGCTTGGCCCTTGGGGACCCTGTTTTTGCCTTCCAGGGAGGGTGCCAAGGCACAATTTTTGATTGCAGCGAACCTGTAGGCAGAGACGGGATAAATGCTTAGATTGTGGGAGAGTACCTGATTAAGTAAAGTAAAAAGAGGCGGAGCCAGCGGAAAGCCTCCGTCCTGGACAGGGACTTAGTGAAGCGCGCAGTGGGGCTATTCCATTTTACTGGGCGATTGTAGCGAGATCCTTCTTAAGAGTATTTTTTGCTGAACAAGTCGAAATAAATTCATGAAGCTTCTCATTGTAGATAACACCACCGAAGCGCAGGCGTTTTGCGCGAAGCGCATTGAGGCCTTTAACCAGGCTGACATGGAAATGCTTGATCTGAAGGTCAAGCTCGTTGGCGAGCGCGAAGCGGGTGACCGCATCGCCGAAGCCGATGTGCTGGTTCTTGGAGCGGGGCTTTCCGATCGAGCAGTAGCTCTCGCTCGGCAGTCCCTCGCGGTCGCCCCTTGGCTTCATATTGTCATGTTCGTAACGGACGAAGCCTATGGTGGGGGAGCCTTTCGGCAGGCGCACTCGGCTGGTGTTCGAAAAGTATTCCCGGATAGCGCAAGCCCTCTTGATTTTCTCCAAGAGCTTGTTGCCATTCACGCAGAATTTCGCCGTGAAGGTAGGACTCGAGAAGGTAGGGTCATTGCGGTTACTCACGCCAAGGGTGGAGTAGGCGCAACCTCTATTGCCGCAGCATTGGGCGAAGTGTGTAGCGTCTATAATCGCCGCACTCTGCTTTGGGATCTCGACGTGGAGACGAGAGATTTAAGCCGATCTCTCACGGTTAATGGCGTTGAAGCCAAAGTCGTAAGCGCTTGGGTGAATGGATCGAGAGAGATATCACGAGAGTCTCTGCGAGACGCAGTTATTCCTATCAGCACCGAAGTCTCAGTACTGATGCCGCCGGATCGCATGGCGGAGTCGATGGACCTTGTCTGTCATACCGATGGAATGACTATCGCTCAGCGCGTCGTTGAACTTTCACGAGTGCTCTTCGATGTGGTGATAGTAGACACTGGGGGCAGGCTTGGACCTGCGACTGGGACCATCATGCGTCTTGCTGACGTAGTCTTAATAGTGATTGACGACACTATTCTGGGGCTCACTGCGGTGGATCTCTATCTGACCTTTGTGAAGACCCTGGTGGGAAGCACCGATCGGCTGATGTTCTTGGTTAATCCGTACTCTGGAGCCCTGTTGGGAGTCGAGCAGATAATGGCTGAGCTCGAACCGGCGCATCATCTTGGAGAGGCCCCTTGGCGGCTGCCCCCGGTGCCCAACGACCAAAAAGCAGCTCTATGGCCTGGAAGCGGGCGGACTTTGTACAGCATGGGACAGAAAGGCACTCGCGAAAAGCTAGAACGCATTGCGCGTGAGCTTGGAGTGATAGATCCCCGCGCAGGCGAGCAGGAAGGGGCTCCACCGCCCGGTGCGGCCGGTGGGGGCTGGTTACAGCGTCTTTTTGGTTCGAATCAACCTAAGAGGGGGGAGGGAGCTTCTAGCGGCTCTGGAAAAGAGGTTCCCCTTATCGGTAATAAGTAAGCTCTGTATTGGCCCACAAGTTGCTTCTACTAAAGTTTTTGAGGCGAGCGGTCGAATTTGACTTGCAGCGCTACTCGGAAGCGGTAGTCTTACACTCGAGTTTGCTTGCGCACTTTATAGCTCAGAATTCTCTGTAATTTTGAGTGGTTGAGTGCAAAGTTGAAGGTGAATTTGAGCTATATTCGTTGCGATTGTGACGTTCGTAGCTCGCAGAATTTACCAGATACGCAAGTTTATGACTGTGTGGGGATTAGAGTAGCTCTGTGGGGCAGAAGTTGGTCCTCTTTCTAGTTCTGATGTGTTTTTCCAACTCAGCTGCGGCTGATGTGGCGACGTACATAAGGGGCTAGACGGTAACCAATTAGTCTCATAGACTTTTTGATCGCTGGCGCTCTTCTGTGCTGGGCTTGTAACTCTTGATCTCCGGAGGAGCTTTTAGGGCTGTTTCGGGGGTCTGGGAGGGGGTTCGGCGCTGTAGTGAAGCTAGATCGAAAGAGCGAAGCTAAAATTAGAAGATTGTCGGCGATTATTATGCCGCTTTGTAAGGAATACGTATGGACGAGATGAAGAAAATTGAGAATGTGACCGATATTAAACGTGAGAAGGAGCGTGCTGCCAGTCTTGTTGAGTACGTGCTGCTTGTAGTGCTTATCGCACTTGCTGCAGTAGTAGTGCTTCAACTGTTTGGACAGACCGTTTCTGGGAAGTTCTCGCAAATTAACTCGACGCTGACAGGAACTAACTCATAGTTCGAGTTTTTTGATTGCTCTATCTCCGGTGGTTGGCATGTCTAGCCACCGGAGAAGGGCAGATTTAATACTTTGGTTTGATGACTCGGCCATTAGTTTAGTTTTTGAGAGTCATAAAGTCTCAGCTCGTGCGATTGCTAGGCTGAGATTGTTATTGGCGGTCTTTTTGTTTTCTCTGACCGCATGCCCCTGAGGTTTTCAGGGAAGGTTTTTTGGGGAGTGCATAGGCTTTTGCGGCGCGAGTTTTCGCCTCGATTTTGTCTTTCGTCCAGTCGCAGTTGCTGATGGACGGAGCAGGTCGCGGTTAAAGTGAGCGGTGTAAAGTGACCGTTTGGCCATAAAGGGTTTTTTGAATGACGGGGGCGTATGTCAAGGCATTTTGGGACAATTGGAGTTTCGCGGAGATCTGATAAGACCAGGTTGATGGTCATTGTCGGAGTCTTTTTAATTGTCACCTGTCTCGCGATCGCGTTTCTCGCGCTCTATGCCGGAGCTTCCGCTCCCGCATCCGATCCAGTCAAAGCGGTTGATGTAGCAAACGAGCCGCCGCCGGTCAAAATGATCGACGTGCTTGTGCCCGCACGTGACATCGATGCAGGCGCTCAACTAGAGCCCGCAATGTTTAGAATGGAATCTCGACCTCAGGTAGGCGTTTCTCCTCGTGTGGTAGTGAGCTTCGAGGAGCTCAAAGGGCAGTTCGCCCGATCTCTTGTGGTAGGCGGCCAGCCCCTACACCGCGATTTTATGACCAGCGTGAGGCCGACGAGTGCCATCACGGCAAGCATTCCGGAAGGATACCGAGCAGTCACGATTAGCGTGGACGCCCGTAGTGCCGTTGAGGGTTGGGTAAGGCCTGGTGCCCGAGTCGACGTGATGTGGCTCTCTAACGTGCGAGGCCGAGGCGGCATCACTCGAATTGTGCAGAATGCGCGCGTGCTGTCAGCTGAGCGCCAGACGCAGACTAATCAGCAACAACCCGGCATGCCGATCCCATCTACGGTGACGCTACTGGTGACCTCAGAGGATGCGGCGAAGATCAGCCTCGCGGTTACTAACGGGAGCATCACTTTGCAACTTCGTGGCGATACCGACGTTAAGGCTAGTGAGCAATCGACGGTTATCACTATTGACGATTTGCTTGGAAAGACTGGCCCCGCAGGCCCCACCAGTGACTGTGAAGGCACTGTAGTTATCGGAGGCGCTCGCTATTGCGTAAAAGCAGGCGGACGTCTTGAGCCGGAAGCGGGGAACTAGGATAGGAGTCGTGATGGCGCGGGGGTGCTTTTCACGCGGGCCGTAGAGTTACGAGACTCCTGGCTGGCATAAAAGGTTGTTGGAGAGAATCTTGCACAGGCTTTAAGCAGAGCAATCTGTTGAGCCCCGCAGGATCGGTTTTAGGGGAGGCATGCTCGGGAGTCGTGTTGACGTTCGGTCAATGCGCAAGAGCATGCACGGGTTGAATGAGAGGTTTTGATCATGAGTGGCACAGAGGATGGCCGACCCGGCGGGGATCGTGATTCACTATTAGACCTGTTCTCTACCCGTGGAAACGGGAAGGGAGAAAAGGGCGGACCTCAAGCCAGCGCTTCCAGTGCCGCGATGTCGAGTGCGGTGGCCACGCGTGCATCGTCCAATTCACTTTCCATGGGCGGATCGGCCCCAAGCACCTCGCGCCAAACAGCAGCCACGCGCGGAAAGCTTTCTCCCCTAGCCAGTACCATTCTTCGCGAAGCTCGCAGAGAACTCGGAAGTGAGTTTAATCTCGGATCTGCTGATGGCAACGTCAATATTGCTGAGTCAACTATCGCCGCGGCGGTAGACCGGGTTCTTAGGAAACGCTCAGAGGCGATAGATGACCTAGAGCGCGCACACGTCATTATCCATCTCCAGAAAGATCTGATGGGGTGGGGCGTATTACAGCCTTTGATTGATAACAAAGAGGTTACGGACATTCACGTCTATGACTATCAAACCGTAGTACTGCAGCGCGGAAAGATAAGTGAAACCACCGGTCTGCATTGGCCGAACGCGCAAGCATATAATGCCTTCCTTGATCGGTTGTTGATGCGGCTTGGTAAGTCGCTGTCCACTCAGCAGCACACTGTGGACGGCTCCTTCCCGAACGGCATACGTATATGCGCGATTCATGAGAGCGTGTGCGGTACGCGTGGCCCGCTTCTTTGTATTCGTGTTCCTCGTATCATGGAAGTGACCCTCGAGAGCTTGGTCACCTACCAGGTAGCGCCGCCATTCATTGTGCAATATCTGGCAGCCTTGGTGAGAAGTGGTTTGGTCACCATGATGATCGCAGGAGAAACGGGTACCGGTAAAACTACTCTTGTAAAGTGTCTTGGGACTCAATTCGGTCCTGATGAGTCGATTGTGTCTGTAGAAGATACCCCTGAAGTAAACTTCTCTCATCCCTACTTTCGCTCTCTGGTGTCTCGGCCACCGAACATCGAAGGAATTGGTGAAGTGACTCTTCAAGAGCACATTAAGACCACGCTTCGTATGACACCGACTCGAGTTATCTTGGGAGAAATGAGAACGCCATTTTCGGCCGAAGCGTTTCTAGAAAGCGCTCAGACGGGACACGTCGGGATGTCCACAGTGCATGCCAGAAATGCGCGTGAAACCCTTGTGCGTTTGGAGAGTTTGCTTGGTCGAGCTCAGAAATCAGTATCGATTGACATCATACGCCAACAGATTGCCTTAGCGGTGGATGTGGTGGTTTGGATGTTCCGAGAGAAAGGGCTGGGTAAGCCGCGAATTGGTGAAATCGTGGAAGTAGGACACTTCGTAGAAGGACAAGTTCAGGTCAGACCTATGTTCTCGATTTCTCGCACCGGGGAGCGACCATTGTGGAGAGTCGACTCTTGGACAAGCTCATTTGAAGAAGTACTTGAGGCCAACGGGATTCGCCTCGGCGATTCACCACCTGAAATTGGATTTGGGAGCACGGCCGATGGTTCAGGAACACGTACTGCACGGCGATAGCGAGAGGGGAGACGCGTGACAATCGGACTAGTAATCGTTCTCGTAGCAGTGGCGCTGGTAGCGACCATTGCGCTGGTGGTGCTGCTTGGCACCGGTTCTGGTGCGCGCGCAGGCTTGGGTGGAAGTTATAAAAATCTAAAGGCCAGTCAACGCTTCGGCACATTTGCTGACGATGGAGACTCAAGTGGCGCAAAGAAAAAAGATAAGCCTGATATTTATAGCGCGGTCGGAGCTGAGCGAAAGGTTGCGAGCGCGAAGCTCACTCTGAAGCGTCGCCTAAAATATGCGCAACTTGCGATTCCGGTGGTGGCCTTTCATGTGCTGGAAGTGGGGATTAGCCTCGTCGCGTTCATTGTAGTGAATTTGTATTTTAACGTGATCCTGCAGCTGGCCTCCTTGTTGGTCGGTCCAATCATCATGCGTTGGCTGGTGAATACCAGAATCGACCGACGAATGAAGCGTTTTGATGCAGATTACCCGCAGTTTCTTTTGTCCCTGGTAGGTCTTTTAAAGACAGGCATGAACCCGGTTCAAGCCCTTGAAGCTGCTGCTGCAGGCCTAGAGGGCACATCTCTCGTTCGCGAAGAGGTAGAGATGATGATTGATCGCCTTAAATTTGGCGTGAGCGAGGATAAGTCCATTGGTGCTTTTGGCGAGGACATTTACCATTCTGAGATTGAACTCTTCGTACAAGCGCTACTGCTTAGTAGGCGAGTGGGTGGAACTCTTTCCGACACGCTTGAGCGTCTGGCAAAACAGGTACGCAAACGACAGTTTTTTAGGTCTCAAGCGAATGCTGCGGTGGGTATGCAACGCGGATCGATTTACATCATTATCTTCATGCTCATCTTGATGCAGTTTTACATGTACTACGTATATCCGTCGATGATTGAAGCAGGCTTGAAGAGCGACATGGGTTGGCAGATTTGGCAGGCCGGTATCATAGTCATTCTTTTGGGAATTTTCTGGGTACGACAGGTAACCAAGATTCGAGTGTAGAGAAGGTCTGTAGCGTAAAGGCTACGGAACTTAGAGAGACCGAAGGTTTTAGGAGAGTATGGAAGGCGTTTCGCTCATAGGACTAGCTGCTATCATGGGAGCCTTCCTTTCTGGAGGTTTCCTGCTCTATTTTCTTATACCGAAACGCCAAACAGATCTCCGCTCTCTCATGAACTCAGGAACTGCGGCTTATTCTGCGGGAGCCGCTCCGCGCAAGCGCAGCGAAACCGCAGAGGATGATTTTGCGCGAGCCAAGGCACAGGCTAAGAAGAAGGCTAAAAAGAAGGATCCGGTTACTCTTGCCGAGAGGTTCTTCCATGCAGGAATATTTAGTGACCAAGAGCGTAAGCAGTTTCAACAACTTCGAATGCTCGCGCCCATTGTGTTGCCGGTGGTGATGGGACTGGTGATTGCAACCGTAAATTTGCAGTACGCACTTTATGCGGCAGTTCTGGGGCTGCTTCTGGGGCTGCAATTGCCGTTTTCAATTCTTGATCGACGAATTAAGCAGCGTGCAGAAGACATTCTGTTCTTTTTACCCTTGGTGGTTGAGCAGATAGTAATTGGAGTGAGTAGTTCACTGGACGTAGGTCCGTGCTTGCAGCGCGTGGTGCAGATGGCGGATGAACGCGATAGCCATAACCCGGTGACCGAAATGCTGCGACATGCGCAAACATACGCTAAGTCGGGCACTTCGATGAGTGACGCTTTGATGGATGTGGGGCGATTGTCCGGAAATACAGAACTAAAGCATACCTTCATGTCGTTGTCGCAAGTATCGAAGCATGGTGGTGAAATCACCAGGCAGCTTCAGGAACTGGCGGACGCAGTTGCCGGACAGCGAGAAACGAAAATTGAAGCCAAGATTAAGCGCCTTGAGTTGGAAGCAACCGGTCCCGTAGGTCTGGTGTTCATGGGATTCATGTTGATTTTCACCGTTGGCTTCATAATCCAACTTATGGAAGCATTCGCAAAGACTTGATGCGCGTATGCTCGACCTAGACCGCGATCTGGTGAGCGCCGGAACTACCCGCCATAATATGCGGGGAGAGTATTCGGAGATGAGGGTATTCGGGAGGAGACGCAAGGCTACAGGGATGGTAGGTTTTTTGCTGTGAGACGACTACGTGTTAGCGACTTTCTTCTTGCGGCTTTCCTCATCGCGGTCACCGCGCTCTTGCTCGTGCCGCTTCCGACTCTACTGCTCGATTTGCTACTGGTAGTGAACCTTTCATTTTCCTTGGTGCTCTTGCTCGCGGGGCTGTATCTCCCCAATGCGCTGGCCTTGCTCGCATTCCCCAGCATTTTGCTTCTCACCACTCTACTGCGGCTCAGCCTCAACGTCGCCTCGACTCGGCTGATCTTAAGTCAGGGCGACGCCGGAGAAGTCATTCAATCCTTTGGAACCTTTCTGGTCGGGGGAGAGATCATTGTTGGCGTCGTCATCTTTCTGATTCTGACCGTGGTGAACTTTGTGGTGGTGGCGCGTGGATCGTCTCGTGTTTCAGAGGTAGCGGCTCGTTTCGCGCTTGACGCGCTTCCCGGGAAGCAAATGGCCATAGACGCTGATTTGCGCGCAGGCTTGATCACTTCACTAGATGCGCAGCGCCGCCGCGAAGATCTAAGAAAAGAGTCTCAGTTGTATGGCTCCATGGATGGCGCCATGAAGTTCGTTCAGGGCGATGCTATCGCAGGGCTCTTCATTATTGCCGTCAATATTATCGGAGGTATGTATCTCGGAGTTCGCGGAGGAATGTCGATCACTGAGGCGGTTAGTGCGTACACTACCCTGACCGTCGGCGATGGTCTCGTACACCAGATTCCCGCCATTCTTATTTCTATTTGCGCAGGAATTATCGTCACGCGAGTTTCCTCAGGCGAAGGATCTTCTTTGGGGAGCGACGTTCAGACGCAGCTCTTTGCGCGACCTGGCACTATCGTGTTTGCAGGCGGGCTTATTATTGTGCTTGGGTTGACCCCTGGACTACCCCCATTGCCGTTTCTGGTAGTTGGAATCTGTTTGGGCGGAACTGGAGTGTTTCAGCTCTATCGACAAAAAATGCAGTCGCCTGCCCCGGTTGGCGCCGAGACTTCGATTGTGATTGCGGAGCAATCAGCGCATGGCATGCAGACTCTGGACGGCAGGAGCGCTGAGGGTGAGCGGCTCTTACAAATCTCGGTCTCGACAGGTGAGCTATATCGAATCTTTCGTGCAGAACAGAACAGCTACCGTGCTTGGTGGCAGAGGCTGGAAACTGATTTCTTCCAGGAGAGCGGACTAAGGCTTCCCCCGTTGCGCTTAGGTTCCGATCCGTCGCTTGGCTTTGGAGGATATCGCATCATCGTGCGTGGCACGGTTGTCCTGCAGGACCAGGTGATCCCGGATGCTTCGATTGTGGAAGTGAGTCCGCATGCGGCGCATGAGTTTGGTATGCAAGTTGCCGCCGAGGTTCCGCATCCCGTAAGTGGTAGTTTGGTCTCATGGGTAGTGCTATCCAGCGCAGATCGGTTGGTGTTGGAAGCCGCGGGGATTGCTTCCTTTGATCCCATTCAGTACATCGCGCTGCGTTCAGCAATGTTTTTTCGAGCCTTTCCCGAGGAGCTGTTGTCTGTATCCGAGGTCATGGAGATCGAAGCGATGCTAGAGAAGCAACATCCGGGACTGCTCTCTAGAACCTTCAATAGAGAATTTATCTCGCCGGCACGTTTGACCGAAATTCTACAGCAGTTACTTCGCGAAGGTGAGAGTATCCGAGAGTCCAAGCAGATCGTTGAAGCGATAGCGACGTATTGTTCGACAGAAGGTGCATCGATGGCACGTGAGGGCGATTTTGATCTAGATGATGTGGTTTCGTTCGTGCGACGTTCTCGACGGCGGCATCTGGTGGGCAGGTATTTGTCCCCACGGCGTACCCTACGAGTATTTTCTTTACGTGACGATATCGCTGAGGGCTTTTTGATGGCGCCGGCGGTTGAGCCACACGGAGTGGTGGCGCTACGTCCAGAGGACAGTGAGCGTACCAAGCAGAGTCTTAAGCAGGCCCTTTCCAACCTCGGACGTTCGGGGGCCGGAGGGGCTGTATTGGTGGTGGATGCGGAAATCCGGGCTCGCGTGATTGCCTTTATTCGACAAGTGGGGTTGCAGCTACCAGTTTTTACACCAGCCGAGCTTGATCCTTCAATCCCGATGGAACCGGTCGGGGTTGTGGGGCTCTAGCCTAGGGAGGGGGAGCCTGAGGAACGGGATTTGTATGCAACCCGTCGATCTGAGCTCTGTTGGCAGGAACAGTCCTAGAGTATATGTAATCGAGAAATGACTGAAATTGTTCGTAAATCACCGGTGGTGAAGGGGGTAGTCGCCGACTACTTCAATATTGAAGCGCCGCTGCTCTCAACTCGATCTGGAGATCTTGGTCGGGCGGTAGATCGATCGAGGGAAGAGCCAGTTCTGCTTTGGGTGATGCGGCATAGCCTCTCTCTGCAAACTGACGCCGCTGATCGGTTTCTTTCTCGCCTTCAAAATCTTCAGGGAGTCTCCCCCATCGGGCAGATGTTGTTGAATTTCGCCGTGGATAGCACTGGAGTGGGTTTTGCTTCTCTCAAGCCGCTCGATGGAGGCCCGCTAGAGTCCGGAATCAAAGGGGAAAGTCCTAGCCGCGCAGGGTTGGCTGAGGGAGAGCGCCGTTTCGTCGGTGCCGTACGCCTGATTGAATCTATCCATCAAGCAGGGCAAATCTGCGGCGATATCGCTCCCGGCTCATTCTGGGTGGACCGAGCGGGTGAGCTTGTGTTTATTGGCGTGCTCGGGGCTTTTGATAGTGATGCGCAGGCTACCTCGATTCTTCCTTCTCCTGACGTTGCACAGTTTCTTGCGCCTGAGCAGGTTACCGGCGGACTTTCTCCTGCAAGCGATGTGTTTGCGTTGGGCGTTCTTGGGTATTTTCTTCTGTCCGGAATGTTTCCATTTGGATGGCAGGCGTCGAATGTGGCTGAGGGAGAGACCGCTGGAGGTCTTGGTTTCCAGCCATTGTCAGAGGTAGTCGCAGGCGCGCCTTTATGGGCAGATGAAGTGATGGCGCGTTGCCTCGATCCTGATCCAGCCGCTCGTTTCTCCACAGCGGGGGAAATGTTGAAGGGAATTGCGGAGGCGCGTCAGAAAGCTTTCTCTCAAGCGGGCCTCCCGGTTCGCAAGTCAGGGCAGCTTACTGCTTCTCGCAGTGGCTCGGCCGCCAATGTGACTACAAGTCGATCCGTTGGGCCTCGTTCTGGCACGGAAAATTCTCAATCCGGCGCGCCTTCGGCAAATGAGGACGGCAAGCCCTCTAGTTTATTCGCCAGATTGCGACTTCCTATCTCGGTTGTGGCGGTCTTTGTCATGTCAGCAATCGTTGGTGCTCAGCTTACCTCGCGAGGGGCGGGTTCTTCGTCCGAATCTTCGCCGGACGCTGGGCAGCATAAGGAAGTGCTCACCGATAACGCTCCGATGCAGCGTGCTTTGGACGCGGTGGGGAGTAGCGAAGCTGAACTTAGTGATGCCGCGGCCCGTTTCGATTTGCTGGTATCTTCTGACGATCCGCTTGCGCATGTGGTGCTAGTCAAGAGCGCCGTCGAAGCCCGGTCGCCACAGCTTAGGAATCTTGCGGAGCGTTCTCTCATTCAGCGAGTTCGAAGACTTGGTATGCTGCGCAGCGCGGAGCAGCTCAATCAGTGGTTACGGACCATCGCTTCGGGCGCGACTCCTGCGGCGTATGAACCATTGCTTAAGGCGCTAAACGCCACTTTGCCGCTTGATGCTCGCACTGCCGAACTTCGTCGTGCCTACATCGCAGACGCGCGAGTGACACTCAGAATGGCGGCTTCAATTGCCTTGGATTCTCAGGACATGAACGAATACCAGGAGTTGCTGTCTCAGCTGGTGGGAGATTCGCTTGGACTGGAGGACGCCGCTTCGCATGCACCGCTCGCCCTAATTATGGGACACCCTGAGCTCGCTCTGATCTTTGGGGATGATGTTGTTCAGCGGCGCTCAGAGTTGTCTGACGCTGACGTACTTTGGCTTTTGGGGGTGCTTGGGACCCGTAATGATTACAATGTCCGCGCGTTTGCAAGTTTGGCAGTAGAGCGTGGTGTCCTTGCGCCGCTTCGACAGGAATACCTTGAGTTGGTACGAGATCGACAAGACGTACCTCCTGAGGTTTTGAATGCTCTGGTGAAAGGGGCAGCCGGATCTATCAGCGCTGAAGATATTGGTGCAATTGGAAGGTGGTTCGATAAAGATGTCGAGCGCATTTTGCTGGTTGTGTGCGCAGATGTAGCCGACGAGAACTTAAAGATCGAGGCTTTTGATACTCTGGCGGGCAAGACGATGACGATTCAGCCAAGTGCGATGCTGGTCGACTGGGTACGTCGCAATGCCTGGGAAAATCGCGCGCAATTTGTGCGGTCAATTGGGGTCCTTGGAAATCTCAACAGAGTGCCTCAGGAAGAGGCAAAAGAAGCGTTTCGTGCGTTCGAGCCGCTGCTTAAAGATTCGCGCGTAATTAACGCAATGCTCGATACAAAAGACCCATTCATTACTAAGCTCATTCTTGAGCGTTACTCGAGTTCTCTCGGACTTGGTGCACTTCTGTCTATGCTTCGAAATGATGATCCAAGTGTTCGCATATTGGCGCTACAGTCTCTAAAGAACTTCAATGACGTTGGGGCGTTGAAACTCCTGCTTGATAGCTACGAGAAGGAGAAGGACGAGTCGGTAAGGAAAGTATATCGAGACAATTTCTGGATGATTCGAGAACGCGAAGCAAAGAATGCCAATTAGTAGCGCCAACTAGTAATGTCGAAGAGTGAGCTCCCCACAGAAATCACCAACTGAAATCTATTTTTATATTTGGATTCTTATGAAGAATTTAGTTCTCGCATTAGTCATCATTTTCCCCCTGTGCCTGATGGGTTGCTCCTCAGGAGTCAGCAGTGGCGCCTTAGTGGGGCGACCTGCGCCTTCCTATACTCCGTTCTTTATGGTCGGTGAAGACGCCTTGGTGCTTGAGCATCTGCGCGGGAAGAATGTGATTGTGCTGTTCTGGGCAAGCACGTGCGCGAAATCTCATACGGTAATTGAGGAGCTCAACTCTTACGTAAAGGCGCATCGTAAAGATCGTAATCTAGAAGCCATTGCGGTGAGTATCGATAAGAATGAGAACTTTGAGCGAGTCGAGCGCAAGATCGGAATTGGAAAGGTTGGAGAGTTGCGACACTCGTTTTCAGGAAATGATGACTATGATCAGGCCAAGGTTGCTTTCGAAGTGGACATTCTGCCAAGCCTCTTCGTGATAAACGAGGCAGGCACCGTAATCGCCTCTGGTACCGACATGGATACGGTGCGAGAGGCCCTCGGAAGCTAGCGTTCTGAGCGAGAAGTTCATTCGGGTATTCTTCTCGTTGTTCTCGCCGCACTCTTTGTGTAATTCATTAAAGATTTTCACAAAGAGATCAGAGAGCGCAGCGGGAATCGCTCATCGAACGTCTCATTCAGGACATTAGAGAGGTTAGGACCGCCGGCTTGAGATTGATAGTGAAGTGATCCTTAAGGAACGCCCGCAAAACGTAATAGAGTCGCAATCCGTTGAGCTGCGTAAAGACCTTCGTCTACATGCGACGTAGCACCTGAGTGAGTACCACCCGGAACGAGCTGCAGGAGTACTAGTCTTTTATCGGAAGAGATTCTTTTCTCCTCGGAAACCCACCGCAGTATGTCAGGGACGGACACCGCTTCGTCCGCAGTTCCTATGCTTACCAGCAACTGAGGCAATCGACTGGAGTAAGCTCGTGCGTCCCGATCCTTTTCGAGGATGTTGGCATGCGTGAGAGAACTCCAGAAGGCGCGTACTTCTGGAATGTTGGGGTTCCCCCATTCAAAATACTCTCGGACCGTTGAGGGACGAGAATATTCATCAAGAGTGGAGAGCACGTCGAGGAAAGGGGCTTCTAGGACCATCCCACTGAGCAGAGGTCGGGAGTTTGGGTCCTGTTCCAACTCCAAAGAAAGTAGGGCGCTCACTGCCCCCGCGCTTCTGGTGTACAGCACGGATTCCTTCCTAAAGAGTTCATACAGCCGCGCTGCTACGGCCGAGAGGTCTTCTGCTCCGCGTGTGCGGTTCGTACCCACTGCAGCGTGGTGCCAGCTTTGCCCGAATTCTCCACCACCTCGAATATGCCCAAACGCCACAGTGGCGCCAGAATCCAAAAGTGTAGCAATTTCAGGACGAAACTCAGGGTCGAGGGAAACGCCGTAAGCGCCGTAGTTGATCAGGATAGGTGCTGAAGGTTTGACTTCACCCGATCGACCGAGAATGGAAATAGGCACTCGGGTGCCGTCCATGCTTACCGCTTCCTCTCGGCGGTAAGTATAGGAGGGGGGAATTGCGACCGGCAGCGAACACTCTATCCGGGCGCGGAGCACAGAAAGAGTGCATATCTGACTTCGTTCAAATGGAGTTCCGACTCGTACTCGAGCCTGCGGAGATTCAAAATCTTGTACGGGCGCAAAGGACAGATTAGTTGCCCCAGAGGGGGTGTCAGTCATCTGTAGATCGCCGGTTCTCGTGAGCACTGCAAATCGTGGCAGTCCCTTATCTCGAACGAGCAAAGCGATAAAGGAGTGGAAGCCAAGAGCCTCAACAACCGGGGTATCCGCTGCAATTTTGATTGCGGAGGTCTTTCCGAAGTTGATTGGGGTGCTATCAGAAGGGTTTGGCAGTGCGCGAAATTCCGTCGCGCCTGAAGGTAGGGACGATTGCAGGAACCAGGAATTAAATGCACGCAGCGCCTTCACTCGAGTCCCCTGGGTACGTGCGCTTAACGGTCGTAGTGACGAGTCAGCTATATTTCTATCAAGCATCCAAACTTCAGTGGAATCTAGGCTGTGCGCGAGAATGATGAGCGATTGACCATCGCCTGAGGTAGTAAGAGAAAGAGAGAATGCCGGGTCACTTTCTTCGAGCAGTACTTTCTCAGGTTGCGTTGAGTCGATGGGAATTCTTACAACCCGCAATGCGCGACCGTTCTCATACTCAGTGACAAAAATGCTGCTGCAGTCGTTGTTCCACGCAGCGCTACTTATCTGCTCCGTTTCTTCACACGTGATAGGCGGGGTGACTTTTCCGGTTCGGGGATCTTGCGGAGGTTGAGGTGTGCGTAGGCAACGAACCTTAAGTGGTCCTACGGTGCCGAAGAGCGCGACCCGACCGTCGAGCGGGCACACCGCGAAGTGCTCAAGGAGTAGGGGGTAGCCGTCCCTTCCAAAATCAGGACTGTAGACAAGCTGAGCGGGTTCTCCTTGTCTGCTGCGCCAAAGTTCCGATTGTGCCGCCCCCAGCGCGGAGCGCTCAGAGTATTGGTAATCGCCAAGGACGAAGGGATCGCGGGGCGCGGATACGGCAGTTGCGAGGTGTGAATGGTAGGCCTTTCGAAGTGATCGGATGCGATCTAGGTCGGTCTCGAACCAACGCTCAGCATCATGCGCAGCTTCTCGAATTCGACGTCGATCGCCAATGCTCAGCTCACCAGAGCGCAAATTGTTGCGCAAATCGTTTGTGGCAGGAAGTTCCCGGGAGCTATCTTGAACCGCGCTTTCATGCGGAGTTTGATTGTGTTGATTGGGATTGGCGTCGTGAAGCTGAGTGGAACACGCGCTAACAAGGAACGTGAGCAGCAACCCAACGATTGGTGTGATGAGCGCTCGTTTGTTTGTCTGGAATTGCCTCGATGGGCACTGGTCTATTGGGGAATGGAATTTCAGGGGAAAGGATTTCACTGAGAGGCGCCCCTGTGAGCTCTCGGCGGCGAGATCTTTCGAAGCAGAATTAGAATTATTGCTGTGGCCACTATTGGGAAGATTAAAGAAAAAATGCGGGAGGGGGGACTTGAACCCCCACGCCGTAAGGCACCAGATCCTAAATCTGGCGTGTCTGCCATTTCACCACCCCCGCATGAGTACCCGTGCTGACTGCAAACTGCGCGACTTCAAACTAGACTGCGAAGCCAAAGACAAGACCGTGAAGCCAAGGCGAGGTCGCGCCGAATTAAATGCCATCAATGGTCGGGTGCTTGACATTAGGCAGGGCGCCTCGAATAATCAAGTGCTTTCAGCTATTAAGGGCATTGTCCGCGGTAATGAAATATTGTGTCACGACAATACAAGAGGCCGCGAACCGTGCTATTTAATCCCGGAATGGCGCGCATTTCAGATCGGTCTGTGGGCTATGTTTCACTTCCGAATCTGCTTGGCGAATCTGCTTGGCGAACCGAATGGCTGACTGATTGGGCCCTTTGGACATTTCCGAGGCTCTTTTTTCACAGAGCGGGGCTCTCGAGAGTTTCTGAGGACGTTCGCGTAAGCGTTCGAAATTGAAACAAAAAGCTTTTACGAAGGGGATTTCGTAGGGCCGCAGGCTGAGGTCGCGGTGTCGATCTTAGCGAGCGCGAGCGGTGATGCCTTTGGGTCGTGACCGCGAAAGATTAATGAATCGTACTATTAATGAACCGTACTGATGAACCGTGCGGGGTAGTGGAGCAAAAACATGGATTTTACCTCAAACATAGAAGACGTAGATTCGGTAACGAAGCTGATAACCGTTTCAATTCCATCGAAGAATGTTGAGCAAGAGCTCGCGAGCTCCCTTGATCGAGTCTCAAAGCAAGTAGCGATAAAGGGCTTTCGTCCCGGAAAGGCGCCAAAGGATCTCGTGCAAAAGATGCATGGGGATATGGTGCGTGGCCAAGTCGCAGAGAAGCTTATCGGCGACTCACTCCAAGGTATCGTCAAGCAGCATGAGATTGACGTTATTGGTTCTCCGCAAATTGAGGGAGGTTCGGTCGAATCAGGGAAATCTCTTGAGTTTAAGGCGAGGGTCTCCGTGTTTCCTAAGCCAGAGCTCAAGGAGTATGCCAAGTTCGAGTTAAAGGTCGGAAAGAAGACGCCCACTGACGAAGACCTCAATCAGGTGGTCGAGCGCATGCGGCATGCCAAAGCTTCGGTAAAACCGCTGGCTTTTCGTGATGTTGCCGCTAAGGGCGACGTGGTCGAACTTGGATTAGTTACCGCGCTTGAAGGCGAACCCGAGGGACGACCAGAGCCAGTGTCTATTGCATTGGGTGAGGGTCAGCTCCCGGTGGAGCTTGAAGACGGCATCGTTGGGATGAAAGTGGGAGAGACCAAGGACATCAACTCGATAATTCCGCAGGGCCATCGCGACGCTAAATTGCGTGGCAAGAGTGCGCTGCATCGCGTCACCCTGAACGGCCTTTCCGAGAAAGTGCTGCCAGAAGTGGATGATGACTTTGCGAAATCTCTTGAATTGAGCGTCGAGACTCTTCTTGAGTTGCGCATGAAGATTAGAGAGTCCCTCGAGCAGGAGACTGAGCGTCAATCAAAGATTGATTCAGAAGCAGCTATGCTCGAGCAGTTGGTCGAACGTAATCCGTTTGAGGTTCCACAAGTGTTGATCGACGAGGAAATTAGGGTGCTCGTTGCTCGTTCGGGCCTCACGGATGCGGCTAAGGTAAGAGATCCAAATTTCCCTGTGCAGCTATTTCGCGAAGGCTTGACCGAGCCTGCGGCAAAGCGCGTGAAGACCGCAATCCTGGTGGACCGCATTGCTGAGCTTGAGAAGTTGAGCGTGAACGAAGAGGAGCTAAAAGCTCGTATCAGCGAGATCGCCAAAGAAAACCAGGTAGGAGAGGACGAGGTCCGCAAGTTCCTGTCTCAAGAAGGGCGCATGGTGAACCTGATGCTCGAAATGAGACGCTCAAAGACCATCACGTTTCTCATGGAACGAGCGAAGGTTGAGTTCTTTGAGAAGCCTGCTGAGGAGAAGGGAGAAGTGGCTGGCGCTTGAGCACCGGTCAGTCATGCAGGAGAGCCGCCTGCATAAGAGCCGGCATGCTTGCCTAGATTTGGGGGGTTAGAGCTGACTTTTATTCCTCCTTGAACCGCGCTTGGTGAGGCCAAGAATCTACGGGGGCGATGGAGGTGTGCTCGCCCCCATAATAGTTCTATTAATTCAAATAGTTGGTCGAATCTTTGCGCTCGAGTTAACTTCTCGATTGAGGATAGAATTGTCGCACATACTGCGCTTTCTTCCGTTGTGGACCTTGGCTTCGGACCGTTATTCTCGTGGTTCGCATTAGTGAGCAGTTTTGATGGTTAAGGGTTGCGAGGGAGAGAGCCTCGGATTCCTCAAGGCCGCGTTTCATTTGGGACTTGATAGGTAGGTACATGACTTATATTCCGTTCGTTATTGAGCAGACCGGGCGCGGAGAGCGTTCCTTCGACATTTTTTCTCGACTTCTTAAGGAACGCATCGTGTTTCTTGGGTCTGAGGTGAATGATGCTATCGCCAATCTGATTATTGCTCAGCTTCTTTTTCTTGAAAGCGACGATCCTGAAAAGGACATTTACCTCTACATAAACAGCCCCGGCGGAGTGGTCTCCGCTGGTTTAGCCATTTTCGACACTATGAACTACGTGCGCCCTGACGTGTGCACGGTATGTATCGGCCAAGCAGCCAGCATGGGCGCAGTGTTGCTCGCTGGTGGCGCGAAGGGAAAGCGCATGGCGCTCCCGCATGCGCGTATCATGATTCATCAACCACTTGGCGGTTTTCAAGGTCAGGCCTCCGATGTGGAAATTCATGCGCGCGAAATGCTGCGCATCAAGCAGGAAATAAATAGAATCCTAAGTAAGGCAACCGGAAAAGAACTCAAGGCGTTAGAGAAAGACAGCGACCGCGACTTCTTTATGACGGCAGCTGAGGCGAAAGAATACGGGGTGATTGACGAAGTGTATGAGCGTCGGGCAGCCGCTGGAGGCCCCGGACCGACAGGCAAGAAAGATACCAGCGACAAATAGGGTCAAGAAAATAGAGGCGATAGACAGAGCGCAAGGGGGCACAGTGGAGCCCTGTATAACAGTGGAGCCCTGTATATTGGAGCCCCGTATATTTGTTTTCGTAGTATCGGAATATCCGATAGAATGAAGGTACGGCGCGAGAAGCGAAATTTCCCCTTAATGTGCGGATTTCGCGACTGAGGTAACAACGCTAGGATTCTAGAGAAGTCTGCGCCATAAGTAAGAGCAGCCATGAGTAAGAGCAGCGACAAGAATAAGCACACCCTGGTTTGCTCCTTCTGCAGTAGGAGTCAGGAAGAGGTTCGCAAGTTGATCGCGGGCCCTTCGGTGTACATCTGCGACGAGTGCATCGATCTCTGTAACGACATTATTGCTGAAGAAGTTGAACAAGACGAAGTTCAGTCCACGCAGTCCCGCATTCCGCGACCAAAGGAAATCAACACATTTCTTGATCAGTTTGTGATTGGCCAGGACTACGCCAAGAAAGTGCTCGCCGTTGCGGTACATAATCACTACAAGAGGCTTGAGAGTCGTGATGCTTCGGATGCCACTGAAATTGGCAAGTCCAATATTCTGATGATCGGACCCACAGGTAGCGGAAAGACTCTGCTCGCCCAGACGCTTGCCCGAATTTTAAAGGTGCCTTTCACCATCGCGGATGCCACCACTTTGACGGAAGCAGGGTACGTGGGTGAGGACGTCGAGAATATCATTCTCAATCTCTTGCAGGCCTCTGACTACGATGTTGACAAGTGCCAGCGCGGCATCGTCTATATCGACGAAATTGATAAAGTTGCGCGTAAGGCAGAGAACCCCTCGATCACCCGAGACGTTTCCGGCGAAGGCGTACAGCAAGCACTGCTTAAAATGCTTGAAGGTACTGTGGCTAGTGTTCCACCAAAAGGTGGCCGTAAGCATCCTCAACAAGAGTTCGTCCAAGTCGATACCACTAATATTCTTTTCATTGTTGGTGGCGCTTTCGTTGGTCTTGAAGACATCATCCGTCGTCGAGTGGGAGAAAAGCGAATCGGATTTGGTCGAGAGAAAGAGGGCCAGAAGAAAAAATCTCCTGAGAGCGACCGAGCAGCCTTGCTCTCAAAGGTAGAAACCGAGGACTTGCTAAAATTCGGTATGATCCCAGAATTTATCGGACGTTTGCCAAAGATTGCCACCCTCGATGATTTAGACGAGGCAGCGTTGAAGCGTATTTTGGTTGAACCGAAAAATGCTTTGATCAAGCAATACAAAAAGCTTTTCGACATGGAAGGCGTTCAACTGCGCTTTACCGATGAGGCAATTACAGCTGTGGCGACCCTTGCGCTCGAGCGCAAATCAGGCGCACGTGGCCTTAGGGCGATTCTAGAAAGTGTCATGCTCGATATTATGTACGACGTTCCCTCAGACCCTGGCATCAAAGAGGTCGTTGTTTCGGACGATAACGTCCTTAAGGGAACCCGGCCCGTGGTCGTGTATGAGACCAAAGCTGAATCCGCCTAGGCTAAGTCCTCCTACTTCGGGCCTTCACGTCGTCTGACGTTTCTAAGACCTTGAAAGCCTCATTGTTAGTGATTAAACCCTACCAAAGGCATTCTTGGCGCTCTAGGAAGCCCATAGCTACGCTGTTTGGTGGTTGGTGGGCATGGTCGTGGGCACCTGTGGATAACTTTTTTACTGTGGTGCTGTTGTATTGCCGCCACTGTTGTATTTCTACAACGGGCCTAATAGCGGCTTTGAGGGCTTTCTGTAAGAAATGTGCATCCGCGTCTTTCTTATTGTGATCTTTTGAGTCGTTCTTTAGCATCAAATTATAGAGGCCTGATGTGTATCTTGAGGGTCCGTATTGAGCCCCTAGGGGTTTTCTAGGCGCTCCTTTGGCTGTCGTTAGTTGCACTATGGTTTAGTGGAACGGTTTAGTGGAACGGTTTAGTGGAACCACGATTTAATAGCACGACGATCATCGGGCTGGAGAGCGGAGACTCTTGGCTCGGAGGAAAGGGAGTTCTTCAAGGTACCGTTAGGCATGTTGTGGCTTGAAGGTTTATAGCGGCGCTTGTAGTTTTTGAGCGTCAGCAAAAGATGAAAACTTATGAAAGCATCCTTCACAAATCCTGTTCCCCTTTTGGCGCTTCGAGAGTTGGTGGTCTTCCCCCAGCAGGTAGTGCCACTCTTTGTCGGACGCGAGAAAAGCGTACGCGCGATTGAAGAGTCGCAGAAGGAAGGGAACTACATCATGCTCGTCGCGCAAAAAGATGCGCGCACCAGTAACCCGAGCGAGAAGGACATCTACGCAGTAGGAACGCTCGGAGAGGTAGTGCAGCTGATTCGTCTTGCAGACGGACCGATCAAAGTTCTCGTCGAAGGAAAGGGACGTGCGCGCGTTAAAAAATATGTGCGCGACGATGATTTTATAACCGTCGAAGTCGAGGAGATTCCTCAGTCAACCGAAGTGACCACAGAGCTAAAGGCGTTGATGCGCTCTGTGAATATGACCTTCGAGAATTACGTCAAGCTCGGGAAGAAGGTAAATCCTGAGATGATCATGCAGGTCAATGCCATCGAAGATCCTTCGCGGCTTGCCGATGCCATTGTGGTGCAGCTCAATCTCAAACTTGAAGACAAGCAAGATATCCTCGAGACCCTTGAGCCTCAGCCGAGACTCGACAAGATACTTGGGCACATGAAGTCAGAGATAGAAATTCTTCAGGTCGAAAAACGCATTCGCAACCGCGTCAAGAAGCAAATGGAGAAGACTCAAAAGGAGTACTATCTCAACGAGCAGATGCGCGCGATTCAAAAAGAACTCGGCGAGAAGGATGACTTCCGCAACGAGGTGCAAGAGCTTGACGAGAAGCTGCGCGCTAAGGACATGCCGGACGAAGCTCGAGAGAAGACCGATAAAGAGATAAAGAAGCTCAAGATGATGTCGCCAATGTCTGCCGAGGCGACAGTGGTGCGCAATTACGTTGATTGGATGTTGGCGTTGCCTTGGAACGAGTGCTCGAGTGACGAGATCGACATTGATAAGGCACGCGAAGTCTTAGACGAAGATCATTACGGTCTTGAGAAGGTAAAGGAACGAATTCTTGAGTATCTCGCAGTTCAAAAGCTTGTGGGGAAACTCAAAGGACCGATTCTATGTTTAGTAGGCCCTCCAGGAGTGGGAAAAACTTCGCTTGGGAAGTCGATTGCGAAGTCTACAGACCGTAAGTTTGTGCGAGTTGCCCTTGGTGGTGTGCGCGACGAGGCAGAAATCAGAGGCCATCGACGTACCTACATTGGTGCGCTCCCCGGAAAGATAGTTCAATCGCTCAAGAAGGCCGGGACCAGCAATCCTGTGTTCTTGCTTGATGAGGTCGATAAGATGTCGATGGATTTCAGAGGAGATCCGTCTTCGGCGCTGCTTGAAGTGCTCGACCCTGAGCAGAATGACACGTTCAACGATCATTACTTGGACTGTGACTACGATTTGTCCAAGGTGATGTTTATCACCACGGCTAACTCGTTGCACACCATTCCGCAGCCGCTGCTTGATCGTATGGAAATTATTCGTCTCTCTGGATACACAGAGATGGAAAAGCTTGCGATCGCGAAGCGCTATCTTTACGAGAAGCAGGTCGCTGAGAACGGACTGGCGGTCAGCAATATCAACATTGAGGACAGTGCCTACACTGAAGTAATACGTCGCTACACCCGCGAATCGGGGGTACGTAATCTTGAACGTAATATTGCGACTTTGTGTCGGAAGGCTGCGGTTGAGGTTGTTGAAAAAGGTAAAGAGCATTCGGTTACGATCGAAGGGAGTTCGATTCCTAAGTTTCTTGGTCAGCCAAAGTTCCGTTTTGGTATTGGAGAGACCGAGCATCAAGTCGGCTTAACCACCGGACTTGCATGGACTGATAAGGGCGGCGAGTTGTTGGTTATAGAAACCACAGTGCTTCCTGGTAAAGGCCGTTTGCAGATCACCGGAAAGCTTGGTGATGTCATGCAAGAGTCAGCGCGTGCGGCATTGAGCTATGTGCGGTCGCGGGCGAGTGTTTTGGGTCTCCCACGCCATTTCTACGATCAAGTAGATATCCACGTGCATGTACCTGAAGGGGCTATTCCGAAAGACGGGCCGTCTGCGGGTATCACCATGGCGACGTCTATGATCTCTGCGCTTACAGGTATTCCTGTGGATCGCATGGTGGCGATGACGGGTGAAATCACTCTGAGAGGCAACGTCTTGCCGATTGGTGGTCTTAAGGAGAAGGCGCTCGCAGCGCACCGTGGTGGTTTGAGGAAGGTGATTCTTCCCAAGGAGAATGAGAACGACATCGAGGAGATTCCTGCGATCATTCGTAAGGACCTTGAGTTTATTCCTGCTGCGCATGTCGACGAGGTATTATTCGAGGCGCTGCTCTGTAATGGGGCCAAGACCTTTGAGGACCTGCTCGACAATAAGCTGGTTCGGGACGAGCTCCTATTTGCCTCCGAGAAGAAGTCTGATGACGAATCGAGGATGGGCGGGAGCAAGGATAAGCCTGAGACCGCTGGTGTGGTTACCCATTAGTCTTAGCGGCTCGTAATTCTTCGTCCCTTTGAGTTGACCATTTCAATAGGTGCGCTAAGGTAGCGGTCGGTTTTTGGCCATTGGGTCCTTGTACCCGGTGCCTTATTCCCATTCAGATTTGTAATCAGCATGGGGGCGTATAGCTCAGTTGGTAGAGCATCAGCCTTACAAGCTGGGGGTCACAGGTTCGAGCCCTGTTGCGCCCATGACTGTATTACAGCATTACTTCTATCGAAACTTTGCTCTGCAAAGATTTCGATGACGACCGGGGCAATGCCCCAGGACCCCAAGATAC
>JBGSMV010000058.1:0-47690 GCA_041739995.1 Bdellovibrionota bacterium
GAAAATTACGGGCAAAACCTCTGACCTTCAAACGAATTTTCAACCTGTTCTGAAAATCCACGCCCTAAATGTAAAAAGTTCCAATTCTTACTATTAATTCTTAAATTATCGAGGTTTGATGCTGGCTTTTCGGACAGCCTCGAAGGCTACGGAGGATAGGAAAGCTTCGGGGGACAAGTCGGCGGGACGTCGTCGTCTGTGCCGGTTCACAGACTCCTAGCCTGCGGCGTCGCTTGACTCTGGCTCGTCCGGTGCACGAGTGGAGTTCAATCGTTTCCGGAGACGACCAAGCCGTGTGGCTGGACCTTTGCTTCTTTCAATGCAGAACTTTTCAATTGCATCGACTAATCCCTCTTCTCCGCCCTTTGCAAAAAGCTTAGCGAGATCAGAAGAACGCCGAAGACCTGCAAACGCCTTAGGGATCTCGCGTTTTGCAGTTTCAAACTGTTGGGCTTGTCGAAGTACTGTAGCCGCTTTATCAAGGCTGGCCATGAGAATGGCAACGAGCGCCTCGTTGCGATCCTTTGCTTGAAGCACGGCTTCGGCGAGCGGCTCACCCTTGCTTGCGAGGACAATCGCGCGATCCAGGGTATCTACGGTGAAAGGTTTCACCAGATATCCCTTGGCACCCATGATTAGCAGATCAAACACATCGTCAATGTTTGGATCGTATGAAGAGGGTAGGGCCACAATTGATTTGTCATTCTCCAGAAGGCTGTGGAGGAAGACTTTTGGCTCGATAGTTGTTTTCTTCGCATCAAACAGGACGTGCGTGATTTTGCGTTCCTGTAGCTTTTCAAGCGCCATGGCATGGTCAGCCACGTCCGTGAAGGATCCGTATCCAAGGGCCTTCAGTGCAATACGCAGGTTGTTTCGTTCGGTGGGATCTTTTTCGACAATCAGAACAAATGCCTTCGCACGTTCTGCAGGCGTCATCCCCGCCCCGTCTTCGCCACTACCGTTCTGAGGAGTTGTACTCATAGTCGCAATGATTGAATTTGTTTTCTCCCTGGTCGGTCCAGGTTGCGTGAGCGGTCAGACCTCTCTTTCCAGGCTCCTGGGGAGCCAGGTTATTGGGGCCTTACGGCAACCGCCTCATGCTAATAGATAGCATCGGAGTGGTCCTTGAATTTCTTAATACTCCTCTAAACAATCATGAAAACTTCTTAGATTACCTGAATTAAGAGGGTTTCTGCAGGTCAACCTGGGTGGTGGGTGAGCAGTTTGGGGGTGAGGGGGCTAAAAGCCCTAAAAGCCATTGTACGGTTCACCCATAGGTAATTCCCTTGGATTTTCCCCGTGATTTTATAGCTATTTTGACACGGAAGGGGTCGGCTTTAGCTCAGAGATTCGAGCTTGAAGCGAGGGTCTAGTGGTTCCCAAGGGAACTCCAAATTCAGAGCCCCAAAGTGCGAGCCGCTCCAGGAATGCGCAACCAACCTCTGAATCGTAGGGACTTCTCGCCAGAAGCTGTTGCGCGAAACTATCGGCCTCAAGTTCCATGTGAATGAGGCCTTGGGGTGAGTGTTGCGCATTACCAAGCAGGCGATGAGAGCCATGCGGGGGAGACTGGCCTGTGTTGTTTGGTTGTAGTTCGCTCCGGTGCAGCATCAAATGCCCAAGCTCATGTGAAATCACAAAGGCAAGCTCGTCTTCACTGCGAATTAAGTCCATTAATCCTCGAGTCAGCACAATGATTCGACCGTCCCGGGCGTAGGCGTTCGGCATGAGAGACTCAGCGATAATCACCTCCGGCGTAAATCCGGCGAACGCGTGTACGTCATCTCCCGTGAGGTTCTGTATGAGTGATGTGATCTTATCTTTCGACAGGAGCGGGCTAAAAGGCGCTACTTCCGGAGAGGTGTCGAGGGCGTACGACTCTGCAGGAATTATTCCTGGGAGTAGAACCACTGTTGCGACGAGGACAAGCACGCATAGGCGCTTCATTCCGTCGGTACTCCAAAAACCGAGACAACCTAGTAACCGCTTGCTAGTGAGGATCGGCACAAATGGCCTAAAACCTAACGATCCTCAGCTTCTATTTGTTATGACGACAAGCAGTGGAAAACTGATGCGGAGCTGACCTGGCCTCCTGGACAGAGAAAGGGGGGAGTCGACTTGCGATCCAGTGCAAGTGCGCTAAAACTAGGTCGGATCATGAGCTTAGCCGCTCGCTAGCGCTGAGGGATGCGCAAAAGCATGCTCTCTAACGACAGAACAAATGTTCGTACGGTAGCGTCCGAGCAGTGCGATTTTGCCTCTATTGTCCCTACACTGGATTTCCCGCTGGTGATCTGAGCTAGTGTCTTTGGGGTACCTTTGACCAATGCGGACGGGCCGCATGAGCAGGTGGATCGGAGCCTTGTTCATCGGTGGAGGAAGCGTCTTAGGGGAGCGGCAGCCGAAAGTTTAATCTGAATTTAAGTGAGCGTAGTGGCATGGGGAAGAAGGTGCGAACTGAGACTCGAGAGGCGATGCGCAAGGTTCTTATGAATCTCGATCGTCGGTGGGTTCAGGCCGCGAGTGTCGAACTGTGCGCTCAGCTTCACACCATCATCCATGAAGAATGCGATCCAGTACCGGCGCATATTCTTGCCTGGGGGGCGCATTTCCCGGGCGAGATTGACCTCTCGCCTCTGATAAGTGCTGAATTTGGAGAGAGCGCGGTGTATCTCCCGAGAGCTCTGCCCGACAGAACCATGAGGTTTATTTCAGTCGATGCGGAGTGGCGATCCGATGCTGAGGAAGGAATGCTTGGAATTCCTCAACCGCAAGAACAGTCTGGCGTGGTGTATCGTCCGGAGTGGGGGCCCGATACGCTGGTGATAGTGCCAGGCTTGGCATTCGACGCGAAGGGGCATCGGCTTGGTCGAGGTGGTGGATACTACGATCGGTTCTTGGCGAACCCTGCCTTGGATGAAGCAACGCTTGTGGGGGTATGTTGGTCGTTGCAATTAGTCCCGCATGTTCCGCCCGAACCTCATGACGTGCGTATGGATTGGCTTTGCCATGAACGAGATTTCTTCGCCGCCGGCGACCTCATCTCAAATGAGCATCGACTGGAGCCCTAACGACGACGCCTAAGAGGAAATAGAAATGAGAATATTGTGCTTAGGCGACGTGGTCGGAAGACCTGGACGAATCGCACTCTCGGTTGGTTTGCCGCGCTTAATTGAGCGTCTAAAGCCCGACGTAGTCGTGGTTAACGGCGAGAATGCATCGGGCGGAGTGGGGCTCGATCCTAAGAGTGCCGATGAAATAAGAGCCGCTGGCGCGAACGTAGTGACGCTGGGAGATCACACCTGGCAGCGGCGTGAAATTCGTGGCGCCATGGAGAGCCGGCCCTGGATTGTACGTCCGGCCAACTATCCTGAAGGAGCGCCCGGCAGTGGATACACCAAGATCAAATCTGCTTCTGGTAGTTCAGTGGGTGTTTTCAATCTGCTTGGGCGTGTGTTCTTGAATTTTTCTTTGGACTGTCCGTTTCAGGTAGTTGATAAGCTACTCGAAGGCCCCTTGAAGGATTGCAAGGTAATCATCGGCGACATTCACGCGGAAGCAACTTCTGAAAAAATTGCGCTCGGCCGCTATCTCGACGGGCGAGTGACGCTACTATTTGGCACCCACACGCATGTACAGACCGCTGATGAACAAATCTTTGCCGGTGGAACCGGATTCATTTCTGATGTGGGCATGTGTGGTAGCCAAAATGGTGTGATCGGAATGCATGCAAAAGTGGCTCTCGATCGTTTTCTCACCGGGATGCCACATGCCTATCAGGTGGCCGAAGGTATGGAGATACTGCACGGCGTGTGGTGCGAGTGTGATGAGTCGACGGGGCGCGTAAGCTCAATTGAGCGGGTTCGGGAAGTTGTCACGGTACAGGGCACCGCACAGGCGGATTGAGCCTTTATTGACTGAGCCATACCCGCAAAAATTCACATGTAAATGGCGCTGGAGCGGGCATATTCCGCTTGGTGCGACTATCACCGCCTAAGGACTGTGATAAGATGCGCCCCATGATCGAACCACCCAAACGCCCTGCTAACTCCTTCCGCATCATCCTTGACCTGCCTGTCGCGCAGCGCATCGACTCCATTCTTCTTGCGGAGCTGCGAAAGCAGGAGCGAAGCCCTCAACTAAAAGGAATTTCGCGTGCGGCATTCAAAGAACTATTCAAGAAGAAAAGAATTCAATTAAAAGGACAGCCCGCACGGCCGTCTTCGCACCTGGCGGTAGGAATCACGTACGTCGATATTCTGGGGTTCGAAGATGCCGAATCTTAGAATTGGGCGGTATTACGCCTTTCGTTCCAGTCTCTAAGTGTGAACATGTTGCAGACAGCTTTTAACAAACTTGTGCCCGAACTCTCGGTCTCTCACTTAGAGAAGAGTAGGCATTTTTATATCGATATCTTAGGATTTTCGATTAAGTTCGAGCGCCCTGAGAACCGATTTTGCTACCTGTCCTTTCATGGTAGCGAGCTTATGATTGAGGAAGATCGTGAGAGAGACGCCGAATCTGCACGTTGGATTATTGAACCCCTCGACTATCCGCGAGGTCGCGGGCTCAATATCTCCATCGAATGCCCTAATGCCAATGATTTGGTTGGGCGTCTGACAGGGGCCAATATTGCTCTAAGGAAGGAGCTCGAAGATCATTGGTATCGAAATAACGAGATCCTACATGGCGAACGGAATTTCTTGGTTCAAGATCCGGATGGGTATCTCTTGCGTTTTGCCGAATCTCTTGGAAACAAGCCGACAAAGATATAGCTAGCTTTGCTCAGTGGTCACGTCTTCTACTGCAGAGAGAATATCACGCATCCCAAATGGCTTTTGGACATAGCCATCGGCACTTAGGTTGTAGCTATTGGTGATTGACTCGGTGTCAAAATCTGATGACATCATTACAATTGGCACTGCGGCAGTGGAGGGATTGCCGCGTAGACGCTTAAGGACCTCGATGCCATTCATCTCAGGCATAAGCAGGTCGAGTACCACGACGTCTGGTTTCTTAAATGAAATAGTGTCTATGCACTCAGATCCGCTCTCGACGGTAAGCACTTCGTAGCCCTGCGCGGAGAGAAACTCAGTAATGAGTAAGCGCACAACTGGATCATCGTCTACAACTAAAATCTTTTTTGACATACCAACCTTTCTTCTTTTCAACCACCAACGCACAGGAAGAGTCGTCTTTCAGAAGCAGCACTCGTGTTTCACCACCAATGAGAAAGGTCGGCAATTCTGAGAGGTTACTTGAGGCTCCTCGGAAGGTATCGTAAGAAAATTTCATACTTCCCTCATTTTGCACCCACCAAATCTCGGCCGAATGGAGGCTAGGAGTAGTCTGGTGGGGTGGAATGGTCGTACTAGGAGTCAGTGCACAGGCACAGACGATGAAGTTCCTCCGACTTGTCCCCCGAAGCTTTCCTATCCTCCGTAGCCTTCGCGAACGAGGGAGCGAAGGGGGAAGCCTCCTTGAATTAGAGGGCAGCACAGGCGCATGTGAGCGAAGGCGGACCCTCATAAACAGGGCGCTGTCACAGACTTCTGGAGCATCTTCTAGCTTTCAAGGTGGATGGTTTTGAGCGGTCGCGGAGACGGCGGACCGCAACTTCGCGCTACCCATTTCAGGGTGCGGCGAAGTACCTCCTACACAAATCTGCTAGTGCAACAGCTCGCTTGGCACCAGCAACTCTGATGCGGACTGGGAGCTCGGCGACATGCTTGAAGCTTTGAGGGATTCTTGGACGACTTGTTCGAGCGTTTCTATGTCGAAAGGCTTCGGAAGCAGTCTTATGTCGGAGCTCTCGGAGCTCACTAAGTGTCCAGATCCAGTCATAAGTAGTGTGGGCACGTCAGGATGTATGCGCCTCAACTGCTCAATAACTTCGAGACCGTACATCTTAGGCATGACCAGATCGACCAGAACGAGATCGAATTTGGTTTTGCTGAAGAATGAGAGCGCTTGCGATCCATCACTACAGGCTTGGACAGAGTAACCGAGGGTGGAAAGCATCGAACGCACTACTTCACGAATGGTGTCGTCATCTTCCACCACTAGAATGGAGCCCTTTTTGACAGGCGACTCTTGTGAGCCACTTGGGGCACGAGGTGTTTCTGGCTTCACGGAAGCAGTGCGGCTACCTGCATCGAGGGAGTCTATGGTGCGGGAGGGTTTCTGAGGGCTGTCTTCCTCCTCAACAAATTTCTGAAGAGGGAGGTAGAGCGATATCGTGGTGCCCCGTTCTTGATGACTTTCAGCAGTTAGAAAACCATCGTGCGCTCGAATTATTGCATACGCAGTTGCCAGTGCGAGACCAGGTCCGGCGGATGTCGAGTGCTGGTAGGTTTCTGGGTTAAGCGTGTGTCTGAGTACTTCGGGAGACATGCCTTGACCGGTATCGCTTACTTGAATACGCGCGAAATGCCCTGGGCGTGATCCAGGAAGGATTTGCGGTGCATCATCCGAGAGTGTCTCTTCGTTGAGGGATACTTGAATAGATCCAGCTTCCGCGCCGTAAGAATCTCGCGCATTTATCACAAGATTGGTGATCGCAAGCAGAATAAGTCCGGCGTCGCAGGAGACAGGGAAGGATGACTTGGGCACCGTGAAACGCACGTCACAGCCTTCCCCACCGATTCCCGCAAGGACTTGTTGGTGGCTCTTGAGCAGGCGTTCAAGGCGCTCTCCCTTTGGAGCGTAGCTTCTGGCATTGGAGAATTCTAAGAGCTGACTGATGAGAACTCCCGCTTCCTTGGACGAGCGAACTACTGCGTCTAGGGAGTAGTCGAGCTTGAACGGATCTTCGCATCGTCGGGCGGTCGAAGCGTTCCCGGCGACGGAAGTAAGAGCATTGTTCAACGCGTGCCCCATACCGGAGATGAGCGTCTGCAGAGAGTCTTTGCGCTGCGCCAATATAAGGTCGTATCCGACCGTGCGTCGCGTGGTGATATCTTCAATGGTGACGATAATGCTCTGAGCATCAATGGTGGAGCGCTGGTGACCCAGTTCGCAGGAAATACTTAAGAAGGTGAGACGATCCGGAAGTTGGTTGAGACGAATTTCCTTTGAACAATTAGTTCCCTTGGCGAAGGATTCCTCGATGAGTTCCGATATCTGCTGAGACACGCGCGCATCGAGCGCAAGTCCTGAGAGCATACGTCCGGCCGGCTCTGGAGTCGTCACTGAGGCGAGCTCCCTAAATTTATCATTCATGAATCCGACTGTGCCGTTTCGAGAAAGAGCACAAATGCCTAGGTCTCGGCCACGTGAGCTTGCCAAAACTGCACGACTACGTGTCATGGTGTGCTCCGGCACCGAGCGCTCAGCGCCATGTTCCCAGAGTTTGCCGCCTTCTTGCCACACATCGGCCGCAAGATTAGACATGGTTTTAAATCGCCGACCGTTACCGTTCGACGACTGCAGGAGCGGAGAAGTATTGTCTGCGAAAAGTAGAGAGACTCTTTCGGCCAGCCAGGTTGAGAGTAGTAGGGAGAAGGCAACCAGTGCGAGAATATTAGTGGCGGCCTCAGGGGTGCGCATGAAGCGATCGAGGCCCAGGAGTAAAACCGCGCCGATCAGAGGAAACAAGGTAGCGCCAGCGATTGCGTGGGTAAGCACTTGTTGAAGAGGGAGGTGCCGAGGTTTCCCGCTCACGAGTCCCCAAATGACAGGATTCAAAAGGGCGAGGCCTGCGCAGGTAGCGAGGAGTACGTCCCACATTCCCATTAACATCAAAGACTCGTTCGACCAGGCCAGTTCGATCTGGTTGGTGTGATGAAAGCCGGTCAAGGTTGGACTCAGAGTGCCAAGCCACAACAGTCCAACCGAAGCGAACAGCGGCATTCGAGGAAAGGCGCGTAAGAGTAGGCTTGCGCCACTGACCAGGAAGACAATGCGCAGCATGTCTATGCGTTCGGGGAAGAGTGTTACCTCGATCAGAGTTGAAATGCTCGCAGCGACAATCGCTCCGGTAGCTGAAAGTGCGCCGACGGCGAGGAAGAGAAGAATGTTACCAAGGTCCGGCCAGGCACTTGCGCCAATTGTGAAGCTCCCAAGACAGTTAATTGCTGAGCAACCAAACGCGAGCGCAAGAACTGTTCTGGTTGACTTTGAGATGAAGCAAAAGTTTCTCACAGCACTCTATTATAAAACAGCGGTTAACCTTGAGACGCCTCAACGAAGAGTTTTTATCCTCGGTGTTAGCGTGTCCGGTTCATACAACTAAATCGGCGTTGTTTGGGCGCAACAGCTTTAAACCAGAATCTCAAAACCAGTCCCGAGAGCCCGGTCTTATGATGCAATCGACATGCTTGGCGAATCGCCGAAGTTAACTGCTTGAAATATCAAAATATTTTCAACCGAGATCCGCCATGTTCACATATTTGTTGATTGGTTTTTAGAGGGGCTCAGCCCTGCCCAATCGCGGAACCGATCCGATAGCGTGTGAACGCTGTGACGTTTTGATAATTGCCGAAGAATGGAACTGTTCGCATCTTTGACTCATGTGCTAGCGTCAAATCACCGAAGGGGAAGTAGGAAGTCTAGCTGTGATTTCCAGGCTGTAGCCTTTGAATGCGATTGCTCGCTTGAGAGTTGTTACTGGTTTTTAAAGATCCAGTGCCTGTCGTCTAAGAGGCGTGTTTTTCAGTTCGGGAGATTTTCTATTCGTGGTTTTGCCGAGCGCCGAGAAGGGATTAGTACTTCAAGGCACTGTTTTCAGGGATGAGGGACTTTAGAGGGAATATTATGAAAGGGAAGACACTTTTACGTTCATCGGTATCATCAGTTGTATTAGCAGCGGTGACGTTTGGATTTGGACAACAGGCAGGTCACGCTCAGGATATGCTTCCTTATGATAATGGTCTTGCGACCTATCATACGTCTCCTCGGTACCGAGAGAGCGAGAGTCACCCACTTCGAATCTTCGCCTACATTGTTCATCCAATCGGATGGTTGGCACGCGAGGCCATCACCCGTCCCTTGAGCTACTTTGCCGGGTCGACTGAAACGACACGCAGCGTTTTTGGCTACCGTGAGCCGTTTGACTTTCGTTCACCAGAATGTTTCTCAGCTGACGAAAGCGCGCCTGATTGCCGATCGGTAAATCCATTTAATTATGACGGCCCATCTTCGAATCTCGGATCTGCCGTAGCTACTGGAGCGCTAGAGGACGGCGGTGGTGAGTCGATGGCGGTTGCGCAGAAGTCTGTTTACTTCCCTGATGTGAACTTTGATTTCAACAAGCGAGCCCTTAATGATCTAGGAAAGGGACAGTCACACCAAATTGCGCAGGCGCTTAAGTCTAAGGGTTCTGTGCAGATAGTTCTTCAAGGGCACACTGACTTCATTGGTTCCGATGGATACAACGAGAAACTCGGAATGGATCGCGCTGAAGCGGTGCGAGCTGAGCTGGTGTCGCAAGGAGTGTCGGGCGACCAGCTTTCTACTGTTACATTCGGGAAAACCCAGCCGATTTTCACTGATGAGACCAACTGGGCTCGTGCAGTGAATCGCCGAGTTGAAGTTCACGTCGCTGACGGAAAATAACTCGAGCAAACGCTAAGCTTTAACTTTAGGCGGCCGCGTGTGACAGAGTTTTCTGTCGGCGGTCGTCTTTTCTCTTAAGTTAATTGATATCTAGTTTATTGGGATGTTCGAGTAACCGTCGAGGCTGCGATTGCCAGAGGCCTCATTGTCCCGCAGGTATCCTTGCCTTAGGCCTTACCATTTTTTCGTCTGGAATCCTTGGTGAAATCGTGGGCCACTCAGATTGGTTATGCCGCTGCCTTGGGATTGTTCTGGGATTCGCCTGACTGAGGACTCCTTTGAGATGCGCGGCCGTTCTCCTCATTGCTGCTCACATGGTGTGGGGCGTGCTCATTTGAATGAGTGCTGTTTCGTGAGCGGGCATGTCTCGGTTCGGGGTGGACCTCGATTGTTCCGTGACTGCGAGGGTCGCCTGCGTCAGTTGTATCCGACCCCATCCCAAACCATTCAAGGGCGAGCCTTAGCGCAGATTTTTTGGGGGTCTGAAACGAAATTAGCTTTCGAATAGTTTGAGTCTCAGAGAGTAGCAGCAACTGATCTCTATCAGATTTCTCTTCAAGTCTCTCGAGGCGTTTTTGCAGCCAGTCGCGCTGTTGTTTTAGATCTCTAATCTCATCTTCTCGCATACTTAAAATCCGCTCCTGAAGATCTAGTACATGGCGGAGCTTACGATTCTCTGCGCTCAGTTGTTCGAGGACTTGCTCTGAAGCGAAAGTCTGGGGAACCACTTGTAATGGCGTCGGCGAAGCAGGAGTGGTGCTTGGTATATCAATAGAGCTGGGGCTCTTAGTGCTGTTAGAAGTGCTTGCTTGCGAAGATTCGGGAGTGCTTGTGTTGTCGTGTGAAGCCTCTTGGCTCGGCTCAGCGATCCGCGGTGGTGTCTCCTTCGTGAGAGGGGAGGCGTTCTCCGATTTTGAGAGGCTAGGCTCAACAGTGCGTAGCTCCTCAGAGGGGTTTGTCGTGGAGACGTTCGCAGGTGAGGGGACTGCCGCCGTTTTTTCGGTACGAGTTCGCCCTAAGAGTTCGAAAAGGCTAGAGATGCGTGGGCTACTTTGCGAGAAGCTCGAAGCGGTTGGTTCTGAAAAGCTTGGGGTAGTGGGACTGGACTTTTCTTCCGTCGAGGCTGAGCCATTGCTTGGCGTTCGGTCGCTATGCGCTAGGTCACTGTGTTGCTGGTTACTGTGCTGCTGGTCACTATGCTGCTGGTTACTGTGCTGTCGGTCATAGAGCGCGAGGCCGAAGACGCTTTGTAGTTCCCGTTTAGAAAAGAGTGGAACACCATCGGAGTCAGAGTCGACGTTCAGGTATCCGACTTGTGCAAAACGTTGCAGGGTGGCGACCGAGACACCGCTCAGCGAAGCTGCCTCTGAAGCACTTACCATATCGTGAAAGCCCATAGTCTCCTCCGCTTACCGCAGGCCCCCTAAAATAGGCCCCTGTAACAGGTCGTTATCCTGGCGAAACTCCACGCGAGTTCGCCTTCGATCGCGTAGATTTAAGTCAGTTAAAACAATGGTACAGAGTGCAGTTGCGTGCAAGCAAAAAGCGCCAATATCTAGGGCCTAAATGCTTGTCACGGCGAGGCCGGAGGGCCTTTAAACGCGCGAAGTTGGAGCTGGCTGGTCGACCCTGGAGCCCCAGCAGAAAGCCCGCCGATAACCACTGCGCGAGTGCCAGCTGAAAAGGCAAAGCGACTTTGGATTACCTCAAGGGCGCTATCGATCTCAGCAGCCTCGGCGCCAGGAGAGTCCGCGGGCTGTCCGCCCCGCTTCGAGGGAAGTCGAACCGGAACTACGCCCCAAAAAATCGACATCAGTTGCAGAGCAGTCTCTTCGGTTGATACACCAAAAAGAGGCTGCTGAGGACGGTACTTGGCCACAAGGCGAGCAGAGCTCCCGGTGTGTGTGCAGGCGATAATAGCACCCGCACCAACTTTAATCGCTGCCGCGCATGCCGCGTATGAAATCGCATCGGGAACCGTAAGGCGGTCTGAGTCCCTGAGACGAAGTTTAAATTCTTCAAACTCGAAGGTGCGTTCTGCTTCTTGAGCAATTTTTCCGAGGTAGGTGACACATTCAAGCGGGTGTTCGCCGATTGCGGTTTCTTCTGAGAGCATCACCGCGTCTGCACCGCTCATTACGGCGAACGCGATGTCTGACACTTCAGCACGGGTAGGACGAATTGAAGTGATCATGGAGTGCAACATTTGGGTTGCTACGATGACGGGGATCCCGCGGAAATTAGCCTGTTCGATCAGGCGTCGTTGAACGAGCGGAACTTGTTCCAGTGGGAGTTCGAGCCCTAGGTCACCGCGGGCAACCATCACCCCATCGGAGGCGTCGAGAATCTCTTCGATATTGTCGAGTGCGGTGCGACGCTCAATTTTTGCGATCAGCCGTATGGGGCTCGATCGCTGCTTTAAAACTTCTCGTAGCATCAGCAGGTCTTGGGCGTTTTGAACGAATGAAATCGCCACAAAGTCGACACCGTTTGCGATCCCCCAATCAAGGTCTCGCATGTCCTTCTCTGTGGTTGCAGGAAGATCGATATTGCTGTCTGGAAATGCGATTCCAACGCGCGACCGAATGCGACCGCCCTTGCGAACAGAGCAGACGACGACGTCTTTAGATACAGATTCCGTAATCAGTTCGATAATCCCATCGGCCAGCAGTACATGATGTCCGGGTTGCAGGGAGGTGCAAGGATTAACTGTCTCAACGTAGATCCGAGACGCATTTGATAGTGGAGATTTGCCCGCGTTCTTGGTAGCGAAGGCTAGCTCGATCTTTGAGCCATCTGGAACGACGGCGTAGTCGCCTTCGACGTTAGAAATTCGTATTTTTGGGCCAGAGAGATCTTGGAGAACGCCGACGGGCATATCAAGTTCTTGCGAGAGCCGACGAATACTCTGCAGCACTTCAAGGTGTTCGTCTCCTGTACCGTGAGAAAAATTCAAGCGGAATACGTTAGCTCCGGCAGTGATAAGTGCCTTTAGATTTTCAGGGGAGCGCGAGGCCGGGCCGACAGTGGCGACGATTTTGGTCCTTCGGCGCATAGTAACGCTAGACATAGAACTGTTCCTTTTTGTTTTATTATCCTCTCGATAGAACCTTTCCCGCTGACTAGCAAGTCAAAGCGCAAACTCTTCGCCTAGCTGACATGAAACGCGCGCGCAGCCCGCTCGGCGGAAAAGGCTCTTTCCACAACCCTGCTAGCTACTCGAATTAAAAGTCCGGTCCCGGAAGCGGCAAAAAGCTGCGGTCATGGGCTACCTTCAGTGCGCGAAGTATCTGCTCAGGCGTGGCGGCGCCCTGGTCAAGGAGTAAGAGTAGCTCGCCGGCGAGACTTGTTCCTTGCAGGGAAGGGGCATCGGTCGAGAACGTGTACGGGATCTCGAAATCATCGAGGGTGTTAATGATGCGTCCGTACTCTTTTACGTCAGCAACGGCGCGAGTGAGCAAATTTGACTTGACGCAAAGTTCGCACGTGAGGTCGCGCTCTTTAAGAAGCTTCAATCCTCGGTCATCTTTGCGATCCCAGTAGGCACGGAAAGCGACGATGGGATGCGCAACGCGGTGTGGGTTCAGGGCGACGATGGTGTTGATGAAGGTATCGAGGTCAATGTGCGGCGTTTCTCCGACGTGGACCGTTCGACCTATGCCTTCACCCACAGTATCAAAGACTATTTTCATCTCTTCAAGTTTTTTAGGATCGGAAAGCGGATTAATGGATTCGTGGCCCGCCAGATCAACTCCGATAATCTTGGCGCTTTTTTCTGTCCACTGACGTGCTTTCTCGGCCAGGATCATATTCGCCTCGAACGCCATGTCGCGCCCGAAGCAGAAGATTAGTCCTGCTTGAATTTTGCCCTTAAAGCCGAGTTCCACCTCTTCCACCGCAGCACAGGCAGAGCGAATGACTCGATCAACATCATAAAGTCCGGCGTGCTTGCCTTTCAGGAACACGGCGCCAGTACGCTTCATGGGATTGAGACGCAGTTCGATGCGCCCAATACGAAACAGCGGTTCTGGATCTCCGCCTTCACCGCCGGGTCCAAGCTCCGCCATGCCGCCGGTTCTATAGGCGCGGTGTAGGGCGATGATTATGCTCTCGCGAACAGCTTGAGGGCCTGACTGAATGAGCTCTACTCGGTCATAGACTTCCAGGTAGGAGTCTAGATCTTTGACTTCGCCCTCGGTGATTTTGAGGGTTTTAATAAAGTCCTCGTAGCCGTCCCCCATGCCACGGATGCCACGTTCCACCGCTATCTCCCAAAGCCGATATAACGGCACTGAGCCTCCAAGGTGCGTATGGATTTCTGTGACGATGCGTGGCCACTTCAGGTTTCTGGAGGGGGTGTCCATATATTTATGAAATTACTATGCTTTTTAGGAGGCTCAAGGGAGTCCTAGATTTGATTTGAGGGTACACGACAAGCAGGACTTTGAGAACCTCTCTGAGGCCCCAATTCATCATACGAAGGAGCGACCTCCCTAATCAGAGCGGGGGGCAGAATTAAGAGGTCCAAATGGCAGACTCAAAGAAGCCCAAATATCTCACCAAGAGCGTACGTTTTGGTACGAAGCTAGTGACCCTCTACAGCATTGACGGCCTTACCTGGTCCAGTAAGCGCCAGGAGCTTACTGTGATTAAGGAGCGCCTTGAGAACAAGGGCGCACCAATTGCAGAGATTCGCGCAGCGGGGGAGGAAGAAGACTCTAAGGAGAAGTCCAAGGACGCCAAGGATGACGAGCCAGTGGTGCTTGGTTCCGATGAAGATGACGATGCTTCTGCAGATGCCAAGTCCGACGCAGATGATAGCGACGAGAAGGACGATGCGGACGTAGCAGAAGATATGGATCAGATTGATGATGATGACGACGATGATGCAGTCGCAGTTCGGTCTTCGTCAAAATCAACGACCGGAGCACGTGGCAAGCCAACTCCAAAGGCGCGACCAAAGAAGCCTGCAGTTAAGGCTAAAGCAGTATCCTCGAAGCAGCGCAGACAGGCTGCCTAATCCTGACGGAAGTCATTTCTAGTTTTAGATTGCGGGCTTGGGCTCGACTGAGACCGCGCTACTTACCGTAGTGCTTTCAGGGCTGCCTTCTGGAGGATGGCCCGAACTAACAATCTCTCCAAAAGAAAGCGTCCCGGAAGTTGCGATTGAGAACGAACCGTCCTCGTTTCGCATTGAAAGCAGGGAGCGATCTAACCCTTCTGGGATTTTACCGTTTTCACCTTCGAATTTCAGAATAAATCCGGACTGCGCCGTAGGAGCAGCCAAGCTGACCTGTATTTTAAGTGGGACTCGAGCCGGCGTACCAGCATATACTATGTACGCAATGGCGTTACCTGAGGCAGAAAGATCACCGGTTTCTTCGGGAGTACTACTCTTAAATTCCATAGGGCCTGCTTCTATCCGCTTAGTCCACGGCGGAAGAGGAATGCCGCGGGCAACTTCTTCATTGGTGCGCTCACGCTGCAGGGGTGACTCGATGATAAGTGACTCAAGCATCGTGATGGAACCTGACCGCTCGATTCTCGCGTTCACTGTCCTTGAAGCCTCTTGAAGCGAAGGCTGCCATATTTTAAGCGGAATGCGGGTGGGCTTTGCGAGCGCTTCTGTGGCCTCTGTCTGAGCGGTTACGAGCAGTTTCTTCGATGGGGGTGGAGGAGAGGCCGAAAAGTACAACCAATTTCCAACCCCTAGTACAATGGATCCAAGCACTATTGGAATCATCATCTCGAGTGAAGAAAATGGATTGCTCCTTTTCCGCGCGATGTGAACGGGACTCCGACGCGGCTCGTCAGAGGGTGCTGCGGAAGCATGTTCGCTCTGGGCCGAGCTCGGCGAAGAGACCTGAGGTTCAGTGTGGTTGTCAGAGATGATCTCGACCGATTCGCTTTCCAAAGTCGATTTTGGAGAGGCGCCCGCTTTCTGGTGGCCATTGTGGGCATTCGTTGGAGCTGTTTGGCTCTCGTCCGCTTTAACGGGAAGTGGAGGTGGAGAGGCATTTCCTTCCAGCACTGCCGGTTCGAGAGAGAGATCTAGGTCCATGCTGCTTGGAGATTTTGGCGGCAGTGTCGCTGGAGGATCCTTAGGACTCTCCGTTCGCTCAGATGAGGTAGGAGCATTTTCAAAAGTAAGCGCGTCTTCGGGCGAATCTTGCGGCTCTGCGGCCTTTGTTGATGACCGTCCTGCAGCACCAAACATGGAAGGAGGACGCTTCTCAGTTCCGGAATGTCGATCCTGTTGCTTCGACGGCTGTCCCGCCGGCGTCTCGACACTTGTGGTCAGATCCTCTTCGGGCTCAGCTACCCCTTCGAGCACTAGAGATATTGCGCGCGCAAGGTCGCGATCATGGTTTCCAGGAGAGGTTGGTCGTAACAAATTTGGATCGACCGGCGCGATATCGAGTGGAACCGAAGGATCAACGAGCGGGGAGATTGATTCAGGCTCCTCGTGCGTCGTCAATTTTGGTTCAACGAGCGAACCTCCACGACTTAGATGGAATACTGCGAGCTCTTCTTCTGAAAGAAGATCTAAAGAAATTCCGCCGTTATTCGGGGTTGCAGCATCGGGCACCTCTGCGGTGGCATCAGCTGGCGCGCTCGCTTTGGAAGTGGCGGATTCCGCATCGCCAGGTGTTTCAAAAGAACTGAGTATATCATCCACACTAGCGTCAGCTTCTAGGTCGAGTGTGTATGTCTTAGGTGTTCTAGCAGCATCTTTCGAGTGGGATTTTGTTTCGCCAGAATTAACTTCGAACTCGAAGGAAAACTCGTCATCTTGCTGGATTTCCTCAGCAGGCTCTTCTTGCTCAGTCTCTTCGAGCTCCTCATCGCTTGTAGCATTTGAGGCCTCGGCGAGAATTTGCTCAATGAGAGTGTCTCCGTGCGGAGAAGCGTCGGGGCCGCCTCTTCGGATAATAAGTACGCGGGCGCCAGCTGCGGCGAGTTTTTCGTACGCTTCCGTTAGTTCATCGGAGCTCTCTGCGCTGGAGATAGTCGCGGGAGCGTGCTCAATGATGCGTTGAACTTCTGGAATAGAAAGGCTCAAGTCCGCGACAAACACGCCCTTGATGCGTTGCAGTGTGCGAGCGGACTCGTCGCCCGCACCCTCGTAGACGAGATCAAATAGTCCCTCGATGTCGTGAGAATCGACTTGCGACATTGCTTCTTCCCGTAGCTTCGCGCGCTACACACCCCTCTCTACTGACTATCGGCATGAGAGGGGCATTTTCTTTAAGCCTCTGACAACTTTAGCTGCGTTTTACCGACTGTTTAGGCGTGCTCGACTTAGACCGGTATCTGTCTAAGTGTTTGAAAACACTAAAAGTGAGTTTATATGGTCGATATTGAGAGAGCCGCCCAAGCCTTAGTTGTCGCCCAGGCACCCGGAATCGATTGGTTATGGCTTACGGAGCTGCTTCAGCGCTCGCTGGCGAATTCGCCTCAGATCCCCGATCTCCGCGGCCTAATCGCTTCCCAGGTAGCAATGCATCCATCCGCAGTTACTCTGAGCAGGCTATGGGAAGACAAGCGAGTAATTAGCAAGGCGCGAGAGACGCTAGAAGGTTGTCAAAGTCAGGGGGTAGTGGTGCTGGATTGGGGCTCTTCTGATTACCCGGCATCTCTAAGGCAGATATTTCGTCCGCCCATGGTGCTGTTCGTACGAAGCAACATTGCTGAGAGTGAAATTCAGTGGAATCCGCATAGCCTTGCCATCGTCGGCTCAAGAAAGGCGGACTCTTCTGGTCTGCGTATCTCGCATAATCTGGCAAAGGGCAGTGCTCGAGCTGGGATATCAGTAGTCAGCGGCTTGGCGCTGGGCATTGATGCAGCAGCCCATCGCGGAGCGCTTGATTCGGGGGGAGACGCACCGACCCAGGCGGTCTTGGGACATGGACTTGGGTTTCTCTATCCACGACAGAATTTATTACTGGCGGAGCAGATACTTGCGCAGGGTGGAGCATTAATCACTGAATACCCGCTCAATCACCCTCCTATGCCGCATCAGTTCATTGCGCGGAACCGCATCATTGCGGGGCTTTCTCGAGCGGTTGTTGTGGTGCAGGCCACGGCCAAGAGCGGATCTCTTGCTACGGCGCGCTTTGCACTCGAACAAGGGAAGGACATTCTTATCCCTCCGGGAGCCATTGATGATCCCCGCTATGAGGGTTCGAATCGACTTCTGAAAGATGGTGCGACACTAATTACCAGTGCGGACGATGTTCTAGAGCTGTTTCCCGAAGCGCTTAGAGCAGCCACTTCTGGGCCTGGAGTCACGAGTGATGTGCCTGAAGTGGCGAACATAATCTCATTCATTCGCGGTGAAGGCGCCGTAACTTTCGAGCAGATTCTCGAGTATTGGAGGGGGGCGGGGCATGCTGAGTCGCTGGATGGCGTGCTGTTAGAGCTTGAATTGTCTGGTCGGCTTGAACGACGTCCTGGGCATGTTTTTGCGCTGGTTTAGCAGCGCGTTTCCGGTAAAAATATGCAAATTCCTGGGCTCCCTTGAGCTTCCCCTCATGTTTGCGGCATACTCCCGGCTCGTTTCTCGTTCTTATGGTGGCTGTAGCTCAGTTGGTAGAGCTCCGGATTGTGGTTCCGGAGGTCGCGGGTTCGAGCCCCGTCAGCCACCCCACCTTCGCGCTGCGCGCTTCGGCGGGGTAAACCCACTTCGCTTCGTGCAGCGCGAAGGTGGCTCCGACGAAGCCCTTCAGGGCGAAGTCGAGCGGGCAAGCCAATACCCATTCCAATTTTCAAGAAACTTTCTCTCAAAATCTCCGATTAATACATCGGAGATTCAAATGCACATCGTCTACCTATTGCGCAGCCAGAAAAACCCAAATCGAGTTTATGTCGGTCTATGCGGCAACATGAAAAACCGCCTTGCCGAACATAACGCCGGAGAATGTAAAACGACCACAGAGGCTCGTCCATGGGCAGTAGATGTCGCCATCTATCTTCGCGATGAAAAGAAGGCACATGCCTTTGAGCGCTACCTAAAAACTGGATCTGGTAGAGCCTTTTCTAAAAAACATTTTTAGGACCGTCCTTACTTTTCTAACCGTCTGTAATCATTAGTTCGACCCATCCACCCGATTCTTTGTTTGACAACCAGCATTCGTATATATTATACTTTCAATATATTCTGAAAGTTCAGGAACTATATATGAAGCTCGAAGATGCGAAACAAAAATTCATCCAAATCTGGGGTACGGTCGGAGTCGAATGGGGCATAAACCGCACTATGGCACAGGTGCATGGTCTTCTTCTCACACGCGAAGAAGCCCTGTCTACGGAAGAAGTCATGGAAGCCTTAGGCGTTTCAAGGGGCAACGCGAACATGAATCTCCGCGAATTAGTGAACTGGGGACTCGTTTCTCGTGAGACCAAAGCCGGGGACCGAAAGGAGTACTTTATCGCAGAAAAGGACATTTGGGAGGTTGCTCAACGCATCGTCGCTGAACGAAGAAAGCGAGAACTCGATCCACTAATGAAAATGCTAGAGCAGCTTCAAAACGACACAACGATAGCTCAAGGACAGAACAAGGAAGCGCAATCTTTTAAGAAGCTGATCTCAGATATTCATACACTCGGAAAAAAGAGCAGCAATCTATTAGATCTTGTTTTAAGGCTTGATCAATCAACTTTTTTTAAACCGCTAATGTCGTTTCTGAAGAAGTAGCTATGGCAACTATACAAATCACTACATTAATTCATGCTCCGATAGAGAGAGTATTTGACCTTTGTCGAAGTATTGATGCCCATCAACATTCGACAGCGACTACTTCTGAAGTAGCAGTGGGGGGAATAACAAGCGGATTGATTGGGCTAGGGGAAGAAGTTGAATGGGAAGCTTGTCATTTTGGAGTGAAGCAAAGACTTTCCGTCAAAATTTCAGCATTCAGCAGACCGAATCACTTTCAGGATGAGATGATCAAAGGCGCATTCTCAACAATGAAGCACGACCACTATTTCAGAATGGTAGGTGATGACACCGAGGTAAAGGACGTATTCGAATATAAGGCTCCTCTTGGTGTGCTTGGTAGAATTGCGGAAAAACTATTTCTCACTCGGTATATGAGAACTTTTTTAATTAAAAGAAATCAGATCCTGAAGCATGTCGCTGAAACTGATGAATGGAAAAAGTTTTTAAGTAGTAGTGAAGCTGTATGAAAATCGTAATACCAGGAGGCACAGGACAAGTCGGAACGGTTTTAGCTAGACACTTTCATGCTGAAGGACATGAAGTAGTGGTAATCAGCAGAGGTGCAAAACCAGCACCATGGAAAGTCGTGAAATGGGATGGGCAGACTTTAGGTGCTTGGGTCAATGAGCTTGAAGGTGCTGATGTGCTTATTAATCTCACAGGTCGTATCGTCAATTGTCGATATAACTACAAGAATCGATGTGAAATCTGGGCTTCACGCTCTCGCTCAGTGCGAATACTTGGAAAGGCTTTAGAAACACTCAAGCTTCCGCCGCGTGTTTGGCTTCAAGCTGGAACCGCAACGATATACGCCCACCGTTTTGATGCACCCAATGATGAATCCACTGGCATTATAGGTGGAACCGAAGACAGTTCACCTGATAAGTGGCGTTTCAGTATTGATGTTGCCCGCGCCTGGGAGGGTGAATTTGCGCTCATTGAAGCTCCAAAAACCAGAAAGGTAATTCTGCGCTCTGCCATGACTATGAGTCATGATCGTGACGGTATTTTTGATTATCTTCTTTGGCTAGTGCGCGTGGGCATCGGGGGTGCAGCAGGATCAGGAAAACAATATATCTCATGGATACATTATCTTGATTTCATAAATGCCATACAGTTCATAATTGACAATGAGCAAATTTCGGGCGCAATCAATCTTGCTTCTCCAAACCCATTACCAAATAAAGACTTTATGGGTCAGTTAAGAAAAGCTTGGGGACAAAAGCTCGCATTCCCAGTCTATCAATGGATGCTTGAAATCGGAGCAATCTTTCTTCGCACTGAAAGTGAATTGGTATTAAAGAGCAGGCGTGTCGTTCCTGGACGCTTGATTAATGCTGGTTTTAAGTTTCAATACGGCGATTGGTCTTCTGCTTCAATAGATCTCTGCGAACGATGGAAAAAGCAGGGATGATATGTTGCGGTGGATGCTCACATTAAAAATACCCGCTTTGTTCGCATACCTTTGTTTTTGCGTTCTAATTTCAGCCTTTGCGCTCGGTTCATTTAGAAAGATTGTTCAGGAATATCTCAGTACTACTTACGACTACCGCACTGAGGGAATCCTGGTATTGGGGCAAGTGGCATTCCAGTGGTTGTTTATGGGCAAGGCATCTTGGTCTAAGCGAAAAGTATATGCGATTATCGCACTCACTGTTTCAATGATCGGCTCTTTATTGCTACTTCCGCTGATCGCTTACCAAAGTTTCTTCTCGATCTCTTCTGTCTGGGCGGCTGTTTACTTCTTTACTGTGGTGGGAGTAATTTTTGTAATTCACCACAGCCTAATAGTACGAAAGCAACTGCCAGCGATACTGACCTATACCTGGGTGCTTTATCGTCTACTGCTTCTGATCTACTTGGTTTTTCCACGCCAAGGTCGTTATGGATAATCAACATGCGCAGCATAGGGTCGGCAAGTCGGGGTTAGTGATTTTTGATGGATCGTGTGGTGCATGTTCAGCTTTTATCGGCGGGAAAAAGGAGTTTTTTGAAAAATATGGGTTTTCGGTAGTACCGCTTCAGGAGCCCTGGGTGAAGGAAATTTCAAACTTAAATGAGGAAACTTTACTTCAAGCAATTCATCTTTACACACCAGAGGGTGAGATTGTTCGTGGAGCCGACTTCTTTCAGCGAGTTGCTAGTAAAGTCTGGTGGCTGGCACCCGTTAATTTGCTCTTGCATGTTCCTATTCTGAAGCGCTTCTTTGCTGTTATTTATGATGAAGTAGCAAGGCGCAGACGGCTAATTTCTCGGCTCTGTGGATTACAATCAAGAGCGCTTTACAAGTAATTCGAAGCCAGTAGGGTAGCATTTCTCTAGCTTTCAGGAGCTTTCTAAATTACCCCAAAATTGGATGCAAAAAGAATGAACGATTTCATGAAGCCCAATAAAAATGCGGGTTTCAGCGGGTGCAGATGCACCACCCCACCTTCGCGCTGCGCGCTTCGGCGGGGTAAACCCACTTCGCTTCGTGCAGCGCGAAGGTGGCTCCGACGAAGCCCTTCAGGGCGAAGTCGAGCGGGCAAGCCCATCTCGCCAATCGAAAATGTTGTTTACTCAATAGGGCGAAGTTGGCTCCGACAGCTTGCTCCGCCGAAGCTTTAGCGAAGGCGAGAAGTCAGCTTTAGCTGACGAAGTCGAGCACGAATCAGCAATAATTCAATTTTAAACAGGAAACTTTTCCTCTGAATCTCCGATTAATTAATTGGAGATTCAAATGCATTATTCATTGAAACCCAATAAAAATGCGGGTTTCAGCGGGTGAAGATACACCACCCCACAACACTTCTGACATTTCAAGAAACTTCTAATGATTTCTTGAAATGTCCTCCTTTACAAACTCATTTTTTGAGACTGCTGAGATAGTCGGAGATCGATTTTTCTGTCGCCAACCAGTTGCGAGCCTTCTTGTGTGCGTCAATTTTTCCTTGTCGGGCTAGCAAACTTAAATACTCCTGTGAGTAGGGAAATTTCTTGGCAAGAACAGATAACGGAACGTATTCGTTGTTTCCTAGTGCACCACTACTCTCAAGATATAAATCCAGTGAACGTTCCAACGCCTGAGCAATGAGCAGGATGAAGTCTTTATACTCTCCTTTGTTTGCCTGGTTGAGTGAGCGATAATACTGTTTTCTGTTGTTCTTCAAGATGATAGCTGGCGGGTAACCAAATTTCATAAATAGAAGATTCATCAATAATCGGGCAGTTCTCCCGTTCCCGTCGAAGAACGGATGTATCCAAACAAACCTATGATGAAATCTTGCTATAAGCTCAACATGATCAAGCTTATCAGGGTTCTTGTTCGTATAAGTTACCAGCTCCTTCATTAACGAACTTACCTTTACAAAATTAGGAGGAATGAAGTTCGCCCCAAGTATGCGAACCTGCCCGTTCCTATACCTGCCTGCAAACTCAGATTCTATATTTTCTAGAACTAGCCTATGAACGCCAAAGATATCTTTCTCATTCAGAACGTATTTGGATCTAGCCAGTTCTTCGACAAAATAGATTGCCTTCTCATGGTTCTTTGCTTCAAAGTGTTCACGAAGATTTCTTCCCTTTATAGTGATGCCCTGCTCAAGAACTAATCTAGTTTCCTGCAAGGTGAGGGTGTTGCCTTCAATAGCATTCGAATTATAGGTCCACTCGATAGCCAGCTCAGATTTAAGCCGTTTCAATGCGGCTTGGGGGAGTGGTCGCAGCTTTGCAAGCTGCTTTTTCTTAGTCTCTATTCTTTCAAGTATTTTTTGTGCCATATCGGATAGGTTTAATATTATACCTATCCGATACTAATGGCAAGTCATCTATAAATTAGGAGCTTTCAGAATTACCTGAAAATTGGGTGCAAAATGGATGCACGGTTTTATAAAACCAAAAAATCAAGGGTTTTAAGGTGCTCAGATACTCCACACCATTACGAAATTTTCGAAGTTAATGATGATGCTCGTGCTTTTGTATTGTGGGAGCGTCTTTACGTCCACTTTGTGTGATACCGAGATCCCTCTGGAGTTCAGCGTTTGTAGCTGAAATGGCAACGGTTCCCTCTGGGTTTTTATACCACCCCGGATCATTGTACGCAGTGATTCCCTCTCTGACTTTGAGCATGGTGAACATTCCACCCATTTCAATGTAGCTGAAAGGTCCCGGTGCTCCGAGCATAGGAATACTATTTTTAGGTATGTCCATATGCTGCATGTGTTCTGGATGACCTCCCATCCCCGTTTCGCCCATCATCATGTAGTCGGGTAGTAACTTTTTTATCTTTGCATCAAGATCGCCTCGTTCGACCCCAATCATGTTCGGTAAGCCATGTCCCATCTGATTCATAGTATGGTGAGTCATGTGACAATGAAGTGCCCAATCTCCCGGTTCATTCGCAACGAATTCAACCGATCTTGTAGTTCCGACTGGTGTTAAAACTGTAGTTTCTGGTTGCTGCGCTGATTCTGGAACTTGCCCGCCGTCTGTCTCAGTAATCTTGAATTGATATCCATGAAGGTGGATTGGGTGATGGCTCATCGCGCTCAAGTTCGCAACACGAATACGAACTCTATCGCCTAACTTGGCAACCAGCGGCTCAGTTGCAGGAAATGCTTTCCCGTTGAATGTAAGAAGATTGAACTCAACCATCTCCATTGGGTCAGGGCGGCTAGTGCCAGGCTCGATCTTCCACTCGCCTAGCATTAAAGCAAAATCTCTATCGATTCTTGGTTCCTTACGTTCCTTAGGATGGATAATGAATATCCCAGTTGTACCTATTCCGACCTGAGTCATCTCGTCAAAATGCGAATGGTACATGTGAGTCCCGTGTTGCCGAAGAGTGAATTCATACTTGAACGTGTCGCCTGGTTCGATGGGACTTTGATTCAATCCGGAGACGCCATCCATACCGTTTGGTAGCAAGATGCCGTGCCAATGGACTGAGGTCGGCTCTGGCAGTTTGTTCGTGACATAGATTCTCACTCTGTCGCCTTCGACGACTTCTATGGTCGGACCAGGCAGATGTCCGTTATACCCCCATACCTTTGCTTTGAGTCCCGGTGCGAACTCGTGCTCAAATTCCTCAGCCACAAGATGAAAAACCTTTGTACCATCTACCCTTCGCCAAGGTAATTTCGTGCCGTTTGGTACAACAACCGGCGTGTAACGGTCATCCTTGCCGTCAAATTTCACCTCGGCGCTTAAGGGAGATCCGAATAGAATGAGGAGTGCCGATATGAAAAGGAATGTTGCATGTTTCATTATTAAATTGCCTCCTGTTCTACTTCCGAAGGCATTATGCCATTGCGCATAGATTCAAGTTCGGTATGCAAAAGCCAGTAGCTCTTCAACGTAGAAATGTAGTCCTTGCCCGTTTCTATTTGTTTGTGTTTTGCCTCGAGGAGTTGGAACGCGCCCACCAGCATAGCGTTGTATTGTTTCTGCGTTTCCGAGACGAGCTTGGCTTGTAAGGGTAGTAAGTTTTTTTTATATCCGGTTAAACGAGACTCGACAAGTTTGACCCTTTTCAGAAGCGACCGTGTGCGGGCTTGAATCTTAGTCTGCAAATCAATCGCTAGATCGTATTGCTGTTGCAATGCTGCATTTGCCCGAAATATCTCTGTCTGACCTTGGCTAAAAAATGGAAGCGGAAGACTGAAAGCCGGACCAAAGCCCCATTTGCCTTCACCTTCTTTTGCACCTGATACTCCGAGTTCTGAATCCCCAAATATTCTATATTGTTCTGCCGCATCTAAAGAACTCGATAGAGTGAGAAGTCTTTGTCGTGCTTTAGCTAGTGCAAGGTTGTTAGTGATAGCGTCTTTTTCGATCTGGTTAAATTGTTCGACCGAAGTCTTCACCTCAGGTAGGCGCTTATGAGCGTTCCAATTTGTCTGCTGAACTTCCAAGCCTAGAAGCGAATTTAGCTCCTCCCGTGCTGCCGCAAGCTCTTCCTCGTGGATAGTGATCTCAATCTTCAAAGATTCATAATTTGATTGCTCCTGTGCAAGATCCAGATCAGTTATGTTCCCAGCGTTATGAAGCCTAGTGGCTAAATCTTTTGAAGCCTCAAGAGCAATTAAGGCTGTCTTTGACATTTCAAGTAATTGCTCGGATGCCTGGTATTCAAAGAAAGCTCTTCTCACATTGTAAGCCAGAGACAATGCTTTCTCGACAACATCGAGCTTGGCTTCCTCGAACTCAGACTGTGCGATCTTTTCTCGGAGTGGAATTTCAAATACCTTTATAAAGCTCTGGACGATTGACAGCTCTAAATTTGGTCCGTCACTCGGGAAGCGGATTTCGCCACTAAAAATCGGATTGGGGAAAAGACCAGCTTGCACAAGATCAGCTTGCGCAATTCCTAGCTGCTGATAAGTGGCTTGCAGTCGTTTGTTGTTCAATAGAGCAATCTGAGTTGCGCTGTCCGCTGTAAGATCATTTGAAAGCAGCTTCGCAATCTCTTGTTCAACTTTCTGGTCTTCTTCCGTTCCCGTTTTCCAATAGAGGTTTTGCCCAGTTCGGGAAGAAAACGTTTCGTTTACTTCATTAAAACCCAACTGATGTGTGAACGTGGCACAACCTGACAAGGTTAGAAGTAAGGTAATCGAAATGAATCGTCTCATGTTAAAAGCTGCATTTGATGAATAATCATTGTGAATGCCATTAGCCCCATCGTTACATCTTCGACCAAGGTTACTTTGGTCATGGGAAGTTTAAGTGCAGTGCCGAGACATGCACATTGAAACTTTCGTTTCGTCTTTAGCGCCTGAAGCACACCGACTGAACCAACTGACATTAAAATTAACGTGGCAATGTTAGTTGTAAGTGGTGCGAATCCAATGAAATAAGCAATTCCCAAGAGCAGTTCGATGAACGGGTAAGAAAGCCCATAGCGGCGGCTACGTGACGCAATAATGTCATATGTTGCGTAGGCATCAGCAAAACCAGAAAGATTTAGGAGTTTGAAGAGCGAGAAGACAACGAAGAAACCACCCATGAAGTTATTCATAAGTGAAGTGAAAGAATAGTCGTCGGCAATCCAGGCACGAAGAAACACACCGCCAACTATGTATGACAATATCACGAAAAGTGGTGTTAACTTCTCATCGTTCGAATCACTTGGAATTTCAGTCGGCGATCGGTGCGCTGACAGCTCCGATTTCCTAACTTTATATTCTCCTACTGTTGAGATAATTGCCTGTAGTGCGTCACTGGTAATTGAATTTGACACGAACTTCACCCTAGGGGGTGAAAGTGTGACAGTCGCGTCAGAAAATCCTGCGGCTTTCAGCGCCTGATCTATCTTAGTGACGCAGCTACCGCACCTCATTCCTTCAATATTAAATTCACTCATAATAACTCTCCATACTTGACACCATATACCCATGGGGGGTATAATGCAATAGATAAAGTTGAACTTTTGGAAATTCAAGGTGGAAAATGGCTAAGAACGAATTGGCGGCATGTTGTGGTGAATTGGCTTCAACACAATCGCATCCTGATCATTCAAAGGAGCTGCATAGAATTAACCGTATTTCGGGGCAGCTCGAAGGGGTAAAACGAATGATTTCAGAGCGTGAATACTGCCCCAAAATCATCACACAAATTCAGGCAGTGAGAGCTGCTTTGAAGTCTCTAGAGTCCGTAGTACTGGAGAAGCATTTAGCCATGTGCATTAAAGATGCTTTGGCTTCTAAGGACGAGAGGGAGGCGAACAGAAAGATGGAAGAGCTAATGGAGGTTTTCCGCCGAAGCTAACTATTCCAAAAATGTCTCTTGGTTGAATTTCAGGAGCTTTCTAAATTCCCTCCAAATTGGATGCAAAAAGGATGCACGATTTCACGAAACTCAATAAAAACGGGGGTTCTGAGAGGTTCAGATACTCACCCCAGTGTTATTCGTCCGCGGGGGCGTTTCGCCCACTTCGTTCGCTCAACGTAGCGTGGGCAGTATGGTGGCTGCGGGGAGCATAGTGAGCCTCGGGCCTTCGCGAAGCTGAGTGACTGGCGCCTCTGCTTAGATCTGAGTCCAGCAGGAGTCGCCAGTGCTGAGCACTCATATAATTGACTTCACTTCTCTCCGTAAACGGTGATGCTTGAGAGTGCAGCTCCTTGTTGAGTGAATGCGTCAATCTCTGAAGGTGAAAGATACTGAGACAATACGCCTGTCGGCAGAGTAATCGACTTTGAGATTTTCACCTCGATATTCTTGAAGCCTGAATCCTTGAGTAGTCCCAGATATTCGGTCCTTTCAATCGCACCTGACACGCAGCCGGCATACATTTCAGCAGCTTGCCTTATGCCCTCGGGCAACTGGCGTTCAAGCACAATATCGGAGATTGAGAAATGCCCGCCAACGGCCAAGACCCGGTGCATCTCCTTGAATGCGAGCTTTTTGTCTGGAACCAAATTCAGAACGCAATTGCTGATTACTACGTCAATCGAATCAGCATCAATCGGCATATCTTCAATATCACCGAGCTGAAACTCCACATTGGTGAAGCCTAGTTTTTTGGCATTCAGTCTAGCTTTCTCGATCATTGGTTCTGTTATATCCAGACCGATTACTTTACCCGATTCTCCAACAATCGCCCTTGCTACAAAGGCATCGTTACCAGCGCCGGAACCAAGATCGAGCACCATATCACCAGCTTTAATGCCAGCAACTTCGGTCGGCACACCACAGCCGAGTTTCAAATCAGCATCCCTGTTGTAACCTTTAAGTTGAGTATAGTCGTCGTTGAAGCAGGTCAAGTCATGTGGTTCACCGCCGCAACTTTGGGTTCCGCAACAGGTTGAGCTACCCAACTCCTCAAGAGACTTCGTTGCAATTTCGCCATATTTCTCTTTCACTATCGATTTTAGATTTTCATTTTCCATAACGTCTCTTAGTCCTTCTATAAAAATAGGGCTTCATTCAAACGAACTAAGTGCAGCTCAGGACGGGCAACACTTCCTTGATTTAAGACTTTTCCCTAGCAGCTTGAATAAGTTGGTTGATAACTTCTGAAATTCATTAATTGCCTCAGCATCAAGGCAGTAACAGGACTTAAGCCCTTCAATTTCACCTGTGATGAGCCCCGCGTCCTTAAGCTCCTTCAAGTGTTGAGAAACTGTTGATTGAGCAAGCGGAAGCACTTCTACGATCTCACCACAGATGCAGCTTTCTTTCTTGGAGAGTGTTTCTAGAATGGCAAGACGCGCAGGATGAGACAGGGCTTTCGCGTACCGTGCTAAAGCGGTGAGGCGGGAGTCGAATTCGTTCTTCTTTGATTGTGCCATATGCCCTGTATCGTATATCGTAAGTATACGATGATACCTCGGGGCAATTCAAGCTGTTTCTTGAAATTTCTAAGACTGGCCCCCCGTAGTCTTTACGAAGGCGGATTACTGCAAAATCTGGTGCACCGCGCTGCACACACTGCACAAGTGTGCTGGGAGTAAATAGTTAATGGCCTCGAGACTTGATCGCGCAGGTGCGGTTAGGGCACCCTAAAATCATTCAGGGGTTGCGGTGCCCCACATTCTGACGGCCGCAAAGAGCAGGTCCCCGATTGTCATGGCGAGGAGAAGGAGCGCCCAGGAGGCCATGAATGTGGTAATTCGAATTATGCCCGGCGACTCTGGGTCGTATGCGATAGGAACTTGATCTCCCCGATCAAAGGTAAACTGGGCGAAGCGGTATCCAGATTGGACAGTATGGCGATTTCCATTTGTGTCTGTGAACCACAGTGTGGGCAAGTACGTTGTTGAGGGGCTCTCTTCCTCATGGATTGAATCTGAGACGGTTTGACGGAGAGAATTTCTGCTTCTGTAGAGTTCCACGTTCGCACTAGCTCGTACTGATAGCAGCACCACGCGAACCCAATCAGAAAAATGGCCGCAGTAGCGTAGGTCAGTCGTAAATTTTTCGACGAATTCGGTCCGATTTTCGCTGTTCTTCGAGCGAGAGGATCTTCATGAGGTAGAAGGCGCCCTTTAGACAATCAAGCAGGGGAGGATTATCCAAGTGGGAGTGGGCGCTTCGCACCCATTGTATCTGGCCGTTACGCGTAACGCATCCTGGAACATCCACCCGTGCCTATGATAGCCTGTCGCGCGCGACAACATTACCTAAAGATTGAAAAGATGCTCATTCTATTCCCAAGTTTTGCCGGCAGACCAATTATGAAACGATTGCGGTTTCTCTATCATAGATTGACTGAGCGGCTCTGGATCAAGCCGCTCATTATTTGTTTTTTCTCTGTAGTAATAGTCTTTCTTGCTAAGCTCGCCGATCGAAGCAGCATGCTGACGGAGATCTTTCCAGAGGTGACTCTAGAGTCAATCGAGACACTTCTAAATATTTTAAGTTCGAGCATGTTGGTAATCGCGACCTTTGCTGTTGCGTCTATGGTTTCGGCTTACGCTTCGGCAAGCAGCACAGCGACGCCACGATCGTTCTCGCTTGTCATCTCCGACGATGTTTCACAGAACGCACTTTCTACTTTCATCGGAGCATTTATCTTCAGCATAGTGGCGTTGATCGTCGCGAAGAATGAATACTACGGTAAAGCAGGGCTGCTTGGTCTTTTTGTACTCACCATCATTGTATTTGCGCTCGTCATTTATACTTTCGTGCGTTGGGTTGATCGAATCGCTCGCCTTGGTCGGCTTGGTGCCACGATCGACAAGGTAGAGGCGGCCACGAAAAGCGCATTGCTAAATCGTAAGAACGCTCCGCGCCTTGGAGGTAGTCCGGTTGAATCTCGCCGAATAAAGGATGCCCGGCCGATTTATAGCGATAGGGTGGGCTACGTGCAGCAAGTAAATGTGGATACCTTGCAAGAGATAGCCCAAAGCTACGAGACACGGATCGTGGTTTTTGCGCTTCCTGGCGCCTTTGTCACACCAAATTCGCCCTTAGCCTACATTGAGCCGAACCCTGACTTTGAAAAGAAGATTGAGCTAGAGCAATTGATAAAGGCGTTTGTCGTTGGCGATGATAGGAAGTTTGATGAAGATCCTCGCTTCGGTTTGATAGTTCTCTCGGAAATCGCTGGTCGTGCTTTGTCTCCGGCGGTGAATGACCCCGGCACTGCCATAGACATTATTGGAACCTTTGTAAGGCTTTTTTCGATTTGGGGTGAGCCTCTGACGGAGGCGCAAGAAGAGAAGATTGAATTTGATCGAGTTGCGGTTCCTGAAATTTCGATTGACGACATGTTTGATGATGCCTTTACCGCAATAGCCCGAGACGGTGCGGGTTCTATTGAAGTTATAATGAGACTGCAGAAGGCTTTCATCGCTCTCGCATCTATGGATAGTTCTGAAATGAAATCAGCTGCAGAGCGCCACTCACGATTAAGTCTCGCAAGAGCTGAAAAGAGAATGGACCTTTCCGACGATTTGGAGATAGTACAAACCTTATCGGAATCCCTCTGCAGGTCTAAGGCTTGAGAATCTGTTCGTCTGAAATGTGGAAAGCGCTCGGTAGCGTCGCCTAGGCTTCTACCCCTCAGAGGAAGAAGCCACAAACCAGAATTAGGTGGCTATTATCGCTACCAGTGACTAGGCTCTCTCCGACATAGAGACATGCGTTAAATTGGTAGTCACCATATAGGGAGTCTCCGCAATGACAGCCGATCTTCAATCTTTACTTATGACCTTACTGATTGGTGGTGTGGCAGGCTGGCTTGCTGGCACACTAATGCGTGGCGGAGGATTCGGTATTGTCGGCGATATCGTTGTCGGAATTGTGGGTGCTTTTGTAGGTGCCTGGATTTTTGGAATGCTCGGAATTGCTTGGGGTGGAATGCTGGGTGCAATCGTCTGTGCGACAGTCGGCGCCATGGTATTAATATTCCTCATTCGTCTTATCAAGCGGGCGTAAAAGAGTACCTGTCCTGCCCGCTCTATCTCTTCCCTTAGCCCGGCTGCCCGTCAATTCGCGGGCGAACAAGCACGCTGAAGTAGGCTAGAAGAAACAGGCTGAATGCAGCTATCCACAGTGCTTGAGAGAGTGCGACCCAAAGTAAGTATTGTTGCGGGGCAAACAAGGGAAATCCAACGCGGACAACGAAGCCAAGTACCATTGCACATAAAGCAAAAGTAGTGAGCTTCGGCGGATTCCTAATATTTCGCCCTGAATGACCAAGCGACACTCGAGACATCATGCCAATTGTCGCCAGTCCGACTCCGCCAACTGCAAAGGCATGAACTGCAAGAAACGGTGAAGCGAGAGAGAGCGCACTAGGACCACAAAGAATTAGTCTTTCAGAATCCTCTAGACATTTAAGCTCTAATTTTGAGGAAAGTTTCTCTCTGTGAAGTATGCCTAGCGTCGCTACGCAAACCTCGTTTCTCGCATAACGAAATACCATTATTTTCTTTGTGTTTTCATGATTTTAGCTAGCGAAGCTTGCTCTCACGTTTGATAGTGACGAGGTTCTCCATGGTTAATGGAGTAGTGAATTGCAGGAGTCTCTCACACCATCTCAGCAGCGTTTCGTTACGCTCCTTGGAACCTCGTGGTTTCCACCCCACCCAGAGATTCTTGCTCGGGTGCAAGCGCGTGTTCGGGATGAGCGCGCTATACTGGATCGCGACGCGCTAGAGCGCGAGTTGCAAGGCGATCCGAGTTTGTATTTGCGTACCGTTCGCGAGCTTACTACGCGCGTGCTCCGTGAGGGCGAGAGTGCTGCGGGTGGAGAGGACGTGCCGCCAGTGCGCCACCGCCTTCATCCGTCGCAGCTAATTCGCAATGCTTCGGTTCGGGCGCTACGCGAAGTACTCGATGTATCCGCAGATAATTGTTCAGCAGTACCTTTCCACGGTGGATCAGAGTGGGCCGCGAAAAGAACCGCCCAGGCGCTTTTCGGGGGAGTTGTCGTTGATGCTCTGGCAGCATCTAAGGTGGCGGGTACGGGGCTTGGCTTCGCCTCAGGGGTTTTTCGGCAGTTGGGAATGCTGTTAATCGTTTGGCATCACCCGCACGTATACAGTCGCCTCGTCGAATCATTGCCCGTAGGACAGTCGCTTGATGAGGCCTTGGCGCGGGTACTTGGCATGTCACCTGCCTCCCTAGGGTTAGTGCTTGCGAGAGAGTGGCGTATCAGTCCGGAGATTCGCTCAGCAATGGGAGATCCCCTCGAAGGCGAGGAAGAAACGGCACAGGCAGTGGGGGGTCATTTGCGGGGGCTGTGCGAGCTTGGAGAGTCGCTTGCGACAAGCCGATTTCTTAAGGCATCAAGTGCAGGACTTATAGAGTATCAGGAGGCCTCTAGTCGCGCTCAGTTAATTCTGGGGAATGACGGTCTTCGGGCCATCTTCGCTCAAGTAGACCGCGCATGTGAACATCTGATGCGCTCCTTTCCTTCGGCATTTCCGGCGGAAGGCCCCCAAAGACAGCGGCCTGAACCAAAGCCATTTTCCACCAAGCTTCCGCCTTTCGTAATTGAGCAATTGCAGTTTCTTCGCGATAACTTCTCCGGTGGCGTTGCACCCGAACGATTGCGAAGCGTTGTGGAGCAAGTGGTGAGGTCGCTCGGCTTTGTCAGTGGCAGACTCTATGTCTTTGATCCCGGAGATCAGCGACTCATTCCACGCGTGGCGTGGGGCGCGGCGGAGTTGAAGTCTATTCGCTCTATCAATCTTGGCCCTGAAGAGGCGCAATCAAAAAAAACGCACACAACGGAACAAGACCAAGTGGTTCGAGATGCATTTGGCTCTCGAGAACCGAAGGTTAACGGGCGTGCTATTGCGGTACTGGCCGTGCCGATTGGAATCGACAATACGATTGGCGTGCTGGCGTTGGAGATGAAGCGAGAGTTCTTCGAGCCGCGGACAGAGCTTGTTCAAGACTGTGCGGTGGCCCTCGGTGCAGCGATCTCAGAGGCGATCGATCTTTAACCGCGAAGAATATAGAGAGCAGGTAGCGAGATGATGTCTCCACCCGCCGCGAGCGGCTCTCTTTATTAAAGAGAGCGCTTCTCAGCGACGAGCGGAGACAAGGGGATGGCTAAGCGGACTTAATGCGCATTCCGTAGAACGAGCGATGCACGAACCAAAGTCCAACTACCAAAAGAACCAGTCCAATCCAGACTGCCACCTCATGAGATTCCACCGCGATTTCTACCGCGAGGAGTCCAAACAATGTGGTGAACTTAATGATTGGGTTCAACGCCACTGAAGAGGTGTCCTTGAAAGGATCGCCCACCGTGTCACCAACCACTGTGGCAGCATGAAGCGGCGTTCCTTTTTCGCGAAGATCAACTTCGACAAACTTCTTGGCATTGTCCCAAGCACCACCGGCATTCGCCATGAAAATAGCCTGGTAAAGCCCAAACACCGCAATCGACACAAGGTAACTTGCGAAGAACTCGGGGTCGAAACAAGCAAACGCCAGGGTAAGGCAGAAGACCACTCCGAAGATGTTGATCATGCCCTTCTGAGCGAACTGAGTGCAGATCTTCACCACTGCCTTTGAGTCCTCAACTGAGGCCTTTTCCCTATCGAGACGAATATTGGCCTTGATGTACTCAACCGCACGAAACGCGCCAGTTGTCACGGCTTGCATTGAAGCACCCGTGAACCAGTAAATGACCGCGCCGCCGGTGATGAGTCCCAGAAGAACCTTAGGAGCGAGAAGGTCAAGCTTCAACTCAAGCAAGAGAATGATCGAGAAGATCATCGTCGTTGCACCAATAACTGCGGTTCCGATTAGCACTGGCTTTGCAGTTGCCTTAAAGGTGTTCCCCGCTGAGTCGTTTTCCTCAAGGAAGAGCTTGCCGCGCTCAAAATTGGGGGTGAACCCAAAGTCCTTCTTAATCTCTTCTGAAATATTTGGAGCCGACTCAATCTGCGAAAGTTCGAACACTGACTGAGCATTATCCGTCACTGGGCCGTAGCTATCGACCGCGATAGTAACGGGGCCCATGCCCAATAGTCCGAAAGCCACCAAGCCGAACGCGAACACAGCCGGGTAGATCATCACCTGCTCAAGCCCGAGGGACGAGGTGTAGTAGGCCACGTACATCAAGGCAACAATGGTCAGGCCCTTCCAGAAAGCGCTGAAATTTCCAGCGACGAGTCCGGAAAGAATCGTGAGCGATGCGCCACCTTCGCGCGAAGCAGCCACGATTTCAGCGACATGCTTCGACTTCGAGGAGGTGAATACTTTCGTGAACTCAGGAATGACGGCTGCGGCAAGCGTGCCGCAACTGATGATGGTGGAGAGCTTCCACCATAGGCCATGTCCAAGGAACGAAATGAGCTCGTAGCTGACCAGGTAGGTCACCACGATTGAGATTAGCGAAGTAACCCATACCAATGAGGTAAGCGGTGCTTCGAAGTCGAACTTGTCGGACTGACCGTATCTGGCCTTTGCGAGAGCGCCATTCACGACATAGGCAAGCACCGAAGTGATTACCATCAGAACACGCATCACAAAGATCCAAATAATGAACTTGGCTTGCAGTTCTGGGCCTGAAATTCCACCTACAAGCGAATCGCTCACTACGGGACGACCGTCTATGCCGACCATCATGCCAACTGCCAAGCAGATGAAGGTAATGAGAGCAACGCCGGTCACACCGTAGGTTTCAAATCCGTCAGCGGTTGGGCCGACGGAATCGCCTGCGTTGTCGCCTGTGCAGTCTGCGATAACGCCAGGGTTTCTTGCGTCGTCTTCCTTGATGTTGAAGACGATCTTCATCAAGTCAGCACCAATGTCAGCAATCTTGGTGAAGATACCACCGCAGATACGCAGCGCAGAAGCACCAAGGGATTCGCCGATGGCAAAACCAATGAAGCATGCGCCCGCGTACTTAGGATCAACTAGAAGTAGAATCGCGAGCATCAAAATGAGCTCGACGCAAATCAAGAATACGCCAATCGACATACCCGCACGTAATGGAATGTCCATAACTGGGTACGGTTTTGCTCCGAGCGAAGCGAAGGCGGTACGGCTGTTTGCGTAGGTGTTGATACGAATTCCGAACCAGGCCACACCGTATGAGCCGAGAATTCCCAGTATCGACCAGAAAATAATCATGGCAACGACTGGTATTGGCTGATGCACAAGGACGTAGAAGTAGTACACCATGCAGGCGCCGATAAGCGCTTCAAGGGCGATCAGAAACTTCCCTTGTTGGAGTAGGTAGGTCTTGCAGGTCTCATAGATAATATCGGAAACCTCAAGCATGAGCCGATGTGCGGGCAGGCCCTTCACCTTCATGAACTCAGCGTAGGAGAAGACGATGCCCAAGGCGGAGACGACTACACCAATCCAAAGCAGTGTTCGTCCGGAAATGTCGGATCCAAGCACCGAGAACATCACGTTCAAATCGGGAACCTTGATATTTACATCTCCTGAGGCATGCGCAGCGACGGGGGCAAATAAACTTAACCCGCAAAGCATCAAACAGGCGTATGCCAGCGTCGACGGCGTGCCCTTACGTGGCAAAAGCGAGGGAAACACATCTCGCAAGCGAGAAAGAGGTGATGAACGAAAAAATTTACCGAGCATAGCCTTCAATTTAACTCCCCAAATTATGCACTCTAGGGACGAGCGCGTTTCAGATTGGTTATTTCAAAACAGTTACTTCAGAACTTTCTTTTTAAAACAGGGCTTCTCTACAGAGCTTCCCTACGTGGCGCGATATGCCATCTCCATAGGTCAGATTTGAATGGAGTGACCCGTTCAAATGACCAGATTTTCCGAATAGCCCATATGAATCGCTCGTTTTTGATCGATTGTAGGGGCTCATTCAACGAAGAAAGCGCTACACACGTTGCGAATGACCCCCTTTAGTAGCTAAATCAGACGATTTGGTAAAGAACTCTGGGTCCTTAGAGGATTGTTTTCGTAGGGAGCGAGCAGGCAGGTGGTGAAAATTAGGCGAGTGCCGCTTAAAGAGCTGCTGGTGGTTCGTGGGCTGGCTGAGTCGCCAGCTCGAGCTGAGGCTTTGGTGCTGGCAGGCGACGTCTGGCTCGGGGACACCGCTGCCAGGAGTTCTGGTGCGCTTGTCGACGAAAACGTTGAGGTCAGAGTGAGGGAGCCGGAGCGCTATGTAAGCCGGTCAGCTCAGAAACTGGGTCTGGCTCTAGAGGGGTGGGGCCTTACGCCACAAGGCTGTGTGTGTGCGGATGTGGGCAGTTCGACCGGAGGGTTCACTCAAGTCTTGCTTGAGCGTGGGGCGTCTAAGGTGTTTGCAATCGATGTCGGCCAGAATGAGCTGGCTTGGAAGCTCCGTAATGATCCGCGGGTGCACGTCATGGAGCGCACCAATGCGCGCACCTTAGCGGCGCTACCCTGTGAGATTACTTTTGCATCGATCGACGTCTCTTTCATTTCAATTCGAGTGGTTTTGCCAGCGGTGTTGAAGTGGTTTGCCTCTGGAGGAGGTGATGTGGCGACGCTGGTGAAGCCCCAGTTTGAGGCTGAAAAGGACGAGGTTCCCTCGGGAGGAGTGGTTCATGATCGCGCAGTGCATCGCCGTGTCCTTGAGCGGACCTTGATAGAGAGTCTGCCCAAGAGCTGTCGGGTGATGGGGGTTGTAGCGGCAAGACCGCGCGGGCAGTCGGGCAACCAGGAATTTATGGCCTGGATTAGATATGGCGCTGCTGAGGACGGTGTGGCTGAAGACAGTCCGACCAACCAGGAGCAAGCGGTGCAGGTGCGAGGGTGGATCGAGGAGGCGGTAAGTAACCAGGACCAGGACTTGTAGCAGGTTTTGGCAGGCGGGCCCCCCGAGTTGAATAACATTCCGTTAGAAGCTACTCTCCCGGTTCTTCTGTGGCAGGCTCGTAGCTCAGTTGGTAGAGCAGCTGACTCTTAATCAGCGGGTCGTGGGTTCGATCCCCTCCGAGCCTACCATTTTTTTCTTTCCCCATTCGTCTTTGTTCCTATTTCGTTCCTATTTCCTGATCCTCTTACGACCTGAGCTTAGGAGTCCCAGCTTAGGAGTCCGTGACACAGCCCTTTATATAAGGGGCCGCCTTCGCTCTCCTGTACCTGTGGCACAGACTCCTAGCGCGCAGATGCTCCTAGCGCGCAGATGATTGTTGCACCCGCTTTGCCATTTCCCTCGCAATTACCACGCGCTGAATCTGATTTGTGCCTTCAACGATCTGAAGCATCTTAGCTTCACGCATCAATCTCTCTACGCGGTAATCTTTCAAATATCCCGCTCCCCCTAAGAGCTGCACTGCGTCGGTGGTGATTTTCATGGCCGCGTCAGTTGCAAAACATTTTGCATAACTAGGCAGGGAGCGATTCTCGGAAGCACCAAAGTCTGCGTCGAGACTCGTTGCGGCTTCTCTAGTAAGTAGCCGCGCTGCTTCATGCTGGATTTGCATGTCAGCAAGCATGAACTGCAGACCCTGGAATTCGATCAACGGTGAGCCGAACTGAGTTCTTTCGGCCAGGTGCGCGAGCGACAGATCTATTGCCGCGCGTGAAAGGCCGGTAGCACAAGAAGCAATAGTAACGCGTCCGCGCGCCAGACCACCGAGCGCGACCTTGTATCCATGCGAAGGATTTCCAAGGATGTTTTCTTTCGGCAAGCGCACTTCATCGAACGAAAGGCTGGCTATTGGCGAAAGCTCGCAACCCATTTTGATATCAGGTTTAGAAACAGAAAAGCCCGGACGATCTTGTGGTTTGGCTCCGGCTTCAGGCGCGTCAACAAGTAGGGCAGTGAACGCATCCGGTCCAAGTTCTGGGGCACGCGCGAAAACTACGTACACGTCCGCAAAACCTGCGCTGGTGATGTAGCACTTTTCTCCGGAGAGAATTACGGAGTCACCGTCTAGTCTCACCGTTGTTTTTAAAGCGCGCGCATCCGATCCGGCCGAAGGTTCTGAGAGTGCAAACGCACCTAGTAACTTTCCTTTAGCCATCTGGGGTAGGAAACGCTTTTTAATGGCAGCACTCCCCGACTGCTGAATGATGCCGCACACCATGTTGTGTACGCCCATGAAAATGGCGGGACCAAGGTCTGCTGCCGCCAGCTCTTCGGAGATAATGGAGCTGGTAACGGCCCCCGCTTCTATTCCGCCGAACTCCTCTGCGACCTGGAGGCCGCAAATCCCCAAGGCCCCGAGAGATTCAAACAGCGTTTTTGGTACAGAGTTGTAAAACTCCTGAGTCTGAAAGCGTGGAAGTTCTTGTTCACAGAGTCGTTTGACACTGCGACGCATCTCACACTGCTCAGGACTTTCGCTTAGGAGAGGAATTGGTCGAGTTGAGTCGGTTATGTTGCTCATACGCCGTTCTGAAAATTTTTATTCATGAGAAAGTCTAAATGAATCGAGCATTATCGCTAGATATCCACAGATGCCAAGGGTTCTCTTGAATAATTCTAATCTTGACGGAAGTAGCGGAACTTGTGAGCTTCCCTAAGGCAGAAGGTGTATCTCGGCTTGCGAGTCTTTTGGGAAGGCTTCTTAAGCCTGTTTTCGTCGTGAATCGAATGAAGACAGGGTAGGAGAGCGTGCTTTAAGAGGCTAGGAGGTTCGGGGTATGTGGATTCAATAGGTTTTCCGCGAGCGTTTTTGGTGTCAGCGTACGAATGGGTAGCGACATTTTATTAGCTGGACGGATTTTGTTCGTTCGGTATTTAATTAAGTGTCGTTGTCTTTCAGTACGTTGGTGAATTGAAAGCGCGACGCGGGATTAGCGTGAGAGCTTGCAACGAACGCTAACTGAAGTTTTTGCTGATTCTGCGCTAGCTAGATTGGGATTTAGCTGGACTGGGATTGAGCTCGCCGGAAGATGTTCCAATGGCCATGAGCCTCGAATTTGAGTCTGCACTTTTCTGAGTGTGGAAACTTTCAGGGAGCTGGGCATCGGGAAAGTCTCTGGTAGTCATGAGGTTGAAGTTGGGTTCAGAACATTAATTTTGATTTTTGTGTAACGTTTATTTAGGAGGCATTCATGCGTAAATCATTGCTTGTTGCCACAGCTTTATTGCTGTCAGCGCCTGCAGTTTCGCAAGCAAAAAGTCTTGAGGAGCTCCTCGTAGAAAAGGGAGTTATTTCAAAGGCTGAGGCAAGAGGCTCAATGAGCTCTTCCGGTGCGAAAGTTTGGTGGAACGAAGGAACTCGACTTGAGTTCGCGGACAGTGGTCTTACCACTGGCTTTGCGACTCACCTTGAGTCCCGTTATTCGTACTTTGACTTTGATGAGGACATTTCTGGCTCGAACATTTCGAGCTTCGATGTCACCAAGGCTCGTGTCATCTTGTCCGGGTCTGCGCTTCATAACGAATTCGAGTACTACATGAACGCGGATTTCGTTGGTGCAGGCGACAACTCGGTGAACACTGGTTCCACAAATCTGCTTGATGCGTGGATTCAGTGGAATGCTTGTGATTGGGCTTCCGCCAAGATGGGGCAGTTCAAGACCTTGGTATCTCGTCAGTTCAACACAGAGGACTACAAACTCCAGTTCCCAGATCGTGCTTTTGCGACACAGCTATTCAATGCTGGTCGACAAGGCGGTATGTCTGGCATGGCGGACTTCTCTGAAGGGCAGTTCCAGGTATCAGGAATGGTATCTAACGGAAGCAGCACAGGAGAAGGGATAAATGCTCCTGGTATGGATACTGACGTTGGTGGTGCTATCGCGGTTCGATACAACCAAGGTGGTATTGATGCGATGTCAGAGTCTGATGTGGAGCACTCAGAAGAGCTTGGCTTCACGGCTGGCGCAGCGTACTACGTCGACACTGGCTCAACTGCTGGAGTTAACCGAGACTTTAGTCTTATCAGCGTCGATACGATGTTGAAGATTGAAGGTTTCAGCTTCGCTGCAGAGTACTATGTTGCTGATATTGACCCTGATGCTGGGGACAGTGTTACGCCGCAGGGCTTCTATGCACAGGCTGGATACTTCCTCATTCCGAAGAAGTTCGAACTTGCAGTTCGTTATGGCTACATTGATGGCGATGACGGCGGCTTGATCGCTTCAACCGGAACTGCTTCAACTCCGGCTGATTCGGTTGACGAAGTTAACGTGGCACTTAACTACTACTTCTGGGCTCACTACCTGAAGGCATCAGTTGGGTACACGCACATCCGAATCAACCCAGAAGACTCTTCACTTGATGAGGCTAACCTCAACAAGTGGATGCTTCAGTTGAGCGGATACTTCTAACCACTTGGTCAGAAGGCATGTTCAACCCGTCCTGCTGTTCGGGGGCGGGTTGAATATACGAAGGGCCTCAGTCGCTGCGAAATCAGCGACTGAGGCCCTTTTCATTTGGGCCGGCACTCGACGTATGGGGACCTGAGCCTGATCTGTACGCGAGGTTGTGCGCCTTTCCAGGTTCACCACAGAGGGCTCTGAGTTTCACAGAGGGGAGAATCTTACCTCTGTGTACCTCCGTGCCCTCGGTGGTGAACCAAAACTGTCGTTGGGCAACGTCATTGGAAGTTGAAGCGAGAAGGCTGTGCACGCCTTTAGCGAGGGCCGTCTCCTGCTTTCTGTGTGGTCCGTCCCAGTGGCAACAGCACGCGGGGAAGGCGTTTCATCGAAGGGGCTCTCGAGACCACACTCGCGACTTCGCTGAGAGCGTGGGCGTGCGGAGCGACCCGTCGGAGCACTTCAAGGAAGCTAGTAAGGTAATCTCTTTCTTCGTCGTTTGAAGAGCACTCCAGCGAAGCTGCTTCCTGTCCAGCCATGGCAGACCCAGTTGAGAAGATGTCCATTGTCGGATTTACAAACGGGTTGCCGATCTCAGAATTTTCCAGCTGGAGTAGCCGCTTTTCAATCAAACGAGCAGGATCTACCCAGAACTCAAAGTCATCGGCGTCACAGAGCGAGAGACCACTTCTCCAAAGAAACACGTTCCTCTCAGTTTCAACCAGGAACCAAATGGGAAAAAACTCGGCGTTTGGTGGAACAATAAGTTTCCTGGAAATGAACTCGGTCTCTAGAGTTTTCATGAAGGAAGAAAGCAGGGCTCCAGCGGGCAGAGGGTTCGTCTGTGGGTGGCAAGGTAGAGGAGACAGCTCCGCGCCCGCGCTGACGGGTGCGCAAGATGGATCTGGGACCTGGTGTTCAATTTTGTTCGCTGACCAGAAACTTCGTGCGGAGCTAAATGGCATAACCATGTGAATTCTCTCAGGGGGGTTAGAAGACACGCGGTGAACACGAAACGACAGCGATATCAGAAGCAAAATGCGCACCAAATTCACCTCACCGCTGTTGGCTCAGGTGATTTTGAGATTCTTGCGTAGGAGTCTGTGCCACAGGTACAGGAGAGCGAAGGCGGACCCTCATAAACAGGGCTGTGTCACAAACTCCTATGTCGACTTCAAGGCACTCGAATAGATTCGATTTTCCCCAAGGGCGAGATCTCGGGTATAAAACAACAATTCAACAGTCCGTGGCGTGTCTGTATGGTGGATTCAGGACTTGATTCAGTTGAAGTCGGTAAATAGGGAGTTAGGAATGGCCAATCGAGAACTCCGCATGGTGCACTTTGCCGACCCACATCTTGGATATCGACGATTTCATAGACTGAATAAGTTCGGATTCAATCAGCGTGAAGTTGATGTGAATCAGGCTTTTAAAGAGTGCATTGATCGCTCTATCGCGCTCAAGCCAGATATCGTTCTTTGTGCCGGCGATCTGTTTCACACAGTACGTCCTTCGAACGCGGTAATTACTTTTGCCTTTAGAGAACTCACTCGACTATCCCAGCGCCTCAAAGTCCCCATTGTCTTGATCGCAGGCAATCATGATACGCCACGACGGAGTGATAGCGGATCACTACTTCGGTTATTTTGCGAAATCCCACAGGTGTACGTGGCAGATGCAGAACTAGAGCGCTTCGATTTCCCAGAGCTTGAGCTGTCCGTGACCTGCCTGCCACATGCCGCCTTATTGGATCCAAAGCTTGAATCGCTCAGGGCGGACGAAAGACGACGCTTCAATGTGTTGGTCGCTCATGGGCAATTTGACGCTCGCCTGGTCAGCGATTTTGGAGGAGTGGACATTCCCTACACCAAGCTATTTCCACATGAATGGGACTATGCAGCTCTGGGTCACGTGCACTCGCGCCTAGATGTGGGTACCAATGGCGCCTATGCCGGATCATTAGAGCACACAGCTACTGATATTTGGCGTGGAGCAAGAGAGCCTAAAGGGTTCCTTCTGGTCGAACTGCCCAAAGGCACAAGGACGTTTCACTCACTCACAAGTCCGCGGGAAGTCGTCGTTCTTGATGCCATTGATGCGCGCCACTTGTCAGCTCCTGAAGTGACGACTCGTATCTGCGCTGCACTCGAAAGCGTGCCGGGTGGGATTGAAGGGAAAATGGTGCGGCTCGAAATCAACAATTTGCCGCGTGAAGTAATGCGTGCAGTGGATCACAAGGCTATTCGTTCCTATCGCACCAAGGCGCTGAATCTTTCGCTTGAGATTCGACCTCCGCAGCGTGGGGAAGGAGAGCGGCAGCATTCTGCGCGCAGCAAACGTTCCTTGGGCGAGGAGCTTAGACTCTTTGCTGAACATTGGCCGCAGAAGTCAGCGCGCACCCCGTCAATAGTACAGACAGTAGACCGTTTTTTAACCCAAGTTGAGGAGCAGAATGAAACTCGTCTCTCTCACACTTGAGTATTTTCGTCAGTATCGAGCAGTGACTGTTCCGTTCGCCGATGGACTTACTGGCATCATTGGACCAAACGGCGCCGGTAAAACCACTTTGCTTGAAGGTATAGCGTTTGCGCTTTTTGGATCGCGCGGCTTGAGGGGCAAGGTCGATGAAGTGCTACAGCGTGGGGCTCCGCGCGGAAGTGTCCCTTTGGCACAACTGACTTTTGAGCACGATGGTCAAGTGTTTCGCGTAGAACGTCGCGGAGGAGAAGCGAGCCTCTACCAAGGAGGCGAACCGACTCCGCTGGCGAGCGGCTCACGGGACGTGAGCTCGTTTGTTTCCGGCGTGGTTCGCATGTCCTATGAAGAGTTCTTTGCCACCTATTTTACCGAACAAAAGGGGCTTGAATTTCTGTCTGGGCAAAAGGGGGCTGCGGAGCGTGAGCGCTTTATCGTGCGGCTGCTGGGCTATGATCGATTTGAAAAGGTTCAAGAGCTTCTCAGAGCAGAGCGAAGGGATATAAAAACTGATCTGATGGGGCGCGAATCTGCGCTTGGGGAGCGCGCTCAGTTGGAGCAAAGATTAGAGCGTGAGGTGCGAGAAACCAGCGCCTTGGAGAAGGCGTTGCTGGAGGCGGCGCAATCACTCGCACAGGTCGAAACGCAAGCTGCTCAGGCTAAGCGTGGATTTCTTGAAATCGAAGCTCGCCGGGTGATTTTCCAGAAAGCTGCTGTTGAACTAAAGGAGTTAGAAGCCCGGGTTGCTGAGCGGGTGCGACTGGAGAGCTCATTGCAAGCTCAAGGAGAAAGTCTCCACGTGCGAGAGCTAGCGCAGCGGGAAGCGCTCGGGATCTCGCCTCAGGCCGACTGGAAGGGCGTTCGTGAGCAGCTTGCGCAGCATTTGAAAGAGCTCAGCGATTTGCGACGGGCAGGGGAGAAAGAGCTTAAGGAACGGGAGCAAGAGTGGCAGCGCCTACAGAGCGAAGCCGAGACAAAGCTGAGAGTGGTAGAGGCCCAGCATTCGGAGCGTTGTTCCCGAGTTGAGCGGCTACGAGCGTTGACTGATCACGGAGAGTGCCCGACCTGCGGACAGGTGCTGGGAAGTGGGTTTGAGGGTGTGCTGACCTCACAAGGGCTTGAGCTTTCTCTGATAGATCAAGCAAAGATTGAGGCGACTCAAACGTTTGCGAATGCCAAAAGTGCTCCTGCCATGGTGACTGAGCTTCGCAATAAATTGCAGGCCAGTGGCGAGGCGGAGGAGGCCGCCCGAGCGCGTGCAACGGCCTTCGAGACCATTAATCAGGTGTCACAGGAGCGGGCTTCAATCTCGGAGCGTCTTGCCGCACTTTCAAGCGAAACGGCAGCTTTGGTGGCTCAGGCCGAGCAGCTCCGCCAGGCCGCTGCGCAAAGTAATTTTTCCGAAGAACAGTACCTGAGAGAGAAAGCTGCGTTTGAAACCAGCCAAAGTCTTGAATCGACCGCACGACTACGACGCGTGAAGGTCGAAGGTGAACATGGAGCCAAACAAGGCATGGCAGAGAGAACCCGGGCGGAGTTGGTGACGTTTGATGGTAAACGACGAGAACTTGAACAGCGCAAGGAACTTCTCGTGACGCTTGATGAGTCAGACACTTTCCTTACTGATTTTCGATCGTACGTGAATGGATCTATTCGTCCGCGCTTGGCAGAGCTTGCCAGTGAATTTATTACCGAGCTGACTGATGGTCGTTACACAGCCGTTGAAGTGGCACGGGATTTCTCGCCTACCGTAATTGAAGACGGAGAGCAGAAAGCAGTTATCAGCGGAGGAGAGGAGGATATTCTTAATTTGTGTATGCGCTTCGCGCTTTCGCAAATGTTGGCCGAGCGCGCGGGGCATACTTTCTCATTAATGGTGCTCGATGAAGTTTTTGGATCGCTTGACGAGCAGCGTCGCATAAATGTGCTTCAGCTGATGGAAAAATTATCAGAGCGCTTTGAGCAGATATTGATTGTGACTCACCTCGATGATGTGAAAGAAGGAGTGCGGCATCTTTATCAGGTTGAGTATGACGAGGCGACAGGACTGGCGAGCGTGCGTGGCCAGAATCATTCTTATGAAGTTGAACTTGCAGAGGCGGTTTGAGCGGACATTCTCTGCAACTTTCCCCGTGTCCCCCGCGTTAGAAAATCCCATTTCGAATTTCCGCGGTAGCTGTCCTGGACTTGGAATGTGTGATTAGGGGTATTTTGCGCGCACCGTTGGCCAATGCCGCTGATTATTTAGTAACGCAGAGGTCGCGGGGGTCGCGGGGAGGTATCTCTCGCAGTGCTTCGAACCTGGACGGTAACTGCTAGGCAGCCTTTTTCGCGACCGTTGAAAGAAATCCATCAAGTCTTGTCATACGTAACTGTTCACCAAGCGCTTCTGGAATGTTCCGAAGTTCCAGAGTGGCGTTGTGGCCTTGAAGGGTTTGAGCGCACGAGATGATTGTTCCGACTGCGTCAGCGCCAAGGCTACCTTCAATATTTTTACAATCGAGAATCAAATGCTTGGCACCGATAAGCTGCATTCGAGCTAGGGCGTCCCTAACCTCATCGTGAAACATGCGGCTTGCCGAGGTCTGTTCGCCAATGCGATTTACGACTGGAGTAATTCGGAAGGCATTGTCGAGCATGTCTATGGCGAGAATTGGACCTTCGATCTTTTGTTCAGGGAGTGTTTGGAGCCCCAAAGTCATGGTCAAACGCTCAAGCGCCTTCTGTTGCATTAGGGCTTCGGCCGAAGCACCGATTTGATTTGAGGCTTGGATGTCTATCGCAGAAGGAGCGCCATCGAACTTGGCTCGAATAGAAGCCACCGCATCCTCGGCAAGTACTTTGATCGGTGAGTTGGCGCTGGTAAAGCCATATCGAACGAGAGATTCATGAACCGACTCGTTGGCACCGAGTATGCTCACTGAGCATCGCTTATTAGGATTAGTACCTTTCAAGTCGGGATGACTGGCATTAACAATTACGGACATCGTCTCGGCATCAAGTCGATCCAGTTTTGACAGATCGAAAACCACTTCTGGAACTTTGCTAAGCTTTAGTGCGCCGACTCGCGCGGCGAGGTGCTCTCTGGCATCGTCAGTGAGCCTGTGTCCTTGGCACGCGCAATCAGAGAGGGATATCAGAGCGGTATTGTTTCGAACTGCCAACTCTGTAAAGGACTGAAGACTCGCGGGAGAATCCGGTCCCCGCAGTTTTGTTTCGTCTTTGGAGGCTATTTCACTCATAAGGTTCGTCCCCTGCACCACATACTAGAGCTCTCTGAGGGATTAGCATCGGAGAATCTATGCCCCACGAATGCTTGGTCCAAGTAGTGAGGTTATGGAGGCGCCCCGTTTCGAGGGGGCTGGCACCAGAACGCATGTTCTCTTGGAGCTGCTTAAGTCCTTGAACTAGCAAACTTTGCCTTCGAATTCGCCGCTAGACTCTGACGAACAGGACGCTGGAGCAAAGTACCCAAGTGCTTGAATTTCTAGGGATCATCCGCAATACTCTGTCGGCGTATGAACGATGACACCATATTCTCTAAGATTATCAGGCGGGAGATCCCCGCGGACATCGTGTTTGAGTCCGACCAGGTCCTGGCTTTTCGAGATGTGAGCCCCCAGGCGCCCACCCATATTTTGGTAATCCCAAAGAAACCGCTGAAGGATGTGCTGGACGCCACGCCAGAGGATTGCGAGTTGCTGGGGAGGCTTCTGCTTGCTGCTGGACACATCGCCCGCTCTTTGGGCTTGGACCAAGACGGTTTTCGATTGGTAGTGAATACCGGAAGTGGTGCGGGTCAGACCGTTTTTCATTTACATATGCACATACTGGCTGGGCGAGACTTTGCCTGGCCGCCCGGATAAAGCAGGGGTTACCGAGAAAATCAGAAGCACTTATAAATTTGAAGATCGGTGGATAGAGGAAGAGCATGACGGTAATGACTGACGAAGCAGTGCGCAAAGAGATTGTGGGTTCACGTGCGGAACTCACGATACAGCGCCCGCATCATTTGAATGCGTTGAATTCAGATGTGCTCTATTCCTTGCTGCTGCATCTTGAAAAAATAGGCAGTGCCCCGGAAGTTCACGCAGTACTCATCACTGGGCAGGGCGAGAAAGCTTTTGTTGCGGGTGCCGATGTTGCGTCCATGGCCCAGTTGGGACCTCGCGCCATTGCTGATTACGTAGAGCTTGGGCAACGCACGATGCGTGCCGTTGAGAAGTGTGCGGTGCCTGTTGTCGCCGCGGTGAATGGCTTCGCCTTAGGTGGTGGTCTTGAGCTGGCGCTTTCCTGTGACCTCATTGTTGCGTCCGACAAGGCCAAGATTGGGCAACCAGAAGTGAACTTAGGCATTATCCCCGGCTTCGGCGGAACCCAGCGTCTGATTCAGCGCTCAGGCGTAGGGGTTGCTCGGCGGCTTTGTCTTACAGGTGAGTTGATCCTTGCTGACGAAGCGCTGCGTTGTGGAGTGGTTGACTATGTGTTCCCGCACGCGGAACTTATGCAGAAGGCCCGAGACATATGCGATTTGATTGCTACTAAGGGACCGCTAGCAGTGCGTGGAGCGAAGCGGGTGATTCGAGAGTCTCAGGAGCAAGTGCTGCTCGCAGGGCTCCGATTAGAAGTAGAAGAGTTTTTGAAATTGTTTACTACTTCGGATCGCGAAGTAGGCATGGAAGCATTTATGAAGAAAAGCGAAGCTCGATTTACTGGACGGTGATTGGCTGGTCGGTGAGTTGCCGCTAATGGAAGCACGAGGGCTTTCGAGTGAAGAAGTATGAAGGTACGTAATAAATGACTTGGGAAGATGGATTTGTTTTCGACC
>JBGSMV010000063.1:0-5647 GCA_041739995.1 Bdellovibrionota bacterium
GTCTCGTAACATCAGCCTCGCACCTACTCTACAATCCTCTGCAACAGATCCCGCCGCATCCAGCCAGCACAACCCCTAACAGGATCAATCAACCCTTTCTCAAGTAATTTCAGGGAATTAATTTTGATTTTCCTATGCCCGCGGCTCCCGGTCTCTCTGACAGCGTCCATCCACCGCTCTGGCTTTATCCCTAGGCGGCAAAGAATCGGTGGAAGCCCCTCCGGAATAGCGCCAGCTTTACCCTCCACAAGGACTCGCCCGGTGGTGTCGACGAGTTTGAGGTACTCTTCTAGCGAGATAGAGAGGAACCCTCGAGGCTGGGCCTCGGTTCTCTCAACTGGAGTAATCCAGAGCTGAGGCTCGTTCTTGCCCTCCTTTCTCTGCTTCAGAGAGATGATTCGCTCCTGGACACTGGTGAAGTCGCTCTCTTCTGGAGTCTTTGCAAGCTTTGCTCTGACAGGGTTTAGGTCGATATAGGCAGCGCAAGCCAGGAGTCCCGCTTCATCCTCAATCCGGCTACACTTAAAGCGCCCCTCCCAAAAGCTTCCGGTGCAGCCGTCTTCCTTGTTGGCTCCCCGAGCAATGTGCTCATTAAGTGCCTTCATGAACCAGCTGACTGAGCCAAGACGTTTTCTCAGCTCAACCACGCGCTCCTTTGAGGCGGTAATCTCCTCTATCTCCTCCTCACTCGGTTCTACTGGCTCATGGTTCTGGTTCCAGCACTTTGGGAACAGGGTGAGCCACCGACGAGCTACCTCCTCCTCGCTCCAGCTCAAAGCGAGCTCCGGGAAGGTTCTTAGCAGCGAGTGCATGTGATTGGACATCAGCGCGTAGGCGAGTACCTCAATAGCGAACACTGAGACCAGGAACTCCAGGCGCTTACGCACCCATTCCTTTCGGTGGTCAAAGCTTTTCCCGGTCAGGCGGTCATATCCACACAGATATGCGCGTCTCACACATCGAGAACGACAGTGGTAAATGCTCTCCTCTTCCTCCTCAAGCACGGAGCTACGTGGGACTGTCACGGAGTGTTCTCCTCTTAGATTAGCTCAGCATGCGGGGGCTCCTTCCGGGCTCCCCTAGCGAGCAAACAATATTCGGAGAAAATTAAAACTTGTTGCTAAGGATGCGCCTGTCCAGGAATGACAAGAATGACAAGGAACGACAATGTGACAGGGGGTTAATCCGGCGCCCTAATCCAAGGCGCTTTGATAGCGTCGCCTCGTAGAAACCCCTAGAGGCTGTCGGCTAAGAATTGTCCCTGCGCCTTTACAGCGCCCAAACCTCATGGGTCCTCAACCAGGCGCCGTTTAAATGAGTGTAGAGGAATCCCGGAACAGCACTTCCCGGGAAAACCCTAAAGGATGGGGACATGTCCGTTTCGCTCGGCAGGAATATTTCGGCACTGAGGGCTGAGAGGAGTTTGGCGCAGAACTCCTCTCGACTCGATTCCGTGCTCGAGCGCTTGTCGTCCGGCACTCGGCTCAATCGACCAAGTGACGATGCGGCGGGGTTATCGATTTCCTCCGCACTAGGGGTCGGAGCCCGAGTGTTCACCCAGGGGATTCGCAACATCAATGATGGCATCAGTGCGATTAACATCGCTGATAGCACCTTGGAAGTGTTGGGTTCGATTACGGTTCGTCAGCGCGAGCTGGCGCTCCAAGCGGCCAGTGGCTCCCTTTCGCTCTCTCAGCGTCAGGCGCTGAATGCGGAAGCGAACGAGTTAGTCGATGAGTTCAATCGACTTGCCTCGGCGACTCGGTTCAATGGGTTACGGTTGCTTGCGGGCGGCTTCGGAGATTTTAGAATTCAAGGTGATTTCGGGACCAATGGCGGTATCTCCTTTAGGCTTGGCGAAGAGCTTGATCGTGGTGTTGGCACCGGCAGCTTCTCGCAAGGCACGAGCTACGCCATCGCCGGCAATACGGCTCAGGGAGCAATCCTTGTCGATCTAAACGGTGACGGAGAGCCCGACTTGGTCAGTGCCGCATCCACGGGAGCGAATGGCGGGCGGATCGAGGTACGACTAGGAAACGGTGATGGAACGTTTGGAAGTGCGTCAGCGGTGGTTGCCGGAGGATTGGGTACTACTTTTTATGGCCTCGCCAGTGGTGATTTTAACGGCGATGGTTTTCAAGACATTGCCTATCTTAGCAGTGATATCTTAGGAGATTCGTATGGCGCCACAGTGCGTATGGGAAATGGGAGTGGGGGGTTCGGTGGAGGTGTGGTCGTTGGTGGGCACGGGACGGCCATTAATAGCCTCAGAGTTGCCGACTTTGACGGCGATGGGAGATCTGATGTCGCTTTCTCAACTGGTACCGGCGTAAATTTCTTTCGCAGCACGGGCTCGAATTTTACCGCTGCAGGCAGCTATTCCGGTGCCTATACTGATTTTAGAGTTGGGGACATCGACGGAGATTCTCAGTTAGACGTCGTCGTTCGCGATAGCTCGTCCAGTTTTCGCGTGCTCACCAACACCGGTGGATTTGCTTTCTCGGTAGGTAGTTCAGTTTCCACCGGTGGCAACTTTAGCACCCTCGCGATTGCCGACCTTAATCGGGACGGGCGTGCCGACGTAGTCACTGACGCAGGCGGTAGTAACGGCTTACGCATTTTGCTCGGACAGAGTGGAGGTGAGTTTTCGCTCTCGACGCTCGCCACGGGAATTGCGACTTCCACCGTTCAGGTCGGAGACGTGAATGGTGATGGCAATCCCGACATAGTCGCGAGTCATAACGGGGCTTACGTGAGGTTTGTGGGCCTTGGCGACGGGAGTCTCATTGAGCAGGGCACCACCACCAATTCAGGAGTGACATCCATGGGGGCTTTTGCGTTAGGGGACGTGAATGGAGATGGCTCACTCGATATCGTCACAAGTGAAGCGGCGTCTGGAGCGACCCGCAGCTTGGTGCTTACCCAGAGTAGCGCGCAGGTTTCTTCCCAGCAGTATATGAACCTTGCCAACGTGCTAGGGGCCAGGGATGCGATTGGCGTGCTTGAGAGCGTACTCGACAGAATCTCTCTCGAGCGCGGGATTCTAGGAGCCAACTTAAGTCGACTTGGTTCCTTCCAAGAGACACTCAGCGCGAAGGCCGCCGCGTATCGCGAAGCGGAGAGCCGGATTTCCGATGCCGATGTGGCGGGTGACAGCGCGAATCTTACCCGGCTTCAGATACTTCAGGATGCGGGGGCGGCGGTGCTCGCTCAGGCCAGCGCCCAGCCTTCTCTCGTGCTCACACTTCTAAGTGCTCAGTAACACCGGGACTTGTGTCGACCCTCAGACCACCTAACATGCTAATGCGATTAAATTAACTGCTTTTGCAGACGAACCCTTCTCGCTTCCCCACGTTCTCTCAAGTTCCGTACTAGATATTCCGACGAGCTATGCCAGGGTTAAGTCAACAATGGAAAGGCTATGTACCTTAAACTTCTGCTGCTCGCAGGTTGCGTCTCGTCTCTTCAACTCTTCGTGCCGACAATTTCTGAGGCCCAACCCTTCAGAAAGGCCTCGGTCAAAGACCTATCAGGAAGTCGTTACCTGTTCTCGGTCAAGGCGCGCTATGTGGATGGCTATAACCCGCATACTCCTCCGGTCGGAGTGACAGCCGAGGCGCTGCTCTCAATTTCCGAGAACGGTAGCGTGCTCGGTTACAAGATTCCCTCCATCGTTCCCACACCTCCTCCCACACCGCCTGCAACTGCAGGTTTTGTTAACGGGCCAGAGTACTTCGTGCGAACCACTACCGGGGAGACGCTTGATCCGACCTCATTTCTCCCAAGCTACGAGGACTCCGGTTCTCCGAATGATTTGACTCCAAGGCTCTTTGCGGTGAGTAGTACCATGAATCTCCTTGGGTATGCTGAGAATATGTGGGGGCCGAGTGAGTACTTTAATCATGACGTCGCTGACGAAGTGGCCTTCCATTTGAAGAGCCCAGAATGGAGCGCAATCACGAACAACGCCCGGCGCCTGCCCTTTGGACCGAACGGGGAAATAGCGTTCATAGATTCAGCATCCGGCGCTTATCATCTTACGCGCTGGAAGGGCACGGCGACCTACCGGCCCTTGCCCAGTGTGGCGAATGAGCCTGGCCTGTTTAGAGGCCTAGTTCCAGAACTTCAGGCTGGAGTGTCCCCTGACTACGCCCCGCAGGTGCAGCGAGTGGCGAATGATGGTGCGGTGCTCGCTACCGTCTCCTTCAGCGTGCCGGGAGCATCAGCAACCTCGTACCGGGTGTTGCGTTTGAACCCAGATAATACTTTCGCGCCCTATGCGAGCGAGAATGAGTATTACCATACCGATAACTCCAGGGGCGAAGTCCTGATCGGACTCGATAACGGTACCCTTGCGATTAAGTTAGGGAGTACGCTCCGGCCGATCTCTCTCACCCGGCCTACCGGGTTCTCCGGCTGCAATTACTCTGGAATGAACACCTCTGGCGAGGTGGTTGGGCAGTGTGTGGGAACATCCCAGAGCGGCTGGTTTTACTGGAATTCGAGAGGCGAGGCATTCAGTCTTGCAGCCATAGTCGAAGGATTTCCCACCGGGCAGAACGCGCTCACCGCAGCGCCTAAAATTCTCGATAACGGGAGCCTCGTGCTGCATGTAGGGGAGCCAGGCCTTGGTCAGGTGTTTATTGCGACTAAGAATACACCAGTAGTTACACGGCCGACGGCCGTTCCGGCTGATTACTAGAGAAGCTTCGCCTCCCCCCAACTTCTGTGAGGGGAAAGGAAGGGGAGGGGGGGGTGAGGCAAGCAGGCCGACGGAGTTGGGACCAAGAGTCGTAATCTATCTTCCACGGTACGACGGAACCCCCTGTTCAGGGATCCAAACATTCTTGGGCGCCGGACCTGTTTGAAAGAATACGTCAATCGGAATTCCGCCGCGAGGGTACCAGTATCCGCCTATGCGGAGCCAGGTCGGGGACAGCGCTTTCACGAGCCGCCTTGCAATCGCGACCGTACAGTCCTCATGAAACGCGCCATGATTACGAAACGACGCCAAAAACAGTTTAAGCGATTTACTTTCAATGAGCAGCTTATTGGGGATGTAGTCAATGACAAGATGGGCGAAGTCCGGTTGGCCCGTGATAGGACACAATGAAGTAAATTCCGGACATGCAAAACGGACACAGTAGGCAATACCGGGATGTGGATTCTTTACGCTTTCGAGAGACGCCTCCTCTGGACTTATGGGAAGGTTAGTCTGACGTCCGAGTTGTGTAAGTTCCCTCGCTGAAGACTTCTTCATGATCTCTCCTCATTTGACCTAGACTGGAAAGCGTAACACGGTAGGGCTGCGTGTCTAGACGGGGTCGCAAGAGTGCGCTTGGCACCTTTCCGCCGCCGCTAGATGATACTAGTCCTCTAAACGCAGCCTGCATCGCTTTCCTATACTCCCCAACTTCTGTGAGGGGTAAAGTTGGGAGTTGGAGTTGGGGAAAGAGTTGGGTTGATCAGAGCCGCCGCTTACCTTCTGTGGCCTTAAGAAAGAGGCAGAACGCCCGGCCCACCTCCCCCTCAAAGACTGCGGGCTCGAGGCCGCGAATCCACTTCCGGTCAGCCTCTGCCATGAAGCCGATTCTCACCAGGAAGGTAAGCACGCACTGAAGCCGCTGCTGCTGGAGCAATGCTTCAG
>JBGSMV010000064.1:0-4757 GCA_041739995.1 Bdellovibrionota bacterium
GTCTCGTAACATCAGCCTCGCACCTACTCTACAATCCTCTGCAACAGATCCCGCCGCATCCAGCCAGCACAACCCCTAACAGGATCAATCAACCCTTTCTCAAGTAATTTCAGGGAATTAATTTTGATTTTCCTATGCCCAGAAGAGGTCCAGTTAGGGGCGACGGGGGCGGCAAAAACCTGCGCTGCGCTCATTAGGTAAAGGGTAAACAAGGATAGCGATAGTATTGAGAATTTGTTTGTTCCTGACATCATAAACTCTCCCCTGCAACCATGTACGTGGAACTAACGGTCGTTCTTTATTGAGGAAGACTTAATACGTAACTTGGGGGCAGAGGCCAGACTATTCAGATCAAAGAAAGGCTTTCCCGCTTCCTTCACCATAGGTAGGGGGTAAGAAATTTCAGCAGGATAGATACTTCGCGCAGCGCCCTTTTGTGGTTCAACCCCAAGAATTCCTTACAGTAACGCCGATAAGGCTCCGACTCTTCTAAGTGGGTTAGGAGTTTCTGTGGGCACTATAACAATTGGTTCGAACATTGGGGCTCTCCGGGCCCAACGTTCCCTCAACGCTGCTCAGAACGGCGCTGGGGCGGCGTTCGAACGGCTGTCCTCTGGCCAGCGGATCAACCGCGCGAGCGATGACGCGGCAGGACTCGCCATCGCTTCTTCCCTCGGGGCCGATACGCGCATTTTTACTCAAGGGCTCCGCAACTTAAACGACGGGATAAGTGCGCTTTCGATCGCGAGCGGTGCCCTCGAAAACGGAATGGTCATCCTTGATCGCCTGCGTGAGCTTGCGTCTCAAAGCGCTAACGGTTCCTTCTCTCTTGTGCAGCGCCGATCACTCTCTGCAGAGGCGGATGCGCTGATAAGCGAGTTCAACCGCATGACCGCTACTGCAGACTTCAACGGATTGAAACTTCTCGACGGACGCCTCCGTCAGATCGTGCTGCAGGGAGGCCGAGGCCCTGGCTCGACGCTTTCTCTCAATCTTTCAAGCTCGCTCAACCGCACGGTAGGTGATGGAACCTACACTTCAAGGTCCGTTTCGTTTGGCTCCACGCCGAATCGCGGGGATGCGGGAGATCTCAATGGCGATGGGATCGACGACCTCGTCATAGCCGATGCCGTAAATACCAGAATTATGTTCGGGCAAAGTAACGGAACCTTTGTCACCACTACTGTCGCACCGGGCGGTAGTGACGCTCGTGTGGCTGACCTGAACGGCGACGGTCAGGCAGACATTTTAGTCCAAGACTTCGGAACAGGAGTCGCTCAAATCCTTCTCGGCGATGGGTCAGGTAATTTCAATTCGGGGGTGAGTGTCGGATTCGCCGCGGGCTTTGGCTCTATGGCGGCGATTCGCGATGTTGACGGTGACGGGGACGCCGATCTGATTGGAAGTTTAGCGGCAGGTGGATTCGGTTACATGAGAAACGATGGAAATGGGGGTTATGCAGCCGTGACTCTCTCCTCAGAGCAGTTTTATGATCCGGCGGTGGGCGACTTTAACGGCGACGGACAGGTAGACCTTGTCGCACGATCCTCATCACAAGATCAGCTGCAGATCTTCAACGGCTCAGGAACGGGAAACTTTTCCTTATCCCATACCGTACCGTTCTACGAGTTTAGTAGCGGCGAGTTTGCAATTGGCGACTTCGACCGCGACGGATTCGATGATATCGTGGTTCAGTCGAGTGAAACGAATCAGCAGATATACCGCGGGGGACAGAATGGATTCACTTTAGGCGCTGTTCTCTCCAACCCTAACATGGAGAGTGTGCGCGCGGCGGACTTTAACGGAGATGGTTTTGTTGACCTCGTAGTGCAAGGGTACTCGAGCTCGGCGTTCGCTTCGGTATTGCTTAACGATGGCTCGGGTCAGTTTACGGAAAGTTTCGACTCTGGGGCAATTCTCGGAGATGATGGAGAACTCCTTGAGGGCGACTTCAATGGGGATGGCGCTCTCGATTTTATCTCCTGGGAAACCGATACGGGAGGATTTCAGCTCTTCAGTGGCAGGGGTACTGAGGTCACCTCACTGAGCTACTTGAATTTACTCGACGTGGAGGGAAGCCGCGCCGCACTAGATACTTTAGACGTCTTCGCTTCGCGGATTCAACGTACCTTAGGGGACATAGGCGCAAGTGAAAGCCGAGCATCCACCGCCATCGCCAATCTCGCGGCAGCTCGAGAGAATTACGCCGCTGCCCGAAGCCGCATTATCGACGTCGATGTCGCGTCTGAGTCTGCGCTCCTCACCCGCTCCCAAATCCTGGCCCAGGTCGCGGCTTCTGTCCTGGCTCAAGCTAACCAGGCGCCGGCGCTGGCGCTTCGTCTCTTGAACGTAGGGTAATAGCTGACCCTTACGCACCCAGTCCCTTGGGAAAACCATTCTTTCCAATAAGAGAGCCTGAACCCTGTACCTTGAAAACGGGATGTCTTAACCAGGTCTTCAGCGCTGCAGGTACCTCATGACATACGGGTGTGCGATTCAGAAGCTATCGAGCCCTTCTCGATTCCCTAGCGTCATCGTTCGAAAGGGCTCCTCGCCAAAATTTTGCACTTGGGTAAAGCCTACTACGGAGCTCCCGAGCCCTATGACTGACAGTGCCTCCTGTTGAGTCCGCGGCGCTTCGGGTGTAATTTCCTCTTTTCGATCGCAAGAAGAGTCCCCTCGAGTCGTGAGCGGCTCCACAGACTTCGGAGTCGCGACATTCGAGGAAAGACTCATGAGGGCAAAAGACTCCTCTCTCATTCTTGAGAGGCTCTCTGGCGACAGGATCACCTTCGGTGCGTGAAGAGCAGGGGTAGCCAGTGCCTGCCTGCGGAGAGTCTCGAGAAAGAGGAACTGGATCTTAGCCTTTTCAGGTAAACTAGTGAGGGAATCTTCTGGCCTGCGCGACCCGAAGAGCTGCCGGCGAAAGTTGTCATCTAAGCAAAGCGCCTCGACACGTGAGAGTGTAGTCCTCAGTGCTGGCGAACTCTCTCTCGAAATCTCTCGAAATACATCCATTACATTAAGACGGGTGCGTGCTCTCTCAGGGTAGCTACGCGGCAGAAGTTCCATGAAGGTAGCGGAGGCCACGTCATAAAGGGTAATCATGGAAGCAAACTCTCTCGCGGAAATCTTGGCGCCGCGTCTATATGGCTCAAGATGAAACTCAAGGAGGGAAAGTAAGCCCATTAAAGGTGAAACTAATTGCTTGTGCACGAATGCGGCATCTTTTTCGGTGAGTCGACTAAGAGCATCTGAGGGAAAAGACACGTCCGAGGGAGCACGCAAGGAATTCAGAATAATTCTGTTAAAGGCGCCAGGAAAACGCTTCGAATCTGCATGAAAGTCGCCAAGGGCGGTTTGAAGATAGAGAATCTCGGAAGCGCTGAGTTCACACGAATATACTTGCCCAGTCATAACCAGCTCGCAAAAAAAAACTTGCCGCCGCCCACGAAACTCGAGGGTGGCGACAAGTAGGTGTGGGTGTGGTAACTAACAATTCATTCCATGAAATTTTTTAAAGTAACGGTTCAAAGCAATACTGCAGACGCCAATCAATGTTCTCTGTTCCGTAGACGTGAGCCTTGGTATAGCCCCAGTGGCAGAAGTCGGCTCCGGTTACTGGGTTGCGATACACGTCCCCACCGTTAAGGCCGTTTAAGCCAAACATGCCGCCAAAGCGTGCGACGACCGGACGCGTGAGATCCGTGGTGTAGCAGAAGCTAAGTTCCTTATCGACGACGCCCTCCGTGCGGCCAAGAATCTGTTTCGCCAGATATCCATCTGGACATCCCACAGTCCCGGTAACCTCATTACGTTCCCATGCTGAGCCCGGTGCAAAGAGCCCTCCAAAATGGGCGACTGGCGCTACCTTGCCCGGAAAGCCAAGGCAGACAAGTACATCAGCATCCGTTCCCGGCGTACCAAAAATTTTGTGCCCAACGTATCCTGCTGGACAGGTGCGCTCATTATTGGCGAGAGGATTCCCGTAGTCTCCGTCGGGGTCACGCCCAAACATGCCCCCGAAGAGGGCTTGATCAAAAATCCCTGTTGGTCCGGTAGCGCCCCTTTCTCCTTGCGGACCCTGAGGCCCAGTTGCTCCGGCGGCTCCCGCTATCCCTTGAGGCCCAGCGACTCCCGGCTGTCCCGCCGCTCCCTGCTGCCCCGCCGCTCCGGCAGGACCAGTATCTCCCTTCGGGCCTTGTGCGCCGCGAGGTAGAGTTGCAATACGCGTTCCAATTTGCTGATCGATCGCCGCCGGGGTGAGAAGTTCCGCAACTGTTCGAAACCCCCTCGGGCATATACCTGATTTGGATACTACAAGCGCCTGCACGCGCGTGTTGGGGTTCCTAGGATTTTCAACATTCTTACGCTGACAAAGAAAATCAGCCGAGGCTTCCGCTGGAACAAAGTTGGCCGCACTGACCAAGGTGGCACCAAGCAAAGCCCAGGATCTCCATGATCGAATTATTCCTTTCTCTGAATTCCCGATATCTAACTTATTCATACAACTTCCATCGCTATAATGTCCGACTCATCGCCGCAGACTTCAGACAGACATATGGAGCTTAGGGGGAGCGGCGTATCATAAAATGCGGAACTTCCGCTGCAGATTTAGAACGCCCGGCCCACCTCCCCCTCAAAGACTGCGGGCTCGAGGCCGCGAATCCACTTCCGGTCAGCCTCTGCCATGAAGCCGATTCTCACCAGGAAGGTAAGCACGCACTGAAGCCGCTGCTGCTGGAGCAATGCTTCAG
>JBGSMV010000081.1:0-23416 GCA_041739995.1 Bdellovibrionota bacterium
AGTAGCGGTGCTTTAACTCGTCAAAACCTACTATTTCTCTCATATTTCCAGAACCTTATAAAAGTTCGGTAACTGGAATTATGAGGCTTCAACCACTCAAACAGCTTCTCTTTGGTAACCTTTTTTATGAGGCTTATCGGGCAACTACAAACGGCTTTAGCCTAATAACATCTGCTATCGGGATGCGTTGTGGGGACTTCGCCATCTTCATTCACTTAAAGGAACGCATGTGACATTATCGCTCGGGGCGTGCTCCCGTATTGTGAGAGATATATATGAAGCAGATCCGTTTTTTGTCTCAAAATATGTTTTCGAGATCTCTGAGCTCTTTGATTGTTCGGGGCAAGCAGCTCACGACATCCTTAGTAGCTGCGTCGAGCATTTGCGGTCTCATCGCGTCGTCGCTCTCACTCGTCGCCGAGAGCCAAGCGCAAAGCCTAGCTCTCCTATCTCCGGTAGAATCTACAGCCTCAGATCGAGTGGGCAGAAGCATTAGCGCTCAAGGCATTTGGATGGCGGTCGGTGCGCCTTTCACCGATCTCTCTCAGGCCGACGTGGGGGCTGTTTACGTGTATCAGGTTAATACTTTTGGTGCGGTGCCGCAGGCGCGTCTTACCGCCAGCGACGCTTCCATCGGAAGCAACTTTGGCGCTGCCGTGAGCTTGTCGGGAAACAGAATAGCAATCGGTGCACCAGGTGAAGACAGAGGTGGCTTAGTTGATGCGGGGGCTGTCTATATTTTTCGCCGAGTGGGGACTTCTTGGACTGAAGAAGCCAAATTACTCCCCCCCACTCAATTAGCAGGACAGAGGTTCGGTGCTGCGGTGGCTCTGGCTGGAAGCCATCTCTTCGTGGGTGCTCCTGATGAATCAGCCCGAACAGGCGCGGCCTATCGCTTTAACGTTGACTCTGGCACCTGGCTCTATGCCGACAAGTCGACTCCAGCGAATCCGATTCTCACTCAGCGCTACGGCTATGCTCTTTCTACTGACGGCAACTGGACTTCCGTCGGAATGTTACAGAACGCGCCAGAAGGCTCTGACCCTGGCAGAGTTCATATGCTCTTGAATATGGGGGCTTCATGGTCAGATGCAGGCACGGTGAGTCCCGCCTCGGGATTTCTGGACGACCGCTTTGGATCGAGCACTTCGCTCTGGGGCGATACCTTGGTCGTCGGCTCTATGGGTCTGAGCATCGGCGCACCGAACAATGGTGGCGCCTATGTATTCAAACTTGTAGGCGGAACTTGGACTGAATCGCAGCTCCTCCTTCCTGAACAGACACAAGCGAATCAATTTGCCGGCCATGCGGTGGCAGTCAATCAAAAACTGTCTCCAGATACGATTTATATTGGCGCTCCCTATCACGACAACATCCTGGCTGACACGGGAGCAGTGTTTCAGTTTCGACGCACCGGTATGACATTTGCGCCCCTTACTACTTTAAGAGGCTCGAACGAAGAAGCTTCAGACCACTTCGGCTTCTCTGTGAGCTCCTCGCTTTGGAAAGGAGGCACGAGAATCATGGTAGGAGCTCCTCAAGACAACGCACGAGGAATGAACTCAGGTGCAGCCTACATTTCCCGAGGGGTTCTCGTGGCACTTCACCGTGCAATTGAAGCCTGTTTCCCACCGGGCTGCTAAGCCACACTGCCCAAAGCCCGATTACGAAAGATCTCTTAGCTAGCTTCCCTCTAATGCTACCCGGTCTTGGAGAAGTGCGATTACTATGAATAGTTCGAAGAGGCCTTGAAGAGTTTGTGCCTTACAGAATTTACGTTCCAACGAAATGAAGAGTTTCGAATGAAGCATCTGCATCGAGAGTTTTAGACTCTGCGGTCTTGAAAGTCTCAGAGCTGGCAGACAACAAACTTAATGCGCCACCACTTCTACCAAGAGCAACACCATAACCCTACGTTCAGACCTGCCTTAGTTTCTAGCTGCGGTAAGTGAATCAATCGAAGTTCGCGCTTTTGGTAGCAGTGCCGCAGTAGCATCACTTGACGTCATTTCAACGTCAGCTATTCGGTCGCCACCTACATCAGGAATACTAATCGAGTCCCGGAGGACAATAATTTAGGGGCGGCGAAATTTCGAACCAGTCGTAAATCTTGGGGCACCCGGTATTTTTCGCATCTGCCTCTGAGTCAGATGCGTAGTCACCAAAAGCTTAGTTCACCGTGGCCTGCCACATCTCGGCCGAGGACTCTGCGTCCACAAACACAATCGTTCTTACTTGTGGAGTCATCTGCTTGGCTTGGTCAATAATGCTTTGCGCAAATTTGTCGCGAACAAACGGCGGCATTTTTTCCATCGGAAAGTCCTTGAAAGTGAGAACTATCGCATCTTCTCGGAGCTCAGCTTTCAAAAACTTCGACCCTGCCACTTGGTTGCCACGAACAAACTGGTCAATTGCTGCGATGCCTCCCGCACTGCCCCCCCTTGCTGAAACTACACTAGGCCCTTTCATAGGTGCGGATGCACTCGCCTGATCCTCCGCCGACAATGAGGAAAGAAATTCGTTGAAGCGCTCACGGGCCTCAGCTGATGGCGCATACTGCAGTGCGCGCTGGCCGATTTCCCTGGCCTGCTTCTTATCACCGGACTGAGCATGAGTTACCGCAAGGTAAGCAAGCGCATGGAAGTTATTGGGGTCTTCTTTCAGGACTATTTGGAGCTGCTCCACTGCAGCATCAGCTTTACCCATAAACGCTAGCGCGCTGGCATACCGTGCCCTGGAGATGTGGTCCTTAGGGGTAATGGCGAGGTATCGCTCGTAGTAGGAAACTGCCTTCTCGAACACCTGCTGGTTTAACGAGATATCGGCCATGTTTATTAGCGCAAACGCATCGTCGGGGTTCAGGTCAAGAATCTTTCTCAGCGCATCGATCGTTTCAAATACCAAAGTCGAAGAGGGCTTTTCTGCAGCTTGCATCTCAGCAAGCAGCGCATCAGCAAGCGCCTTCCACACAAGCACATCACCTGGCGCTGCTTCGGCCGCCTCTCGCAGACGAATCAACGCGGGGTTCATGCGCGCCCTTTCGTTCCTTGCGCGCGCGTCCTCAAAACTCTCTGTGGGCTTGGTCCCAGAGAACGAAGAATTAACGCTCCACCCAACCGCTAAGAGCGCTGAGGAAACCACAAGTAGTAGAGCAACTTTGCCCACACTGAGCGGCGCAAGCTTTCGAGGAACTCGAGGAGTTGCCGCGGTCGCTCCTGCGACAAACGCGTTCCCACAGCCAGGGCAAAACTGAGCCGGCTCGGGCCGCTTAGCTCCACATTGAGGACAAAAGTTTGGCAACGCTAACTGCGCATCACTTGCGGTGTTCATCTGTGTCTCCTTCACTCTTCAAGATCGATTGCTGAAATAAGCTCCATGCTTCCTTCCTGGCCTATCGCCTCTATGCGAACCGCTTGGACGGTCGCTTCGAAACCTTGCCGCAAGCTTTGGCCAGCAATCACCGCATCGCGCGTAGCCTCCGCACTCGGGCAACGAAACAAGAGTACATGAGGGAAATATGAAAAGAGAGGATTGAACATGCCTTTCAGAAGTCCTTCATGCAAAAGATCGTGCATGAGAATAAGGCGATCATTTCCCGCTTTCACGTTGAGCAGCACAAAACCACCGGGATAGCCGGTAACTCCACGAAGCAGCACCTTAAATTTCTTTACTGAAGCTAGAGACTCAATGATGTGATTCTCAATCTGTTCATCTTCGAGATTTGCTTCGAATGGGTAGACCAAAGGAACGATAAACGGATGAACAGACCCTGCAGCTTCCCCCTTCTCGCGGCTAGATTCTGGGGCTTTAAGGAACTTGGCTCGAAAAGCCTCTAGGTCGTTGCCAGCCTCAATCAGGAGCTCAGCCGAGAGTGCCCTACGAATAAGATTTTCTTCATTAACCATCTGATATTACATGCAAAAGTTGCCAATTTGGTCGTTGGCCTCAATCGTTTCCATTCTCGCCGTCGCAAGTATCCCGTATTCTAGAGCTATGCTGCAACGCCCGGCCATTGAGAGAATCGTCCCTATCCTTACCAAGGATGCACGCAGAGCCTTGCGCATGCACGTCAGAGGATTTCCTAAAGCCTACTACTGCTCACTCCTTCTGCGCGACGTCGACTGGTTCAACACCTGGGCAGCGAGTGGCTCAACCTACCGGAGACGCTCCGATAAGACCAGAAATGTGTACTGCGATATTCGAGTAGGATCTTACCGCTACGACCAAACCGTCGATGGTGGACTTCATGACAACGATGAAGAACGCGAGTCGGTCTCTCATGTCACTGTTCCAATAGATGATCACTCATATGATGGTTTACGTTTGGCGGTCTGGAGACTTACTGAATGTAAGTTCCGTGAGGCCTTGTCAGATTTTAGCGACAAAGAATCTCGCAGACTCTCAACCCTGGATCCGAATCGCGGACTGCCTTCGTTCCTGAAGTCGAAACGCCATCGACACATTGTGTATAGCCGTCCGGAGGTTCTTGATGAGCCGTATTGGGTACGATTCTGCAAGCGACTCTCGAGTTGGATTTCAACATTACCCCAAGTCACTAGCAGCTGGATCGAATTTGATGCCGAGCAAGTCACTAAGATATTCGTGAACACCGAAGGTACCGTCATCGTCCAACATCAGCGAGTTTTCTCTCTAACCGCTCAAATTTCAAAGATGACGAAAGAGGGCTCCACTCTTGACCAGGAGCTCGTAATAAATTGCGCAAGTCTTGACGAGATGCCCGACGTAAGAACGTTTAAGCGACTGATGCGTCAAAAGCACCAACAACTATTGAAGCTTTCGAAAGCGCGCGCGATCCACTCGTTCTCTGGACCAGTCCTGCTTCACTCTCAGCCAGCAGGAGTCCTTTTCCACGAAGCTATCGGGCACCGTCTTGAAGGCAGCCGCCTACTTTCAGCCGGAGAGGGGCAGACCTTTAAGGGGCAGGTCGGAAAGCGTCTCTTTAATATCCCTGTTACCATTTACGACAATCCTCGACTTCGTCGCTTCAAAGGAATTCGCTGCATTGGCTCCTACGACTTCGATGATGAAGGGACTCCTGCGCGCAGCGCTGAATTGGTTAAAGAAGGTTCGCTCTCCGGATTTCTTACTACCCGCGCACCTACTCAGCACAGAAAGTTCGCACCCACAGGACATGCCCGCAGTAAGAAGTTTCAGCGTCCTATCAGCAGAATGTCAGTAACGGTAATAAAGGCCGACAAAGGCGTCACCCTGGAGAGCTTAAAGGAGCGTTTGCTCAAAGAGATTCAAGCTCAGAACAAGCCCTTTGGAATGATTGTGTATCAGACGAGCGGAGGGGAAACCGACACGACAAGCTACGATTTCCAAGCCTTTGCTGGCCAAATTGCCTTCGCCACGCTGATCTACCCTGACGGACGAGAGGAACCGGTAAGAGGAGTGAATTTTGTTGGCACTCCCTTGCAGGCCATTCACAACATTATTGCGGTAGGCAATCTGCAAGAGGTAGACAACGGGTTTTGCGGGGCCGAATCAGGCTTTATTCCTATTACCACCATCGCCCCAGCGGTTTTGCTCAGCAACCTTGAGCTGCAGGCGAAAGATGAGCAACTCGCCACGCCGTACATTCTGCCTAGACCGAAGCCCGGTTAAGCAAGGTCAGGCGAAATGATTCGGCCAAGTTCGATTACAAATCAGAACACCTGAGACCGTGAATTCTAGTCGCTGGAACTGGAATAATTAGTTCAAGGAGCGGGTTCCCCGGGGTGACTCGAGATCGCCATTCTTCATTGGGGTGGACTTCTTGAGTATGGTGCTCAGGGCGCTTTGGGTGTGGCGGCAAGAAGCTTCCCCATATCGCAGACTTCGTTTCAAGTTTTGAATTCGCGCTCCCGCACAGGTCAAAAATGCGCCCCTGCCGTGATCGCCCACCTCGATCTCCTCGGCCATGCAGATGATTAGCATCCGCTGAAAAAGTAATGAAGAAAAAGAAAAAGGTCTTCGATGGAACACTGGCCCGACTCATCAAGATCTGCGCTTGGGTGGCCTGCCATGAAAGCACTGAGGTAGAGAAAAAGATCAGTGGTGCTAATTTGTCCGTCGGTATCAAAGTCGGCGGGGCACTGAAGAGGTAGCACTTCAGGAGCAATGCTCCTGATCCAGTCCTGATGCTCGGAAGAGGATAGGTTTGCGCCGCTCGATGGACACCCCCACGGTGCACTCAGGGGACAATTACTGCTGCGAATTATGCCTATGACTTCTAAGCTACCGGAGGGTCCGGGAACCATAACCGCGCTTCCGGAGTCGTTGACCACTGGATGGGCTTCGTACGGGACATAGCTTGAATCAGACGGCGACGAAAAGTTCATTCGCAGCGTTGCGCCGTGTACAGTAATTCGATTCTGTCCGTGGCGAAGCCCCCATGGTGGAACGTAAGGAATATCAGGGTTGTATTCTGTTGGTATCAAATTCCACCCACCTCCATCACGAGGGAGTCCTCGGAGTCGTCCCCACCCGCCCACGGTGACAATCTCGTTATTTACCGGAGCACGCGCAGAGAGGCGATTGAAGATATGCATATCGCGATCGACTTTGATAAGAGCGAGATCGGCGGGGACATTGTAGTGAACTTCGACCGACTCATATTGTTCTCCATCGAGATGGAAAATGATGCCGGGCGATGCGGGGATATGCTGGACCGAGAGGACCCAGCGCGGGGAAATCGCTACCGCAGTTGAGCCGTTCCACCGACCCACACCGGTTTGCAGGGTAATTTCGCCTTGAGTGGGGTCAACGACAAGCGCTGAAAGCGGAGCCGGAAGGCTGAGTAAAATTAGTACGATGAATAGCAGTGGTAGTCTCACGCTTGATGTAAGTGCAAGTGTCGTACCTGGGGCGTGAGGCTCTCTGGTAACCTGGGGAACTGATAATAGGCGAATCAATCATGTCGAACGACATTAGGGGGTTAGTCTGAGTTTTTAAGAACTTGGTTTAGTGAAGTTGAAGGCATCCCCGGCTAAGTGCGAGCGCAGGGGTCCGCCAACACCGTTTAGTTGAGTCGCAAAAATAAAGAGGCCGCAGGTCCTATATATCTACCAGCAAGCGAAGCTCAAAACCTCGCTTGCTGGTAGTGCTTACTACTTCTTAACGCGAAACGCGTGAGTCTTAGGAAATCCTTGAGCTATCTTCGCAGCGTCGGGAGAACACTGCGGATGCCCCCAACCACCGGCACTCTTTCCATCGGTGATATCGTAAACGATATTGTCATCCTTGGTTGGGCTTACCCCGCCCGGCAGATAGTCAAGTTCAAGAGCATTTCTCACTTTCCACGCAATGTTGTGGTCAGCACACGAGCTGTCCCCACTCACGCCGATTGCTCCCCGCAGAGCACCCTTACTGTCGTAAAGAGCCAATCCGCCTCCAAACACATTGACGCCACCGATCCGCTTACCAACCATCCAATCAGTTTTGGTTCCGATCTGGTCCACAGCTCCGCCGTAGGCAACGCTGGTGTCGACCGGATTGCTGTGCTGCAATCCGTACAGGCTGCCTCCTGGCTGTACTGCTGAAAAGAGATTGGCAGTCGAGAGACTTAGGCCTGGAAGACTAAAGGCGTTGGCCGTGTTGGCCTTCTGCGCCGAGATCACGCGACTTCCTGGCCACTGGTCTCCGCGACCTTCGCCACTAAAGGTTACCGCACGCACCACACCGTCTCTATCTACTACTGTGGCCCACATGTTTAGACCGAAGCCTCCGTTGCTCTCCTTGACCACAGCCTGAAGAGCTTTTCGAAGAGCCTCGTGATCGGGAAGTCCCTCAGCTTGGACTGAAGCACAGAGGCCAACGACGCTTAAGACACAGAAAAAAGCGGAGCTTACTATTTGTTTCATTTTTTATTCTTCCTGAGAAATTGCCAGGGCGCTGAGGCATCGGACTGGATGACACAAACGCCCTCAAGACATGAGCAGAACCCTAGGAAAACATCGCCACTCACGCCAGCTAATTCTCGAAATTAGCGGCTTACGGTCTTTCTTGCTCGGTGGAGCGCCGTGGGGTGTCAATACGAAAAATGGCGCTACTCGACAAATGATTTTAATAAAAAGACCCGTGTGCACCGAAACGTGCACCTAGAATAAGCATCCAAATAACTAAGCGATACACTACTCATAGGTCTGGTTTCCAAAGGTTAGTACCACAGATGGTTTTCCCGCGACCTTCCGCTCACCGCTTAAGCCCCAAACAACCATTGCTTTGCGAGGCTCACCCTGAAGATGTCTCCGAAACTGAGCTCAAGGTCCTCGTCATCAATGGCAGCAGCGAGATGGCGAAGGAGATTTCGCTGCAGCTTACCTTAAGCATTCCCGGCTGCTCCATCATGTACGCCCCCTCGATTGAACTCGCGCAACTTATTCTGGCAAGGCGCGAGGTGAATCTGATCGTCTCGAGCACGGTTCTTCCCGACGGTGGTGCCTCCCGCCTGCAAAGCATTCTACAAAAGTACATGAGCAGAACACCGCAGCGAGTCGCTCCAACTCTCGTGCTTGTGGGGGAAGCGCCCTCAAGTCTGCTTGGGCAACTTGCACGCGATGGGTATGACGTTTCTCATATGCGCAGAGTCGCTCCTCTTAACCAAATTCCAGAGAATGCCTTTCATTCTCTAAACGGACAGGTCTTGAGTCGCAGTACGCTGAGAGACAAGTCCTTGGTACGCCCTTCGGCGCTCAAGTCTCTTGGGGCCGATCTGCGCAACGACCTCAACAACCCTCTGCAAGAGATAGTAGCGATGGTCTTTGTTGCTCGCTCATCCGCACAGGGTGAGACCGGAGTTACCTCCAAAGCACTAGATGCCATCGATCAGGCCGCGAAGAACATGGCGACAGTCGTCAAGGGGCTCGAGGAAAAAATTTCGTCTGCGGTAGCTCGCTAACCGGCAGATTTCTAGCTCTTTTTACCCAACGCCCCTGCTTTAGTAGATCCTCGAATCTAGGTACTCTCCATCAATTAATAAGTGGCGCGCGCTTTTGCCGCCTTGGTATTGCCCTTTCTCGGAGGGGCTCGCGATAGTCTTTTACTGGTGAACCAAATGACCGGTCCCTCAGAAGAACCTGAGAACGCTCCAGATCGCCGTGATGGATCGGACCCGCTTCGCTTTCCGCCCGAGCCCCTATCACTTAATCACTTGGCTGTTCCTTCTCTCGGTCGCGCGGTCAAACAAGAGGACGTCGATCGGGTCGCACGACTGTGTGGAGTACTCGATCGAGAAGAAAAATGTCCTGAGCTACTTAAGCGCATCGGAGCCACCCAACACCTTGACGCCTACTCTGCTGAGGAGCGGAACTCCTGGCAGAGTTTGACGACAAACTTCGAGCAGCGCGCATTCCATGAAGCTGGCTGCGTTCGAGCAAGCCGTGCCGCGTTGGGAATCACCAGCGCCGAAATTCCCTCGATCGCCGCAGTGAGTGAAAGAGCACATCGAATTTGTAAGTGGGAAGTAGTAGGAGTACCGGGGTATTTACCCCCTGACATTCTCGCTCAACTACTTTCTGAAAGAGTCTTGCCGGTAGTAATCGGAATTCGCCCGGCACTTCCGGACCTTACCGCCCCTTCGAAAGAGGTTGAGGACTGCTTTAATCAGCCTACATTTGATACCGACATTGCTACTGATCTGTGGGGCATTGCTCCTCTGCTTGGAATTCCTGACGTGGCTCGCTTTCTGCAACGCTGGGGCCAACTTGGTCATGCAGCCTTCTTAGATGAAAAATCTCACCGTCAAGCTGAACGAATTGACAACCTTGCTTCTCTCTTCTTCTTCACCATTGCCCACGGTCTAATAGTTGAGGACGGAAAAGTCAGAACGTATGGTGGTGCCTTTGCCGTCGACGACGCCACGTTCGATTCCTCGAAAGCAAGTGTAGAACAGCTTTGTCTGACTAGAGCCCTACAAGCGGAATCCCCCATCCATCTTCGAACACCTCCAACTCTGTTCCGAGTCAACACATTTAGTACTTTGAATGCGGTGCTGCATCGATTCCAGAGGGAGTCAGGACTGCCTGATTAGTGAGCTTCGCCTCGCTTTTCAACCAGCTCGCGAAAAATTTGTTTATTTCGAGGAGCTGGCAGCCTGAAGATTTGCCTGCACCTCGGTCTTCCCGTTAAAAGTGCTCACATCAGGTCGGAAAACTACATCGACTTCTGCACCGACAACGAGCGCAGGGTGAGTTGGCTGCCTCCACATCAGGCCGCTTATTTTTGCCTTTCCATCGCTTAAGATCGCTTTTAAATGCGCACTTTTAAGCGTCCGCACGTCAACCACCCGTAGTTTACGCACCAGCAACTGAGGGCTGGGGTTGCCCATACCAAACGGTGCTAGTCGCCGCAGCTCATCTACCAATTTAATTGAAAGGTCGGACAGTGAAACCTCAGCATCGGCCTCAGCAACAGGCGAAATTTCTAGCGTCTTTAGGCGCTTCTCGCACTCTGAAATAAACGCTTCTATAAATGGCTCCACCCGAGCGGCTTTAACGGAGAAACCTCCTGCGCCTTCGTGTCCTCCGAACTTGATGAGTTCTCCCTTAACCGCTCCAAGCGCATCAACGACGCTAAATCCCTTGATGCCTCGAACTGATCCTTTGAAGATGCCTGCCTTATCAAGTCCCATTACAATGGACGGACGGTAAAACATTTCTACCAAGCGCTGCGCCACAATCCCGACTACTCCGGTATGAAAGCGCTCATCCCAAGCAACGAGTCCGGCGGGCAACCCAACCGACTCGTACCGTTTTCGAAGCTGCTCAACTGCTCGGTCCTTAACTTTAAGTTCGGTCTCTTGTCGCTCAGCGTTCAAGCGGTTCAAGGTGTTCGCCACCTTATCTGCTCGCGCTCTGTCGTCAGTGGTAAGCAGATCAATGACGATTTCCCCATGCACCATTCGGCCGGCAGCATTGAGGCGTGGTCCCACACCAAACGATACCTCATGGCAGCTCACTGTTTCTTTACAGCCCACCATCTTTTTCAATGCCAATAAACCCGGACGATCCGTAACCCCTAGAAGCTCGAGCCCACGTTTCGCAATCACTCGATTGGGGCCACGCAGTGGCACCATGTCGCAGATCGTTCCAAGACAAGCGAGATCAAGATAGGTCCGCGCCTCTGGTAAATCTCTCCCCGGATTTCGTTTTAGAAATGCTGGTCTAAGACCCGCAATGAGATACCAAGCCAACCCCGCGGCACTCAAAACGCCGCCAGCGAATCCACAAGATGCTTGCTGAGGGTTAATGAACACATCGCTGGACGGTCGGTGATCGCCGACATGATGGTGATCGATAACGATTGTTTTAAGTCCGAGACTTCTAGCAACCTCAAGCTCCGCCTGATTGGTGGTTCCAAAGTCGATCGTTATCAACAATCCAAAACCTTGGGAGGCAATAGAGCGAACCATGTCAGAGTTCAGCCCATAGCCTTCCTCGAAGCGGTCGGGCACAAAGACGCCGACCTCTGCGCCGCAAGCTCTTAAAAAATGCACGACTTGGGATCCGCCTGAGAGCCCGTCGACATCGAAGTCGCAGCAAATCGCTATCGCCTTTCCCTGAGCTATGAAATCGATAATCAACTCGCTCGCAGAGTCGAGATTAGTAAGTGCCGAGGGATGCGGGAGGCCGGACTTTAAGGTCGGCTCCAGGTAATCGCCTAGATCTTTCCCTGGCTTGAATCCCCGAGACGCTAGAATGCGTCCGGCAATAGAACTTAGCTGATACTCGCTGCTGATACGCTCTGCGATTTGGGGCTTCTGAGCTCTAAGATTGATTCTCTTATGGGCAGTAACAAACGGAGTGCTTGAGTCGGGAGTTAATAACTTCTTGGGAACTGCAGACATCCAGCGACCACACCATCGGATAAAGGAGTCTCGATCATATCACGCAGCGAGCGAGAAATCATCGTTACGATCCCCGTCCAGTAGGCTTCTCCTACCTTCGGCCATAACTCGCTGAACTGTATCGGCAGCGAGTGCCACAATGGTCTTCTCAAGGCCTTCCATGGAGCGAATAAGCTCGTCCATTTTACGGCGACTGCCTTCATCTTGACCTAAGCTAGGCTCTAACTCTGCGAGGCGATGCAAGATCTTACTCTCGGTCTCAAGTATCGCGCTGCTGGTGTGTGCAGCAATCGCTGGCGGAAGTCTCATGGAGAGATTCTCCAACATCCCGTCATAATGCTTAAGAATTTGCTCTCTGCGATGAGAGGTGAGTCCCTCAATCCGGCGCACCAGGCCGTACATCTCCTTATGAAGAACGTTCCGCTCACGAGCAGATGAACGGATACTCACAAGAACCGCGACGGCCACAAGCAATTGCAACCCTATGAACAGCCCAAGCATGCCGACTACGAGGAAACCAACCGCATCCTGAGAGAGATAGGAGAGACCTTCCATACACGCGCACCAAACCTATTTAGAAATCCACCGACAACGCTCTCCACCCTGCACTGGCACTTGACACTGGCGCATCTAAGGGGCCGGAAAGACTTTGAAACCTTCAATACACAAAGTCCCTTAGGAGGGGGCCTTTCTGGTGAGATGTCTCAGTGAGATACCCTAGATTTAGATGCTGGCCGCAGGCCGAGAGATACATCCGTGTTAACCTGATTTAGCCCTCTCTTGCAGGCGCCCTAGGCCAATCGGCCTCCCTTCAGAAACCCCGGGCCTTAAGAAGCTGCTCGACCTCCCTAAGAGGGGCTTCATACCCAGGCAAGCGCTTCGCCTCAGCGCGGGCACGGACATCCTCAGGCTTACACCAGCAGAATTCATCAAACTCTGGAGAGAAGCGATTGAGCTCTATCTCAGAGTCAGCTCCGATAAACTCCAGCACGAAGAAAGTCTGCTGCTGGCCTCTGAATTTACCAACGGCATACTCCGGTGGAACCGCCCAGTCGTAAGCGTGTGTGGAATTTAAGCGCTGGATCACCTTTAAGGACGAAAGTGAAACCCCAAGTTCCTCGTGCGCTTCTCTAAGCGCATTCTCTTCCAAAGTCCCCTGCTCCTCGACTCCGCCCTGCGGCAGCTGCCAAACCTGAGGCTGTCCATGGCGTCGCCCAAGAAAGATCAATCCGGCTAAGTTCAGCACAAAGAGGCAAACATTGGGGCGAAGTGGGAGCTGCGACATAACCCCTACTCTACTCTTTCAAGTTCACTCCCGGCAATAATTCCGCCACGCGCGAATTGCTGAACTTGTTCTCGTCCGGAGATATAATGCCCGCTCTCGGTAACCCGCTCTTGAATCTCACTAATCGGCAACTTCTCCGCTAGAAATGCCTGGACCAAGCGGTCAAAAACAAGCAGTTCTGCGATGAGCACTCGCCCAGAGAATCCGCGGTATGAACACACGCTACAACCGACCGATCGAACAATCTCAAATCCAACCCGCTGCGAGCCCTGCAAATCAATCACTCGACACGCCGCACAAATTTTGGGAACCAACCGCTGATGTACTATCAGTCGCACTGCCTGAAAGCTCAGATCGTCTTGTATGCCAAGCATCCTAAGACGCGGCAGGACATGGAAGACGCTGGCCGCATGCACAGTCGAGAGCACTAGGTGACCGCTCATGGCCGCATGAATCGCCATAGAGGCGCTCTGCGCAGTGCGGAGTTCTCCCAACATAATAGCGTCGGGGTCCTGCCGCAGAGCTCCTCTAAGGCCCGCTTCATAGTCTAAGCCCTGCAACTCATTAAGTGATGTCTGTGAGACTCCATCAATAGTCACCTCAACCGGATCCTCTATGCTGCTGACTACCTGCCCGCGTGCAACAAGTTCGCGAACAATTGAGTATAGAGTAGTAGACTTGCCGCTTCCGGTAGAGCCGCAAAACAACACAGCGCCTTCATTGCCTCCAAGCATCTCGCGCAAGTGAGCAAGTACCCCTGCTGGCAATCCAAGTGCGTCGAGGCTTGGAATAAGGCTACTACTGGCAAGTCTGAGTACGATTCTTTCACCGTGCTGCGTAGGCATACAGCTCACTCGCACTTGTCCGAACGGTACTTCGGTCGCTAGATTTGCATTCCCGAGCACCAACCCACTCCGCAGCACTCCATCTTGGGGGCGAAACCTATTAGTCACGTCGAGCGAGGAGAGCACTTTAATGTGACGCACTAAGTGCTCATGCTGGGCAAAGGAAGCGATTGGATCGCTCCGATCGAGCATCTCACCATCTACGCGAATGCTGAGGCAGGTCCCTCTTGGAGTAGGTGTGAGATGAACATCAGAGGCACGCTGGGCGTATGAGTAGCGCAGTAGTGCTCTTACAAATACCGGAATCTCGGACTCGGAATGAGCATGCTTAATCAGAGGAGGCGGAGGAGTTACCATCTCAGCCGCTCGAAGCGCAGCCAGGTGAGATTCAAGCATTGCCGTATCTCCGCAATAGGCAACAAACTGAGCCGCATGAAGCTCTTCTTCTCCTACTTCTACCGCTTTAATCTTTAACCCCGTAGAGAATCGCAGCGCAGAGCGCACTTCTGGAATTCGTGATTTCACGCAAGCCACCACCAGACTCTTGCCGTCTTTAGTGACGATAACTCCTACCGGAAGAACTTCGAGTTGCTTGGCAAGATCATAGGGCACAAGTGCTCGCGCCTCAGCGCTAGAGCAACGCGCAAGACTCCTCGCTCGAGGGTCTTGGACGATGCTCCTTCCAGGATGACGCGTAGAGTCGCTTGTTGAATTGCTCATTGTGTTAAACTCGCCGAAATTTTCTTAAGCTTTCGACCAGCAAGAGACTCGGGATCCCCTGCGCTTACTCAATAGTTCCTTGTCTTTTGAGCGCAAGGCATCGAGGCACACGAAGGTCCCTGACGCGCTTCTCTGAATCGATCTTTTCTAAATCACGGCTGAATTATCGGAGATAACGGGCAAAAGTTGCTGGCGGGGCAGGAAGCCCGTGCGTACAGGAATGGGGGTAAGGGAGGTGATGGCAGAGTTCGCTGAGACTATTCCTCTGGAATACTCTCCCAGCCCAGCTCATCGGCAAGCGCCTCTCTAAACCAGCTCTGCTGGGCAGCGATAAGCTTAAAGTTGTAATCCAATTCGTCTACGGTCAAACCGGCTACTCCTAGGGTAGAACTAAGTACCAGATAGTGCCCCACCAGGCTGACCTTAATCCCCACTAACCCGTCGGCGATCTGAAGTGCTGCGGCAAGCACGTCGTTGCCACCGCGGACCGGCACCGTAACCACGTTAACTCCCATATAAATGGTAGTTTCAGCGGAGACTTTTATCCCTTCGATAAGAACTTCAAGCTCCTCATCACTCCCGATACGCATCATCCAGCGCACATGATCGGGGGTGCGCTGCTGCTCGCACTTATCAGGATCATACCCACGCCGAAGAATGAATTCCTCAACCAGGCGAACGGGGTCCTTGCCGCCAGTAATCTTGCGGATGTTGAGCGCGGAGAATTTACGAACCTTTGCCATCTCTAATTTCACAATATGTCGTAACGCGTCGCTGCCATCCTACTCTGTGGACACTCCATGCGCTGACTCAAGCGACGACTAAGACAAGATATCCCATGTTCTACCGATTCGTGACTTATGTAGTCTGCCAGCTAGAGTTCCTAAACGCGAGGTGCCACTCGTGCATCCACAGATGTAACTAACTGAAAGATATATAAAATCTCCGGCGACGAAGAGGTTAGTGTCGACTTACCTAGAAACGCTGTTTTAAATTCTCTTTTTCGATTTTTGCAGCCAGCTACTACGCCAAGCTCTCTGATTAGAAACCGAACTAGCATGCCGGTTGCCACTCTATCTCCTTGTAATAACGCACTATTTAAGTCGCTAACGAAGGGAGCGAAATGCCCCGAGCTACCCCTACCCTTCGCCAAATGTACCAACTAAGCAAAATTACCACTCACCCTGCAAAAAGCACTTAAGTTCTGCCCAGCGCTCGTCGAACACTAACCCTTGGAAAGGATTCTCGTCGTACGGCCACGGAGAGGCTGCGTAGTAGGAAGTCTGGGATACCCCATATCGCTTCGATAGTAATCGGGTTCGATTACTGAACGGTAAGGAGGCATCCGTGTCAAGGACGAGGTGAAACATGGCAATTCGAAACATTACCGATCCTTCGGGGTCGTTCGTTACATCAACTGAAATCGCTAAGAACAAAGACGCTACGGAAGTAGTGAGTCAAGACCGCGTGCAAACGTCTCGACAAAACGCCGAGGCATTCACGCTCTCGAATGACTTTGGAAGTGGTGATTCAGCAGAAGCCGCAAAGCGCGCTGAAAGAGTGCAAGAGTTGAAAGCTCAGAATGTGGCCGGCACTTTGAAGCCAGCCGACAGTCTTCTTGTGGCAAGCAAACTAATCCAAGAGCTCCTGATCTAAGATCAGCATCGGGCTCGTGCGGTGAGGTTCGCCCCACTCACTGACACATTTCAGCCGAGATATGCCCCGCACACCGCCGCCTGCATGCCATCGCAATCGAGTATTTGCGCGGAAAACTTGATTAGCGATGGAATGTTCTCCATAAAAGACTTCTGGCTTTTATGCAGAGGAGAACAGGCAGAAATTGGCGTTTATTCATCCCCATAGTTCGGGAGCTTCCGACCCTTCGCCCCATTCAGGAGCGGATGACTTCTTAACAGGCCAGGCCTCAGGTGGCGGGTCATCAACTGGCCCGAATTCAACTGGGGCTAACTCAACTGGGCCGAACTCAACTGAGCCTAACTCAACTGAGCACCGACCCAAGTTAGACCACACGCCGCCCATCGACGCCGCATCGAAACCAGGAACTGCCCCTGGAGAATCAGAGCAACTTGAGCACTCCTCAGGGCTTCAGGATCTTACCCAGCCACCTAGAACCAAAGGCACTCCTACTCTTGCAGCGGTACTCGGTCTCTCGCTCGGCATGAGCGTAGCTCGATGCGAGGAGGCATACGCGCAGCAACATGAATTAGAGTTTGATGGTCCCTCACCGTCTCGCCTCGTTCCAGGTACCCCCTAGTGGTCGCTCATAATTTTCACAACCGTGTTGAAATCATTCGTGGAACTACTCCAGCCATATCCTTACCGCTGTACGTAGATCCAACACCTGACGATTCATGGGCCATCAGTCAGCTATCGTTCATGGCACTCCAGCAAGACGAACTGGCAATAGTCCCTCGTCCGATTCCTGGCGCAATAAGCTACGCCCTTAGTGAAGGCCTCTTAGTCGATGGTCAAGTATTACCCGTCGATCCGTCTCCTAAAGCTTTTACTCGGCTCCCAGATTTTGATCTTCTCTCCCTCGCGCACCGGCTCCCTCAATCAGAGCGAGAACGCTTGGAGGGACTTGGATTTGTCTCAGCTTTTACCACCAAAACAATTCGTGCCCGAGCCTCTGAACTCGGGATGGTACCCATACAACGAAGTGACTCCGTCCGAGCCGACGATAAACGCGCTCTGCTACGACACGCGGGAGACTACGGCGTACATACTTGTTTACATGTTGAAGTATCTCGCGACTACAACTCACATGCCCTTCCTGAGGAAATTCGTCGATTCGGAGGATGGCTAAAACTCTCGAACGCCATGGGCGGTTGCGGCATCGTCCAGCTTCCTTCTGACTTTGACCAAGCGGTATTCTCCTCCGGAATTCGGGCATTGGAGCAAGATTATTCCAACGGCCTAACAGCCTCCAAAGTCTTTTCGCCTGAAGCACAAGGACTTATCTGGTCTCCCAATAGCTCGCCTGAGACCCCTTTCGGTATAACATTGGAAGTTGACGCCTCCTACTATGGCTCAAAGCTTCTCGTGGGAAGCTCGGTGCTGGAGATAGATCGAAAGGGTAGACACAAAACTCACGCGTTTTTTCAACAAATTATCGGAGATAACGGAGAGTTTCTTGGAAGTGGATTGCTCGATGTTCCCCGCACATTCGGCACTGAACTTCTTGATAATCTCGAGGAGCAATCACGACGAATCGCGAAACTCAGCGTCAATGAGCTTGGATTTGTAGGGATCTGCGGAATTGATTTTGTAGTCATTCTCAAGCCAGATGGAAATTTAGATACAAGAATCATAGAACTAAATGCCCGCCCACCGATAAGTGCCACCTCGTACATCGTTGGCTCGACAAAGCTTGAAGCGCCCGCGTGGCGCGCGCCGTACATGACCGCAAGCTCTCCGATAGTTGATATGCAACAATTTGAAGAACTTCTGACCATCAACAAGAAGATGCTAACCCGCGCGGACCCTCAGGTGGGTCGGATTACACCGCTTCACTTCGGGACGATTTGCACCGAATACGGGGGAGCACCGCGAATTCTTCGCCCCTCCCCGTGGTGCCAGGTAGTTATAACTGGCTCGTCTGATTCCGCCATCGATAGCCTCATGGAACAGGTGCAGGCTTCAGGCAATGTGCGCTTTGGAAGACCTAACTGGTAAGATACGCGTCACTCACAGACTCAACTTACTTACGTTTACACTTACTTATAGACCTCAGGAGAAGCGGCACTCGGCTCAGCATCTCCCTCTCTCCAAACCCAGTACTGGTCACCATCCGTCTCTCCAAGTTGAAGTACATACGGCTCACCTTCTCGACTGATGGCATGAATAATCACTGGCCCGAGGTAACCCCCAGAGAGCTGCGCGAGATCTTCGGCCCCTAACCAACAGGCTTCTTTAACGGATTTCCCATAGCGCATATGCATGACCACCGAATGTGCGGTGCCTGCTCGTATGGTCATTTCACCGGTATGAGTACAAGTCGCTCCGCCGTAGCGATCATCAACATAAAGACCCGCACCAACTAGCGGCGTGTCACCTATGCGACCCGGGTACTTGTAGGCCCACCCTGAGGTACTTCCACCAGCTGCGAGCTTTCCTGCGCTATCTCGCATGAGGAACGTTACCGTTCCAAATGAGAGGTTCTTCTTCGCGGAGAAATCCATGTGAGGAATCAAAGGCTCATCGGGGCCTATGGAAGGCGAGAGCTTCCTCGCAGAGAGCCATTCGCTCAAATCTTCTCTCGCACTATCCGACAGCATCTCTCGCTGCTCCGAACTCGTCTCGCTCACAAACCTCTCTGCGCCAGCACCCACAAGCAAAACATGCGGCAGTGTCTCCATCACCTTTCTGGCAACCGAGATCGGATGGCGAGCAGTAGAAAGAGCCCCGACAGAACCACAGCGCCTGGAAGCTCCCTCCATAATAGAAGCATCAAGACTCATACGTCCCTCAGCATCGGGCGCTCCACCAAAACCGACAGTCAATGCACGCGGATCGTCCTCTACTGCTTGAATTCCGCGCTCAAGACACTCCACCACTCCCAGCCCATCATGGAAGGCCCTCACTGATTGAGCGATACCGAATCCCCCTTCATCGCTCGCTAAAATCACTGCTGCCATAGCTTCTTGCTCCAGTTAGGAAGTAAAAATTCAGGCCGTAAGCAACTCCACGCGCCATCACACCCACGATTAGATTTCTGAGCCCAAAGAACTCATGAAAGTGTTGCGTTCTTCGAATGAGATCTGGAATATGGCCTAAGAAGCAAGCAGAGTGAAGGATTGTTTTAGCCGACCCCCTTCAAGTACTGCAAAGGACTCCCGCCATGAATACCGTTACCCAAACCGCAGCAATTCTCGTATTCGCTCACAACCCAGAGCCATCGAGCGGCGAAGTTCAAATACGGGATTTCAGTAAATCAGAACGCACTAGCCGAGCGGTGTCACGCGGAGCGATTGGTTTCGTAGCTACAGTACTTGCCGTGTTTATCCCGATAGCCCACTTCGTGTTGGTTCCGCTTGGGCTTGTGGTTACTGTCCTCTTGGTGTTAGCAGCGCTTAACCAAACCGGCGTGGTAGAAGGAGGCAAGGCAACGTGCCCGGAATGCAAAGGGACAGTAACGATCTACCGCCGTCCAAAGAAATTTCCATTCAACGATGTTTGTGAATCTTGCCACCGATCGGTAACGATTCAGCTCGCATAAGGCCGATGATGGCCAAGCTAAGAATCGAGACGCTGCCCGAACACGCTATCAATCGCCACGAAGACGAGCAGGAGCAATCCCACAGCACATACTAAGATGCAGTCGCGCGAAGTAAAGCCTTCTTTCAGCAGAAACGGAGCAACAGCGAAAACGCCAAGCACGCACAAAGCTCCATATAATCGAGCACTCTCTCGTGCCAAATCCTTAGAAACAGATTCGTGCTGACCGTCGGCTCGTGAACTGATGTGATGTCTCATTGTGTCTCCCCGTAGACCCAAGTTTCCCCGCACGAGATTGTAAGGGATTCTCAATTCTTAAGCTAAGCGTATGAACTTATTGACTATATGGCTTGCCGCCCCAGACTGACTTGAAGATCTACTGGAAAAATAAGCGCACCAGAAAGGTGCGCCTCGGCCGACTAGAGGGCCCCGAGACAGTCCTTCGTACGTTCTACTAGCTGCTCTTCGACTTTGTAGAAAATGTCATTATGCGAAGCCTCCTCAGATTCTAAAACACTGAGCGACACCCCTTGAGGAATTGCCTTCGTCAGCTGAGCGAGGTTCTCAAACGGAACCACTTGATCTTTGCGTCCATGTGCAAGAACAACGCACTGCGTTGACAGCCCCCGCAAATACTCTGCAACTGGAAATTGATACCGCAAGAATGGCGTTAAATAGCTATACGGAGGCATGGTCGCCACCAACGAGCGAAAGTCTGAATATCCTGCTAATAATATTAACGCGCGCGGTTGAATCTTGCGCGCGAGATATGCCGCAGGCCCCGCTCCAATGGAATTGCCGAGCAGGACGAATCGGTCAAAGTCTAATCCAGAGAGCTCCCTCACTTTTTCAGCCGCGGCTTCTGCATCACGATAGAGGCCCTGCTCTGATGGCCACCCCGTAGATCTTCCGTAACCTCTATAATCAAAGGTCAGCGCCGGAATACCCACTCTATTAAAGAACGGAATGAAATTCTGTGTCTCGGCGGTTTCTCCATTTCCATGAAAAATAAGCGCCACATACTCGCTTTGACCCACAGACCGAATGGAAGTGAACGCTTGCAGAGACTCTCCATCACTAGTGTTCACACGCACCGCAGTCACACTGAGTAAAAGCTGGAAGGGGCCAGAGCTCTTCTTGAAAGACACTCCTGGAAATATGAGACGCTCTTGTTGCCACACCACAAGCGCTGCAAGCGCACAAATGACGGCAGAACCGAAGGCAAGAGCTCTCGCAGTACGGCGGATACCAAATGGATTTTTCATCGTCAACGAATGCGTACGCACCTGAGGAAAGATACTAAACTCTTAGAACCTGAATATTTTCGCCAGCACCAACAGCAGTGCTACAGTTCCCCAGATTATCAAGCAAGGTGAACACCAAAAGCGAGACCTGCAAGCTGGGGTAGCAGAGGAGCTTGCCTCTTCCTTGGTACCCCCAGCTTTGTCATCTCCATGCACCGAAGCGTCTTTCATGTCTCGTCTCCTATTGAAGGCACTGTCTGCCGTCAACCCTCCCATATTGCCTGCAAAAGGACCGCCTCCGTTATCCTAAGACCTAAAAATCAATCGACTTTAGTTTCTTACTAGATACTCCGACTACCTAATCAGAGCGAATCTAAGCGCATGGCCACCTCGTGCCTGTGGGATTAATGGCTAAGTCTAGTCGAAAATGGGGTTGATAATGCGCTACGCAATTGTCGCTGATGATGACGCAGTAAGTCGCAAGATTCTATGCGCGAAGATCCGTCAACTCGGGATATTTCCAATCGAGTGCTCGGATGGAGAAAGAGCCTGGACTACCCTACGCGACAACCCAGAACCTTCACTGATCGTTGCAGACATTGATATGCCTAAGCTAAACGGACGCTCACTGATTGAGCATGCGCGCAGCAAGCCTTCGCTGGCGAGCATTCCAATAGTGATAGTTTCTGGTTCGGTTCGAATGGGGGAGATTTCCGATCTCATTACGAGCGGAACCTGCGCGTTTGTCCCAAAGCCAATAGACTCAGCCAACTTTGCCCTACATGTGGAGCACTTACTTGGCGGCAAAAAAGCCTAGGCGAAGGAGCATCAACACGCAGTTCCGCACGCATCTATTAAATGCGCTTAGCCCTGAACTTTTAGCAGTTCCACATCAAAGATAAGATCTGCGTTTGGAGGAATCACTGGAGGCGATCCGCGCGCGCCGTATCCAAGCGCCGATGGAATGAGAAGCGTGCGTTTCCCGCCAACTTTCATACCAGCCACTCCTTGATCCCACCCCTGGATCACTCGACCTGCGCCGAGCGGGAACGAGAACGGGGAGTTGCGATCTAAGGAGCTATCAAACTTGCTACCTTTCTCTCCGTTATTATTCAGCCATCCAGTGTAGTTCACCACGACAACGCCACCGCTTTTAGCTTCAGCTCCATCGCCGACTACTGTGTCGATATACCCAAGCCCTGATTCCGTTTTTGTAACTTTAGCTGCCGACTCTTCTGCCACTGCAAATCCTGACGTTAAAAATAATGCTGCTAGAAATACTGAACACGCTCTCATATACACAGGCTTAAATCCTCCGAAGACATTAGTTTAATAGACAGATGATGTGTGCCGCTCGCGCACAAGCAGCACCACGATTCCTCTGGAGCTCATCATGTTGAAGGAGAGTGGGCAATCAGAATTTGACTACGAACAAAGAGCCGCGTTTCCCCAGAGATGGAGAGAGAAATTACGGTAGTTATAAATAGCACCTTTGCGGCGGTTTAATCGGCGTTCAACCTAAAAAGTCGGGAACGGGCGGGACTTAATTACTAGAGGCCTGCGGGGCCCAATCAACCTCTTTGGCTCCGAGCGCCACAAAGAGCAGTATAATCAGTAGCATTTCCATAGGAAGGAATCCTCATGCAACGGCTTCCCATGGTACTCCCCGAAGCTCGCCAAGTCCAACAAATTGCAGCATTCAAGAATGGTTATTCTTGGCTTTTCCGCTGTAAAGGTCCTCAGGGCGTCTTGCGTTGAAAAGTGGCGTAGGTGGAGATCAAACGAGTTTCGGATGGGGTGAGCGGCAATTCGACAGCGATCGGCGTGTGACGGGAGGAAGTGTTTCCCAAAGGGTTCGAATCCCCCCGTTAATACAATCTTGGGCACAGCGCCGAGCGGAGGTACAGACACAGCGTCAAGCGGAGGTGCAGACACAGCGTCAAGCGGTAATACGGCGAGATGGCCGAAGCTCGTAAGAGCGAAGGCGAGTCGCCACATCGAACAACTGACAATCAAAACAACCAAACAAAGCAGAGGCAGAAACTCTTTCCTATTTTACTGGAATGGTTTCTCGGAAGATTCGATTCCAGACACGAATTGATGTCGGGATGAGATTTGCCGGCCCTCCTTCGCACTTATCGCATTGCGATAAGTGCTTCGGCGGGGCGCCATACCGCTTGCTCACTTCGTTCGCTGGCGCGGTATGGCGGAGAGAGGGGGATTCGAACCCCCGATA
>JBGSMV010000016.1:0-75649 GCA_041739995.1 Bdellovibrionota bacterium
ACGGATACTCCCGACTCGGATTCCTGCAGGATCTTCACGATCTTTTCTTCGCTAAATCGACTCTTCTTCATTTTTCCTCCTTAACACAGTTAATGAGGAAAACTAACTTCAGACTGGTCTACATTTCAGGGGGGACGTCAAGAGCACCGAAAGTGATGCCATCTGCCGAGGGAGAATGGCGGATCGTATCCGGTAGAAATGGAGAAGTGCTGGCGCCTGAATAGTTTCGGTAGCCACCTCCAGCGAGTGCAAGAATGCTAAAGGAGTCAACGTCGGCGAATCGCTCTCCGGCTTCGGGGGTAAAAGTGTAGGTCGATGGTAGCGGAGTTACTTGTGGATTGGGTATGCCGTTCAGGCATTCAAGATGTTCTGAATAACCCCTACGTCTCGCTTGGTCGACTGACCGAAATCGCTTGAGCTGGGCCGGGCATAGATAAAGTTTCTCAGAGATAATTCCAAACACTGGCGCACAAGGAAGTCTTGCAGCCACACTCACATCCGCTGGGTCTAAACAGCTTCTGTACCTGAAGTAGCCTTTGGATTGGGCTTTGTTCTGTGATCGAAAGACTTTTATTTGATCTGCACGAATGAGAAATTCCTTGGCACGCTTTATCCCAAGCACATTGGCTCGTTTGAGTTTTGTGCATGCTTCGCACTGGGCGTTTGCTGTTCGAGCTGGTAATGGCGCGAGCATCATCAGAGCGATCGAGATGAAAATGGCGGCGCGAGTGTTAGCCATAGTGTGAGCCCTAGACGTTTTAAATTCGATAGAAGCAAGAATCTCAAGAGGCAGCACATAGCTGCGCCCCGACGGCGTGCTTTGTTTGTCGGCAGAAAATAGACGATTCTAGATAGCGGCATCCCTTAGGGTTCTGAGAGAGAAAACGGTGTGATTAGAATGGGTTGGCAGAGAAGTGAGCGGATTGGCTCTGGCGCACTGCTGAGGACAGTCTAGGCCAAAGATTCTGGTGGGTGGATGAAATTAAGCCGACTTCTTATAAGACTCGCGCAGCAGAATGGATACCTTTAATACCGCATCCCCGTACGCATCACTTCGATTGTAATGCCAGAGCACTTTCTTTTTATCCTGAGCCGAGCTTTCTTCGTTCCAGCCAAATGAGAGTAAATAGTTGCCTACCGACGGTATGGCGTCTTTCGGATCAAACAAGTCTGCAAAGTCATCGCCGCTTCCGTCAACGGCGTACTTCAAATATGAAGTGGGGAGGAATTGAGGGAGCCCAAAAGCGCCAGCGACAGAACCTTTGAACTTGAATACATCCACATTCTTGATTCGTGCTACCTCAAGAAGCGCTTTCACCTCGGGAAGAAACGTATCTTCTAAGTACTGCGCTCGAGCAGCAACCTCTTCTCTCGTAACGGTAGGGTCAGAGGCGCGGAGTTGGTTAAAGTTGAAATCGATGTTTTGCGGCTCCGAAACCGAGCTCACGCGCGCGAGGCGATCCAGTATTAGGCTGTTTCCTACGAAGCGACCACATTGAGTTTCTACTAACAGCAAGGCTGCAAGCACGTAACGACTCACTTGAAAGAGTCCCTCCGCTCGCACGAAAGATTCATGATGATTTTTGAGACAAGACTTTGCGATTTCTAATCGAGAGGGCAGCGTGAAGGATGTGTACATTTGCTCTGTTTCACGGGGTTTAAGCTTAAACGTGACGGGTGTACGCTGCGGCATACGACGGTCACCAAGCACTTTTACGACCTGGCTCGACGGGACACCAATCCGGACGAGTTGCTGAGCGAGAAATGACCAGCCGTTGACACCTTCATTTGAAATGAGAGCGTCGAGAATCACGTCATGCGGTTGAGATATCTGGGAATTCTCGAGTTCAGGAAGGGAAACTTCGCTTGCCAACGCTACCTCGCTTGGCGTCTCGGCAAGTAGAGTGCGGGCGCAAGCGAAAGCAAGGCAAAGGACCAAACTCACTGGCAGAATCGAAGGAAAAATAACTTTCGCTCGGCAAATGATACATCGAAGAGCGTTTTTTTCTCTAGACATGAGTGCTCCATTTTGAAATCTCTGCGGCTTCACCTCGGAGTGAAGTTTCGCGCACCAATTCGCTCATGAGTATTTCAGCTCCTACCGAGCGATTCTTCAAGCGACTATCAATAGAGACGAGCGTCTTCATTACGGACGTGAGACGGTCCGCTGAAAAGCGGCGCGTAGCGTTCACCGCTTTGTTATACACCCATTGCGATAGCCCGAGTTTTTCTCGAATAGCCTGCGGCGCGATGCCCTCATCGAGCATGGTTCGAACTGCGAGATAGTTCGAAAAGGAGCGAGCGACCAGAGCCAGTATCATGAACTGATTCTTTCCTGATCTGAAAAATTCAGAGATCATTATTTCGCACTTGGGTACATTTCCTGCGATCAGTGCGTCAAGAAATTCAAATTCTCCAGGAGTAGTTTGGTGTACAAAAAGCGCCGCGACATCTGGAGCCGAGAGCGTTTCCCCTTCACAGAAGAGGGATAGTTGATGAGTCATTGCGGCAAGACGATCTGGAGACTCCTCGCTCGCTGAGAGCAGGGCCGTAAGTGCAGATTCATTCCATGATTTAAATCCGCTACGTTTAAGTTCTTTTTCAAGCCAGCGGTGCAGTTCAAATCCCTTAAGCGCCTCAAAACGAATGCAAGCGTTTTGCTCGCTGAGCACTTGCATGAGCGGGTTGCTGGTGAGCATGACTCCAGCGGTAAGTAATAGCCGGTGTGATGTTCCAAAGCGGGGGACTATTCGGGCGAGCTCGGTTGCTACGGCGGGAAGACAATGGTCGACGTCTCTTATGTAAGAAACCTCTTTCGAAGTGAAGAGGGAAAGTGAACTTGCGGAGTCGCTGAGCGCTAAAACATTTGAAGTGTTCAGTGTGCTCCCCATGTAGCGGTGCGCTGACGCGTTGGTCGGGAAGCTGTTCTCCGTAGAGATCTGAGGGGTTGAGGCTTCATCGCTGGAGGTCTTAGGGGAAAAGGGACCGAGCCAATGCTCGAGCACATACTTTGCGGCGCGTTCACGTCGAACAAAATCAGGGACGATCAGTAATAATGCTGGGCATGCTGGTTCGTTTCGGAGAAAACCAACTAAGTCGCTTGAAGTGATTGAGTTCTTCTTGGTAGTCGAATTTCGTGAAGTGCCTTTATTGGTTGAAGATTCTCGCGCAGGAGGGGACTGTCGAGAGGCGAAACCTTTCCCGCTTTTCTTTGGGGCGCGCCCGTCGTTTTTTGAGGAACGTTGCTGCACGGGGGCTACTCCGAGGTGACTACTTTGGCGCGAACCAGGTTAGTATACTAGCATAGGTTCTACCGCATGAATTCTAGCGGTCAAACGTTTCTGTTTAAATGCTCACTTTCGATCAATGAATATCTGTTCCATCAATTAGCAGCGTGCCCAATAATTTAGCGCAGTGCCAAAAAACACAAATAAACAAACACAAATAAACAAACACAGTGGCGGTTCGTCCTGGATACGATGCTCTTGGGGGGAGAGAGAGAATGCCCAGAGCCGGAATCGAACCAGCGACACGTAGATTTTCAGTCTACTGCTCTACCAACTGAGCTATCTGGGCGCATGAAAAAAGCTCGCTAATCGAACAAGCGGAGCTCCTGGTCAGTACCACAGAAGCAAAAGGCACTTCAAGCTGCCGGGCCAACTCACTTTTTTATTTCTATGCGCTTGAGGGCTCTACGGCGACCACTAATGCTTTCGAAGCCCATTCGTGAAGGCTGGACCTGCCGAAAGCCACCAAGAGGGCGCCACCTGATACAATAGAAAGGGGCGTAGTGAGGCACCAAACCAGAGCCTGCGAGAGCCCAATCGGCCTCCCTCGAGGACTGCGTATCATCAGTCCCATGATGAGCTGTCCCAAGGTTCGCGAGGTGAGCGAGAGGGAGATGAAGGGTAGAAGGATAAGGTTTACAAGAGAACCCAGGGTAACCCACATCGCTACATCAATAAGATCAAAGGGGCTAAATGCGCGCGTTCCTGTAACTAGCTCATTCACACTAAATGGTCCGGCGAGCAGTGCCACAATAGCGACGCCTAGCCCACACAAAAGAGCGACGAGCGCATCAAGGCCAAAGGCTGAGATTCGCCGCCATGCGGGAGCGCGTGCCTGCAACGAAGGATGTTCAATCTCATCTTCGACTCGTCGACCAGAGATCGATAACCCTTGGTTCCCCTTAAGTGAGACCAGCTGGGCATTGGAGAGGCGTTCGACTACTCTAAGCTGAATGGCGGCGTCTCCCGCATCGACTTCACGGTTGACGCTAGTCTGAACAGTGTTCACGTAGCGCCGCTCACTCTCAGGATCAATTAGGGCCTCACGCGACATCTCAAAAAGCACTTCTACGTCAGAGCGCCCCTGCATAGAAAAAAAATGCTCTGCACTAAGTTCAAGATCTTGCGTCTGATCATTAGTCGTAAGCTCTTGGAGCGCATCTCCAAAAAGCTGCTCTATAGAAGTCTCAATAGTTTCGGTCGAGAAGGAAAATTCGTGCATGGCGGATGATTCGAGTGCTGCGGTGGGACTTAGCGCAGCGAGCCTTGTGTCCGTGTCAGATGTTGAAATCTCGCTTGGCGCTTGAAGCCCTGGCGGTACAGAGATGTTTTCGTTCGATTGATATGAAGGCTCTACGGCAGGACTCGTCTTAGTGTCAGGTTCGTCGTTGTTTGGTGTGGCGGATGCCTGAAATATTTCCGCAGCAGCACTAATCTCGTCGAGGCCTGGCGAGAAAGAGGCCGCAATTGTTTCGCCAGAAGTAGGAGCCTGCTCTTCTTGGATTTCAGGGCGTGAGGACTGCTGCGATGGGGTCTCTGGCTGTGGAACAGCGCTGTCGATCGAACTCGTATCATGTAGGAAGGCTTGCGCCTGAAATTCAAGCTCATTTGACGGTATCGCCAGTTCCGCGTGGGGTTCGTCATACGAAATAGGAGGAGCTTCGAAGACAGGCGAGGAATGCGGCGGGCGAGGAGCGGGAGCTACTTCGGTGTTTTCAAAAGAGGGGCTTCTGCTGGATTCTGAAAAAAGCGCCTCTGAAGAAGTTTCCGCTTGAGGTGCGTCGAAAGGTGCCGTGCTCGGCGATTCCCCTAAGTCAGGGTGCGATTGAAGGAAGCCCCTTTCTTGCGCAGCAACAACTTCCAAGTCCGATTCTTTTTCTGATTCTGGGGCGATCGGCGCCCTTACTTCCGAGCTACTCGGTGCAGGACTTTCGGAAGGAGTGGGGGATGAGACGGAACTGCTTCGAGCGCGAGAGAAAAAACCTGATAAAAATCCAACGAGGGTCTTGCCAGGCGCGCGCTCTGAGTTTTCCGTTTCTATGCTTTTGCTTGGCTGAGATACGAGAAAGGCGCCTGAGCCAGTACCCTTGGTAGCGCGATCGACGAGCTGTTCATACGAGGCTCGCGGGTTCGATACGCGCAGGCCTGTCTGCTCCTTGAAATCACGAAGATCGACTAAGCACTTGGGGCAAATGTCTCGCAGATCCGAGCAAACGAACCCGCAGTCAGGGCATTTCATGTTCGGAGAAATCTCCCCAGATGGCGTTTGCAGAAGACAGTATGACTATAGCAGCCGTTTCCGCTCGAAGCACCAGGGAACCAAGAGAGACGGGACGAAAGCCTTGATTCAGCAAAAGAGCTTCTTCTTGCGGGCTAAAGTCACCTTCTGGACCTGTCACTAGTGCGCAGGGAGCATGCCATTTGAAGCTTCTTAGTGGTCTGGCGGATGGGTTGAGAGATCCAAAAAAACCACTGTCGTGTCCAGCGATGGCGGCATCGAGCGAGGCAAAAAAATTCAATGTGGGGAGCGTGCTGCGCGCAGACTGTTTGGCTGCCGCCTCAGCGACGCGATTCCAGCGCAAAAGCTTCTTTGGTGCCGAACTCTCCTCGACAGTTACGACGCTCCTTGCTGCTTGATATACGGAGATGGTGCTCGCCCCAAGCTCGGTGGCTTTTTCGATTGCGAGTTCGAGGTGATCCCCTTTTAAGAGCGGCACCACGAGCGTATCTCCACGCATCGAGATGGGAGTGCTTTTAGAAATTTGCTCGAGCTTGGCTTGAACTGCTGGCTTAAGGGCACAAATTTTTGCTTCAAACTCTTGCCCAGAGGAAGCGCATACGATCGATAGTGTTGCGGAGAGGGGCAGTCTGAGCACATCACAGATATGATGCGAATCGGTCGACGAGAGAGTAACGGTATCCCCAATTTGAAATGGGGAAGCTGTCATTGGTGGATCGGTCGCAATCCGTCTGCTGTGGGGAGACGACGAGTGACGAACAAAAAATCGAGGATGCTTACTCACTCACCAACACCCCTATCGGAAGCCATCCTCGTTTTCTGAGTTAGAAGTTCATCTAAGTATCTTCCTCGCCGTTCCCGCTGAGCTCGTCGTGTGATTGATTAAAGGTATTCACAAAGAGAGCAGCGAGCGCGGTGAGAATTATTGATCGAACCCTTAACTCAGAACACCAGAAAGCCGTTGCAAAAAGCTACTTTGGGAGCCACTGACTTTCTTAAATTCTGACTTTCTTAAATAGAGCCTCGGCTTAGGAAGTATTTCAAACTCAGGCGTTTTTATTTGGTCGCTCAAGTCCGAGTTTCTTCAGTCTGGCGCGAAGGAAAGAGATTTTATCAATTCCTACGATACGCTCTTTATCGATTACAAATGTAGGAGTGTCGAACACGTCGAACTTTCTGCCACGCTTGTAGATTCCCTTCACTCTTTCTCTGGTGTCGGACGAGGAAACCTTGCTCAAAAACTCGCCAAGGTCGATGTCCAAGTCTTCACAGAGTTGAGTGGTGAAGGCCTCATCGTTAGGATTTTCACCCATGCCCCACCACTTGTTGAACATTTTGATGTTGTATTCCATCAAGACGCCCATGTCGCCGGCAACAACGGCTCCGCGAGTCGCGCGACCTGGATCAAACTCTCCCTCTGGCCAGCCTTCAGGGAACTGAAGCGGAAGACCAAGCTCTTCGGCGAAACGTTTCGTGTCTTCAAAGAGGTACGACAGTTTTTCGGGGATCACAGACGCTGGGGTGATTGGCTGGCCTGCGGCTTTGGCTGAGAATGGCTGCCACAGCAGGTCTACATCAAAATCAGATTCAATCGCATAGATTTGCTCTAAAGCCAGATAGGAGTAGGGGCTTTGGAACGAATAAAATACTTCAATTGTGAGTGCCATATACGCTACCTAATCCAAAAATCTTTCGTGTTCTATCAGCTTCTTTAAAGGCAAAACTTCTTCAGGAGTTACTAAGTGCTGCATTTGCGATCTTGCATTTGAGATCTTCTGTCCGACATCCTTGCCGTATTCTCGCAGCACCTAAAAACAACGCACGCAACAATTCTCCGAACCCAAGGGCCCGGTTCGCAACTCCAAAAAATGGCGCTACTTGATTCGGACGTACCTCAAGGCCGTTCCTCTAGACGAGGTGCGAGGGCCAAGGCGTACTCACCGGAGAGGCAGATACGAGGTTTGATTTTAGCTGCAAAACATTTTGCTCATTTCTAAGCAGCTCTTCATGTTTTGCGTGCCAAAATGTTCTCGGACAGCGCCTCTTCCGACGCTTGCTTCGTTGGTACGGTACTTCGAGATAGAGGCAAAATGCAAGGTAAACTGCTGTCCTAACGAGAGAAATTTAGAGAGCGATGGGTTGAATTCTCGGTCTTTAAGGCGACAAAGCTGTGGAAAGATACACGGTAGTGTTGTTCGGCTGTTACGGGTGATTTTTTAAAAAAGTAGCGATTGTTCTCCCTTGATGGTCGGAGAGATATTTGCTTGCTTTTCAGCCGCTGCTCTAGTGAATTCAAACAGATAAGATAAGTTTACCGCCATGATTAGTAAGGGACACTCTTTAGAAACGATAGGCCAGCCAGGTGCTCGCCCCATGCTTTGCTTGGAGGTGAATCCTCCTCGAGGAGTTGAAATTGAGCCCATATTCTCTCGATTGGAGGGAGCTCTGGATGGGGTGGATTTTCTCAATATTACAGACAGCGCTCTTGCCAGAATGAAGCTTGCGGCCATCCCCTTCGGCGCAATGATAAAACAGCGATTTGGGGTTGAAACGTTGATCAACGTCTCCTGCCGCGATCGAAACTTGATAGCACTTCAAGCCGATCTTCTGGCTGGTTGGGCGCTCGGGGTTCGCTCGGTCGTGGCACTCACTGGTGATGCCGTGACAATTGGGGACTCCCCTGACCGCAAGGGAGTATTCGAGGTAAATTCAGTTGGCCTTCTCAGCGCTATACAAACTCTGAATTCTGGGGCGGATCTTGCGGGTAATGAGCTTAAGGGGGCGCCTCAATTCGTTCCTGGCGTCGTCGTTAATCCGAACGCACGCAATTCAGCAGCAGAAATACGCAGGTTGAAGAGAAAAAAGGAGGCGGGTGCCAAATACGCGCTTAGTCAGCCGGTCTTTGACGCAACTGCAGCGTGTGCCTTTCTTGAGGCTGCCGCAGAGGTTGAGTTGCCAATATTCCTTGGTCTCTTGCCTCTAAAGAGCAAGAAAGCTGCAGAAGGAATATCGAAGATTCCAGGCATACGAATTTCTGAGGCGGTTTCTGAGCACCTTGCCCGCCAAGCCGAAGCGGATCTTTCAGAATTTTTCCTTGAGCATTGTTTGAACTTGGCTCACGTCACCCGTCCTTTGGTGGCGGGATTTCACGTGGTCAGTGGCGTTACGCCACTGCTCTCAATTGAGCTGACCCGTCGTCTCGCGCGATGGATTGGCACCCTTTAGTTCTGCGGACCCTAAGGCTGAAGATAAATTGGCTTTCTAACAGTGGTGGGATGTCAGTATCGTGGGCACCTGGTTTCCGCCCGAGCCCGGATCGGCTAACCTCTTGATGTCTCCTCGTCACCACGGCGAGCAGTGCCTCGGAGCTCTTACTCTAAGCTGGGCGAAGTTTTTTGAGAGTTTGTATGAAGCGTCGTGAAGAAATGACATTCCTCGAACGCGTTTATCTCATTGAGATTGCGAAAGGGGTTAGTTTCACTTTTTGGAAATTAGTCCGAAACCTCAGTGTTCACGTTCTGCACCTATTTGGCATCATGAAGAATGTGCGCGCGGCGGCGAGCATTCAGTATCCTAATGAGCGACGAGAGTATCCTTCGCGCTATCGGGGGCGGCATCGATTAACGCTGCATGCCAATGGTGATGTGAAGTGCACATCGTGTTTTCTGTGCGCGACTGCCTGCCCCGCTCGTTGTATTTACATTGAGCCGGCCGAACATGCGGATGCGAAAGTTGAAAAGTTTCCGCATCGTTACGAGATTGACACGTTGCTATGTATTTATTGTGGATACTGTGTGGAGGCCTGCCCAGTAGACGCGATTCGTATGGATACCGGAATTCACCCGGAGATTTATCCTCCAGATCCGCGCCTGTTTATTGAAGACAAAGAGACCTTGATGGAACGCTCGCGCAGAATTGCGGACGTTGGCGTAGACAATGTTTTTGAACAGCATATGCAGCGGATGCGGAATCTAGAACTGCATCCAATGCGATCTGAGTGATATTTGCATATCGTGAAAATATTCCCTGACAAACTCATCTCTTGTGCTTTGTCGGCGCTCGCCTCCTTGTTTGTGTTGTTACCGGGTGTTTTCGCGGCACCTGCTCAGAAACTATTGTCCGCGCCATCTGGAGGTTCTGACACTCCGACGGCAACTGAGAGTTTCAGTCCCACAGAACGTGCCGATGCCTTGGACGCTGCTTTGTCAGACCGGTCGCAATCGGATGCGATTTCTCGCGCCGTGGCCCTGTTGCCGAGCCCTCCTAGAATGACGCCTCTCAACATCCAGAGTGCAAACGCACCACAGTTTAGGTCGCTCATACTGCCTGAGTGGTACCCGTTTGTACGAGATGGCGCGATCGAAATACCGGCATTTAAGACCTCACAACTTAGTTTTGGAGATGATGCCGATTGGGTTAGCCGGTCCATGCTGAAGAACGAGGAACAGGAAGCAGAGGTTGACCTCAATGTTGGAGCACTAACCAGAGGTTTTCCTTTTGGAGATACAGCAGCGTTACAACAACTCGACTCAAAGCAATTAGCACAGAGAATGTTATTAAATTTCCAAGCGCGTGAACTGACCAGCGCTCTGGTGCGTGCGCAATTTCGCATTCAACTTTCGCACGATTACCGCCTGCTGCAAGACGCTCGATTGACGAGGATAAGAGTGGCGCCTGGTCGCCTCGACGGCGCGCAAGTTAATGATCAGCTCTACAGAGAAATCGCAGAATTGATTTCGCCTGAGGGCCTGAGTGGATTTCGCTATCTTACTTTTCGCTTCACGGGAAGTGAGGAGGACCTTCTGTGGCTTTACTCGCCGCGTCTCAATAAGGTGCGACAGCTCACCGGCTCCAATCGTGGGGACTCGATTTTTGGGCTCTCGGTCTCTTTGGATGACCTGATGCCGTACTCCGAAAAAACAGAACTCATCGATGTGCAGGAGAGCGAATCGCTCGTCGGGCTTGTGCCCGTTGCTGATGATACCGTCCAGAGCTTGTCGTCGAAACTGGAGGGTTGTTTACGGACAGACGGAGCTACTGGAGTCGAAGCGATCATTCCCCAAGCGCAGCCAGTTTCTGCGGATCAGACACTCAGTGAGTTTTCTCGCAGCACGCTTTCCAGCGGGTTTCCTTCGTCGGTTGTTTTTGTTCCCAGGCCACTGCGAAAAATTTATCTCAACCCGCGAGATCCGTTTTCTCCGAACGGAAGAATGATAATTTACATCGACGAACAGCTACAGATGCCTGTGGCCAAGGTAGTGTTTGATCGAACCGGACAACTGTCGCGGTTGGTGCTGGGCGCACTCGCCATCTCTGAAACAAAGGATGGCATGCGCCGCGAGCCTTACTTCAAGTATGCATCCCTCATCGAAATCAAGTCGGGAGCGAGGGTAACTCTTGAGACTGAGTCTTATGAGATGTGTGATGCCTTACCCAAGGGCATGTCGCTTACCGCCTTCGATCCCTCGAATCTCGCTCCACAGCGCCCGGCCGAATAGAGTAATGGTCATCCTCTGATTCGCAAGAAGTACGGTGCTCAAGTTCGGATGCACTCATGGTCGGCTGCTTGGAAGGGCGGAATGAAAAGCAAGGCCGGTGTTGCCCTCTTCGAATGCTGCCGAATTACTTAACGCGGCGTAGGGTAGGGCGCGCCTTGTTTTTTGTGGAAGGCGGCGCCTCGGAAGGAGGATTCTCAGGCACGTCTTTAGAGCTTGCTATCGCTACTTCTGCCTGTGGAGAAAGTTTAAGTTCTTGTTGTAATTCAGGTGGAAGTTCATCTGGCCAGATCAGCCGCTTGTCATCGATCGAGGACATTCCCCAGATTGCGGGCCATGGAATCTTACATGGAAAAATTCGATCCCCGAACCTAAGTTCGGCAGTTACTCGATCATCATCCAGCGTCATCTTTCCTTCAAAATTGAAACTGACCTTCAAGGTAATCACTGGGGACTGCATGACATCAAGTGGCAGTATCGCGCCCTCGACTTGGGGTCTTACGTGCAGAAAAGCATAGTCATGCTTCAGAAATTCTTCGAGTATGAGACGTTTTTCTTTTGAACGATTCACTGAGGTCCTTACACACTCAATTCCTCCAGTAGCAGCAGTAAAATATGGGATCATCAATGTAAGGATGCAAGTTGGGCCCTCTCTCAAGGAGAAGCCCGATTGAGCATCCACGAAAAACGACTGACCAGAACCCCACGTGTCATCGGGTTGTTGCGTGGAGCGGGGCTACTATTTGGATAGCCATTGGATAGCCGTGGCGGAGCGAATCACGGAGGACCCGGTGAACAATTACTAATAGATACAAGGCATTAGGCGTTAGTCCGCAGAGGTTATGAAGAAAAGGCGTCGAAATGCCGACCCTTTTGGTTATGGGGTCTCTCCAAGACATAGCGCCATTTCGTACCCAGGAATCTGGGTCGATTCAGCTTGTAGCGCTCGGGTTTTGTGCCGCGCTGGTGGTGCTACTGGCAATTCCTCTGATTGAGGCGCTTGTTCCAGAAACCGCCACGAATGAAACTGCGGTGAGCTCTGAGGTAGCTTCTTAGGCAGGAGCTTAAAAAATTCTAGCGAACTTACGCGCTAGTTTTTTGCGACTCACGGGGCAAATTTGACTTCATTATCGTCTCCTTAAGCTATCGCACGAGCAAACTCCATATAAGACTTTTTCTTCCTCTCTTTGCGAGAGCTCCTCTCTTACAGTAGCTTCTGTCTCCATGGGAACGGAAGAAAAGGGAATCATTGACGCATCACTGCAACGCGAATCAAAAGATCGCTACCTGACCTATGCGCTGAGTGTAGTTACTGGACGTGCACTTCCCGATGTACGCGACGGATTAAAGCCAGTTCAACGCCGAATTCTCTTTTCGATGTACAAAGATCTCAGACTTCTCCCTCAGGGAACACACCGAAAGTCTGCTGCTATAGTGGGTAAGGTGTTGGCCAGCTACCACCCACATGGCGACGTGGCTTGCTACGAATCTATGGTCCGCATGGCGCAAGATTTTTCTCTGCGCTACCCGCTTGTGGATGGGCAGGGAAACTTCGGCTCACTCGATGGCGATAGCGCCGCGGCCTACCGATATACGGAGGCACGTTTGCGCCATCTCGCCGTTGAGGTGATTGGGGAAATTGACGAAGAAACGGTCGAGTACCGAGATAATTTTGACTCGACCGAGCGTGAGCCCATAGTTTTCCCGAGTCGAGTGCCTAACCTGCTGATTAATGGCGCGAGTGGAATCGCGGTCGGCATGGCGACCAGCATTCCTCCGCATAACCTACGCGATACCGTAAAAGCCTTGCTCGAATTGCTCGATGACCCAGAGACCAGCAACGCCAAACTTGCGGGAACGATAAAGGGCCCCGACTTTCCAACTGGCTGTTTAATTCTCAACTCACGCAAAGAGATAGCAGACATTTACAAAACTGGCCGTGGCTCCATCCGCATGCGCGGAGAATGGACTGAAGAAGAGACGGCCAGAGGCAAGAAGTACATCGTGGTCACCTCTATTCCCTATGCAGTCAATAAGTCTCAGCTTGTAGAGAAAATCGCCGAATTGATTGTCGAAAGAAAGGTTCCTCAGTTAGTTGATGTGCGAGACGAATCAACTGCTGAGGTGCGAGTGGTGCTCGAGTTATCTCCCGGCGCCGATCCGCAGGTGGCGATGGCTTACGTCTTTAAACACACCAATCTTGAGAGCAACTTCGCGGTAAACCTTACCGCGCTGGTGCCGTCCGGTGGACGTTCGCCCAGACCTGAACTGCTCTCACTTCGAGACTGTTTGCAGCACTTCTTGAATTTTCGTGAGGAAGTAGTTCAGCTCAAACTCGAATTCGAAAAGCGCAAACTGCTTGAGCGCCTACATATTCTAGAAGGGCTCATTGCCATTTACGATAGGCTCGACGAGGCGCTGAAAATTGTTCGAAAGAGCGATGGACGCGCGGACTCAGCCAGCAAGTTACAAGCAAGATTTAAGCTTTCTGAGCTTCAGTCCTTCGCCGTGGTAGACATGCGCATCTACCAGCTCTCAAGAACCAACATTGATGAGATAGAAGCTGAGTACAAAGAGAAATCATCGCGTGTGATGGAAATAGAGATTGTTCTAAAAAGTAAAGCCAAGATTCGAGCGATAGTGAGAGGAGATCTCGAATCCCTCGCCGAGACCTTTGGCGATAAACGACTTTCTAAATTCGCGACTGAATCCGCAGAAATCGAGTTCAATGCCGAAGACTATGTGGTTCATGAAGATGTCTTCGCTATCGTGACTGCCGACGGGTGGATCAAGCGAATTCGTCAGAACAATGAACTAGAGGCCACTAGAATCAGAGAGGGCGACTCCATTTTACGTGCGCATCCACTTTCAACGCATGACTCCGTCGTATTTTTTACCACTCGTGGCAACGTCTACTCATTGAAGGTGAGTGACTTTCCGTCGTCTTCTGGTTACGGCGATCCGGTGCAGAAGATTCTCAAATTCAAAGATGGTGAGCGCATTGTTGAGAGTTTTGGAGTCCTGCAAGGGCAAGATCCCGCAAAGCTCGCCGAATCGCGTCGTGCCGTTAAGGATGGTGATCATGTTCTGCTCATCAGTGCTACGGGGGTGGGCTTTATCCATAAGCTTGAAGGCCTTGAGCAGATTAAGCGCAGTGGGAAGCGCGCGATTAAGCTCAGAGACAAGGATGAGCTGAGCGTGGTGAGCGTGTGTATTCCTGGCACTGACGCAGAAGTATCCTTATTCTCACTCAAGGGCTGCGGTTTGCGTGTGCGCCTAAAAGAGATTCCTGTTCGGGATAGCGCAGCCGTAGGGGTTGCCCTGCTCAGCGTACGTGATGCCGATAAATGCATCGGAGCAATCTGTCACAAGGGTTCTGTGAAGATTCAATTGGTGCTGGCAAATAAAAAGACCAAGGATATCGCTTCGTCAGAGATAGTTGCGGGACGTCGGTCGCTCAAAGGAAACAAGGTGGGTGTTCGTGATGATGTGTTGCGTGTCGAGCCCTTTGTTTCGGCCGAAGCAAAGAAGAAATAGACGATAATTCACTAAATCTTAAGTGCAGATCTTATGGCAAAGAAAGACTACCGCGCAGAAGACATTGAGGTGCTCGAAGGGCTCGAGCCCGTTCGAAGACGGCCGGGCATGTATATCGGGGGGACGGAAGGACCCCAAGGACTGCACCACCTTGTTAAGGAAATTCTCGATAACTCTATCGACGAGGCCATGAACGGATTCGCGACAGAAGTGCGACTTACTTTACATACTGGGGACGAAACGGTCAGCGTCGAGGATGATGGGCGCGGTATACCGGTCGATTTGCATCCGAAGTTCAAAAAGTCCGCACTTGAGATCGTCTTCACGACTCTGCATGCGGGAGGAAAATTCTCCGATACTAACTACCAATCGGCTGGTGGGCTACATGGGGTGGGCGCCTCAGTAGTTAACGCCTTATCTGAACAGCTTGATGTGGTGGTTCAGCGCGATGGGTACGAGTGGTCACAGAGCTTCTCGAGAGGCAAGCCTTTAGCCAAGCTGTCGCGCGGCGCAAAGACCAAAGAGCATGGAACCAAAGTCACCTTTCGTGCTGACCCAGATATTTTTCGATCTACAACTTTCCTGAGGGAGCGCCTTGAAGGAATGGCGCAAGAGAAGGCCTTTCTCAATCGCGGTCTGGCGGTGGTGTTCGTAGACGAAGCTCAGAAAACTGAGAAGCTATTCAAGTATGAAGACGGGCTCAAAGCCTATCTTGCCCACCTTGTTGAAAAGCAGAAGGTAGAAATCCTTGGAAATGAAGTGTTTGCGCTCGAGCGCTCGGATGGCATTAAGATCGACGTTTCTTTCTGCTGGACTGAGTCGACTTCGGAGAAGGTCGTTTCGTATGTGAACGGAATACCAACGGCCGAGGGCGGTAGCCACGAAGAAGGCTTTCGAAGCGGCCTTGTAAAGGCAGTCAGAAATTACCTGTCAGTTCACGATCTCTTGCCGCGTGGCGTGAAGTTGTCAGGAGAAGATATTCGCGAAGGCCTGCTTGCCGTGTTGTCGGTGAATGTTCCCGGAGCGGTGAGTCAGTTGCAGTTTCAAGGGCAGACCAAGGACAAGCTCAATAATCCGGAGATTGAAGCGCCTGTTGAGGCACTGCTTCGTACTTTCGAAAATACGCTTAATTCGAAGCCGCAGTTAGCGGGACAAATAGTAGAGCGCGTATTGTGCGCGGCAAAGGCGCGCGCGGCAGCCAGAATGGCGGCTGAGAATGTCTCGCGAAAAATCGGAGTGAGTCATCGTCTTAACTTGCCCGGCAAGCTCGCGGATTGTTCATCCAGCAAACCGGGGGACTCTGAGCTATTCATCGTGGAAGGTGATTCAGCGGGTGGTAGCGCCAAGCAGGGGCGTAGTCGCGAAACCCAGGCAATCTTGCCGTTGCGGGGCAAAGTACTGAACACCATTGCAGCAACTGAGGCGAAACTTAAGGAGAACAGGGAGCTTTTAGATCTTGTTTCGGTAATCGGGTGTGGTCTTGGGGACAAGATAAATATCGAGCGCATCCGCTACGGCAAAATCGTAATTCTCACCGATGCAGACGCAGACGGAATGCACATTGCGTCACTACTCATGGCTTTTTTCTTCCGCTTTATGCGTCCACTAATTGACGGGGGACATTTGTATCTCGCTCAGCCCCCTCTGTATCGCCTGAGATTTGGATCAGGAAAGAAGGAAGAGGAACATTGGGTATATTCTGACCAGGAAAAGGATGCGCTTCTAAAGAAGAAAGGCAAAGTTGCAGGGCTTCAAATCACGCGCTTTAAAGGTCTTGGAGAAATGAATCCCAGCACTCTATGGGAAACCACGCTTAACCCGAAGACTCGCAGTTTGTTGCGAATACGAACTGAAAACGAAGATCAGGTAAAAGAGATGCTTGAAAGTCTGTTCGGGAAGGAGACCGGCGAGCGTTATCGAATGATTCAAGAGAACGCGCACCGCATTGAGGCAGATATCTAAGCCCCTCGTCTGATTTTCTACATTTCGCGCATTTTCGGGCAAATTTTAGCTTTGTTAGAGTTGTGTAAGGACTGGATTCCTAGTACCTTCCCACTTCCGTTGAAGGTTCAAAGTCTCTGGATTGACGGCGCGCAGCTTTGCCACACGATTGATGAGGGCAAAATTGAGCGCTTTGACTCGAGAGAACAAACCTTCGATGGTTGACCTTAAGTGGTTAAAATTGAAGCGGTTGTTTTTAGGTGTATCGTGAATCGATAGGCCACTGGCGAGGGTTTTTGATCCTCGCAGTTGTTGTCCAAAAAACTTCCAGATGCTCATAAGAGCGTCTCCTCTTCTTACTTCAAAGAAGAAACCGCCGAATAGAAAAACTTTCTTTGCAAGGCTTGCACCTTGTGGAGTCGTTGTCTTTTCGGTGGTTTCTTCTCGTGAGGCGGTGTAGCCGAAAGAGGGGGTCCTAAAGAGTCCCATCGCATGATGCGGTGGTCTGGAAGGAGTACTAAGGATGACGAAGTTGCTTGTAAACGAGTTCGATCGGGCGTTGTTGAGGCGAGCAGGCGTTCGAACGGGTAGAGCACGAAAGCTCTCCCCTGTCGCAGCGCAAGCCGTGCTCTGCGCGGCCGCCGTCGAGGAGATCCCGCTTTTTCGAACTGGTTTTCCGGTCGAGGCGACCTTGGCCAGAATTGCTGGCAATCTCGGACTGCAGGTGCTGTGTCGAGACGGGGTCGCTCTTGTGCGGCACGTGAAGATCCGAGGAAAGCGTGACGTGCGGTTCAAACTGCTCGTGCACAACGTGCAGCGAGTCGTGTTCTTTGGGCCGAAAGGGTTCGAAGAAGCAGAGATTCATCCTCGCGTTCGAGTTGGTGGCCCAGTAGGCCATCATCGAGAGATGGCTTTGTCTAAGCCCAGACGGCAGATCCACCGCGCATTTTCGAGTGCTGCGGTGTGATGGTCATTGATGCGGGTGCTCCCATAGTGCCCCCTTACCAAGGAGGAGAGGGTGAGGGGTCGTGAAGGGAGTGGAGAGAGGCTCACGGGGCGGGGTTTGCAATGGTGCTTACCCCGCCTCGTTGAGTTTTTTCTCGATGACACGATATACACTTAGGTGGTTCGAACTTCGGTTTCGCTTAACGCGTGATTCAAAGTTCTGGATGGTTATCTAGGTTTGTTTCTCTCGACCAATTTTCTCCCTTTCTTGCGTATCGCAATCCTGGCTTCTGCGTTGCCGCGCGGCACGCTTCTACTGATGTAAGCGGCCCTCGTGGTACATTCGCCAGATAAGTATGGAGCCGAATGAAGGCCGATTCCTTCGCAGATTCGACAAAGTGGGTGGATGTTTGGAACCGAACTCTCGGCCCAGTGCCGGAGCCTTAGAGTGTGGTTCGAGGCGCTGCATAAGCGCGGAGCCAATTTCTCTGCACGGAGCGCAACCTTATAATTTCCAGTTTGGAGCCGGCAATTTGCGCTCAAACGAGCCTCAAAGCTGAAACCCCTTGTTTTTCCTCAATAAGATTGAGAGTTTCTCAAGAGGTCCCCCTTGCGAGGGGCGAGGCGACAGCGTTAAGTTAGGTCGATTTTAAACAAATAGCGCTGATTTAGACCCCGCGCATAGAACATATCCATGGCTAGCAACGACCCAGCCGCACCTAATCAAGCGGCTCAAGAACAGGCAATACTAGCCGAAGTAGGGCGAACCGCGTTGCGACTTGGCTCCTGTGACCCAGTCTGGCTTAAAGATGGAGTCGCGCCGACTTTTAGCCTCACAGAGAATCCTAAAGCTGAGAGCCAGACTCCTGGTAGTCCAGGGGTAACTGGTATCGAAGCTAAGAAGCCAGAAATGATTTTGCTACACGGGCTCTTCGGCGCCTTATCGAACTGGGATTCCACCTTCCCGCTCTTTAGCGCCTTCAGTGAACCCATCGCGCTGCAGTTCCCGATTCTTACTGGCCACCGTTCGGAAGTTAAGGTGAAAGCACTTGCTGCCTATACCGAATATCTTGTGCGCTTAAGAAAGCTGGGGCCAGTAGCACTTTGTGGTAACTCGCTGGGCGGTCACGTGGCCATGCGTCTTTGTTTGGCATCGCCCGAACTGGTCGACTGTTTAATCTTGTCAGGAACCTCAGGCCTGTATGAGCACACCGTTGACGCACTCCCCGTTCGTCCGGATGAACGCTTTGTACGTGAGCATATGGCGCGAGTGTTCTTCGGCAAGCAGTTTGTGACCGAGGATGCCATCAAGGAGGTTCATCAGATTCTTAAGAGTCGCGTAAATGTCCTGAACATTATTCATGCAGCGCGCAGTGCCAAGAAAGATAATCTGCAGAAGCTTCTTCCTCAGATTAAAGTACCTACGCTGCTGCTGTGGGGAGAGGATGATAAGGTTACCACCATGGACGTGGCGCGACAGTTCAAAGCGCTTCTTCCAAACTCAGAGCTCCACTCAATTAAGAACTGTGGACATGCGCCAATGATTGAGCACCCAGAATGGTTCTCAGGGCACGTTGAGAGGTTTCTCAAGAAGAACTCGCGATATTATAAAGTTGCTGGTACATAACGGCATGGTTTGGACGTGCAGTCTTTTAGGAATACAGCCTTTTAGTAGCGCCATTTTTTGTAGCGCAGTCAAAGCAAGGGGAGTCTAGATGGAACGCACTTCCGGTAGCACGAAGTTCCCGCTCGGGTCCAAGCTTCCTTCGTTTGCATTGCCGAATACCGATGGTCGCGAGGTTGATGACTCTTACCTTCGAGAAGGGAAGATGGCGCTGGTGGTATTCACCTGCAACCACTGTCCCTACGTCAAGGGCAGTGAAGCAAAGCTCATCGAGCTGGCAAAGCAGTACGAACCATCGGCTCTTCGAGTGGTTGCGATAAGTTCAAATGACGCGACCAAGTATCCAGAAGACTCTTTCGAGCTTATGAAGTCTAAAGCTGCTGAGCTCGCGATACCGTATCCATATCTCTATGACGAGTCACAGGACATAGCGCGTTTGTTCGACGCAGCGTGTACTCCAGAATGCTATCTCTTTGATGCCAGCGGTTCATTGGTTTTTCATGGCGCGATAAATGATAGTCCCAAGAGTGCCGCCGGTGTGAGCCGCGCCTACCTTGCAAAAGCTTTACAGCAACTTAGCGAGGGGCAGAAACCAGATCCCGCAGAAGCGCATCCGATTGGCTGTTCAATTAAGTGGAAATAGAGGGCGTTTGATGAGGGACTCCCAAAAAGGGAAAAAAGTTAAGTGGGCGGGGGAGCCCACTTAACGAGGAGTCAGGCATTCATTTCCCGTGTCCCCAGTGTGGAATGACACGGATGAATGAAAGGGTATAGGAGTCTAATGCGATTCTTGTGCCAGGGGTGAGGGGGCCGAATTGAGGGGTATGTCCCTATCAATCTAGTTCCCATGCTTGGGCGATTCTGCTTCAGAGATAGTACATTTTGTTGGGTAATTTGGTGGCAAGCTTAGGTAAAGCCACCAGAAGAATATTGATGGGGGATACAATGAAAAGTGATTCCAAGCTCTTAAGTGATTTAGCGCTAACCGTAAGGGTGTTGTCGGCTGAAGCGGTCGAAAAGGCTAATTCTGGGCACCCGGGGCTCCCGATGGGTGCCGCTGATTTCGCCTCCCTATTATGGGCGGATTTCCTTCGATTTAACCCCCAAGACCCGAAGTGGCCAAACCGTGACCGCTTCATCCTCTCGGCCGGGCATGGCTGCATGTTGCTCTACACCCTTACTCACCTCTTTGGGTACGACTTGCCAATGAAGGAACTTCAGAGCTTCCGCCAGTGGGAGAGCAAAACACCGGGACATCCTGAGTTTGGGTTTACTCCGGGCGTAGAAGCAACTACTGGTCCGTTGGGGCAGGGCTTTTCGAACGGAGTTGGCGTCGCGCTTTCGGGCAAGATGCTTGCTGAGCAGTATTCACCTGAGATGTTCAATTATCGAGTCTTCGCCTTGGTAAGCGATGGCGATCTCATGGAAGGGATTACGTCCGAGGCTGCTTCGCTTGCAGGTCACCTTGGCCTCGACAACCTCATTTATCTATACGACGACAACAAGATTTCTCTTGCCGGGAAAACGGACGTGTCGTTTACCGAATCAGTTCCGAAGCGTTTCGAGTCGTACGGGTGGTCGGTGCAAAGCTGTGATGGCCATAATCCAGACGAGATCCGCGCATGCTTAGATCGTGCCGTTCAAGAGAAAGGAAAGCCAAAGATTATTTGCTGTCGAACCACAATCGGCAAAGGTTCCCCGAACAAAGAAGGAGACTGCGAGGTGCATGGTGCCCCGCTAGGAAAAGACGAGCTTGCTGCAACCAAGAAGAATCTTGGCTGGACTAGCGAGGAGCCGTTCTTTGTGCCTCCTCAAGTACAGAGCTTCTGCGCTGCTGCTATTGAGCAAAAGAAGAAGGAGTACTCGGAATGGCAAGCGAGCTTCAAGAAATGGGGCGACGCGAACTCAAGTAAGGCAGCGCTTTGGAAGGCTCAGTCTGAGCGTGTAGTACCGTCGGGACTAAAAGGAGAGCTACTCAAGAGTCTCGGAGAGATTAAGAAGGATTCAACTCGCAATCTTTCAGGCAAGGCGATTCAAATTATTGCCAAGCACGTGCCTTACTTCGTGGGTGGATCGGCTGACCTTGAGCCTTCGACTAAGACACTCATTAAGGACACGACTGAGATTCAAGCCGGCAAGTTTGCCGGGCGCAATATTCGGTTCGGTGTTCGTGAACATGCAATGGGCGCTGCGGTGAATGGGCTTGCATACCAACAATGCTGGTTCCCGTTCGGTTCTACATTCTTGGTGTTTTCAGATTATATGCGCCCGACGATTCGGCTCGCGGCGCTCTCGCATCTGCAATCACTGTTTATTTTTACTCATGATTCATTTTGGGTAGGAGAAGATGGGCCTACTCATGAGCCGATTGAGCAGGTGCAAAGCCTGCGGCTTATTCCGCATGTAAACGTGTATAGACCGGCTGATGGTGTAGAGGTGGCGATGAGCTACATGTCCGCTTTGGAGAATAAGTCGACCCCAAGTGTGATGATATTTACTCGCCAAGACCTCCCCATAGTCGCTCGACCATCTTCGGCGACGCCTGAAGATGTGTTGAAGGGCGGTTATGTGGTGACTGAGGCTGCTTCTCCTGATGTGGTGTTAGTAGCCACCGGTTCTGAGGTTTGGGTAGCGCAAGAAGCGGCCACCAAGTTGGGCGCGAAGGGCGTGAAGGCCCGCGTTGTCTCGATGCCATGTGTGGAGCTTTTCTTGAAGCAACCAGCGCAGTATCGTGATTCAGTGCTCCCAAAAGGAGTTCGCCGCGTCTCGATAGAAGCGGGCACCACGGTCGGTTGGGAAAGGATTGCGGGTAGCGACGGACTCCTGATCGGAATCGATCACTATGGTGCTTCTGCTCCTGGTGGATTATTGGCAGAGAAGTTTGGATTTACCCCAGACCAGGTCGTAGGGAAGATCTCTGGGTTTCTAGGCAAATAGTAGTTCTCATACGCATGGAATCTCTTTATCGCCGAGTGGTCTCTAGCCGCTACTTTCCATGGTACTGCTTAGTCTATGCGCTTGGACTCGCGCTGCGCTGGGTGATGCTTGATGATCGCCCAGTGCATCACGACGAGTCCTTGCACTACATGTACGGGCGCTACTTTTTTGATTTCCCTGAGCAGAACTTTCACAAGTACGACCCGATGCTGCACGGGCCGATACTCTATAACTCACTTCGGCTCGTGTATCTCACGCTTGGCAGTTCAACCTGGGCGGGGCGTGCGTTCATTGCGCTGCTCGGCTCCGCCTTCATCTTCGTTCCACTGCTCTTTCGCAAATTCTTTCATCCGCGCGCACTCCTGGTGCTGGTGACCGCGTTAGCGCTTTCACCCACGCTGACTTTTTGGACCAGGTTCTTGCGTGAGGACATGCTCCAGATTTGGGCAACCACGCTGGTTTTCTATGGAGTACTTCTTGCACGCGCGGAGCGTAAAGCTCTGTTTGTTTTGGTGGGATGCGCTTTGCAGTGGTGCATCAAGGCAAATTTCTTTGTGCACCTGGCAATTTTGATTGGCTATCTGGTGTTCGAATTCGCATGGGACGCGATCGTTCGCAAGAAGTACGACGGACTGCTGGTTCGCTTGTTCCGCTATCTTAGGCAGTATGAGAAGCAGACCCTTTTTGCGTTCGGCACGGCTGCGTTTGTTTTCACTTACTTCTACTCAAGCGGTTACCGCTATAGCGCAGGGCTATTAGATGGGCTCTATCGCAAGAGCTTCTTGTACTGGATTAATCAGCACAACATCGAGCGCATTCCAGGTCCCTTCATGTTTCACGTGTACCAGCTTAGTTGGTACGAATTCTTGTTCATGGTTGCCTTCTTCATTCAGGCCGCTTTGATGTATTTGCGCGGGCCGCGCCTTATTAAAATTGCGGGAGTGAGTGCGGGCCTCGCCACCCTGCTTTTGTCTTCACTCGCCGCCTATCACCAATCCGCTTTAGGAAAGCCCTTTGAAGGCGTTGCCCCGTGGAATCTTCTAAATCTAAAGAGCTATTTTGACGTGTTCGGGTTGTTGCCGATTGACGTGCTTGGATGTTGTTTCCTTATTTTTCATGCGGTGTTGGTGACGGTGTATCACTTGTTGCGGGAGGAACGAGGCGCGGCGTTCTTTGGCTATCTCTTCATGGCGCTCTTTTTCACCTACAGCTATTTAGGCGAAAAGGTGCCGTGGCTTGCCATCTATCCGTTTCTTGCCGGAGTTATTTATTTGGTGCTGTTCTTTCAAGGCTACTTTAAAGGTCGTGACTCTGCTGAGTTCGCAAATTTCCCAGTCGCGCGACTGATGCGCGTAACCGCCTGTATTTTAGCCGGGTTTGGACTGATTTTTCTTATTGAAGATCCTGATAGTTTAGCCAGAAATCTGCCCGCGGACCTTACGGCTGCGCAGCAATTTATCCTTGGTGCGTTGAAGAATGCCCCAATACTTACCGCCGGCGTTCTACTTTTTCCTATCACTTTGCTTGCGAAGCGCCTCAACCTGTTAGGAACGATAAATATTGGTGTGGTGGCGATGATAGGACTGATTCTATTCAACGTGCGCGCCACCTGGATGGTAAATCAGGTCAATGGTGGAAAGTCGAGCGAGTTCATGAGTCAGGTGCATACCACCAAGGAGTTACAAGACTTTGCGCTTGATATCCGTCATCAAATTCTCACCCCAACTTCCGGCAAGAAGCCTACCGTATACGTAACGGGGGAGAGCACCTGGCCGCTTACCTGGTACTTCGTAGACCTTCCAGAATATAAGTTCACCGCAACTTCAGAGGAGATGGAGAAGTTTGATTATCGTTTCATCGACTTCGAGTCAGATAAGGCCAAGCAGTTTCCGGGCTATCGTAGGGTCGATTTAAATCTTAGAGGATGGTGGGTGCCGGACTACGCCAAGATGACTTTCGCAAATTTCTTATACTACTCGCTCACTCAAGTGCCATTTAGTCCAGTCGGATATTCGTATGTGACCGTGCTGGTGAAAGAGCCGGTGAGCCAGCCTTAATGTTTCAGGTAGTTGACGAACGTTAACCCTAGAGTCGAAGCAAACAGTACGAGCAAGCCCTACGCTAAGTTTTTACCTGTCAACAAAAGCAGGCGAAGATCCGTTGATTAGGGGGCATTTTGAGCAGATGATTTGATGCACGAACAGGCGGGCGCTTGCCGTTATCAGGCTACATATGAGTCATAGCCAACTTAGAACTCCGACTCTATTGGACGAAGAAACCATATCGGCTGCGGTGGCGGTCTGAGATTTATGCTTTGAAAGAGCTGACGATCGTCGGTACTTCCGATAGGATTTCGATCTTTGCTCTTTCAACTTTCGACACGGACTACCTGCTAATCGGAAAGGATAACTTCACCAAAGCCAAGGAGGTCCTTACGGCCAGTGGTCGTACGATAATTGGTGAAGCCGATTGATCGGCCGGATACTTCCTCCGTTCCCGATAACAACTGAACAGAAGCAAATCGTCGCGTCGAGCGAGGGGCCTGGTGCTCGACACCTAGAGCGATGTCGAGCACCCAAAGGAGAATCTTTGTTACTGAATAGTTCTTTCTAAAAACACACCATTCTCTACAGTTTCGACTTGCACCGTATCGTTTTTCTTTAGGTTCGGAATGACCGCATTAAGATGAAGCGCACTGACGCACTCGCCCGAAAGGGTGCGCACTCGTCGGCGAGATTTGGAGCGAACGGCTGCGCTGTATTTCGCTACACTTCCCTGTGCTTGGCTTGATGCAGTTCCAATGAAGTCCAACGAGCAACTTGAGACCACTATGCCTTGCCGAATAACTCGTGCGGTGACCGGCAGCGTGTCTGCTTGTGTGACATCAAGCACATTCGGAACGCTGGCACCCAGCGGAATGCGCACTTTGACATGGAATCGTGCCGGTTGTGTTGCGCTCCTGCGTCGAAATTGAGCGCGGCCCGTCGCTTGCGTTTCAATCCCCACTGCCGGTGAAAGTTGAGCATGTACCGTTGTGCCACTTGTTGAGCTTCCTGCAGACGACGAGCTTCCACTGCTATGGGAATGCGCGCTGCTGCCTTGAGAACTTGAGGCGGAAGAGTTTGACCCGGAAGAGTTTGAGAAGGAGGAGGCTGAGGAACTCGAGGAGCTCCCGTCATCGTCGTCATCACCGCCATGTGCCAAGCTGGTACTGGGCAAAATGGCGAGAGCAAGGCATAGAAATGGAAGTGCCAGAGTCTGTTTTCTTAAGAATCTTAGGCCCATAATGAATCTCCGTTTATGATAAAATATAGTCTAATTGCTGTATTGATTAGTCTTCCTTCCTCAGGCGCTCCAGCAGAACTTGTCCGCCAGAGGTGCTCCCGCGAGCTTCAACTAATTCCCCCACTGCAAAGTTTTCCAAAGCGGTGTCTTCACCTTCTTCGTCCTCGAACCTAGTGCTTGGCTGGGGGATGAAGTTCACGTTGCTGACGCGCACTACTGAGCTGCTAATCGCTTGAATTGGACCGGTTCTTCGAACCTCACTACCGGTCGAAGAACTGCTGTTTTCTGACGAAGATGAACCGCTATTCGATGTCTGTGAGCTGCTTGAGCTGTCTCCGGAGGAACTACTATTGGATGAATCGTCGTCTGAGGACGATCCACTGGAGGACGGACTGCTTAAGGAGCTGCTGCTGTTCTGGTCGGAGGAGTTCGAGGCTGAGTCGTTTGAAGAACCCGCACTCGAGTTGCTTGTGGTAGAGCTAATGCTCGAGGATGAATACGAAGCGGGTGGGCGCTCAATCACAACTTCATCGGGTACGACAGAATTTTGTTCAACACTGGCGCGGAAGGTCGCCGTGACTTTGGAAGCGTCTCCCGGCACATCAGTGATTGTTGAGGTGGTATTGAGCCCTTGTCCCTCAAAGAGCAGGCCAAACTCAGCGGCTCTTTCAGCGATGAGAGCAAAGCGTCCATCTGAATTGGTGATATCTGCATCGCCTGATGCCTGGTCGGTTACCATAACGCCGACCACGGGACTGTTGGTCTGAGTCAACAGGCGACCGTCAATAGTGATTCCACCGGATCCAGAGGTGCCCCCGCCACAGCTTGCCAGTACGCCCCAAAGCGACATCACCATGAGGGCCAGTGGGCGCGTTAAGAGAAATCGCTTGATATTCATAACTCACCATTATGTCTTTGCTTATTCTGAATGGTTGTACTCTTTGAGCGATCCATACCTAAGCTGCTAAAGCTGAAAGACCCGACAACGATCCTTGCGGTGCCAGAGTCAGCATCGAGCTGTTGAGTGACATCTCGATCCTGACTGGCGAGGTATCGACGTACTTTTTGATGAAAAAGGCTCCCCTCCTTCATTATCCACTCGCGAATACGGGAGACTTTGGACTCTGGAATGTTGTCGAAGGAGGTCTTCAAGTGATGATGCTTGTCGGCGCTTGTACCAAATAGATTTTCCTCAACTGCAAGGCCCAGATCAATGGTATCTTCCCCCCACTGCTCAAGTTGCTCGTTAATATTGTCAGAAGGGGCATAGTCACGCCAAATGAGCTTTACGATACCATGCTTTCGCTCAACGATTCCGCGGCGTTCCATTTCAAACAAGAGGGTGTAACCACTTAAGTCGCCGCCATTTACCGATTCCACTAATTTGGCAAACTCGCTCGCGCGACCCTCACAGCTAAGCACGCGAGGCTTTCTCGCCTTAGTGGTGAATCGGGCGCTATTCTGCCATTGAGCCATCACCCGGCTGATGAGAGAACCGGGAGATCTGATTGGTTTAGAGTTGTTGGCGAGTCTTGCAACATCTTTGCGATGCACCCCCGTCATGGCGCTCACCCTACTGGCGCTAGTTGACTCTCCGGATGAGGAAATTGAGCGCTCCGCTGCTTCAACCATTATGCCCTTTAGTATTTCGATCATCTCGTTAAGTTGAATGCCGTAGCGCAGCGCAAGAAGTACGGCCGGTCGAAGCAGTTTGCGGAGAATATGGGGTGCTCGCTCGCTATCCACTACTGTTCTGCCTTATGCTGGGATTTAATCACATTACTAAGCTGTCGTAAAGAATGCTCGGTTGGCGTGGCTAAAATTGGCCATAAGATACTGAAAATATGCAGGTTATATTGAACTAGGGACACTTGCGCCGGCGACTTCTGGCCAGAAATGACGCATTGGGGGACTACCCTGTGGCTTTGGTGGTGCTGGACTTAAGAGATGGGGAGGTAACTTGGGTCTCGAGCTATCAAGAGCAAGTATTTAGAGAAAGTATCAAGAAAAAGGGTGAGGGAAATTTCAGGTGAATATGGCTGAAATGGACGAGCGATAGCATTTCCTTGAGTGACGATTGAACCATTAGGTATTTGTGTAATGCCACAAATACTCAAACCACCTTGAAAGAAGCACAACAAGAAATGCCACAAGAAAAGCACCCCCGGGAACGGCTTGGGGCCAAGCCGTCCCGGGAGTGCGAGAGGAGAGAGGCCTCATGGAAATGCGGAAAAAAAAGGTCTCAGGTTGAAGCGGAGACGAGTCGCGAGTCAGCGGAACCCTTCAGCTGAATCCACCTCTCGTGCGTCGACTTGAGCGCTTTCAAGTGAACGCCGCTGCGAAGGCCGCTGGTGAACGCCTCACACTCCTTCACGGGGTGATTCGTTCCGAGCTTGATCACGAAGGGGTGCGCCTGGGTGCCCTTGTCGACATTGCCAAGAAGCTCCTGCACGCGCTCAAGGCGTGTGCAAAGCTTCATGTAGCGACCCTCATCATCGAAAATCCAGGCCAGACGCTGCCGAATCTCCTGGATGGAGTAGGTGTTCAGCAGCACCGCCAACAGCGCCTTGAGCTCGTCGTCATGGCCGACAGGAACGGGGCCTTTCGCCTTGATGCTCCAGCCATCCTTGGCGCAGGCCACGATCTGATAGAAGGTGTTGACCACGTTGGCCAGCACCAGTTCCTCCGCCTTGGTCACCGAGCGCTCTGCGGGATCGCTCCGACCTTGGAAGGCGCGCGTCCGAACACCTGCGACAGAAACTCCGGCGTGCGGGGGCGTCGTGCCATTGGAATGATGCGTGCGTGCAGCATGCCCGTTCGTTTCACTGCTCCTCGTAGTACTCATCGTTCACCTCTTTGCAGAATTCCCCAGCGAGAAAGTTCGACCAGCACATGGACCTGGGTGTTTCCATGCGTAGCAAAAGTGAGCGAGGCAACGCACACTATCGCTACGCACGGGACCGTCAGTCCGGAATGCATGACATTGTTTTCTCTAGTGGAGTACTGAAGAGGCGAAACGCAAAAACCACTAAGCCCAGCTACAGTAGAAACCTGCAGCAGGAGAACCTTAGGTATCACTCAAGGAATGCTCGCGAGTTAAAAGGTTGAACGCGAAGGGCGCCTTTCAACTAGCGAGCATCCTCGAACCAAACTACCCAAAACTCTAATGAAAGTGAGCAATTGGGCGACCCTAACACAAGCCTAACACTCAACATAGAGCAAAAGGACCAAAGAGATTTTTGAAATTTGGGGGAATATTTCTGCCGAGCAGGAAGCTACTGGACTCAGCAAAATGTTGCTCACCCACCAGAGAAAGTCATGGTGATGCCTGTGGAAAAAGCTGTGGAAAACTCCAGAATGAGTCTGTGGAAAACCCTGTGGAGTGATTTTTTGGCGGTTCTCAGGAGGACACGGAGGAAGGATCTAGGGGGTGATCACGAGGTACTCGGCGCTGCGCGCGAACTCAGTTAAGCAGTTGAGATTATTAGAAGCCGACTCCCCAAACTTTTGTTTTTCAAGACTTCCAATCACCACATGTGAAATGTTCTCGGTAAGGAGCATGGTTTTACGTTTCCCACAGTCCTCCTCCCGGTACCAACTGTTGGTAAATTCTTCACGTCTACGGACTTCATCATATTTATTAGTGAGAAGGCCGACATGATTGCCCCAGCCTAGAAACGACTGCTGGCCAGATAGCGTCGCCACAAAGGTGGTGTAGTCGTAGGCGTTTCCTTGAGCCTCCAGAATCACTGCTCCCTCTTGGGTGGAGAGCTTCTTAATCGTGTCAGCTGCGCCAGGGAAACGCTGATCGACCGTGCTCAGTCCTTGGGTGAAAGGTCCCACAGAGAACCGTTCGGTTTTTCGCATGGGAATAGTTCGGTAGAAAAATCCAAGCATGAGCACCAACACGCAGGTGACAACCAGCGGTGCGGGCATCAGTTGGCTTGCTCCTTTGCGAAACCTCGCCGGAACGTGGGCAAAGGCTTCTCGCCCCACCACAAACATCGCCATCCAGCCGAACCACCAGGCCGCGCTATAAAATTTAAAAATTGTGTTCATGCGTTCGATGTCGTCGCCGTAGGCATCGTTCACAAAGGCTATTTCTGGAAACAATATGGCGGATACAAAGGCCAGAGGGAGAGCGGCCGCAAGCGCCTTTGTGCCTGGAGACCAGGTTCGCTCGGGGTTTTCCTGTCGAAGGAAGACCACGAAGTAAATCAAAGCAACCAAGAGCAAGAACACTAGCGGAAGGAGTGCGTCTTCGCCAAAAAAAGCCCCAAGTACTAAAATCGCTGCGCCGACTATGCCAAGAATAAAGTCGTTAGACATAATTCTTACGACAAGTCCGAGTGCAATAAACACCAACGGAATTCCCCAATGCTGAAACATGGAAGCTACCGGCGTTCTCAGCAGAGGTTTTTGCACGAATTCTAGTTCAAAATTATCAGGAGATCTTAGGTGCAATGTCGACCAAATTAATACGCCGGCAAGCGCTATGGCCGAGACTCCAAGCGCCACTGTTCGAGGCGAGAGGGCAGAGGCAAAATGTTCTCTCAATGCGGATACTTTAGTTTCTTGGCTACCTGCAGGCATTTCTTTCCAGGCCATGAGAGCAAGGGCGACGGCTCCCCAAAAGGTGAGCAAAGCCCAGACTGGAAGCTCCCATGCATTGGCGGCATAGAGCCAACAAGGAGCCAAGATTGCCCAAACAGATATGGCATTCAGCGCACGCCAGCCGGTCCAGCCAGACCGCAGACTTAAGAGCACAATAGACGCTAGCAGCGGAAGCGCGCACAGGTTTAAGTAGTGTGGATGCAAGTCTCCGAGCAAAAACGACCAGGCGGGAAATTCGTTTATGGCGCCATTAATGACGCGTGAGGGCCCCCACCAGTTTCCGTCACGCGTGAGTGCATGAGTAATTCCCGACCAGTTTGACCCAAGCGCAATGACCAGCGCGCCTGTGACTGAAGCGAGTGCGGAAAATTTAAAGTGAAGCAAGAGAATGCGGAAGCAACATGCAAAGTATGCAGCGAGCGAGAGTGCTGCCATTTGATGATAGATGGCCCAAACGGGCTCTCCAAAAAGTGAGCCGATAAACTGACCAAATCGATACCAGTACACGTAATAGTTTAAGACGGTACCGGACATCCAGGGCTCTGGCGGAGCGAGGGGGTCGCGGTAGGTTGCGGCAAGAATCGCATAATCGCGGAGACGCTCACCGATGGAAATAAAGTCCGGCCAAAGGAGCGCCACTCGGTAGAGAAAAATATAAGCAGCAACGAGCGCGATCGAACTGAGCCACTCTTCGCGGCGCGAAATATTGAAACTAGCAACCTTACTTCCGTCATAGGGAGTGCTGCATTTAAAAATGAGCACGGCGACGGAGGCGAGCGCGATATACGAAGCGACAGTAGAGGCACCGAGCAAAGACCCGAGACCAAAGAAAACGACGGGAGAGGCAAAGAGCACACCGAGCGTTACTTCGATACATGGGCGCTTCAGGCGCAAGCAAGCGGCGAGGAGAACTAGGAGTAGAAGAAATATCGTCATATTCCGGGGCAGCGTACCAGGGGCGCGTGGAGCCGTGAAGCCTGTTTGCATGGGGAGCAGCGATAAATGGGTGCTTGACGTTGATTGCCTAGTCCACAAGGCTCTCCCCATATGAGTTTTCAGAGAATTCTTGGTCGGATAAGCCTACACGAGGCCGTGATAGCGCTGGCAGTCTTGTCTGCGGTGTATTTACAGCTGCAAAATTTTGCTGACGATCCTGGCGTGGGGTGGCACTTAGAGACCGGCAGGTGGGTACTGGAGCACCGTATGGTGCCCTCGACTGATCCTTTTTTAGCTACGCCGCCTGGGGCGTTAGAAGAAGGGCAGGCAGCTCGTTCGTGGATTTCGGATCAATGGTTGTCTGATGTCGTTCTCGAGCTTCTCTTCCAGGTTGGCTCCTGGCCGCTTGTCTACGCCAGCTTAACTTCACTGTATCTGATTACCTACTTTGTTGTGCTGTATGGTGGTTTGCGAAAACTTCACATGCCCGCGCTCGCGGCTACGTTTGCGGTCATGTGCGCTTTTAAGGGCGGACAAATTCACTTCATCCTGCGCCCCGTAATGTTTAGTTTTCTATTCTTCACCATTGTTTACCTGAGGTGTCTCTACACCGAGCAACAAATGCTCAATACACAAGCGGCGCAGGAACCGAGCAGGCCAAACGATAAAAGCTATTTTGCATGGGCTGCGTTGTTCGCGCTCTGGGCGAACATTCATCCAGGCTTCGTGATTGGATTAGCCATGGTTGGGCTTTCAGGTGCGATCACCGGCTTACGCGCCATTTTTTATGCGCCCCTTCGTGCTCAAATAGTTCCGGCAGGGCTTACTTTTCTTTCCTGCGCTATCGGTACACTTCTTAATCCCTATGGTTTGAAATTGCATGAATCAATTGCTTCGTTGCGGGCCAGCGATTACTTCATGTCATTACACGAAGAGTGGATGCCGATCTCTTTTGAATCACCTGAGGGGCGTTTGTGGTTAATGTTGGTCATATTGATTGGGCTGTGTGTGCTTTTTGGAAGAGGAAAGTTTCGGTTTCCATCGCCCACAAGCTTAGTAGCCTGCGTGGTCCTCGGACTTTCATGTCTTGATGCAGTAAGAATGCTGCCTTTCTTTGCCATCGCTGCAAGCCTTCCAGTCGCCTGTGGGTTTGCATCGCTGGGGCAGTGCTCAATTTTTCAGCGCTCGCGTCCCTTTGCGCGACTTGCGAGCGCATTCATGTTCTTCGAACGTAGGGAGCATACGGCTCGCGCTGGGATAATGCTAACGGCGGTTATCTGTGGTGCCCTTATTGCCTCGAGCCTATTGCGAGGAGATCTGCTGCTGTTTCAGGGTCCATTTGGTCCGCGCGTGGAGAAGTTCCCCTACGGAGCCATCCAGTTCCTTTCGGCTCACCAGGACTCCGAGTCGAAACGCGAGTTGGTGGTAGCCTCAATACCGGAATGGGGTGGCTTTTTAAGTAAATTTGGAACCGGAATGGTTCGGCCATTGATTGATGACCGAAATACTCTAGTCGGAGAGGACTTTCATAAGCGCTATTCCTCATATATTGGGGGTGCCAATGGGTGGGATACCTTCTTTGTATTGCTTGGAGCTGACGCTTTACTGGTTCCTTCAGGGGGAGTATTGGCCAAGGCATTACAGCAGGGGCCTGTAGGTGAATGGAGCCTTAGTTACCAAGATCGATTGCAGACCCTAGCGACTAAAACCACTTCCTAGTGCGCTTTCCAAAAGCGAATGAGGTGATAGTCTACCGGAGCTGTAAGGGCTTCTTTTGCGACCCCGGAGCGGCGCTTGCCCTGGATAGAGCCTAGTGTCCTGAGCGAAGAGTTCGATGAATTCTCGCCGAGCTTGATACTCTCTTTGTGAATTTATTTAATCAATTAGACAATGAGTTCAGCGAGAAAGATACTTGAATGAACTTCTGACTCAGCAGACTAGTACGTCCGATATTGATTGAGTTCGACTGAACATGATTGACCGCACATGAAAGTAGGTGAGATTTCGTGAAAAAGGGATCGCTCGCATTATTCCTAACTTTGCTGCTTGCGCTGCTCGGGGCTGGCGTATCGGCCTTGACCATTATCGAGCACCTACTCCTTGAGATATCCGAAGAAACGGGGCTGACTCTAGAGTCTGGTCTGTGCACCATTGGAGCGACTTTCAATTGTAAGAAGGTAATCGGTAGCGAGTGGTCTCTTATATTGGGCATTCCGCTCGGCTATTTTGGAGTTGCCTTCTATCTCTTGCTGTTCGCTCTAACCGTTGCGGCCTTTGACGAGAAGTTTGTGGGCCGAACTCTTGCTGGGGCAACGCTGTTCACCATGTCGCTGCTTGCCTCAGTGTTCTCCGTATATCTCTATCTCGTTTCTGAATTGAAGATTGGGGCACTTTGCCCGCTTTGTCTGACGACTTACGGAATAAATTTTCTACTTCTCATATCGACCTATCTGATTTGCCCGAGTGTCTCTCTGAGGGAGCGGCGGAAGCTGGGGATTGCAGGGTTAGTGCGTTACCCATTGTTGCTTCTTCGAATTGGCGCCCCACGAGAGTCCTCTGCGCCGACCATTGCGCGCATTTGGCTTGTTGCCGGCTTGCTTGCGGTATTTTTTATAGGGGCATTGCCCGATTTTATAGCGAGCCAGTTTGTGATTCCGACGGTTGAGAGAGCCAGCGACTCAGAAAGACTGGCTAAAGGTGTTGAGTCGTGGAGCAAGTCGCCCGTTCAGAAGATCGCTTTAAGTTTGGATGGTGGATTGCAGGGCGACCACTTTAAGGGGAGCCCGCAGGCTCCAGTTGTCATCGTAGAGTTTTCAGACTTTGAGTGCCCTGCTTGCAGAGGGACCCATATCGCTCTCGAGGCAGTGCTCAAGGAGTTTGAGGCGAGCATAGTTTTTGTGCACAAGGATTACCCTTTGGACCATGCGTGCAATTCCAATATTTCGAAGCCTTTTCATCGAATGGCGTGTTTTGCTGCTGAGGTTGCTCGGTGTGCGGGAGAACAAGGAAAATTCTTTGAAACAGCCGATTTTCTATATAAGAGCCCGATTCTGACGCGTCGTTCAAATCTTAAGAAATCAAAGGAGGATGTTTTTCTTTCGAGTGAAGTGCTTGGGTTAGACGAACAGGGCTTAAGGGAATGCGTGGCGAGCCGAAGACATCGCCCCAAGATTAAAGGCGACATCGCAGCAGGAGACACTCTCGAGCTGGCAGGAACTCCTTCCATCTGGGTAAACGGGAAAAAACTACAGGTCATCCACCCCACAGTACTTCGCGCGGTGATTTCAGAAATATTGGGCGACCTCCCGGCGCAGGGTTAGAATCATATGGCCTCCGTCCTTGCGCACATCGTTACTTACCATTCTTCAGCGCAGGTGATTCTGTGCATTGAATCGCTTCTTGCTCAGGAGGGTTTTGAGTCCGACCATGAGCTGACGGTTGAACTTACGGATAATGCCTCTGGCGATGGTATTGCACAGAAAGTGACCCAGCGCTTCGCTCAGAGGGTCGGTACTTTTCAAAATTCCGCAAACTTTGGTTTTTGCGGAGCGCATAATCAAGCCGCGCATCGTTTCTTGCAGGGCAAACAAGATTATTTGCTTATCCTGAATCCCGACACGCTACTTTCCGCGGGAGCGTTGAGCGCGCTCGTTTCTGGGGTTGAACGGCACGCGCCGAAGGGGGCCGGAATGGCGACTCCCCTATTGCTGCGATGTGACGAGGATTTAAAGCCCGTGGAACCTGAACTGGTTGATGCTGCCGGGATGCATATGACTCGAGCGCTACGGCACTTCGATCGTGGATCTGGGGAGATTCGGTCGAAAGGCCAGTTTAACAGGGCGGGTTTTGTGTTTGGTGGAACAGGAGCATGTTTGTTGCTCAGTCGTGCTTGCGTAAAGGATCTCACTCTCCGTGCCAGTGAACACGATGAGGCGGTGTGGAAGTTGTATCCTCAGCTGCGAGAGGGCAGAGAATTGCGAGCGCAGCTTTTTGACGAGGCATTTTTCGCCTACCGAGAAGATGCTGACTTGGCGTGGCGCGCACAGATTGGTGGATGGGGTACCTGTTTTATTCCGGAATCAATTGTCTACCACGAACGGAAGGTAGTGCCTGAACGACGTGCCGCGCTTTCGAGTGAATTGAATCGCCTGAGCGTGCGAAATAGATTTCTTTTGCAGGCCAGTAATCTGAGCCTCGGTGTGCTGATTCATACATTTTTTATGGGATTGTTGTGGAGGAACGCCTTGGTGGTCGTAGCGACGCTTGTTTCTGAAAGAACTTCTATTCGGGGCTTGAGAGAGGTACTGCAGCTTCTTCCTCGAGCGCTGGCCCGTCGCCGTGCTATTCTCAAAAGCGCAAAGCCGAATCAGCTTGCAACTGTTGGACGGTGGTTCTCAGGCACGACGTTTGTTCCTTTTGAGGGTTCGCTTTAATGGAAAATATTGCGGTAGTGACGGGGGCATCGTCCGGGATTGGCGCAGAGTTTGCCCGGCAACTTCATCAAGATGGCCTCAATGTCATACTGGTCGCTCGTCGCCGAGAGAACTTGCAAGCCTTGGAGGCTTCGCTTAATGCGAAGCGAGCTGAGAGCGCTTCATTTCTTGAGGTTGATTTATGTGCTCCCGGTACCCCTGAGTTTAAGAAACTAGAAGTGCTATTGCAGGAAAGTCCGGTAGAGGTGTTCGTGAGCAATGCTGGCTTTGGATCCTTTGGTGAGTTTGATGAGCTCCCGCTCGCCAAGGAGCTAGACATGATTACTTTGAATGTTGCTTCAAGCACGAGGCTACTTCACGCTGCGGTCGGTGGTATGAAGCAGCGTCGACGCGGACAGATTGCGATCGTGAGTTCGATTGCGGGAACTCAACCACTTCCCTATATGGCGACCTACTCAGCCACTAAGGCCTTTAATCTTACGCAAGCAGTAGCGCTGCATAGCGAACTTAAATCCTATGGGATTTCAGTGTTGGCGGTGTGTCCTGGTCCTGTTGCGACTGAATTCGGTGGAATTGCAAGAATGCCTGGTACTGTGGCGGGAGGACGACGAGATTCTGTTGAGGCGGTGGTTGCTGAGGCGCTGAGGGCTTTGCGTCGTGGCGCGGTCACGGTGGTGCCTTGTATGCGCGCTAAACTTCTTTGGTTTGCGTCGAGCCTTCTTCCCAGGGCAGTATCGGCGAGTGTAATTGCTCGTATGTTTCGACCGGTGCTTGCTGAATCCAAGCGCATTAAGTGAACTGATTTCAGGAGGTCCCAGTGAAAGAGAAGGTAGCTGAAGAACTTGCGCGTAGGGTCAAGTCAGGCGAGGTGCTGGGCGTAGGGACTGGTTCTACCGTGGCGCTTGCAATCGAGCGCATTGGGGCACGGGTACGGTCTGAGAAGATGGAAGTAAGTGCGGTGCCCACTTCGGTGCAGACCGCCTGGTTATGCGAATCACACGGCATTAAAGTGTTGTTCCCTGGTTTTCGCGGCTCCATAGCATGGGGCTTTGATGGCGCGGATGCAATCGATCCTTCGTTCCTCATGATAAAGGGCAAGGGCGGGGCGCTTTTGCAGGAAAAAATTCTTGCAGCCCGGTGCCGTGAGTTCGTCATTATTGTTGATGACTCCAAGTGCGTGCCGTCGTTGGCAGGAATTCCCCTTCCGATTGAGGTTATTCCGGAAGCCATAGGGCTTGTCGAAGAACATTTACGTAGCCGCAGTGGTGCATCTGACATTCAGGTACGTCAGTGCCAAGGGGGTAAGCATGGCCCCGTTATCACAGAGGCCGGGAATCTCATTGTTGATGCAACCTTTCCAAAAGTCGGCAAAGATCTTGAAGATCAGCTCAAGAGTATTGTCGGCGTAGTGGAAACAGGGCTTTTTACTAAATACGGCTCCGAAGTTCTTATCGGAAGTGCTACGGGAGTAGAGAGCAAGCTCCGAGCTTCCATGGTGAATTCGAAGCAATGATTTCCTTGGAGTCTGTGCCGCAGGCACAGACGACGAAATTCCTGAGGATGAATATTAGCGGAAGCGCGCCAGCACCTTATCAATTAGAGACGGGCGTTTCCACACGGGAGTAAGTTTTTCAAATATTGAGAATTGCAGGGAGTCTTTCATGGGAGAGGCAATCACTCGCACCGGAGTATCCCCAATCCGTAATTTATCAAGCTCTGCTTGCAGCTCGGACTGGTAGTCAAGCGCGCCAGCATCGCTGCAAAGAAGGCCTATCAGTGTGCAGGTGAATTCCTCGCCTTCGGCAGAGAGAGAGACTTCGTTTGCAAGGTAGAGCTCCCTAACTGAGTGGGTATTCGTAGCGTAGCGTTTTGCGCAAAGTAACACCGGATCGTTCGCATCGAGCAACAGCTCGCCTACGCTAATGTTTACCGCAGGCTCCGCGTGTGACAGGTCGTGTACAATCTCATCGATAGCTTCAGCGCCTGAGCGAAGTTTTGTGATTTCCCAAGCAGAAAATTCCTTGGAAGCGTCACTTCCAGGATTCAATACTACCCACCAATCATCAGGCGTTCGTTTGAGCAGTTCGAGTCCGATTACCTGCGAGACCTGCAAGGTGTGGCTTGTCCAAAGCTTTAAAGCCTCAGGGCTTGAAAAACAGGGGATAAGGGTGCGCTCTTCGTCGCAAATTCCCATCAGAGAAAACAAATCTGATGGATAGGACGGCTGAGGATCTGCGGGCTTTGGTTGATACCTATCGGGAACCCATACCTGAGCGGCAAGAAACGACTTCAAAAAAACACGGATGGCGTCTTTGTCGCCCTCCGTCGCTCGCTCGAGAAGTTCCTCTAGAGCGAGAGATGGAAGTGGGCCGTGAGTATCCTCACTTGAGGACATACCCTCAAACTCCTGCAATTCGACTAAGCGCTATCTCTGATGTTAGCGAATGTGCCGTGTCTCGCATTACGATTTATTCATCTCTGAGACTATTTCGTCGGTGATATCGAATGACGGCTGACCAAAGAGCACCGGCCCACGAGTGCCCTCGCCTTTATCGAGTACCAGATCGATTTTGTTACGCTTGGCGTAGGACGCAACTACCGTTACTGCTTTGTCAGCAAGCTGCCGGTTGATCTTCAGAAACTCCTTTTTCAAATCCTCGTCAGTGTCCTTTACGTCGCGCTCAAAATCTCGGGCGTCTGCGCGAAAGCGTTCGACTTCCTTCTGATCGGCGCTTGACTCTGCCTTGTCTAAAGACTCCTTTCGCGTACGTAGTGACTTACCGCGCTCTTCCAATTTCTTTCGAGCTTCTGTGGCGCGCTCGTCTAGCTTCTTGCGCTGAGATTTTGCCGAAGAAGACTCGTTGAGAACCTTGTTGACGTCGACAGTGGCGAGTCGAAAATCCGCTTGAGCGCTTAGAGGAATCGTACAGAGTAGAAGAGCCAGTGTTGAAAGCACCGCCTTCGCGAAAGTCTTAAGGTAGATAGTGCGGACTTGGATCATTCGAGAACAAACTGCGTATCTCATAAGCTACAAAGTTCAAGAAAAAATTTGGCTAACAAATGGGGACATCCTGGAAGCTGTCTATGCAGTACTTACGCAGAAGCCCACAAACAAGGCACAACCGTACACCGCAGGCCAGAATAGCTCAACGGCGGGGCAGTTCTTTGGGGCTGTCGCACCTCTTCGGCGGTAGGTGGAGGCACCAAAAGGCCAGGACAGCCGTTACAAACAAGGAAATCCACTGGTTGAAACCGTTTAGGAGCTCGAGTGATTTAAATCCGAGGCTTGGAATGGAAATATGAGGTCCTGCAATGGGGATGCAGAGCAGCAGGGTTGCCAGGTAGGAGCGACCTCGAGTCTGAGCGAAGAGGAAAATGCATGGGAGAATGGCAAAGGTGAATGAGTAGGGTTTGAGGCGCGGAAGCAAAAGAGTGACCACTATCGCGAGAAAAGCGAACTGGACGGTGCTTTCTCGGCCCCTCAGTCGGTAAATCCCAAAGGCTCCTAGTAGTGTCATTGAAATGAGCAGAAAAACTGCGCTGCTCTCGGGAGCGCCGAGGAGCTTCGAAGCTTCAAGAAGAAAGAGAAAGAGAGAGGGGTGGGTTCTGCCACTTTTCATTTCGTGAATGGGACTATGCTGTCCCGGAATCTCGCCAAAGAGACTTAGTTGGTAAGTTTGGTAGAGCGAAGGGAAAGTGAGCAGACTGACCACTTGGAGCGCCATGGCAGGAAGTAATGATAGCGCAATGAGAGCAAGGGTCTCGCGGTGACTTTTGTGAGCGCGAGGCTCGCACAACCAGCAAAAACCAAACCAGCACAGGGGATAGGCGAGCGGCACGAGCTTAATTGCCCCCGCCATTCCAAGGCTCAAGGCCATCCATCTCATTTTTTTTGCTGCGAGACTCCAGAAGGCGAGAGTAAAGAAAAACAAATGCAGTAGTCCTATGTTTCCGGAGAGAAAATTCCATCGCGCGGCGTCAAATCCAAATAGGAGGAGCACAAGACAAGCCGGCAAAGAAAGGGAAAGCCAGCGCGTTGCTATATAGAAGGCCGCGAGCAAGCAACTCAGATAGAGGAGGAGGAAGGTCCAGGGAGATTGGGCGCATAGCAGAGAAAAAACCTTCAGGGTCGCGGGAGGGTAAGTGAATGCGTGATAGACGTGGGTGTCGGACGAAAGATACGGATTGCCGCCGGTCTCCCACGCGTATGAAGCTGCGCAATAGACGCTGATGTCATTCGCAACATTTAGATTTGAGAGTGTGTCTATCCATGGGGAGAGGCAAAGGAATATCGACACGAGTACCGCGATACGCTCAAACCAAATGGAGACGACGAGAGATTTCAGATACGTCATGTGGCTTCGACGTTTCGCTTAGAATGTATCAACCAAAGCAGAGCGATGCTCACGCGACCGCACAGCCCAGTGTCGAGGGGATGTTTATACGGCTTTGCGGCTAAAAACCATCCAAAAGTCCTTCACAGGGCTCAAGCGTCAAATGGGCGCGAGTGTGGCAAACTGAGCGCCGTTTCTAGAGTATTTTGTGGGAGTAACAGGTGAAAGAGTGCCTTGAGGTCGACCTAGATTTCGATTGGAATGCCACCTGGAATTTCAGGTAGGCGCTGATTGAGGGCCTGAACAACTGTGCGAAAGATTCGACGCGCTTCGAAAGTAATCGCCCCATCGGTTCCGCAATCTGCGTAGAGAGCGACCGGTGTATCATGCGCAGCATCGATTGGCGCGACCGCGAAGGCCTTACTTCCCCAGGGCGATTCCTTGGACTGCTTGCTACCCCACGATTTAACTTTGGAGAAGCAACTCGCGAGTGGCGACAGCGGATCGTCAATAATTATGGTTTGCCCGTTACCGATATTTGGGCCACGTGCGGCGACTACCTTGGCCTTTTTTCGATCTTTAGAAACAACAATTAGGGCAGACTTTTCGAATTTTCCCGATTTCACGAGCATGTCGAGTAATTGGGTAAGAAGCTCTTCGCCGGATTTTGCGCCGTCCAGCAGGCCAGACATGGACTGCATTATTTCCTTGCCGGCGTCAGTGAGTAGTTCTGGAGCGGCCTCCTTGGGGCGATCGGGCGCTTCTCGTGCAGGGCGCGCTTTGGCGGAGGGCGTCTTTGAGATTGCAAAGTCATCGCCCGTATTTTCGCTTTCTTTACCCACGCTGGCTAGCGTGCTGATAGCGCGAGGCTTGGCGGCGAGAGCGGGCGCTTCCACAGCATCTTCAATGACCTCTTCCTCGGCAGGTGAGCCGCGAAGTAGATTCTGAATATCATCCTGAAGAGAGTCAGCTACTTCCTCAGTCTCGGGAGCAGAAATCTCAACCCCCACTTCCTCGTGGCTCACAGTGGCCGCTACATTGAGGGAGGCTCCGTGTTTCTTTCGCTCTTCCAGCAGTCTCGCAGCAAATAAATATTCGGAGCAACGTTCGTAAATTTTTAAGTACTGATTGTCTGGAATTTGGAGCATGCGTAGAGAGCTCTTTGAGGAAAGCGTCTTTCCTGGGGCGAACTTTTCCCATCGGTTTGAATCAAATGCTTCGACCAGCTCTTGCGAAGCCCAAGAAAGAGGTTTGATAAGAACTCGTTCTTGAGATCGGGCCCGACCGTCGCGCTCGATAGCGAACAAAAGCGCTTCAGGAATTCCGTACTTCCTTAGATAGCTAACCCCCATTCTCTCAACATCGAAGCGGTAATCTTGGGCCAGGCGGTAGTTTAAGCCACTCTTGGAGAGCTGTTCCGCAAGCTCGACATACTTTGTGCCAAAATGAGCCACTGCCAGCATGTCGCCGATTGAGAGCAGCAATCCTGCGGCCTGGCAATCGTCAGTAAGTGTTCGTGCCAAAGCTTCACTCAAAATTCTAGCGACAATCGCGGTGCGTCGGCAGCGACTGCGATGATGCTCAAACCAGAAGGAAACCTCTTCCTCTTCCAGCGCGGGACGTTCCGACATTTTCTCGAGGGTCTCTATCACCACATCCGATCCAAGTCGGACGATAGCGGTTTTTACCGAGGTGATATTCGACTTACCACCTGCAAAGAACATCGCGTTGGAGGTGCGCAGCAGATCGAGCACAATAACTGGATCTTGAATACAGCAGGTGGCGAGGTCTTCCACTCGAATCGATTTATCCGCTGCAAGCTTGCGAGCTTCGTTCCAGACGCCTTGGTCGGGGGGGAGCATGAGCGCAAGAGCCCCACCGGTACCCTTTGGGGCATTATCCGCAGAGCCATCCCCTGTGGGGCTTGCTTGAGTGTCATTTGCGTCAGTAGACATAGAGCTAGATTCTGAACTATTGAGCTTAAAACCGAGAGTGAGGCTTTTTTCGTACCAATGTCTTACAATCTGAGTTCGACACGTGGCGACAAAAACTTAACGCATTACGCTGCCACAAGTGTTTGATATTGTTTTAAAAGCTGGAAGTGCCTGAGAAGCTTTCGTATTTTTTTGGAGAGAGGGATGGGAACAAGAATTGAACGAGATTCGATGGGGGAGATGGAGGTGCCTGAGCAGGCGCTTTTTGGTGCGTCGACCCAGAGAGCGGTACTAAATTTTCCTATCAGCGGGGCCGGTCTCCCGGCAGCTTTTGTCTCGGCACTTGGGCTCATAAAACTCGCTTCTGCACGTTCAAATACAAAACTAGCCATGCTGCCGAAGGACAGAGCAGACGCAATTGAGCGCGCTGCCGCCGAGGTCGTCAGCGGAGAGCTTTTGTCTCACTTTGTGGTCGATGTCTTTCAGACCGGTAGTGGCACGTCGACTAATATGAATGCCAACGAGGTGATTGCGAATAGAGCAAGTGAGTTACTTGGGAAGCCTCGGGGCGACCGAGAGGCAGTTCACCCCAATGACCACGTCAACATGTGCCAGTCCTCAAATGATGTGATCCCTTCGGCGATTCACGTGGCTGCACAACTTCGACTCGAGAAGCATTTGCTGCCGGCGCTTGAAGCGCTGAAGAAAAGCTTTGACGGATGTGCACAGCGTTTTGCTTCCGTCATAAAAGCAGGGCGCACACATCTGCAAGATGCGACTCCGATGAGCCTGGGCCAAGAATTCAGCGGATATGCGGCTCAGATAGCTCATGGGATAGCTAGAATTCGCTCCACTCAAGGCCGTTTGTGTGAGTTAGCACTCGGGGGAACCGCTGTCGGCACGGGGCTAAATACGCATCCCGAGTTTCCTTCTAAAACGATCGCAGAACTAAATAAGATTACTGGCATGAAGTTTTCTGAGGCGGCCAATCATTTTGAAGCGCAAGGCGCTCAGGACGCCGCGGTTGAGTTGAGTGGACAGCTTCGGACTGTAGCTGTGTCAATGATGAAGATCGCGAACGACCTCCGTTGGCTTGCCTCTGGTCCGCGTTGCAACATTTTTGAGATTGAGTTGCCAGAGATTCAGCCGGGTTCCAGCATTATGCCGGCAAAGGTCAATCCTGTTGTCTGTGAGTCAACAATGATGGTGTGCGCCCAAGTAATGGGAAATGACACCTGCGTGATGGTGTCAGGACAGCATGGCAATTTTGAGCTTAACACCATGCTTCCAGTAATTGCTCGAAACGTGTTGGAGTCGATAGAACTTCTGGGAGCTGCCGCAAAAAATCTTAGTGAGAGATGCGTCTCGGGAATTTCGGCAAATGAAGCGCGCTGCCTTGAGTTCGCCGAAAAAAGTCTTGCGACCTGTACCTCGCTTGCGCCGAAGATTGGGTATGATCGAGCGGCTAAGGTGGCTAAGCAGGCCTATCTTGAAGATAAGACCGTGAGGCAGGTTGCCAAGGAGATGGGCGTGCTGTCCGAAGAAGAGTTGTCCCGGGTACTTAATTTGGTCGCTATGACCAAGCCGGGACTCTAGGTCTGAGGGAGTGCCTTGGGGCTCTGCGGCCGGGCAGAGATGAGCTGAGGATCTTGGCTTGTTTCAAGAAGTTACTCGAAGCCTCTATACTTTTGAGAAGGCGTTCTCCCTTAGTGCGCCGGGTTCGCCCGCTAGAATGCGCGTACTGAAGGCGCCGCCTGGAACCAAGTTCTGGGCTATAATCTGATCATGGGTAAATTAATCGCGCGCTGTACTGAGGTTTGCAGTGAGATTTTCCGGGTAGCTAGGCGCTATTTGAGGCAGCGGTCTCGAGCTCTGCGCATAGGGGCGCAAGACATGCTATCTTCCATCAGTATTGATCACGGCAGCGGTTTGACGCCTATTCCCGTCAGGGTTCGCAGCTCGCAAGCGTACCGTAGGCGACGGTAGAAGAACTTGGTAGCGACACATGGCTTTTCCTCGACCCGATAACTCATCACGCGCGGTGTCCACTTCTGGACGGGAGTCGTCGCCTTCAAAGACCACCATTGTCGAACGAGACTTGGAATCCCTCTCCCCGCACCCCTTCGGCGGCTGTGAGCGCTTGCGTGGCCATTATCGGACAATCGGTTCGGCCTTACTTCGCCTCGAACGTGAGGGCTCAGTTTTGTTTTCTTCCGGTTTGTTTTCTTCCGGTTTGTTTTCTTCTGGAATGCTTCCTCGTGGCGACTTGCGAATCGAGCGTGAGTTTCGCGAAGCGGTGACTTTCGTGCCTGCCGAAGTCCTTTCTTCTTTCTTTGACGATTTGCTCGATGCAGAAATTCCAGATGAGCGACTTTCGATCTCCCATCGCTCGTGGGCTCAACGTTTGATGACGTCTCTTCTTTCTATTTTTGGTCTTCTTTTGGCGGTCCTTTCAGGGCTGTACTTGAGCGCAATAGGAACTGCGCTTCCTGCTTCTTTTTTACTCATGGTGGTTCTAGGGACGCCATTTGCCACCATGTTGTACCTCTCAGCAGGCGGTGCCGCTCGGCGACTTCGTTTCGCTCAGGTAGTTTCTCGTGAGATTTCTAGAAGAAGAGGCGATGGCAATCAGACCAATGGAGCGAAGCCTTCAACTGCCTTTCAAGGAGCAGCTCTCCGACTTAAGGATCTTCTCTCGCCGCAACCATCTCAACCGGCGGCTCGCATTGTTATCGTTTCACCCCCAAGCCTCATTCATTAGTGCGCCTATCGGGGAGACTTCTGCTGAAACTTGTATGCGGGTGAGTAGGGGCGCGCCGAGCATTCTCAAAAAAAAGCCCACTGTTATCTAGGGATAGAGATAACAGTGGGCGTGCAACGTTTATCTTGTGTAGGGATAGAAACTTTTATCTCTCTTTCATTTAAGCACAGACTAGCTCAAGGCTCCTCGAAGCGTCTGAAGGGCTTATGCTCTTCAGTTTTCTTGCCATAGTCTTTCTAGTCATGGCCCTTCTTGCCATAGTCCCAGGGCGAATTTTCTTTCCTCGAACTGTCTTGACTAATCTTAAGTGCTTCTCAGGCGTTCTGTTCTTCAGAGTACTAACTGAAGCATCTCGCTCCGTATGTGGGGTTTGACGCTGCTCGGTAGTGGTATATTCACTTTGCACGCTATTTATTTTTGAAGCAGGAGAAGCCCCAGGAGAGCCCCCAGGAGAGCCCTCAGCGGTCTTGTTGAAGTACCACGGCGCAACGCGTTGGTTCCCACGCCTGGGCATGGCGGCGATGACGCTCGAGATGTTCTTAGCGTCAAGGTCGAGTTCTTGGCAGACCCAGGCAAAGCTGAACGGAGTAAGATTTGTATATTCGCGGTAGCTCTCCTGGAGGTTCTCGGGCGGGGTGTCGCCAAAAATCCACGTGCGCGCCTCTTGAACCTCGACTTGGTCGTTGCCGACAAAGTCTAGGATTGAACGTTCGAGAATCGCGAGCAGAAGGCGGCGCTCAGGCGTGCCTGTGAGCTTCGGCTCATCGATTAAACTGTAGGCTTCAGTGTCTATAACCGGAAAAAACACAATATGTCTCCAAATAATGTTTTAAAACTCTCCCCATTTGTCCATTCTTGAGGGATTTAAAGGTGAGACGTGGCGGAGTAGGTTTCATTCATGTCTTGCAAGAAATTATTCACTATTCAGGCCCATGCGAGCGTAGGTTATCGATTCCTATGCTTTTTCTTCATTCTGACGTTTTCGATATTTGGGGTGCTTTCAGCAGCGCGCGAGGCTCGGGCTCAGGTAACTTGCCGAGCGGAAGTGAGATATGAAGTGACCAGAGCAGAGCAGGAGTCCCCAGAGAAAATCGTGTTCCGTCAGGAAGAGGCACGCGGCGATTCTGAAGAATTAGTGCGAGAGGCCCTCTCGAAGAAGCTTATTCTGTCGACCCGCGACGCGATGCAGGCCTGTCGCGAACAACATGAAAATCTATCTGGGTGTGTCGCCTCAAAGTACACTTCGCTTGGCTCACTCATGCAGCAGATGCCATTTGCGGCTCGCACAAAATTGCAGGAAGCGATCGAAGTTGATTGCAAGGCGCGAATGGGCACCTGCGTCGAACCAAAGGTACCGGAAATGACGTGTGTAATTCCAACGCCGGTGACGGAAGTTGTGGTAGAAGGCGAGGCTGGCTCTGAAAAAGAGACGGCTAAAAAGCCCGGGAAAAAATAAATTATCCTAAATCCAGCAGTAGCCCATTACCCGCGCGTCTATGGATTATAGCGGCGTCGATTTTTTGACTTTATTTTCAGCAGAAATTGCCTGCACCCTGCACCCTGCACCCTGCACCCTGCACCCTGCACCCTGCACCCAAAGCCAACGCCAATGGCGATCCAAAGGGTTTGAGCCGTGAGAAGATAGTAGCGGGGAATTACCGCTTGAGTAGCTACCACCGTAGCCAATTGTCCTAGGTGGATGATTGTGGCCCCGAGACCTAGCCCTAACATCAGATCACGAGATCGTCTCCACGATCTCAAAATCAAGAACCCCATTATTAGGAATTCTATCAGGGAACATCGCAGGAGTTGAATCCCGTGCCACAAGTGGTTGAGGTATTCTGCTGGGTGAGTCGAGATACTCTTCGGAATCGTTCCCTAGGTATCCGAGGTCCTCTTCTTTGGTGAGTAGACTCAAACTTCCGCAGATTAGAGCGGCAAAAAGGAGAGAGGCGCAAATGATAAACGCAGCAGTAGGGCGACGGGCCATTCCTGATCCTTGCCAAGGACGACGTCTCCTGGCTGTCCTAAACCTTTTAGTGAAATTCGGCGGGGCACTAACTCGCCGAGTGCGCCGAATCGGCTGCCTGATCGGTGGTCCAAGAGCGAAGGCTCTCAAAGAGCGCAAGCGAAAAAATAGCCTCAGGCGAAGTATCAAGTGACGTGGGCGAGGGGGATTCCTTTGAGCTTGTCGACGCTTGCTCTACAGTGGAAAGTCGCACTCTAAGAAACTGGGGAACATAAGGAAAGCGCGCCCCGACAGCCAGCAGCGCCTCTTTGAGTTCCTCGGAAGTGTGATCGGTGCGGGCATGGGTAACTTTTCGTGCGCACGTTCGAAGCTCTGAAAGAAGAAAGTGGCCATGCTGATATAGAGGTCTCAAGCCCACATGTTTCACCATTTCTTCGGCAGAGCGTGAGCAATGTTTTTCGGCAGACTGCATCCCTAGATTTATGGCGCCCTTGACGCGTTCAGCCAGCTGCTGAACAGCCACCATATTTGAGATATCGATGTGAAAGTGTACCAATGCCGCGTTCATGATGAAGGTCACTTCAGCCTCGAGGTTATCTCGGAATCGAGGATCTTCAAGAATGCGCGCCAGCGGTTGAGGCGTAGCCGAGTCGTACACAAGCGGCTGGACTGTGGCAATATCCCTTAAGGAAACAGATTTCGGAGCACCATCAAGGAGCACTCGAATTTCCGAGGGAGAGAGCGGCGCGTGCGTTTCGAGCGCGAGGGCGGGCTCAGGAATGCCCTCTGAGGCGAGGCGTTTATTTCGCTCTGTGTAGGAATCTTCTTCCAACATTGAAGAAGTGGCGACCCCTGGAGTCGCGAGCAGTTGGTAGAACAAGTCAGCGTTGGTCTCGAACAACATCGCAAGCAATCGTCCAAACAAGAAATGTTTAGATTCATCTTCGAACTTAAGAAAGATCCATGTGTGCCCCTGGTCGGGAGTGTAATATCCAGGGCCTGGAGGCGCGTCGGTAGATTCATCAACGGTCACTACCTCAACGTGGCGGGAGATTAGTAATCCGATCAGTTTCAGATCAATCGACTGAATCAAGCGCTGAAGGAGTAGCAGGCCCTCTTCGTCGTCTCCGAGTGCAAGCCATTCCCAGAAGTGCTCTTCGTTAAAGGAGTCCTTATTCCAGCAGTCCAGGTCAAGTAAGAGGCGAGACTGCTCCACGCTCGTCAATAGCAGGATATCAGCCGCTGAGCTAAGCCCCGCGTGGCGCACTGCCAGGTAGAGACTTTGCGCAGGAAGCGAGCGTGCGAACTCCTCTGGTCGCTCTGAATCGAAAATTGCCTTGAAAAGGCTTCGAGACGAGAAGCCGCGTTGACGAGGACTCTGAGCGACAGGAAGTGAAGTACTGGAGTTCATGGTGATCCTAAAAATGGCAAACAACAGCACTGCGTAAAGGGCAGCCAAATTCTCGGCCCCCGCGAGCCCGAACCTGGCGAGCCCGAACCTGGCGAGAGAGTCGGACGTAAAGGCCGGCTGTCCAGCATCTTTCTTATATAAGCATGACTGCGAGCTCAGTTCCCGGTCGCTGGTTCTTCCGTGACTGCTGCCGGAGATTGGCTCGCTTCAGTCTTAACTTTGTCCGTCTTTGGTTTAGCAGTCTCAGCTTTAGCGGTTACGGGCTTGCTCGCCGCAGGCTTAGCAGGAGCTGCACTTGCACTCTTTGGAGCAGGCGTTACCACCTTTTTCTTACCTGGCGCAAAAACGATGTGAATCATGCGGCCCGCAGTCGGTGATCTTTCATCCACTGTGGCTACATCGGACAGCTTTTCAACGAGTTGGTCGAATTTCTTTCTGCCAAGATCAAGATAAGCAATTTCTCGGCCTCTAAACCGCATGGAGAACTTGACCTTGTCGCCTTCTTCGAGAAACTCTCGTGCTTGCTTAAGCTTGGTGTCCAGGTCACCGACATCGGTAATGTAGCGAATGCGAAGTTCCTTTAGGACAGTTTCGGTACGCTTCTTGCGTGCTTCTGCTTCTTTCTTCTGTTCACGATATTTAAACTTCCCGTAATCCATTATACGACAGACGGGAGGATTTGCGCCGGGAGCTACTTCGACCAAGTCGAGCTCGGCCTTTTCTGAAATAGAGAGTGCATCTCGAATCGCCAATACCCCAAGTTGCTCGCCTTCATCAGAAACGACGCGCACTTCTCGGGCGGTGATTCTGTGGTTGATTCGATGGGCGTCGGGGGGAAGATCACGTCGTGGAAAGCGGGGACCGCGGTTGAAAGCCAAAAAAGAATTCTCCTAGAAAGTCTAAAATCAGAGGCTAAAAACGCCTACGCTGCACAAAGGTTATATCGTAATTGGGCGAAAGGACTCAATCCGCCACCCTTCAGATGCGACGTTGTTTCTACTTTGACCTTCGACAGGGCGACATAGCTAGTAATTTAGAAGGGTTAGCACCCAGTTCCTCTACTGTGAGCCTCCTGTGATACACCAGGGCGAACCGAAATCGAGGCCTCGGGCGAGTCGGTTGGACCTTACTTCTTATATTTTTGCCGTATGTTGAGACCAAAACGAATAGGCGTGTTCGATAGTGGGCTAGGCGGGCTCACCGTACTTCGGGCCCTCATCGAAGCCTTTCCTTCTACTTCCTTCGTGTATCTCGGTGATACCGCAAGGACCCCGTACGGATCGAAGAGTCCTGAGGCTGTAGCGCGCTACTCCGTTGAGTGCGCCGAGTTTTTGGAGAAGCATTCGATCGACCTACTGGTTATCGCGTGTAACACCGCGTCGTCAGTTGCGATGGAGGCCGTGCGTTGCGCTGTTCAGTGTCCGGTCGTTGGGACGATTGAACCTTCACTTGATGAATGGGAGAGAAGGGAAGCGATCGAACCACTTTTGATTCTTGGCACCCGAGCGACGGTGCAAAGCGAAGCTTATCAGCAACGAATTCGTGCTCGGTTTCCTAAAAAACAGTTTCACGCGGTAGCTTGCCCTTTGTTTGTTCCGCTTGTTGAGGAAGGCGTATTCGACGGACCTCTCGTAGAGCAAGTATCTGAAATGTACCTTCGAGAGTTTAAGGTCGGGAGGGTCGGTTCTTTGATGCTTGCCTGTACTCACTATCCGCTTCTTATGGGCGCTTTGCAGAAATTCTTTGGTTCGAAGGTGTGGATAGTTGACTCAGCCAATGCAATTGCGCGCTCAATCGAGCGAAGCTACTCGCCGGAGGTGCAAAAGCAGACAGGGGAAAGAGTTTTCTATGTGACCGACGAGTCTACCCGATTTAGTGAGCTCGCTCGTCGATTTCTCGGAGACGATGGGCTTACTGCCACTAAAGTAGACGTCTCCTCACGCTAGTGTTCCGTAACATACATAGACAATCAGCTTGGCGAGAAAGCGGAACACTAGAAAATATTTCCAATTTACTTCGGCCATTCTTGGCCGGACCTCAATACGCTCCAAGCTCAGCGTGGTGCCCTGTAGCCCCTCGCTTCGCTTCATCCGCTTCGCGAGGCAAGGCCTTTGACATCCATGCGGATCTCCCGCTTGATAGGCCAGGAGAGTTGCGTGTAGAAAGTGACATTTTATACAGTATTAAAGGGCTAAATATAGCAAACTGTTCATCAATTATGTTTTTATTGCCAAATTTTACATTATCGATCTTAGCCTATCGAAAGGGGAGATTCGATCTATGTGTAGCCATGTGTCACCAGAAATTGGAATTCAGGTAAGCGACGAAAGGAGGACCGCTCCTGAACGGAGTGGTGCTCGAGGAAATTTGGAGCTCTTAGCCACGCCAAAGGGTGGGCAGTTTAGAGAGAAGGTCCTGGCTTCGGCTCCAAGCGATGTAATCAAGATCACCTGCATAGACTGGCGCGGCGGCGATCGGGGCGCTTATCTATTGACGTCGGCAGGAGCAGTCGTACATTCGGCTATGGTCGAAGACCTTGGTCTTGTACTCGCCGGGAAGAAAGCGCTCCTGTTGCAGGGCCATTCCGATTGCGCCAAGAGCAAGGCTGAATGTCCGCGATTCTCAGGTGAGACAGATTCGCATTATGCCAAACGCGTCGATGAATGGAGTTTGGTACGCCTTTGGAGAAACGCAGGGCGGCTCTTGGACGTCCCAGAAGTTCAGAGAGCGATACTTGAAGATGGGCTTAAATTTTGTGTGGCCTTTCATGACGTGGCCAGGAACAAAGTGAAATTTTTTGAGAGGGAAACTGCGGAATTGCTGGGGAGTCGTTTTGCTCTTAAAGCTGCGTAAGCGATGTGCTTTCGCTAATTTGTGCGTGACTTTGTACGCCGTTCCGGGTTCGCCACAGAGTTACGCAGAGGTTCACAGAGGAGGGACCTCTACCTCCTACCTCTGTGACCCCCTGAGTCCTCTGAGGTGCGACCTCTCCGATTCAGGATGTGGGTCACGGTGCTACACGAGCAATCTCAAACTCTCGATCGTAAAGTTCAAGGAATGCTTCGCGCATATTGCCGTTGCAGCATGAGAGAATTTCGTCACAGACCTTGCGATCCTCTTCGGTCATCTCAGGTTTAAGCTTCCGCGCCAGTTCAAGGAATAGGGGCGGATTCACTCTCGTGGTGAAAATTGTCGGTAAAGGAACTGGTCGGTGTGCGCTCACAATCAGGCCCCGTTCCCCGAGAACAATTTTCGCGATCCTCCACACCAAGCTCCACCAAAGTTGATTCCCTTCAGCGACGCCGTCGTCGACTATGCAAACTGGCGATCTGATTGTCGCGAGTGACCAGAGGAAGTGCAGGCTGGGGAAGGGCTTTTCGGCAAGATGAATATAGGGAACAGGGATTCCAAGCTTGCGCTCGAGGTGAGTTTGCAGCTCGAACAGGAAAGTTGTTTTTCCTGTGCCATGAGGACCAATGATCGCTCCGCGAAAATTTAGTTCCTCGAGCCGGGCGCAAATGCGATTCCAGTCAACCGACCGAAAAGGAAGTGAGTCTAGCTTACTGGTCCGAAATGGATTCGTCCTCGGAGTCATCATCTTGTAGAGCACCCAAAATAATTTCTTTGCCAGTGGGGGAGACAAAGAGGTCATAGCTCGCTTCCTCGTTTCCGGCGGTAGCTTCGAGGCGATAGGATACAGAGATGAGTTTACCCGAAAACGAGTAAGGGCTTATTGGGAGACGAAACGAGAAGCTAAGAGAACCGCTTGAGCCTGGTGCTTTCCACGAAGTTGAATCGATGATTTCTGAGTGAGTCGACCCACGGCCGTGCGTGAAAAAAAGCAAATGTAGCGTTACTTCTTCGGTTGCCCCGGATTGAGACACAGAGACTCGCCCGGCAATGCGCTCGCCTGGTTTAAAGTTGATAGAACCACCTTCGACTGATATTTCAAGCATCGTTTCAACGCCTCAATGGAAATACAGTAAACGGCATATCTTCCGAAATGTCGGGCCATCTATCTATGCGACCATGACACTTCAGTGCCCACACGATTTCATTATTGGGAACTGACAATGAAGGTACCAGATTTTCAGGCACAGAGAATTGGAATCGACCCTGACGCATTTGAACTTCAGTCGCGCTCACCGAGCGAAGCTCTTTGGTATAAAATGTTTGAGTGTCGGTAACGGTGTCGGTCCCCCGTCGGTAGCGGGCCACCTCTTTGCCTTCAAGTGAAAACACGAGATCTTTAAGTGAAGCGACTGAGCCGCGTTTGATCTTCCAAGCCACCTGAATCGGTCCGCTGAGTGCTTGAGGGTGCGGAGAAATTTCAATAGAGATGCGGGGATTAAATAGACCAAGGATTGAATATCCGACAAAAACAAGCAGGCCAATTCCCACTAGGGTGAACGGGACCAAGATTAGTGCGAGCACCCATTCTATCGAGCCGCTGTTCCAGTCTGCTATAAATTGAAATAGGAAAAACGAGACGAGGCCATTCCAAAACGCTGCAATTAGGAGAGCGCCGATGAGGCGAAGCATGGGCGAGGACTCGTGCGTCAAAGGGCCTTCGGTAACCTTGGCAATCCCAAGCATTTTCTCGCCACTATTGGCGGCGACTGAAATCGAAGGAGCGAGATAATCAGTAGTGCTTACTGCAGCTAGAGAGTTTGATTTTGTACCTCCAGAGAAGCCTGTTTTGAATCCGGCATAGAGCATCCCGAGACCTGCAAGGGGAAAGAGCAAGACCAGGAGGCCGGGAAGGATGATGCCATACCCGAGATCTCTATAGATCACAGACTCAGATGGATTATCGGAATTCACATAGCAAGCTACTTTTGCGCCAACGGGGACGGTGTCTAGTCGATGTTGCTGCCCTTCTCGGCCGCCGCTGTACATTTCAGAGAAGTCAAATTTGTCACCGGTGTAGGAGCGATCGTTGAAGGTGAATCGGTAACGCACCGCGGGTCGATAGGTGTCTCCGTCGTCGCCGCTACTGGTCTCTAGAAAGCTTTCGGTAATTTGGCATGAAGCTTCAGACCAAGTCTGAGCGTCCATGGTTCTTAAGATCGGAGCTATTAAGACAAAGTATGTCCCTACAGATCCGATCGCCAAAAAGAGCAGGCCAGCAAGGAAAAGCACTATCGATGTGGAGCGGCCACGTCTTGCCGCATCTTTTGTAATGAGCCTAGAAGGAGTGGGGCGGGAGGATGGAACCATGATGAGCAGATCTCCGCCCTAAACGTCCGAGGAGTCAAGGACGATTTCATTTGGGTCTCCAAATTCGATAAAAGCCATCTTCGGTTATACTTGAAGCGATGTGCACTAACCGGGGCGCACTTTCGGAGTGCTGCGCTCATGTCTCTCTTCGCCTGAGGACCTAATCCATTATATTTCCGTCATTGAAGAAGGTGCTTATAAACGAACGCAGAATGAAGGCCCCGACCGCAATGACAAGGCAACTTATTGCCGCTCGATATTGCCCAAAAGCCGCACTAATAATGGCGATTAGTCCGGCAACCACCATTATCAAGGCTCCAAAACTTCCTTCAAGGTAACTTAGAATTGCATTCGAAGCGGCAGCGAAGCGCTGATCGTTGTACTCAATCTGCAGTCCCAGGTCTTGAGTGAGGCCGGGCGAGACTAGGCCTACGCTCAGAACTGAAACCCCAAACGCAAGCAGCGTGATTTGAGCTACGAACTTTATTGAACTCATAACGCCATCTTGAGTCCCACCACTCGTCTCGAAAAACGCTCTACATCAATCCGCGGGGGACCCCGCGAGCGATCAGCTTTTCCATTGCAGGAAGCATGAGCTCCTGCAGAGCTTCCGCCGCTGCACCCGCACCGCCGTGGAATTTTAAGCGATGCAGGAGCACAAACGGAGCAATGAATTTCAAATCGTCTTCTGTTGCGTAGTTACGTCCATTCACTATGGCCCACGATTTTAGCGCCGACTGCACCATCAGAGCCGCTCTGGTTGAGGCCCCAAACTGAATCAGAGGATTGCCACGAGTGGCGTGAACAATCTCAATAATCGCTTCTCGTAAATGTTTGTGTACTTGCACTGAGTCCACGGCCAGACGAGCAGAAATAATATCGCTGCGAGAACAGACCGCATCGATCGTTTCAGCCGTTTCCATCAAGGACGCATGTGACTCAAGAATGCGAAGCTCGGTTGCTTGGTCCACATACGACATGGGGATTTTTAGAATAAATCTGTCGAGCTGCACGATTGGGAGCGGATACGTTCCTGCGATGTCCAATGGATTTTGAGTTCCCACTACAAAGAACAGATCGTCCAGGGGGTGGGTGACGTTGTCGAGGGTGACTTGTTTCTCGGCCATACACTCGAGAAACGCTGCTTGTACTTTCGGGCCGGTGCGGTTGATCTCGTCTGCCAGAACTATGTGGGCAAATACCGGTCCATGCATGAAGTGAAACTGCCCGCTTTTTGGATCAAAGACGTTCACTCCGAGCACATCACCAGGGAGCAAGTCGGGAGTGAATTGGATGCGGCGAAAAGGCAAAATATGATCGGCCACGAGGCCGTGGGCCGATGCACCCTTATCGGAGGATATGAGGCGCCCAAGCGTTTTGGTGAGGGTCGTCTTTCCTGAACCAGGATAGTCTTCAAGCAGCACGTGCCCATCTGCAAGCAGAGCGGTCACGAGTAGTCGAATGGTGTCCTCTCGGCCTTGAATAACGCGACCAAGCCCGTCTCTCAAGCGACGGGCTACGTCTATGGCCTGCGCATAGTCCGCTGCCTGCGGCGCAGAGCTTGTGCCGTTGGCGTCTACGCCTGTTGAAGTCGGTGTTGAGGAGTAGTTCATGTGATTACTCTAGTGTTAGTTGAAATACCTTGTTCGACAGATCTACGAGCGCGGCTTCCATGCTTGAGCCGGTCCCAGTTGCGCCACCAAAGCCGGTAGACGATTTGCTCTCACTAGACCGGCCAGCCACGGGAATTAGTGAAAGCTCATGCTTCTCACCCTTCTCAGAGTGCTGAATCACATATTGAACCGCTTTGGCCTCATGAGGCAAGAACGGGCTTCGCTCGAGGATTCCAAGAACCTCGTCAGAGAGGCCAGCGGCGCGCACGGGGAGCTGTAATCCATGGTTTCGTAGTGCGGGGCGCGAAAGGGAAAAGACTGAGTTCGCAAGCTTTACGTATTCTGTGGAGCTAGAATCCAGAAGGGTGAGCTTAACCACCATGGCTCTTAATGCCAGCGCATCATCGAACTGCGGTCGGGCCGTTTTGAGCGTGTGATTGAGCAGGCTTAAGGCTTCTGCTTCATTTCCGTTGAACGCTGCCTTTTCTGCGCGATAAAGCCGATAAAAATTCCGAGCCACTGGGCGGGCATCGCGAGATTCCTCTGCCTGAATACGAGCCTCAAGCGCACTGCTGGGGAGGCGCGCCAGCACCTCACCGAACGTTGGATACTCGAGCATGCTATCGGTATTTCGAATGAAGAGATCTTCGATGTTGCGCAGGTCTTCTATGAGAACTTGTCGGGCGCGACGCATCAACCACCAAGCTTCTACCGAATTCTCAAAGGATTCCGTCGCGAAGCGAACTCGATCCCAGGTGTGCTCAATCGGAGCCACGGACAGCATATCACTGCGTCTTAGTAGGGCTTGTGCGAGTGAAACGCTTGCAGCAGCCCTTAGGTCGTCTTGACTGGTTCCGATTTTTCCAAACCACTGACGCTTTGCAAGCACTTCGCGGAAGTGACCAATTGCTTCGGGCACGTGTCCTGACAATAGCGCGATGCGCCCGCGCACTAAGTGCACCAAGGCGCGGTGCTCTTCACCGTTGCGCAGCGGGAACTGAGCGACGCAGCCCTCGAAGCTATCAATGGTGCGCTTTGCGGTGCTGTAGTTCAGCTCATCAAGATAAAGTTTCGCTAGGTTGAGACTCGGCAGTACATGTTCACAGCCGTCGGGGAGCGACAGCGCTCGTGAGTAGGAGTTCTGAGAGAGGGCCTCGTTAAAAATTTCCTCATAGACTTCGCCTACATTGTTTAGAGGCGTCGCCGGTTGGCCAAGTTTTCCGAGGGAAAACTCGTACGAGATTGCTTGGCGAAACACTTCAATTGATCCAGAGCGATCTCCAGTCATCGAAAGCAGAATGCCAAGCATGTTAAGGGTTCGACCCATTTCTGCGCCGCTGAACACGCCGCGTCGAGCTTCGCGCACTGCTTCATCGAGTCGCCCAAGCTTCATTAAGATCCAGGCGCGACTTCCCGGATACCACTCGGCAAAATATCCATAGCCGGTAAATTCATCGAGCGTGTCGAGCGCGCCTGCATAGTCATCAAGGCTCAAACGTGCCTGGGAAAGGAGATACAGTATGCGCTGGTGCTGCTGCCGGGTTGTTTCGATAAAGTACGGCGGTGGACCCTGCTTTTCATAAAATAAATTCTGCCCCTGCTTTATGTAGCGCAGCGCAAGGTTGAAGTGCCCTACATGCACCATGTAGTAGCCAGCAAGCAGCAGGTGTGCTCTGTATTCTTTGGGATCTTTCTGCAGAATTTTAAGCAGCTTCGTTCGTGCATCCAAAGGTCTGTCATCATCAAGCAAGAGAGTGCTCTCAAACAGCAGCTCTTCGACGGATTTTTGTTCGTCATCGCCAAAATCAAGCGGCTTTTCGAAGATGCTAAACGGATCGAGGGGATCTACCGGGTCTCCCACGTCGGCGGAGGCGAGTGAGCAGAAGATTACTAACGCTGAGGCCAGACAGAACAGAGTCTTCGGGAGCGCTGTGCATAATGTAGGAAGTCTCCTCACCAGACCCTCCTTGTAAGCACCGCGAACGCAGACGAGGGATTCAGGTAACCGAGAAATCGTTTCCACTTCGGTAGTGGTAATGTGGCCACAGAGACTTTTGCTGCTTTAGAGAGCTGACTGAGCACTGAGGGGAGCACGGAGGGATCATAGACTGAGCGCACAAGCATGTCTGTTTCCGGTAGCGGATCAGAGCCAATTTCTTTAGCTAGGCGTGCGCGGAACTCGTGACGAGTTTCTCCCCCGGAACGTCGAAACCCAAGATCATATAGTAGCGCTTGGGTCGATCGGTGGCGCAGTTGCAGGCTTCGTAGTGGGTCCCTCGCGAGACGCCAGCCTGAAAGCAGAAGAACTTTTACCAAAGCTAAAAACACCAAGAGTCCGGCGATGGCGCCTGCTGGGTACTTCCAGTCAGGGGGGGAGAAAAACGGCTCTTCCTGAATTCCTGCTTCGTCAGCAGCAACATCTTTAGGAAGAATCTCTTCAGTTGGCCCGACCATTCCCATCAGCTCTTCAAGCGTCTTCATATCGACTGGGGATTCACCGTGGTTTTCTACCTGTTGTGGCTGCGGGTCGAACGGGATCCAGCCTCGACCTGCGATGTAAACCTCCGACCAGGCATGACGGTCATTCATGCGCAGTAGAATGTGGCCATCTCGCGCTTGGCTAAGGTCGGTAAGATATCCGGTTCCTATGCGAGCAGGAATGCCGAGTGCTCGGTAGAGGTAGACCATGGCGTGTGCAAAGTGCACGCAGTAACCCCGCATGTCTCCAAAGAGAAATGCGGCGACAGGATCCTCGTCGGGTGCCATCTCGTGACCGGGAGTCAAAGTGTAAATGGCGTGCTCTGAAAACCATTGATTGACCAAAAACAAACGCGCAATAGGGTCTGTCGTGTCGCCCACTATTTTTCTTGCAAGTTCCTCGTAACGCTTGTCGGGATGAGGGGTAAGATAGTGAGCCTTGGTCTCCTGATCCCAATCAGGATCGCCGACTTCACCACCAGCAAGTTCTTGCAGAGCGAAGCCTGGAGCTACCGAATATGCTTTATAAGCAGAGTTGAATCTTCCTGGATTGGGGTTTTTGAGTTGTCGTATTTCCAGAGGAAAATCTATGGCGAAAGCTGTTTTATGCTCGGCCAGGAGAAATACGGACTGTACCAGTGGTGTTCGACTAAGTAATCGCGTGTCTGGTTCCGTAGAGTAGGACTCATCAGGACGAGATCGATTTACGTCGGTATCGTACCGAGCCGGTGCGATCACCATCTCGTTTCCACTAAATCCGCTCAGTGCAGATTCTCTGAAATAGAGCATCGGGGAAAATGGATTCTGTGCGTAGTCGCCTTCGAGCCGCACCAGAGCTGACGGTTGAGAGTTTTTGCCGAGAGAAGAGTGAAACCCTAATGGTGAGAGCTCCTCTTTGTCTTCTTGACCCACACCCATCATGGTGACTGAGCCACCTGCAATTTTTGAAAATGCTGCGAAGGTGGCGTACCCGATACCGTAGAGCAGCGAGGCTAGTACCACCGTCACCGTTGCTCCTCGTAGTGACCACCCAGAAGTGTGATGAACGTTGAAATTTTTAAAACTACCGTCGTTGAGTCTTGTTGCTTCAGGGCGACCCGGGGGAGAGGAGAGTAATAGAAAACCAAACAGAGCGGCGACGACCGCTACTCCTACCGCGACAAGCATGGCTATCGGTGACCAGCCAAGTGACCAGGCCAGGGCGTGTACCGCCGAAGGTTGATCAAGCTTTAGACCGCGGTGACCTGAAAGCAAATGAATGGTGGCCCAGACTAGTGCGAGTACCTCGAGTGTGAGCGCATGTTTCGTTCGCCAAAACAGCCAGGTGGTGGCGGCAGCAAGTAGCGCACCGATGCAGACGATATCAAGGTGAAGCTCGAATGCAGAAAGTGCAAGGGAGCCGTTGAGAAAACTAGGAGGAACGAATCCTATTCCCCACCAGAACCCTGAATAGGCCAGGTAGGTGCCTCCCAACAACGTGGCGAAGCCAAGCGAAGTGAGGCGACTAAACGCCAAAGTTGAGGCTACGAGCACTCCGACGCAAGTACCCGCCGACACCACCAGGGGAGAAGTGCCGATTTCAAAAATACGGTTTAGAAAGTGAACTAGTATTCCAATGAACAGACAGCGAAGTAGTGCGACAAGCACGAGTCGTCGTCGTTCGCCCTTACCGAGGGAACCAAAATCAATAAAATGTGCGAGAAATGAAAAACCTTTGCCCATGATTCTTAAAGGATAACCTCCCAACCGCGTTGTGCACAAAGCCCCAGAAACTTCTTGTAGGCAGCTGGGTCGGCTCCTTGAGAAGCCTCGGTTTTGTGAATAAAGAGAGAGCTCAGACGTGGCGTTGCACCGGATCGAGAGTGAAATATTCCGGAGCCTTTGGAAATGACTAGCACTGGCTGGGTCCCATCCTTTGACAGGGAATCCAGGGCTGCAACTATGTGCTGACTAAGTTCGGGAGCACCCGCCCTTCTCTCAGAGAGAAATACCACCACCTTATCGATTCGCGAGTCTTGGACTGAAGACCGAATAGTAGAGAGGAGGGTGGCAAGTTCGATTTGAAGAGAGTTTGAGGACGAGGGATATTCTGCGCTATGTGCATCAGTCGACGCATCCCAAACGCTCTCAACTAGAAGTCGCAGAAAGTTCTGCGAGGACCGAGTGATACTTCTCTCGCGGCGTCCTTCGCATCCACACCAAAGCTCCAAGTCCAGTTCTTCAATCATACGAGAGAAATGCACCGCTTCGGCACACACCGCATCCTCGTGCTTGTTCGCTATTACAAAACAAACGACCTGTCCTTCGGGGGACACGGCGCGTTCGGGATGGCGAGAGATAAGTTCGCCGCGTTTTGCAAAAACTTTCCAGAGCACGCGCTTCATGCCGTCGGAGGGATGGTACTGTTTGAGATCGAAGAGATCTCCTTGACGCTCAAGTAAGTCACTGACGGCATCTCCAGACCGAACCGCAGAGGTCATCACTGGAAGGTTTCTCTCGGGGTGCTGAGCTGGCAGGACATCAACTCGGGCGGTGCGGGCTGACTCATGGTCACGCCAAGCGATGCTGCTTAGTCCTGCAAGGTCACCGGTTCTAAATTGGTAGTGTTGTACTTGCCAGATACCGCGATGAGGAAAGCGAATGTCTTCCACCAGAATACGATCATCAGAGGTGCTTCCTACTAAAGTGTGCTGGGCACATGGCAGGGCAGAATTGAAGGAAAGTTCTGTCTCGACTGTAGTAAATGGGAAAACGTTGAATGGACTAAGACGCACTACCACTCGAGTCAGAAGCCCTGCGGTGGGAGTGGCAGCTTCCGGGGAGAAGGAGTCGGCGTTAAAGCGCACTTGAAGGTTTCTTTGAATTGAGCGGGCCTGAATGAGCGTGGCACTTGCGAATCCTAGCACTAGAGCGATTAGGCTGTAGCCGATCACCGAAGCGACCATATCGTTGTCGTTTCGTGCAGGAATGAGAACCAAGAAAAGTCCCAACGATAGGAACAGCAGCCCCCTGGTGGTGAACGGCAGGGCATGAAGAACGCGTGCCCCGGTTGCGGGAAGCCAGCGTGCTTCGTTTGGGACAGTCTGTGTCGTAGAATTCATCTAAATCCGTATGCTCCTAAAAGGAGCAGTAAGTTAGTTCGATTCTAGAGTATCGAAGCGCTTCAACTTCGGCGCAAATCGAAATTGTGAGTCGCCTTAGTGATCGTGCTTCTCGTGTAGCATGATCTCAGGAAAGCCCCTGGAGGCCAAGCAGGGGCCACCAGGGGACTTTCTAGGGGCGACAGCTATTTCAAGTCGCATCGTCACGCGGTTTTTGAGGGGATTTTCCTATGATACGGGACCTGCTCATCGTTCCATAACTGTCTGAGAGAGCTACACAATTAGTAATTTTATGAGACCAGGACAAGGTAAAGAAGGGTGCGGATCTTCCCGCAAAACTCGCCCCCAAGATGCTTCGCAACCTGGGTTGTTTGAGGCACTCGCGACCCCGAAATCTTCAGATGAAACGGCTGCGCACACTTCTTTGCCTAAAGTGACTGAGGTGACGAAGGCGCCGCCAGCGGCCTCAAATGAACTGCGAAAGGCGAAAGTTCTAGAACTTGTCGATCCTGAGCAGTTGGCTACGGTACTACGCGGAGGACAGTTTCTGTCCACACTGCCACTCAGATTCAGTCCTGAGTACGAAACTGATCTTCTTGAACGACTGGCCCGTGTTGAAGCCGCCGCCAAAGTGCGGCCTGTCATTCCCGGCTACGGGCCGACCGGCATTTCGCAATCACACGATAATGAACTGAAAATGCATGAAGCTTTGAAGCTGCTCGCAGAGCGAGTGGGGCCAGTAGCTTTGCTCGATAGGATATTGATCGAGCGGGTAAATACATACGAAAAGCGCGGTGGCGTGGACAACCGCTATCTGGCGCGCATGTTTCGTGACGAAGGTTTGGATCGGGGGCGCAAGCTTGGGCCGTTTGTGCAAGCTGTATATATCCCCAAAGGGAGCTCGTTGACCCCGGGCTCCATCGACCGCAAGCGACACCCCTTTCTTCTTGCTCAAGGCCAGCTGGTTGCCCCAGAGCATCCCAAGGAAACGGCGCTTCGAGCACTGGTCGAGAATGCGAGCGCCCTTAAGAACGGCGGTCGTGTGTTAGTTATTTGTGAAAATGGCGCGACCAATAAGTATCTCGCGGAGAAGTCGCTGACGTGGGAGCGAGTGAGCACGGGGCTGAGAGCCCTAACAAAGGAGTCTCAGCGAGCGTCTATTGCCCGCGCGGAAGGAGCCTACATGCAAGCAGATCGATCAATCGAAGTGCTTGTATTGCGGCCGGAACAACTCAAAGGCCTGCATTCCCAGGGCGTGAGCGCGCTACATGCTGCCATGGTTGTGGTGCATAGCCTCGGAGTTAATCCGAAGACCGAAGATTTGAAACTGCCCGGCTGCTCAGAGCTTCCGATGTTGTACACCAAGCAGGTAGTCCAGCTTTCAACCACTGAGCATACGAAGAACCTCAAGAAACCAGGCTACGATCCGCTCAATTTAAAACATGTGATTGACGACGCCGGCTCAGAAGCGCCTGAAAAACCCCGCTATTGGGACAGGTAAAGCCCCAAGAGCCACGCCCTATAATATTGGCTGTCGAGCAACTGCAGTTTCGGGAAACGAATCTGCATGGGCAACCGCTGCTGAAATTGCGCTGTCGAACTCGCTGGCGCCAAATCTCCACAGACGTGCAATTGAGAAGTTAGCGAAGAACACTTTTATGGTATCGAGTGACTTCCAAAAATTTTCAGAGAACTTCTCAGTGAATGTTGGCGCTCGTTGTTGGGACTCGCTCTCGTCCTTTAGTGATCGGTGCGCTTTAAACAGAAACTGAGAGCCGTTCAAAATAGTGGCTTTTACTTCGTTATTTGGATTGTTGGACTGTGGTCCGTCATGATGAAGATAGTAGCTAAGCTCGAAGAGTCGAAAGAGACGCTCGGTTCCGTCAGCCCCCTGGAGCTGTGGGCCGACGCGTCTCTCATAATTATACAAGTAGTGCGCAACTCCTGCTTCAGCATTTCTCCAAGGATCCATGCAATCTGATTGTGGAAGCGCGAAGGTCTCTCCAGTTGCTTTTACAAACTGAAACAGCCCACAAGCAGTGGTAGTTGATGCGCGAGCCATTGGGTTGAATCCGGATTCAATATCGGCGATTGCAAGCAGTACCGCTTGATCGTCGATTGAAAGCCCTGCCTTCCTCGAGTGAAACAGAATCGCCCTTACCGATTCGCGTTGCGCCCAGACCGGCGCACCGACTCGTAGAAACTCTCTAGTGGATCCGCGGTTGACCTCATCAGAGTCGTACTCTCTGGTAAATCGCGAGCCTTCAATAACTTTATCAATCGTCTGGTCGGAGATTTTGCCAAGAATCATCTGGGAATGAATCTCAGAACCTGTGACCACCACAAGTGCCAGTAGTACCACCATGCTGATGTTGAGAAGTACATGAAGCGGATGCTTCACCCCGTACCAGCACATGCCCTTGGTAAGAAACCAGAGGAGAGAAAGTGAGCTCGCAATAGTGAGAGAGAAAAAGCGGAGAAAATCTGAAAGCGGAGTGCTCTGGGGTAGGGGTTCAACGCGAATATGTTCTTCGACAACGGCATCAGAGTCGACCACTACTATGTGGTTAGTAGGGAGCGTCTGGGAGTCTGCGGCTTGGGCGCTCTCCGCTGAATTACTTTGCGCAGAATGACTCGGCGCAGAAGACACCTCCTCCGATCTCGCCTCCGGGCGACTTCGCTCAAGCTTTACTACATTGCTCATATGCCTGCTCCTAACTCCCTGCTCGTCGTTATCGCGAGACTCGAGCGGCGCGTATCAGAGAAATTCGGAGCAGGGCGCCAACTATCTGGATATACAATGAAAAATTTCAGAGCCACCAAGGTCTGAACGCCAAGTCACATTAATTTATGACGGGGTATCTAGAGATGGGCTCTCTGTGACTTGGGGGCGGGTATGGGACTGGCCCCCATAGTCGCTCCAGCCTAATTATGCGCATTTGAGCTCGATCAGCCCAAAACGAAAGCTCGTAGCTCATATGAGCGGCTATTTGCTGGTGCGTGACGGAACCCTCCCTCTGCAGATATAGTAGCCCTATGCGAGATGAACGTCTTACTCGAATTGCGCTAAAGGAGCGCCTTTACCGACGGCGTTTTTTGGTACCGAATGCGGTGACGCTCGCGAACATGTTCTGTGGGTTCCTTGCTTGCTTGTATGCGTCTCAAGGAAAGTTTGAAAAAGCGGCGCTCGCGATAGGGTTTGCCATTCTACTGGACGGGCTTGATGGCAGAGTTGCCAGAAAGCTTAAGGCAACGTCCAAGTTTGGACTTGAGTTCGATTCATTCTCAGACCTGACCTCGTTTGGAATCGCCCCAGCTATTCTGATTTACCATTGGAGCTTGAAGCCGGTCGCGGATCAGTTTGGCGTCTTTATTTGTTTCATTTATGCGGTATGCGCGGCGAGTCGTCTGGCGCGCTTTAACATCGCAGATCAAAACATGAAATCCTTCACTGGTCTCCCGACTCCTGGTGCGGCGGCCTTGGTGGGTGCATTAGTAAATTTTGCGCCTGCGATTGGCTCATCAGTGGCGCACGCGGTCGTTGGATCCTGTGTGATGGTGAGTCTCGGATTCCTGATGGTCTCGCAGGTTGAGTTCTTCTCGATAAAAACCGTTCAAATGAAGTCGTTCGGCATTTTTGCAAGAATTTTGGTTGCGGGGTCCATCGCGTTGCTTTGGTATAACTCAGGGGTTGGTTTTCTCGCACTGGCTGGAGTCTATGTACTCAGTGGTCCAATTCAATTTGTCCGAAGTAGGTATTGGCCTCGACCTCAAGAGGCTGAGTCTTCGCCTGATGGCTTTCATGGCGCATCTGCGCCGACTTCCACGGGCAAAGCCGAGTCCACTGAAAACAAGCTCACCGAGAGTAATCTGAATTAGCTTCTTGCTACGCGTGCGGTGTTTTAGAGCACATTACAGAGCGTTGGTTCCTCTGAAGTAGCGGGAGGGGGAAGGACGACTTGAGGCACAAATTCGTGCAAGCCGCTCAGTTGGTAGATGTAGACGGGGGAGAGGTTCCGATATTCTATCGATTTCTGAGAAAGATGTCGGTTGAAGAGTTGTTTAAAGAAGCGATCTAACTCCTTTGCTCGGCGTCGATGCTCATCGGTGGTGAAAATCGTACCAAGCGACCGCAGCCACATGTATTCATAATACGTCATCTCGGTGCCTTGATGGCTCAGAGACGCGATTCGAGAAAATACCTGCTGGACGATTGGGACGCTAAGGTTGTTGAAAGGGATGGCGCATACAATTAAGTCGAACTGACCACAGTCATGAGGCAGATCTTGGATTGGACAGTTGAAAAATGAAATGCGGTCTTCGTTGCGCTTGAAGTCAACATTCCGAGCGAAGCGCGACTTCAACGTCTTAATGAAGCGACTATTCATTTCACAGAGGTGGAGCGTATCCTGGGGTCCCATGTGTTTTAGAATGTGAACCGTGACGGCGCCGGTCCCTGGGCCGATTTCCAGAATCCGAAGCGCACGCGATCCTGAGTTTTGAACGATGGGGGAGATTAGAATTTTTGAAGCCCAGCGCGAGGTGGGAAACAGGGCGCCGGTGGCGCGAATCTCCCTAATCCCTTCAATCAGAAATAATATTCTATCGCGTAACATACTTAACTTACCGCATGAACTCAGACGTAGTCTCTACGAAAGAAACAAAAGATTGCAATACCTTTGCTCATCAGGGAACAGCAACATTGCGGTTCGCGCGAAAATAACTCTGCGCTATGCGCAACGATAACTTTGTGCTTTGCGGAACTGCTACAGGGGGGTAAAGTCCGCCGCAGCCTCTCAGGGGCACATCGTCGCCGAAGCTAGCACGGCTTTTGGTGAAATCGTAAGTTCGGCACTGCAAATTTCTTCGAGCAGCAGGGCCTCATAGCGGCATATAAATTTTATTGGCAGGGGAGATATCCACCATGAATACGAGAGCCGAGCTTTGGGACCGACTGAAAGAAACCTACTTCTTTGACCAAGAAACCCAGTTTGGATTGGATGTGAGCCATGTAGACGCCGAATCCTCGTGGTGGAGCGGCATGGCGCCCAAGTTTCAGACGGCCTTTAAGGACATGGCGGAGCTAGAAAAGGGAGCAATCGCGAACCCGGATGAGCAGCGCATGGTCGGGCATTATTGGTTGCGGAATCCAGAGCTTAGCCCTACTGCGGAGGTTCGTCAGGAGATTGAAGGCGCGCTTGCAAAGATTCTCTCCTTTGCCGGTGACGTGCACTCTGGAGCTATCTCTCCGACGATTGGTGACGGGAAAGCCGAGGGGCGCTTTGAATATCTACTGATCGTCGGGATTGGTGGTTCGGCGTTGGGACCTCAGTTTGCGACGAGAGCTCTTGGAGCACCTTCAGATCCTCTAAAGCCATTCTTTTTTGACAACACCGATCCTGACGGAATGGCAGGGGTGCTTGGAAGTATTCCGGATCTGAAGAAAACTTTGTGCGTGGTTATCTCGAAGTCCGGGGGGACTAAAGAGACTCGTAACGGGATGCTTGTCGCCAAGGCCGCCTGGGCCTCTGCTGGAATTCCATACGCAAAGAACTTTGTAGCGGTTACCGGGGCGGATAGCGAGCTGGACAAGTTTGCGCGCAAGGAGGGATGGCTCGAGCGTTTCCCAATGTGGGATTGGGTTGGGGGGAGAACCAGCGAGCTCAGTGCGGTGGGACTACTTCCGGCAGCTTTGCAGGGCTATGACATAATAAAAATGCTTGAGGGGGCGCGTCATATGGATGAGCTCACACGAAGCCCCAATGTGCAGCGAAATCCTGCAGCTCTGCTTGCGGGGTGTTGGCATTTTCTTGGTGAAGGAAAGGGAACTCGCGCCATGGTGGTGTTGCCCTATAGCGATCGTCTTGAGCTATTCAGCAAATATTTGCAGCAATTGGTGATGGAGAGCCTTGGTAAGGAGAAAGATCTCGCAGGGAAAATAGTCCATCAAGGAATTTCTGTTTACGGCAACAAGGGTTCTACGGATCAGCATGCCTACGTACAGCAGCTCAGAGACGGCCTAAATAACTTCTTCGCAGTGTTCATTCATGTACTGAAAGATCGCTCTGGGAAAACCGATGCGCTTAGGTCTCGGTTTTGTGCCGCAAGTTTTGAGGTCGAGCCGGGCGTGACCTCAAGCGACTACTTGAGTGGTTTCTTTCAAGGAACTAGGCGCGCTTTATATGAGAGTGGTAGGCAGAGCATCTCAATTCTGGTCAATGAAGTGAACGAGTACAGCGTTGGTCAACTGATTGCGCTATTTGAGCGAGCGGTCGGGTTCTATGCGAGTTTAGTAGGCATCAATGCGTATCATCAGCCTGGAGTAGAAGCGGGGAAAAAAGCGGCATCAGAGGTGTTGTCGTTGCAGGCAAAGATGATGAGTGCATTGCGGGATAGCAAGCAGCCGATGAGTGTTGAAGAGATTGCGAAGGTGCTTGGCGATGAGAATGCCGCCGACACCGTTTTTCTAACCTTGCGGCATCTTGCAGCCAATGGGCGCGTCAAGCTTGTCGCTGGCGGGGATATCTTTGCTGATAAATATTCGATCTAGTGCCAGGGTGCGCTTTTACAATCCCTGCGATTCGCCGTGGCGGCTCACGATCGGGCATGGTCCCTCGAGTTAATGATTCGATGAACCATTCTCGCCGCGCTCGCTGCTCTCTTTGTGAATATATTTAATGAATTACACAAGGAGTTCAGCGAGAACAACGAGAAATATACTTAAATGAACCTCCAACTCATAACACTAGAATCGAGGGGCTAGGTCTGTCGGGGCTCGCGTGAGCTCCCTAGCGCTAAGTGGCTAGACGGGTGTCACAGTGTTTTTTCTCTTCCGCCAGCGACACCCCTGCGAAAACCTCACCCCTTCTAATGCCGTTTGATTTTCAAGACTTAAGTCTGATGTTTGAAGTGACGAATCTCTTGTCGTTATAGACTTAATAGAGGCCCCTTTAGAATTTCCAGGTTTCTAGCAAGCGAGTGCTGCGAGCATGGCTGACATCGATCGCATCTTGGACTCCCTGGACCCAAAGTCGGGTCGTTCAACATTGGGAGTCAACTTCAAATCCTCCCCGGTATTGTGGGTGCTGTGTGGGTTGCTCGTTGTTGTTGCGGCCGGCGCGAGCCTCGCGCTGAATATTGCTTCACACGCGCCTGAAGCGGAGGCGTCAAAAGCTGATGCTGGTTCTGCCTCGATTCTGTGGGGAACGCTATTGCACGAAGCACCGGCATGCGTGCTTTACGATGGTCGAGAAGCTTTTAAAACTGCTGACGGACGTAGTCTCGCGCTTTTCGCGGCGGCTCGCTACGACTGTCCAGATCTGGCTAGGGCGCTGTTGGCAAAGGGGGTGGATCTTGAGGAACGACATTTCGTAAATGGCGAGGTGCTGACGATCGAGGATTATGCCGCTCAGTTTGGGGCGATTGAAGTGATTCGAGCGATACTCGACGAACGTAAGAAGGTAGACGCAGAGAACCAGTTAATGCTCGATAAAAAGAAGCAAGAAAAGGATCAAGAGCTGTTGCAAGCAACGCAGCGCGAGCAGCAACTACACGCAATTCTGGCCGAAGATGCCGAGCTCAGAAAATCAATTTTCTACGACCGAGCCAGGCTCGAATGCGAGGTGCTAAAGGAGAAGCTTGGTTTCAGTGCGCGCAACTTTCGTATGAATGATTGTATCCGGCAAGAAGTCGAGCGACGGCGTGTTGCGAGAGAAGAGCTCGGACACAGAGTGCCAGGCTAGGAGTCTGTGACTTAGGCGCTGTGACATAGGCACAGGTGAGCGAAGGCGGACCCTCATAAGCAGGGGTGCATCACTGACCTATAAAGCACTCAGAGCCTATTTTTGCGCAGTATCAATTATAAGCCGAGCGGTTCTTTCGGCCGATGTCTGACAGCCACTAAAGAGCTCAAGTGGATCGGGACTGCCAAGAGCACTCCGAACTTCTGCGAATCCACGTAACAGACAAGAACGCCGCGTTTCATCGAAGAGCAGCTCAGTTGCCTCGTTAGCGAGTGCCTCGGGAGTGGCGAAATCTTGCAGTAGCTCACGCACTGTTCCAGGGCGAATCACGTTTACAATCGAGAATTCTTTTATTTTTACGAAGTGAGTCACGACGAATTCCGACAGCGCAGAGCTTTTGAAAAACATACTGAATGGCATGTCGAGAAAGGCTGCTTGCAGATTCGAGGTCCCTGATTTCAGCAGTGCGGCGTCACCGTACCTAAGGAGGTCAAGCGATCGTCCTTCGATTGCAGATAGCGTCACTTTTGACGAAGAAAGCGACTCTCTTACCTTGTGAGCGACGGCTGGAGCTACTCCGAGACAAATCTGAACCTCAGGGTGTCGGCGCTCAAGACGTCGCGCAGTCTCGATCGCGACTGGTAGTAGTCGAGAAATTTCCGAGCTACGACTTCCGGGGAAAATGGTGAGTAGTTTGCGTGTGCCATCGAGCGAGAATTCGTTGAAGAACGAATCGCGCATGGAATCATCTGGGTCGATATGTTTGGCAAGAGTATCGGAGAACGGATGCCCCACAAAAATAGCTCGGTCGTATCCGCCTTCGCTGAAAATCGCTGGTTCGAAGGGGAAGATAACCGCGGCGCGATCAATGTAGCGTGAAAAGAGTTGGATGCGACTGCGTCGCCAAGCCCACACTTGCGGCGTGATGTAGTACAGTACTTTGATTCCAAGGGCGTGCGCGCGTTTGGCGAGTCGAAGATTGAAATCCGCGTAGTCGACGAGCACCAGAATGTCCGGCTTCCAGCTCGTTAGCAGCGCGGTCATTGTCGTAAAAGTTTGATAGACACTGCGTGCGGCGAGAGCGACTTCAACGAAGCCCATCAAGGAGCCGTGTCGCTCGCAATCTACTACTGTTTGGCAGCCCAGTTCGCGAACCGAACGTCCACCCATACCGCGCGCCTCGTACGAGGTGGTCTTGCCCAGGGCGTCTAGCACTCGAGCTAGGTGCTCGTCCCCAGACGGTTCGCCTGCGCTAAATGCAACTTTCAAACTCACTGGGCGGGCCTCAAAGGCGGTAAAAACTCAATATTAACGCAGTGTTAGGCTCTCATCGAGATACAGACAGGTCCATTTGCGACTCTCTGGCGTATGAGGCCTTCAATGCGCTATGGTGTCCGAACGCCGTCCACCGGTCAGTCTACTCGAACACAAGGGTAGCCATGTGGCGAGGCGGAGACTCTCAGAAGCTGAAAAAATTTTTTCAGTTAAAAGCACCGCGATCGCTTGCTTTTGATGGGAGGATCCATATTATCCCCGAACTCCAAAGTTTGGGGGTGCTGTGCGATCAGCGCAAGATACAAAAGTTACCTAGATAGCTAGAGTTGCTCGACTTGAGTTTCTCAAGAAGAAGCTGCTTTTAGCTGTCGGCCGGTACAGGAAGTTCGGTGTGAGGTAGCAGAAAGTAGACTTGAGCTGAATCGCTGTTTTTTATTCTGGCTTTTGAAGTCAGGGTTTTTGTTTCTCAACGACGGTTTTTCAAAATCGGGTTTTTCAAAAAATTGGGGCCAAGCTTAAGTGCGGCCATGGGTAGAAGCTGCTCAGCGAAGTTTGCATATGATTTTTCATACTGCAGATTTCGATACATATTATATTCCGTCAATTACAGGATCTTTGAGTATACAAGATCATACTTTTACTGTTTTTCAGTGCTGCTGTTTTACAGTTCGCTGATCTGCGGTGAGAGTTGATGCTCGTTGAAGTCGAGCTTTTTGCTTCGATTTCGATTCGGGTGGATTTGGTCAGTATAAATTTATTTTTAATCTAAGAGTTTGATCCTGGCTCAGAATGAACGCTGGCGGCGTGCTTAAGACATGCAAGTCGTACGTGAAAGCCCGCAAGGGTAAGTAAAGTGGCGCACGGGTGAGTAATACTTGGGTAACGTACCCTCTCGCTGGGGATAACCAGGCGAAAGCTTGGCTAATACCGAATAACTCCGTTGATACTTTGGTATCGATGGGTAAAGCCGTAAGGCGCGAGGGGAGCGGCCCAAGTCCCATTAGCTAGTTGGTAGGGTAACGGCCTACCAAGGCGACGATGGGTAGCTGGTCTGAGAGGACGATCAGCCACACTGGTACTGGAACACGGACCAGACTCCTACGGGAGGCAGCAGTTAGGAATTTTGCGCAATGGGAGAAATCCTGACGCAGCAACGCCGCGTGAGGGACGAAGGCTTTCGGGTCGTAAACCTCTTTTAGCTGGGAAAAACACAATGATGGTACCAGCAGAAAAAGCACCGGCTAACTCTGTGCCAGCAGCCGCGGTAATACAGAGGGTGCAAGCGTTATTCGGAATCACTGGGCGTAAAGCGCATGTAGGCGGTTTGGTAAGTCTGATGTGAAATCCCTGGGAACAACTCAGGAAGTGCATCGGATACTGCCAGGCTAGAGTTCGGGAGGGGGGAGTGGAATTCCAGGTGTAGAGGTGAAATTCGTAGATATCTGGAGGAACAACAGTGGCGAAGGCGACTCCCTGGACCGATACTGACGCTGAGATGCGAAAGCGTGGGGAGCAAACAGGATTAGATACCCTGGTAGTCCACGCCGTAAACGATGGTCACTAGACGTCGGATGGCTTACCCGTCCGGTGTCGTAGCTAACGCGTTAAGTGACCCGCCTGGGAAGTACGGTCGCAAGATTAAAACTCAAAGGAATTGGCGGGGGCCCGCACAAGCGGTGGAGTATGTGGTTTAATTCGACGCAACGCGAAAAACCTTACCTGGGCTTGACATCCGGCGCTATCCCATGAAAGTGGGGGTTCCCTTCGGGGACGCCGTGACAGGTGCTGCATGGCTGTCGTCAGCTCGTGTCGTGAGATGTTGGGTTAAGTCCCGCAACGAGCGCAACCCTTGCCCTCAGTTGCCACCATTAAGTTGGGCACTCTGGGGGGACCGCTTGCCGATAAGGCAGAGGAAGGTGGGGATGACGTCAAGTCCGCATGGCCCTTACGTCCAGGGCTACACACGTACTACAATGGCCGGTACAAACCGATGCAATGCCGCGAGGTGGAGCTAATCGGAAGAAAGCTGGTCTCAGTTCGGATTGGAGTCTGCAACTCGACTCCATGAAGTTGGAATCGCTAGTAATCGCGGATCAGCATGCCGCGGTGAATACGTTCCCGGGCCTTGCACACACCGCCCGTCACGCCATGGGAGCTGGTTTCTCCTTAAAAGATTGAGCTAACCGCAAGGAGGCAGATCTTAACGGAAAAACTGGTGACTGGGGTGAAGTCGTAACAAGGTAGCCGTTGCGGAAGCAGCGGCTGGATCACCTCCTTTTAAGGAAAGTGAATCCGTGATGGAACCTGAAAGGGTTCCTATATTCGGACATATTCACGGACCTTAGGTAAGACATCCGAAAGGACGAGGCTTGAGGAGCCTTAACGACGAAATTATTTGTATCACTGAGCAGTTTCTATCGATGGTCTCTGTTTATGGGTCCATTAAAAATTTACTTTTGAGTAGAAGAGCTCTCTTCATTCTGAATGTTATCAATTCACCTGCGCGCAAGCGTATGTGGATATCAGAATGGGAAAATTATATTCCGCTTGGGAATGGTTGGTGTTCGCTGTCGAGAGTTTTCTCTTGCGGTGCGCGACAATATTACCCCAGCGTGAATCTGAGTCATTATTCTCAAGTGCATTGACATTAATCGAAAGTAAATCTGTAACGATGAAGTGCATCCGTAAGGATGTGCAACATCTGACATTGATATTGCTGATAAAGTAGGCGCTCATGTTATCTGGAATCCTCACAGCAGTGAGGATCTCTGGAAACTAAGAATTCTGCGGGGAAGAAATTCTCCGTGGAACGTTGCTCAAGTTTTTTAAGAAAAAACTTAAGCTTTTAAGGGTGCACGGTGGATGCCTTGGCAGTGGAAGGCGATGAAGGACGTTGTATGGCTGCGAAAAGCCTCGGTTAGCCGCCAAACAGGCTTTGACCCGGGGATGTCCGAATGGGGAAACCTGACCGTAAGGTCGTCTCGAAAGAGAAGCTAACGTGGGGAATTGAAAAATCTTAGTACCCACAGGAAAAGAAATCGGAAGAGATTCCCTCAGTAGTGCGAGCGAACAGGGAAGAGCCTAAACCTGAGGAGCATTGATGTCCGAGCGGCGCGAAGCGTTGCGAGGACTCCGCCAAAGTCCGCGAAGCGGACGACGGCGAGTTGTTCCTCCTGAATGAAGAGCTCGACTTCGCAAAGCTAAGCTTTGCTTCGTCGGAGCCCTTCGTCGCATTGATAACCATCGGTTATCAATGCTCCTCAGGGGTTGTAGGACGTATAATAAAGCAGACTCGAGTTGGTAGCTGAACCCAGTTGGAAAGCTGGAGCATAGAAGGTGATACTCCTGTAAGCGAAACTAACAAAAGCTGTGAATACGTTCCTGAGTACTACGGGACACTTGAAATCCTGTAGGAATCTGGGTGGACCATCATCCAAGGCTAAATACTATCCACTGACCGATAGCGAACTAGTACCGTGAGGGAAAGGTGAAAAGAAGCCCGATAAGGGTAGAGAAAAGATCCTGAAACCGTGCATCTACAAGCAGTCGAAGATCCGTTTCGTCTTCGGACGAACGATCGACGGCGTACCTTTTGTATCATGAACCAGCGAGTTACGCCTCAGTAGCGTTTAGGTTAAGCCGTAAGGTGGAGCCGCAGCGAAAGCGAGTCTTAAAAGGGCGTTAGTTACTGGGGGTAGACCCGAAGCCAGTGTGATCTACTCATGATCAGGATGAAGCCAGGATAACACCTGGTGGAGGTCCGAACCGGTGGGAGTTAAAAATCCTTCGGATGAATTGTGGGTAGGGGTGAAAGGCTAATCAAACCTGGCGATAGCTGGTTCTCCTCGAAAGATATTTAGGTATCGTCTCGGACAATATATTTAGTGGGGGTAGAGCACTGATTGGACTAGGGGCCCTACCAGGCTACCAAACCCAGATAGTCTCCGAATACCACTAAAGTCAGAATCCGGGAAACAGTTGACGGGTGATAAGGTCCGTTAGCGAAAGGGAAAGAGCCCAGACCATCAGCTAAGGTCCCAAAGTACATGCTAAGTGGAAAAGGAAGTGAGTGGACTCTGCCAGCTAGGAGGTTGGCTTAGAAGCAGCCATCCTTTAAAGAAAGCGTAACAGCTCACTAGTCAAGTCCGCTCGCGCCGAAGATTCAACGGGGCTAAGCATGTCACCGAAGCTATGGATTTATTGATCCTTCGGGATCAAGGAATGGTAGAGGAGCGTTCCCTGCTGCGTTGAAGCGTGATCGAAAGGACACGTGGAGCGCAGGGAAGTGAGTATGCTGGTATAAGTAACGATAAAAAGAGTGAAAATCTCTTTCGCCGAAAGTCTAAGGTTTCCTGGGCTAGGGCAATCCTCCCAGGGTAAGCCGGATCCTAAGACGAGGCCGAAAGGCGTAGTCGATGGAAAACAGGTTAATATTCCGTGCCAATTAGTGGCATTTGAACGAAGGGGAGACGGAGAAGGGTAGGTATTGCGTCATTGTGGTTCGACGTCTAAGCCCGTAGGGAGTCAAGATAGGCAAATCCGTTTTGACATATCCCGAGAAGCGAATGTGAGCGAAGGGGCAACCCGGAGCAAAATGTATTGATCCCATGCTTCCAAGAAAATCCTCGTAGTGAGTCACAAAATTGTCCGTACTTCAAACCGACACAGGTAGACTGGTAGAGAATACCAAGGCGCTTGAGAGAACCGTCCTTAAGGAACTTAACACATTGCCACCGTAACTTCGGGAGAAGGTGGGCCTTTGATGGTGAAGGATGCACATCCGGAGCTGTTGAGGGTCGCAGATGGCAGGGGGTAGCGACTGTTTAGCAAAAACACAGGGCTCTGCAAATTCGCAAGAAGATGTATAGGGTCTGACGCGTGCCCGGTGCCGGAAGGTTAAGGTGAGTGGTCAGCGCAAGCGAAGCTACGAACCGAAGCCCCGGTAAACGGCGGCCGTAACTATATTTCGTGCTTAGCGCATTAGTTTTCTGGTTGTTTTACAACCAGGGGCAGATAGCGCTCAAGCAGATAGGACCACTTGTGTTCTTTGACACAAGCTATGTTGTAGTTACGTTAATAAATTTGGCTATATGCTGGAAAATCCGATGTATCTAACAGTACTCGATGCGTGGAGGAAACTTTTCTTCTCGTTTGAGTGACAATCTGTTTAGTGCGGACAATCAGCAGGAAAGGCTTAAGCCTCCATATATGTATGAGTTCATTGTATAAAGACGATAGTAACGAGATTGCCACTGGGAGCTATGTTGCTGGGTTTGTAGACGGAGAGGGGAGTTTTAACGTCTCTCTTCGTCCAAGACCTGACTATGTAATTCCATGGAAAGTCTCTCTATGCTTCAACGTCTCTCAAAAGGAGAAGCACATTCTCGAGCTCGTTCAGCGAGTTTTGGGATGTGGAACTCTTCGCGCGAGAGGCGATGGTGTATGGTATTTCGAGGTCAACAACCTTCGAGGTATCAGAGATATGGTAGTTCCGTTTTTTCGTCGGTTTCCTTTTAGGTCAGAGAAAAAGCAAAAAGATTTTTCGTCGTTTGTTTCTATCGTTAAAATAATTAGCGACAACAATCATCTGACCGTTTCAGGCCTCTCTTCGATTTTAAGAATTCGAGAGGGGATGAATGGAGGAGGAAAGAGAAGATATAGTGAGCAATGCGTATTGGAAGCGCTCAAGAATCCTCAGAGACTATACGCCAGATCTTAGTTAAAAATTTCCATTAACTAGGAATGATATAGTCCGACCTCTGTGGCGACACAGAGAACCAGCAGAAATGACTGGTCGCGAGAAAAGATTAACATCTGCTCGTAGTAACAAAACGAACGGTCCTAAGGTAGCGAAATTCCTTGTCGGGTAAGTTCCGACCTGCACGAATCGCGTAACGACTTCCCCATTGTCTCAAGGACGGACTCAGTGAAATTGAATTCTCGGTAAAAATGCCGAGTTGCCGCAGAAAGACGAAAAGACCCCGTGCACCTTTACTATACCTTTGCTTTGATCCCGGGGACTTTATGTGTAGCATAGGTGGGAGACTTTGAAGTTCACGCGCTAGCGAGAATGGAGTCAACAGTGAAATACCACCCTTAAAGTCACTGGTTTCTAACCGCGAGAAGTAATCCTTCTCCGAGACAGAGCATGGCGGGTAGTTTGACTGGGGCGGTCGCCTCCCAAAGAGTAACGGAGGCGCGCAATGGTAGGTTCAGCGTGCTTGGAAACCACGCGTTGAGTGTAAAAGCATAAACCTGCTTGACTGTGAGAGGGACACCTCGAACAGGGACGAAAGTCGGCTTTAGTGATCCGGCGGTTCTGTATGGAAGGGCCGTCGCTCAACGGATAAAAGGTACGCCGGGGATAACAGGCTGATCTCCCCCAAGAGTTCACATCGACGGGGAGGTTTGGCACCTCGATGTCGGCTCATCACATCCTGGGGCTGGAGTAGGTCCCAAGGGTTCGGCTGTTCGCCGATTAAAGTGGTACGCGAGCTGGGTTCAGAACGTCGTGAGACAGTTCGGTCTCTATCTTCTG
>JBGSMV010000018.1:0-75164 GCA_041739995.1 Bdellovibrionota bacterium
ACGGATACTCCCGACTCGGATTCCTGCAGGATCTTCACGATCTTTTCTTCGCTAAATCGACTCTTCTTCATTTTTCCTCCTTAACACAGTTAATGAGGAAAACTAACTTCAGACTGGTCTACATTTCAGGGGGGACGTCAAAGGGAAGAAATTAGGTTTCTTTGTGGTGCCAAATGTTCCTGCGCGTGCAGTCAATATTCAATTTCGCTACTTCAAATAGAGTGGAGATAGACGTAACGTCAGTGAGCGTGACGAGCTAAGGTCGCAAGCTTGAACTTGAATAGATTCGTCGCAACGCCATTGTGGAATATCTTAGAGGCTGCTGGCCCACTTCTCAAAAGAGCTGTCTTGCTTGAATTCAAGATCAACTTTGTGTCTCAGAAGTTTGTTCGTATCGTTAAAACCACGCTCGAGTAGACCTTGAATGTAGTCGCGATCGAGCGCCACGTAAGTCATGGTCTCATAGGCGATATCCTCACCCAGTTTTTTTCTCAGAAGTGTAAAGAGCGGCCACACAGGACCTACCGCCGAAATGAACTTTCCTGTGGATGAACCGACTGCCTCTTTCAATAGTGGTCCAAGCGCGGTTTGGGGTTTAAGTACCAGCGTCTCCGGAGGACGCAGACAAAAAGTCTGAAGCTCGGCGGGGACTTCCCAGGTGGGCCTGGTGTCGTGCTCTTCTCCGTATCGATCCAGCCACCAAGAACGCCCCGAGATATCAATCACGATCACGCGCTGAGCCCCAAGCCTTACCGTTGGGTCGACTGGAACATTTTGGGAAATGCCACCATCAACCAGGCGCAGCGTCTGCCCCTCATCGTCAAGCTCTACCGGAGGAAGCACCGACGGTAGCGCGGCGGAGGCAAAGCCATGCTTGGCCTTTAACTCGTCTCGATACAGAACGTTGAAAGTGGCGCCTCTCATGACTTCCGGCGGAATCGGTTCTTTAGAGCTCAAGAAAAGCAGCGGCTTTCGTTGCGCTCCTTCAAGGGTAGTCATGACGCCAACTGCACGAAGTTCAGGATTTCTGTGATCAGGGTGAAGTCCGCCATGTTCAGTGAGTACTTGATCTACTCTTTGCACAAGTGGCGAGGGGTCAAAAATTGAATCTGCCGAGGCGTGAGGTCCCGGGCGTAGGTACTGCGTAGCGGCGACCTTGATGGCCTTTAAGAACGCATGGGAAGGAGAGTTGGCAAAAGTGTTCCGGTAGGTACGCTCAATCCACAGCTCATGCAGCTGCTCAACGGCATGCGATAGCCCGCGCTTTAAACATGCGGCGGTAATCAAACCATTGATAGCTCCGATGCTGCTACCAATGATGACCGAGATTGGGTGATCCTTTTCTTCCAGATACGGCAAGAGTGCGCGAAGGACTCCGGCTTGGTAAGCGGCGCGGGCACCGCCTCCGGAGAGCACAAGGCCTACATCAAGACGGCGGCTCAACTTCTGAGTTGCGAATGAGATAGATGGCTTGTGGCGCTCCTGAGGACGACGACGCATACAGCTCTTAATACCCCTTGTCGGAGAAGCGAAGAATCTCTCGACGCAACCGACCCATACTAAGTATGATGTTTAAGACTTCGTCAAAGATTTGAATAACCTTGAGCTTAACCCATTGAAAATTCCAGAAAAATCCCGTTTTTGAGCGTTGAGGTAGGGCTATTGAGAGGTTTGGGTAGGTTATTGAGCCCTTCAGTTGGGCCAACAGCTCGCCGTCATACATCTTATGCCGCTTAACCCTGCACAATTTTTACCCGAGGCCAAAGCCCTTTTTGAGGTGCTCGAACCGCTGCAGCGTTTGGGGCATGAGCAGGCCGAGTCATTACTTGGAGACGTGCTCTTTGATCTCGCCACGGTAGCGGTGTCTTGCGGCTTGGCGGATTCGTCTATCAAGGACGCTGAGCGACTCGTGATTGCGGTGTTTCTGCGCTACCCGTTTCTCAATGAAGAAGAGCGTCGAGAGATCGAGGCTTGGCGATTACTTACGCAAGCCAGGAAGTTAACGCTTCTCCATGAGGTGAACGCCGCGCTTTCGAAAGTTCCAGGGAAACTCCCGGAAAGATTACCTTCAGTGGATGCATTAGCTCATGTCGGAGGTGTGCTGGGTGTCCCTGACATGGTTACGCGATTTTGCTCGCACGTGTATCGCTTTGCGCAGATTATTGCTCGCGCCCACGAAACAATCTCTGAATCAGAAGCAAAAGTGCTTGAGTTGTTGTGGGAGCGCTTAGCTTCTCAACAGAAAGATTGCGGTGGGGATCTAGCCAAGGCGACCGCTGGAGGATTTTCCTCGAAGGATACTCCTCGAGTGGTTCATATGCCAAAGCGTGGGGAGACCGCAGAGCAAGTGTTGGCTGAGCTCGATGGTTTGATCGGGCTCGCCGAAGTGAAGCGCGAACTCAGAGAGTTGGTGAACCTCCTTAAAATTCAAAAATCTCGTACTGTACATGGCCTAAAAGCGGCGCAGGTCTCTCTGCATGTGGTGTTTGTTGGTCCACCGGGAACGGGGAAGACCACGGTAGCCCGAATTTATGGCCGGGCGCTGCATGCGCTGGGCTTTCTGGAAAAGGGGCAGCTGGTAGAAACAGATCGAGCCGGCCTGGTGGCAGAGTATGTAGGTCAGACCGCTCCGAAAGTTGATGCTGCCGTGCTTGCAGCAGCAGGGGGAGTGCTCTTCATTGATGAAGCTTACTCGCTGCGTCGTGAAGGTGCCCAAGGTGATTTCGGACAAGAAGCAATAGAGACGCTGCTTAAGCGCATGGAGGACAAGCGCGATAAGTTCGTGGTCGTGGTAGCGGGGTATGATGCTGAGATGCAGCAGTTTCTTGAGATGAACCCTGGATTGGCCTCGCGGTTTCCAAGGCAGGTGCAGTTCCCGCATTATTCGAGCGACGAGCTCGAGCAAATTTTTAATCTCTTTGCCTCTCAGGCGGATTATTGTCTCTCGGATTCGGCGCGCATGGCGCTGAAAGACAGATGCAAAAGCATGGGTAACGCCGCCGCACCTGATGCTCGGCGCAATTTTGGCAATGCGCGTGCGATGCGTAATCTCTTTGAGCATGCGGTGCGTTGTCAGGCTTCTCGATTGACGGCAGAGCCTGAGATCTCGAAGGTGATGCTCGAGACCCTTGAAGCCCAAGACTTAGTGTAGCGGCGGTCGTCGTTGTTCTCCGACCAACTGACACGCCCAATGGATACTTCGCCAATAGCGCCGGCAACTGCAACGCTCGAGCGTCGCATGGGATTCGAAGCTGATTGACGACACGTGATTCCTCCTTTCCAGCACTAGGGACTATGCAGCAAAGTCTCAGGGAGCATCCCCGAGCAAAAAAACCTTTGCGACTAGCACCCTCTACCCAAATTAATTGTCAAAGAAGCTTACCATTAGAAAACTAACATACGAGAACGCAGTAACCGCCTTGAAAGTCAGGGGGCTCGTCGCATAAGCCGCTCAAGCTGATTTTACGGCAAAGTCGTTCGTCTGAGCTCGCATGTTAGGCGAACATTCACCGAGACGATTTGGGCGCGAGGAGAGAAACCGGGCACTCAAGAATGCTCCCCAAAATTCTAAAGAGCTGCTGTTCCCGGACTGTAACCTGCTCATCGCCTAATATAATAGTGCTCGCCAAAGTCATCAGTTGTTTTTTGCCAGAAATGTTGAGGTTGCGTAGTTGACCAAGGGCGGAGCTTAGCTCAGCCAGTGTCATATCGCTTGAAGGGCGTAGTGTGAATGAACGAAGTGATACGTCCTCGGGACTGGACATCGAAAGAATTGAGTTCGCGTGATCGAGGGCTGACTGGCAGGCCTCCGGCGAGGTCGCTCCAAGTCTCGCAAGAGTTGAGAGGATGAGTTCCGCTGGCGCTCGCAGATTGCCCAGAGAGGATTCTCCGAAGGGATTGAGAGAGCGGTCACTCAGTGCATGCTTGATCATACTAAACAGCCCGAGCTCAAATAGTGACAAGCGTCGATCGGCTTCAATGCAGGTTTGTAACACCTGTAGTAGCGAAGTGCGGTGAGGCGCGTGCAGCTCGCGCAAAGCAGGAATACATAACTGCACAATCGAAAAGCGTACTTCAAAGTCGGCTTCAGACAGCGACGGGATCCCTGCATTCAGTATTTCTTGATCAACCCAAGTCTTCCATTTGGGGACAGACTCATTTGCACCGGAATCTTTGGTGTCCTCAATTTCAGTGGCGACGCGTGAGCCTACTGATTCAGCGTTTACAAGGAGGATAGCGACGGCCGCGGCTTGGTGCGGTGACCTCAGATATTGCAGTACCGCAAGCGGCACGCGCGCTCGAACTGCTTCAGCTGAGGCAAGTGCGTGCATCGAAGGTGCTCCAATCGCTTGAATGGCACGTCCTGCATTGGAGTCGGAGAAACGAGAAACTTGGCCTTCATGCTGAGGCGGAGGGGTAGCTACACCTTGGTCAGAAATTGGTTCGAGAGGAGAGATGCGCCGGATTCTCTCAGCCAAAGGCGGATGAGAAGAAAAAAAACGAGCAAGCCATTGGTGGCCTGCACTAAAAAACAGCATGTGAGTGACCTCTTCGGTTTGGGTCGATCTGAGACCAGCTGCGCTTCCGAGAGTCAGAATTTTCTTTAGAGCACCCCCGATGCCGTCTGGGTTTCTGGTAAACTCAACCGCGGCCGCATCAGCGAGAAATTCTCGCTCACGAGAAACTGCAGCCTTTAACATGCGTCCAAAAAGCACTCCCATCGAACCCACTAACCAAAGCACACTACCTAAGAGCAGCAGCATCAGGGTGTCGCGACCCTGTCCGCCCTGCTTTCGGGAGGTCCCGCGCCGAGACTCAAAGGCCAGGCGGAAAACACTTCTTCCGGTGATCGCCACCACTAAAATGCCGTGCAACAACGCCACCAGTCGCAAATTGATGCGCATGTCGCCGTTGAAAATATGGCTGAACTCATGCGCAATCACTCCTTGCAGCTCATCGCGCGACAGAGTCTCAACTGCGCCGCGGGATACCCCGATGACGGCATGGTTTGGAACCAGTCCGGCGGCAAACGCATTGATAGAGTCCTCCTGGTCGAGAACAAACACCTCAGGGCGCGCCAGCCCAGTGGCGATCGACATTTCTTCAACGATATTCAACAGGCGTCGCTCGCCGTTGTCTCTAGTATCGACGTGTATTCTGCGGCCACCAAGCTCGCGCGCGATGCGCTCTCCTCCGCCGCGCAGCGCAAGCCATTTGTAGAGCGAGGCGCAAAGGATGACAGCGGCGACGCCAATTCCCACCACGGCGTAAAACTGCCAGTGTTCTCCAAAAAGCCGAGGGTTATAGTTAGGGACCGACGAGGCTCGCCAGGCTAGGGTTTCGATCAGCGCGCTGATTGCCGCGAGTCCGAGAGAGGTGAACACCACGACCCCCAAAACCGCACCTGCAAAGAGGAGCACCATGTGCCCTGAGCGTTTTCGTGCTCGTTCTTGTTCTCCGAAAAAATCCACGTCGAACTCTCCTAAAGGCTGGCCTCGCACTTCTCAAGTGTCTTCAGCGCATGCGGCTACCGAGCAAGGGAAACCATAACCAGAATGCAGATTTCTCCACTAAAGCGTCGCGTATCCATCAACTAGGTTCTTAGATCCTTCAGGCCGTCCGGTTAATCTGAGTGGTCTTCGTGGTGCAAGCAAGCTCTAAAAATTTCCACAAATTTGGTTAAACCACGGACCACAAACAACACGAAGGCAGGAGCACGGGCTATTCAGATGTTTCCTAGATGAATTCTTGCAATGTTAGAAGGCAACCTTTGGCGCTTCTCGTTCCTGAACAGCCTGAATCTCAAAGAGCTCCGCGGCACTAAAACCTCCTAAATTTGCAATAATTGCAGTAGGGAGTTGTTCGCGTGCGGTGTTGTAGCGCATGACTGCGTCATTGAACGCTTGGCGAGCAAATCCGACCTTGTTCTCAGTAGAGGTCAGCTCCTCCATTAATTGCATCATAGTGCTGTTGGCCTTTAGGTCCGGATAGTTCTCTGCGAGTGCGAAGAGTTTTCCAAGTGCGCCGGTAAGCTGTCCTTCTGCGCCGCCAAGTTGCTGCAAAGCGGCGGCGTTTGTAGGGTTGGAAGCTGCTGCATTCGAAGCGCTCACTGCTGCACTTCGAGCAGTCATGACGGCTTCGAGCGTCTCTCGCTCGTGCGCCATATAGCCCTTAGCCGACTCCACCAAATTGGGAATGAGATCATAGCGGCGCTTTAGTTGCACATCGATTTGAGCGAATGCGTTTTTAAATCTGTTCCTTAAGTCGACTAAGGAGTTGTAGGCGCCCACTGCCCAAATAACTACTGCCAGCGCCAGCACGAGAATGACAATAAGTACGATCGACATGTTCCCCTCCAAAAAATTGAGTCTGGTCACTGTAGCACTGGATAGTTAAACCTGTCTCGCAACTTCCGAGGCGTCTGTGACCCCCGGCAAAGACGCCGACGTCCCGCCGACTTGTTCCCCGCAGATTTCTTGTCCTCCGTAGCCTTGGTGGCTAAGGAGGAATCAAAGGGGGAAGCTTCCCCGAATTGAATGGCAGCACAGGAACATGTGAGCGAAGGCGGACCCTCATAAACCGGGAGGTGTTAGGTTAAGTCACTAACATTTCGAGGATGGGGGTTTCCGGCGCCGCTTGAAGCGCTATTGCTCAGCGCTATTGCTCAAAGTCTCGCACGAACAACTCTTGTTGTAGGTAGACGAAGCGCGGAGAGATTGGAGGCAAATTCGCCGCATTGTTAAAATCAGTGTCGTAGTCCCAGTTGCGGTTCGGTGCGGTGTACTGTGGGTTTCCATATACCCACGCTCCGCTGTAACGCCTTGGACGATTCAAGCTCACGAAGGATCCGCGGTAGGTGTAGGTATCTCCACTCCAGTTCTCATGAAAGCGAGGGTAGTTTTCGAGGCCGCCGTTGTACGCACCGCCTTGACCGCCTGTTCCTTCCTGATTTCCGGTAGTGTCAGTTCCCGATAGAACTGCAACATTCTGAACGGTGCTGCTCGCTGGCCGATTATTGACGTGCTGCGTAGTGGTCGCATCGTTAAAGTTCTGAGCACCAGCGTTATAAAAGGCATTTGAGAGAGGATTAAACGAATCCGCGAGAATTGCCGCCGGGCGTTTGCCAACTGAATTGAAGTCCCCTTGGGGATAAACTGCCTGGTCAGTAACGATCGTCATTCCCACCACGGCCGGTGCGCCTCCAATGTTGCTCTGGAGTGTCTGCCCGTTTCTTATGCGAACGCCGTATGGGCTCGTATTAGTAGTGCCATTTGGGCCGCTGACCGTAAAATAAAAGACCAATCCACCTTCTGTCGTGTCTCCGAGGGTTCTTGCATTTGTGCCGAGCCAGTTTGTGCTGTGCAGACAGTTCAATAGTCCTCGCATATCGATGTCGAGCATGCGTATCAACCGATTCTCTCTGCGATTGGTAAAGGTTCGGCTGGTTCCTACCGCCGCCATGGCGTTGTCTCCGCCGAATGGATTTCTGCGAATGCTACGTTGATTATTTGCTTGAGCAGCCGAACAGTTATAGAGAGCTAAGCTTGCCGCGCTATCCACAGAATGGTCAGCGTTTCTGACCTCGATTCCCGTGGTGAGCCCCGGTACGGTTACCAGGGGATTTTGGCTGGCATCGAGGTTGAGCACTAGCCGAAGGTCGGCTCTGTCCCAATACAGTGAACCAGCAACCGGATCTAGAATTTCAGGGGGTGGAACGGTCACGGTGTCAACGCCGAATTGAATCATGCCGTTGAATGGATTGGTGTGGGTGCTATTAACTTGAGTACGCGAGGAGCAGGCGGGGACAAGCTGCCGAGCTGATGTGGGATCATAGACGCGCGTGGAATTAGCCCTACAAGAGTTATCATTTTTTCGCCCACGGAAGATTGTTCCGCCGGTGGTCACCTGTCCATTAATGGTGAGGGTATTGTCCGAGTGCATATACAGATCGCCATTCGTATGCACGGGACCGTTTAGGTTCATTGAAGGCCCAGGCAGGATTTCCAGATCCTTGTCGTAAAATGCGGCAAACTGAAACATCGGCACCACGCGGCTCTTAAAGCGTAACTGTAGAATTGCTTCGGTGCGTCCATCGTTCGAGATCGCTTCTGAATTGGCGGTGTAAATATAATCTTGCGCGTTCAAGCCCTGATACAGCCCTTGGCGGATCGGGAGTAGAGGGGGGTCAATCCCCGCTTGATGATCGACTACATAAGTTCTCACTTCTCGACCATTGAAGTCGTAGTCCTGGCAGATCATGTCACCAGTGCCGTCATTGCCACCCGTGCAGGGATCGCTGCTAGTAAGAGGGGAGCTTCCGGAGGGAGTGTTGTAGCCGACGAAGATTTGTCGAATGGTTTCTGCCCTAATGTTGAGGCCTGCTTCTGCGGCGTAGAAACCGGAAGAAGAGTCCTTTGAAGCTTTTGTGGTGGCGAGTTCGATGCGACTGACTACGAGATATGCAGCCAGAAGCGTACTCATTACTGACAGCATGAGGAGGGTAGAGATCAGTGCAAAGCCACGTTCTTGCTGCCTGCAGAGGGGACGATCCTCCTCAAAGTGTCCGGATAGTGAATCATAGAAACTTGTGTGATGAGATTTCATGTAGCGCATAGAAAGTCCTTAATGAGAAAGAATGTTTCTGGGGAATATTCGAGTATTGAGCGAGCTTGAAAGGACTCTCCCTGCGATCTGCTCAGAGCCTGTCAACTGCAATTCGAGAGATGCCACCTCTGCCCACTCGTCGGTTCCTATGAGTGCAGTTTGAGTCGTTCCGTCTCGCATGTGTGCGATTACCTGAAACTGGGTGATCCCATCCACCACATTTAGAGCATTGGTTTGATCGTCATTTATAACGAGTTGAAGGACTCCGTTGGTTACTTGATATCGAAACTCCTCAAGCAGATAGAGCGCTGAGCTGACTCCGTCGCCGACATAGTCATTTTGCCAGTTTCCGCTTTGACGGTGGATTAGGAGTTGGTTGCCGTCGTCGGTTTCTCCGCTAAAAAGAAAAAACTCCCCAACCCTTGAAGTACGATTAAAGGCGAAGGCGCTTACGACGTCGGCGTTATCCTGTCGGTAGATTGACCAAGTGTTGAGGTAGGTAGCCCACCCGGCCGAATAACGACAGTTACTGTTCGTATTGGCTGGATCGTTTGAGACTGTAATCGTGGGCGTAAAGGTCGCCTGAGTCAGTGATTGGCAAAGATTAAGAACTTCTCGCTCGTACAGGTTTCGTCGCAAAATCAGCACGTCCTCCGCTCCGTCTTCTAAAAGAATAGCAGGGAATTGTTCTTCAAGGCTCTGTCCGGCTTGGCGTGCGTTAAGACTTATAATGTCTACAGCGGAGCGAAGATTTTGATTGATGCGTGTGCGAACTACATCTTCTCGGTAGAGTGAGCGGCTGGATAGTGTCGAGGCTAGGGCCATGGAAAGAATAATCAGCCCGATCAAGGAGGAGACAAGAAGCTCCACTATGGTGAAGCCGCGCTCTGAGGCTGCATGGGATCGTCTTGCAAGAACGGCTTTGTTAGCGAAGCCGCGTATACACAGTAGAAACTTCATACACCTCTTCGTTATTGAGTGAGACTGTTGCTGAAACAAAGCGCGAGCGAACTGTGCAGAAGGTCGGATCTGCACAAAAGTCTAGAGTGACCTCGTAATCTCGCTCTCCGCTGGAAATTGTTTGGGTGAGCTGTTCGCCGGCGCCAGGTAGATCTTCTGGATTCTGAAGGCGCAGCTCCTCAAGGGCGATTTGCGCAACCTGAATAGCGCCAGATCTTACCTCGCTTCGATGCGTATAGGCTAGTTGGTTGAGAAATGCAGGGAGCATCGCTGCGGAGACAATGCCGAAGAGTGTCAGAGCCACCAGGGTTTCGAGCAATGTGAAGGCCGCTTCGCGCGACCGTGCTATGTCGCTTTTCATTGTATCCTCACTGAGCCGCCAAGCAGCACTTCGACGACGCGATTTGCTCCGCCGACGTCTTCGAGTTGAAGTTCTATGTTTGAGTCTGGAAGTCCGCGGGAATTGAAGCAGAAATCCCATTCGATCCCAGAGAGTGTTGCGCCGGGGGGAAGGTCTAAAACCACTCTGTCGTCGACCTCGGGATCGGGAGTGGTACAGGTCGCCGAGAACTGAGTGATAATGCGCGAGTTAGACGCTGGGGTGACTATATAGGCCGAGGTGCTACTGATCGCCTCTGCACGTACCTGTTTAATGAAGCTTGCGAGTTGTGCCGCTCCGTTAGTGAGAGGGTCGTCGAATTCTCGATAGTTAATGATCGCAATTCCTCCGAGAATGACCGCAAGGGACATAACTACAAGCATCTCGATCAGAGAGAACCCGCGCTCGGAAGAGCGATGGTGCGAGCCTCTCGACTTGGAGCGCGAGGAACAGCCTTGAGATTTTGGAGTTACCACACTAGTTAACACTCGAGTCCTTTCACCTATCAGGATGCCGACTCTCCATTGAGAGACGGGGGTTTTACTGAAAATGGACAGGCAGGCCCCGTGAGCGGTTCTGCGTGGACCACAGACAGAGAATCCCCTGAGCCTCAATAAGAGCAATCTTCCTGCCAGTTCTAGTCGGGTGTGTTTGGTCAAATATTTACGTTTGGCATCTATTGCTTTTCATTGTCGGTTCGTACGAGAAAGCCCGCAGCTCGAACTAGGAGATTTTCTGATGCCCGCATGCTAAGTAGCGGACAAAACCTGTCTATGTGACGCCCTGACGATCATGTAGGGAGTGCCGCGACGTCTTTTCCCATAGGTCCGTAAGGTGTTTCTCGTGTCCAGCCGCGGTGAAGGCATAGATTTTCTGAGGAAAGGCGGGGGCGCATAAGGGGAGGGAGAGTGCATTGGTTGCATACCCTTTTGCGTGTCCCGGAAGAGATTCTAGGGATTGAAGACGAGAGCAACGGAGCCTCGCTGAGTAAGAGAATTCTGGAGAAGTGATGAAATCCCAAGAAGCCAATTCTAGAGTCGTAGTAAGTGTCGATGGGCTTGCGGGGTCCGGTAAGACAACGCTTGCCAAACTTCTGGCCGATCGGCTCGGATTTATTCACCTCAATTCCGGCTTGCTCTATAGAGCGGTGGCCTATCTGGCCTCAATGAATCAAGTCTCTCCCGAAGAAGAGAATGAAATATGCAAACTGATGAAGCATCATTCGATCTCCCTGGTTGGCGATCGTGCCACTGGTTCTCGCGTGCTGGTGGACTCCCTAGACTGCACCAGTAGCCTCAGCACCCCAGAGATTTCGGACATGACCTCACGGCTTTCAGTCCACCCAAGAGTACGGGAAGGGCTGATCCCCCTGCAGCGCGGAGCATTTCCGGGGCGTGGAATTGTCGCTGAAGGGCGCGATATGGGCACCGTCGTTTTCCCTGAAGCCGTGGCTAAGTTTTTTATAGAGGCAGAGGAAGAGGTCAGGGTTGAGAGGCGCCTGGATCAGTTCCGTAAGGAGGGGAAGCTCAAAGACTTCGATTCAGACCCCCAAGCGCTTAGAAAGAATGTAGAATTAGAGATTAAGGCCCGCGACAAGCGCGATCGGGAGCGACCGCTTTCGCCTGCGAAGCCGGCAGATGACGCCCTTATCGTAGATAACTCCCGGCAAACATTGACCCTTGTTGTCAATCAACTATATAGTCTGGCGCTCTCAAAGGGTGTTAGTCCGACTGCAGAGTAGGCGGAAACGTAGGGCACTATGTGCTCGGTGTTTAGAACTAAACTCTGTGTTTACAACTAGTCTGTGGCGAAAAGGAGTCGCTCACAGGCAGTGAGGTCGGACAGGTGCAGTGGAGGTCGGATAGATCTCGCGCGAACTTTGGCACACCTCTGCGGAAGTATCCGCAGCAGGAAGTATCCTTAGGGGGAAAGCCCCCAGAGTGGTGCGGTGAACCGTTCGGTGTTTGAAGTAGGCACGCGCCTTTTTAGGCAAATAGTTATTATTCGGCACAATTTGTGAGTGACGACTGTGTTGTTCACAGTGCGTTGTTCACAGTGTGTTGTTCACAGTGTGTTGCTCTCGCAATTTTGCGTTGCGTTCATAAAACAGATTTTAGAGTTAAAAAGAGAATATGGAACAAGGGAATTTTTCTGACAGCGGTTCGACGGGAATGGGTGGAGCTTTTGCCTCTGAGTTTGAGAAGCTGGTCGACCGGCAGCTCGACAACCTTCGTCCCGGCAAAATTGTTTCTGGTTCTGTCGTGGCCATCAACAAAGACATGGTCACCGTGGACATCGGATTTAAGTCCGATGGAGTTGTTCCCAAGGAACAGTTTTCAGACTCCGAAGGCAAGCTCTTAGTTAAGCTTGGCGACAAAGTAGACGTGTGCGTGCTCGCGCTCGAAGGTGAGCACGGTCAGGTGATGCTGTCTAAGGAAAAGGCCGATCAGCTTAAAGTTTGGAACTACATCGAAGATGTATACAAGAAGAATGGAATCATCTCCGGCAAAGTAGTCATGAAGGTCAAAGGTGGCCTTCAGGTAGATGTGGGAATTCCTGCATTTCTTCCTGGTTCGCAAATTGACGTTCGCCCGCACCGTAATCTCGATAAGTTTTTGGGCGAAGGGTTCGATTTCAAAGTTCTTAAAATTACTCGCGACAAAGGCAATATCGTTCTTTCTCGTCGCGCCGTACTTCTGTCTGAGCGTGATCAGCTACGTTCCGAGACTCTCAAAGTCTTGGCCGAAGGCGTGGTCATGGAAGGCGTGGTTAAAAATGTTACCGATTACGGTGCGTTTATTGACCTTGGCGGTATCGATGGATTGCTCCACATCACCGACATCTCATGGGGCCGGGTAAATCATCCTTCTGAGAAGATCTCGGTTGGTCAGACGATACCAGTGGTGGTGTTGCGCTACGAAGCAGAGAAAGAGCGCGTCAGCCTCGGCATGAAGCAGCTCAAGGACGATCCGTGGACGACCGTGCACGAGAGATTCCCTGTTGGTGGGAAGATCAACGGCCGAGTAGTGAGCGTAACTGACTACGGCGCCTTCGTAGAGCTTGAAGAGGGCATTGAGGGACTTGTTCACGTTTCAGAAATGAGCTGGACCAAGAAGGTCAGACATCCTTCGAAGGTGGTTACCGAAGGGGACCGCATTGAGGCTCAGATTCTTGGAATTGACCAAGATCAACGCAGAATTGCACTTGGATTGAAACAGCTCATGCCGAATCCATGGTTGGAGTTGCAAGCCAGACATCCGATTGGCTCTAACGTCAAGGGTACGGTTCGCTCCATTACCGATTTCGGTGTGTTCGTTGGTATTGACGAAGGGATTGATGGACTTGTTCACGTTTCTGATTTCTCGTGGACTAAGCGCATTCGAGATCCTAAAGAAATCCAAGAGCTGTTCAAGAAAGGTGATGAGGTCGAGGCAGTGGTGCTCGACATCGATGCAGATAACGAGCGTTTGAGCCTCGGTATCAAGCAGCTTTCGTCCGACCCTTGGGAGACCATTGCCCAGCGCTATCCAGTGGGCGTCAAGGTCAAGGGGAAAGTTACCTCTATTACTGAATTCGGTGTGTTCATCGAGATTGAGGAGGGTATCGAAGGATTGGTGCACAACTCGCAGCTTGGCGTCGACCGTGAGACCAATGTAGCTGAGATGTTCCCACTTGGATCCCAGGTAGAGTGCGAAGTCACCAACATTGATATGCAAGAGCGCCGTATAAGCTTGAGCTTCAAGGCGGTTCGTAAGCGTATCGAGAAGCAGGAAATGGCTGAGTACATGGAAGAAGGTGGTTCTGGAGTTACCTTTGGTGACCTCCTTCGCCAGAAGCGGGAACAGCAGAGCGACGAATAGGGCGTCGCAGTCATATCTTCGGATATGCTGCTCAGCTCAAACCAAAAAGCGCTTCGTGTCCCGAAAGGGCATGAAGCGCTTTTTTATTGCGCTGCAGGAATGGTTGCCTCGACGCGAGCACGGTGTGCTTAGCGCTAAGCCTGTTGGAGCGCCCCGATAAGGTCCTGCAGTTCGTCGGGTGTAAAAGGCTTCGAGAGAGTGCCATCGACTCCAAGCGTTCGTGCGCGCCGAAGTTCTTCATCGTTGGCGTGAGCCGACATCAATACAAACGGTAAGCTGGGGTGCCGCCCCTTGACCGTCTCTAACACCTGTAATCCATTCAATTTAGGCATTCTAAGGTCGCATAGGCAGACATCGGCAGGGTCCTCTGCTGAGAGGTGGGTGACGGCTAGCGTGGGATCGGAGAACGCAACTACAGTAAATCCGAGTGCTTCGAGCAGGAGCGTAAGCGCGAACAGCACCGAAGGTTCGTCGTCAATGAGAGTTATTCTTGAAATTTCCTTAGGCACTCGCTGAACAGTCTCCTATAGCCGGTATGGCCAGTAGCGCTATCTACACTCTAGTGTCCTTGAGTCGGAAGTTCATTCAAATATCCGTCTCGCTGTTTTCGCTGAGCTCATTGCTTATTTAATTGAATATATTCACAAAGAGATCGGCGAGCGCGGCGAGAATCGTTGATGGAGCTGAGCTCTTAACTCAGGACACTAGGTAACTGCAAAGCTCCTCACCGCAAACGTACGCAAAGGGTTCTGGAGATTCTGAGTAAGCGTGTGCGCTCAACCTCCAAGATCGCACTTTTTCATATAAACGTTTGAGAAATTCGCCTCCTAGGGCGATTATGCCGACCGATATGGGGGAAAACAACATTTCATCTTCCTCGGCTCAGGCCCAATTGGCAGGTGATACGCCTATGGGTGAGACGCTAAGCTCAAACGGGGCCTGGTACGCCGAGGACGTCATAGCAAAGCAGCTTGGTGCGGATATCCCCCCAATGCTCCAGCAGTACCTCAGCGTCAAGCGCGCGAATCCTGACTGCGTGATTTTCTTTCAAGTTGGTGATTTCTATGAGGTGTTCTTCGATGACGCCGTAGAGGTTTCTCGACGAATAAACCTCACACTTACCAGTCGAGACAAAGGTCGCGAGAACCCGATTCGTATGTGCGGTGTGCCGGTCGCCCACATTGAAAGTTACCTAGAACGCATCGTGGACACTGGATTGTCTTGCGCAATAGTAAGCCAGGTCGCTTCTCAGGCAATAGAGTCAGAGAGCACGAGCGAGGCGGTTCAATCGAACGGCGCAACCCGCGCACCCGTGCAGCGAAAACTCACTCGCATAATCACACCAGGGGTGCGGGTGCTTTCGACGGTCGAGGGCAGTGCTCGCGAAACGCTCTGTGCTGCGGTCTCCGTGGCTGGTGCAGCATACAGCATTGCTGCTACCGATGTTCGCTCAGGTGAGATCCAGGTAATACAAGAGGTAGGTTTAAGCGACCTCATCATGGAAGTCAGACGACTTGCACCAAGCGAGCTTCTTTTGCCGGCGCGAGAACAGGGCCGCCCGCTAGACCGAAGGTCGTCCTGGGTTCGAGCCATCGAAAGAATTCTGCCTGGAGTTTCACTTAAGTTTCGTTTTGGAGACCTCGCCGAGCGCGGCACTTCTTCTGACGCTTCAACTTCATTACGCGATCCCTCAAGTATTCCCGGATTTTCCATATTACCACCTCTCACCAAGCGGGCGGTGAGAGGTCTGGTGGCGCATATTGATCAGACTACGGGTGCCAGTAGGGTTTGTTTCAGTGCGGTGCGTGAACAGACGCTGAGCAAGAAAATGCTGATTGATGCCATGACTCGGCAGAACCTGGAGCTGGTAAAAAGTTCGCGTGAAGGTGGCGAAGCTGGCACGCTGCTTTCGGTGCTCAAGCATACGGTCAGTGAACCTGGGGCTCGGCTGCTGCGTGGCTGGATTCTTGAACCGCTGACTGACCGCAAGGCGATTCACTTGCGACTCGATGCGGTTGAGGTGTTGCGTGGTGATGCAGCATGGAGGGCAGCCACACGCGCAAAACTGAGTGGTCTTGTCGATTTAGAGCGGGTGGCGACACGTCTTGAACTACGGGCCATCACCCCGCGCGAACTTGGCTCGATACGTTCCGCATTTGCGGCAGCGTCCGAGATAGTTTCAAGAGCTTTTCCTAAGAGTGCCTTAATTGAGGCGATTATTGGCCAGATGCCTTCGCCAAAGGTGTTGCTTGCTGAGCTCTCCGCCGCAATCTCAGAGGAACTCCCATGGGCATTACACGAAGGCGGAGTAATGCGCCCCGGGTTCGATTCTGAGCTTGATTCAATTCGAGCACAGAGGACTGGAAGCGGTGAATGGATGCGAGCGTTCGAGGCATCGGAGCGAGAACGCACGGGAATAGGGTCGCTTAAGGTAAAGAATAATAACGTGCTCGGGTTCTTCATTGAAGTGACAAGAGCCAATGCAGGTAAAATTCCCTCTGAGTATCAGAGACGACAGTCAACTGCTCAGGCAGAGCGCTTTACCACCGATGAATTGCGCGCGGCAGAAAGAGATTTTCAGAGTGCATCTAGTCGCGAACTGGCTCGAGAGCGCATGCTCTATGAAGCGCTGGTCGAACGACTTATCGCTCAGGTGCCCACGATTCGAGCCGTGGGGCGAGACCTCGCCCATCTGGACGTGCTGTTGTCGCTTGCACAGGCGGCGGAACTGAACAGATGGGTTCGTCCAAGCGTTGAAGAGCATTGCCAGCTGAGGATTGAGAAAGGGGCTCACCCGGTTCTCGCTGAATTCCTGAGAGGCAGCTTCGTACCGAATGACTTGATTCTTAAACCCGGAGAGAGAGAGCTTCTCATCCTCACGGGACCGAATATGGGCGGAAAGTCCACTTACCTTCGGCAAATCGCGCTGATTGTGATCATGGCGCAGCTTGGATCGTTTGTCCCGGCCGAGTGTGCTGAGATCGGAATAGTCGATAGAATCTTCGCTCGCATAGGCGCCAGTGACAACATTTCAGAGGGCGAAAGTACCTTCATGGTTGAGATGCGCGAGATGGCTTACATCTTGGCAAATGCAACCGAACGTTCGCTGGTGGTGATTGACGAGGTAGGACGAGGAACTGCTACCGCGGACGGGGTGTCGCTTGCGCGTGCTATCGTGGAGTGGCTTGTGGGAATCGTCCATTGCCGCACACTTTTTGCGACGCACTATCACGAGCTGACTGCCCTGGCGCAGGCATTCGAGCAAATTAGGAATGTTTCGGTTACTTCTGTTGAAGAGAATGGAGAAGTCATTTTTACGCATTTGATCTCTGAAGGGCCCGCTAATCGCTCCTATGGCGTGGAAGTGGCGCGGATTGCGGGCCTCCCCCCGGAACTGATTGGGCGCGCCCGTGAGCTACTTGATTGCTTTGGCGTGGGTGAAGGCACCGTTGTAGGAGGGAGAGCCGCTGTTGATCAGGCACAGATACCACTGTTTAAATTGGTCTCGAGCAATGCTGTCACGAACCCCCGAGGCAAGCGACCACCAAAAAGCGAGGAAAGCGAAATTGTTATGCAGCGTGCGAGGAAATTCGAGCAGTTGCGAAGTAAGCTTGAGGTGGTCGATATTAATGCCACGACGCCGCTGCAGGCCTTGGAGATCCTTGAGACACTTCGTACCTGCGTTGCTGAAGCCGCAACGGCGAGTGCTACAGGAACAAAGCCTGCGACTTAGGCTCGGGGAAACCGGAAACCGGAGAGCGGGTAGCGGATTTGTTGTCTATCAGGGTCGTGAAAAACTCTTTTCCCGACCCTGATAGGTAGGACAGGATATCCGAACGCGGACTGGAGCAAAGCGTAAGTACGCGAAGCGACGCGGATTTCGCGCCGCTCGTCGCGCGAAAAGAGCTTGGAGCGAGTGAAAAAGTGCCTAGGAGGGCACTTTTTCACCAGCCCTCTAGTGTGCTGAGTCAGAAGTTCATTCAAGGATTTTTCTCGCTGTTCTCGCTGAACTCATTGTGTAATTCATTAAATATATTCACAAAGAGAGCAGCGAGCTCAGCGAGAATTATTCATCGAACTCTTAACTCAGGACACTAGTTGTTAGAGAACTCCTTCGGTGATCTCTAGTGTGTTAATCGCGCAGGTAAGCAAATGCCATTTCAATATATCCTTTGGAACAATACATCCTTTGGGACTGCAGCTAATGGCTAGAAGATACGTGCACTTCGCCCTCCTTTTCGTCATTTATATAATGGCGACAGCCCCGCTTTGTGCAATTGCCGAGAACAGCAACGCGGCTCGCGCCACTTCGCGATACGACGAGCTCCGTCAGCGCTATTTTCGACTTCGTAACACCGATATGGCTGTTAAGAAGAGGTCGGAGTGGCGTTCGGTCGCAAAGGACCTGCAACAGCTTACGATTGATTTCCCTACTGCTCCCGAAACCGCCCAGGCGCTCTGGAACCTTTCACATCTTTACCAGGAGCTTTTTCGAGTTGAGAGAAACGACCGAGATGCACTCCGAAGCCTTTCATCGCTCACCACACTGCTTTCGCGTTTTCGCAGTCATGAACTAGCCGATGATGCGCTGTTTCGTGCCGCTGGTCTTCAGCAAGAGCTTTTCGACGACCCAGGAGCCGTTCGCGATCTTTACAAGCGCTTGATTCAGCGCTTCCCCGAATCAGAGTATGCACTGAAAGCTCGGAAAGAACTTGATAGTGGTAACATCCAAATAAAGCAAAAGGGCGCGGGAGGAGTCGGTTCAGTTCCAATGCTTCGCAAGCGGCGTTGGGTAGTAGTGCTTGATCCAGGTCACGGAGGTGAGGATCTTGGGGCGAAGGGGGCAGCGGGACTTTATGAAAAGGACGTCGTCTTAGCGATATCGCTTGAAGCGGAACTATTGCTTGAAAAGAACACCGACATACAGGTGGAGCTTACGCGCAGGGAAGATGAGTTTATTCCTCTGGCCGAGCGCACCCATTTTGCGAACGCCTGGAACGCTGACGTGTTTGTAAGCTTGCACAACAATGCTAGTGAGCGCGCAGCCCTGTCGGGGTTACAAGTATTTTTTCTTGATGCGGCCGGAGATGAGGCCGGACGATTGCTGGCTGAGCGAGAGAATGGAGTCGAGGCAGCGGTACTTGATGATGTGGATCTTATCCTTGGCGATTTGACGCAGAGTGCCAAGCAGGAGCCGTCGATTACGCTTGCGCACCTTATTCAAGATTCAATCTTGAGTGAAACTCGGCCAGTCTGGAAAGAGGTTAAGAACAGTGGCGTGCGACCTGGCCCGTTTTACGTGCTTACTGGAGCGCACATGCCATGTGCGCTCGTCGAGATGTTTTTCATCGATCATGTCGAAGATGGGCGCAAGCTGGCAACACAGCGCTTTCGCGGTGCAGTGGCGCGAGGGTTAGACCGAGGGGTACGCGCATTTCTGGATCGACAGTGAGAAATCTTTAGGGGCGAGAAATCGAGAGTGGCTTTTCGCTACTGCCTTGATTTAAGCGCTCTATGAACAATGCTCGCCGCGCTCGCTGATCTCTTTGTGAATTTAATGAGATCATGTCCTACTTACACCGATTTACACAAGGAGTTCAGCGAGAACAGCCAGGAGCCTATTTCAATGGACTTTTAATTCAGGACACTAGTGCGGTCGCCTTCCTTTTGTATTTACGGCATGATTCTTCCGAGAGAGGGGCGGGGTTTTGACCAAAAGTGGAGACTCGCCAGCGCCCTCGAGGAGTAGAAATGACTTGGAACTTGAGCATTTAGCGGATTTTTGAGATGCCCCTAGTAATAAGCAAAGAGCAGAAAGCACTGCTGGAAGTGGTGCATCGCAAAGCCTCTGAATTAGGCTTTCGCACGTTTCTTGTGGGCGGGGTTGTTCGAGATCTGCTGCTTGGTTATTCCATTCAGGACAAAGATCTCGATGTGATTGTAGAGGGAAGGGCCGCAGAGCTGGCCGAGGCGTGTCAAAAGGAGTTGGGGGGAGAGGTAAAGCGCTTCGAGAAGTTTTCTACCGCGAAGCTGCTTCGACCAGCCCACTTCACTTCGGTAGCGGAGATTGACTTTGCCTCGACGCGTACCGAATTCTACGAAAGACCGGGAGCGCTTCCGACCGTGAAGAGCTCCTCGATTATCGACGACGACCTCAGCCGACGGGATTTCACTGTCAACGCCATCGCCATTTCAGTATCTGATGTCTTAAGAGTTTTTTCCGGTGAACATGCCAGCATTCCCAGTCCGGCTCAAATCTCGGATGTAGTGATTGATTTATTCGGGGGGATGAATGATTTGGTGGAAAAGTGGATTCGCACATTACACATCCACAGTTTTAGTGATGATCCCACGCGGATATTTCGCGCGGCGCGTTATTGCGCACGTCTCGATGGGCGACTTGAGCGACGGACTGAGGAGGACCTCCAGCGTGCGCTGCAGGGGCGTTTTCTTGGCACCGTCTCGGCATTCCGGTTGTCTTCAGAAATTAGGAAGCTTGCATCAGAAACACGCTGGCTTGCGGCGAGCAAAATTTTGAACGATTGGGGGGTGTGGGGTCTCTTGTGGGGAGATGACGCGAGTTTGTTCGCCAGAGTGCTCAGCCAGTGGCAACGCATCTCTCGTCGCGAGGTGCCGGAAGTCGATTTGCCTGAAGTTATACCAGCAGCGGTGCTGCACCTGACACTTTTGACGGTTTGTAGTCCAGTCAACGAGGCAGAGCGCGATAAGTGGTTAAGTAGTTTGCAGCTTCCAAAGGCGCAGAGGCATTTGCTGGCAGATGTTTCTGGTAGAGTCCATGACGCAGGGGGGCGCTACCTCGGAGACCTGAATGCTGGTCCGTTAGAGGGAGGCAGCGCACTGGCGCCTGCGTTACGAGCCTTGTTGATATTGGGGGTCTCTAGTGACCTCACGCGAGTGGGCCCTGAGGCCTCGCGAGACTTGCATAAATGGCTCCAGGAGTTGTGAGCAAGGACCGGATCGTTAGGGACCAGCTCGCGCGGGAGCTTTGGCATTGAGTTCTATGACCTTTAATTTCAACCGACTCGTGCAAGAAACGCTTTCTCAACTCTACCCAGACTCGGGTGTCGAAGTTGACGGCGAGATTTTCCCTGATATCTCGGGACGATTTGGAGATGTGTCTATTTCGGTCGCCCAAACGTTAGCGCGACGGCTGCGGCGCGATGCCACGTCGATAGCCGGCGAGATTGCTGAACATTTAGCGCAACATCCACAAGTCAAAGCTGATCCTTCGAAGGGCTACGTCAACGTGCGTTTTACCGATCAACTTCTTGAAATAGAAACTCTCTTTGGGCGCGCTCCAGGACATTTCACTAAAGACGCCCTCAACGAAGAACGCTTGAATTCGCAGGGCATGAGAAACTGTTACGACATCAAGGTGATTCCTCCCGCTTTGCAACTTTCGCGTCTTGGTTTTGCGCGCATGCTGGCCTGCGCAGGCGTGCAGGCATTATGCCTGCGAAAGACCTACCCTCACGGATTGGTGGAGGTCTCATTGTCGACTATGGAGATCCGGCATACAGTCGAGAATGTGGCGTCGGTAGTGCGGTTCATTCAGGCTGTTGTACTTGACGAGAGTGCAGGCCAACAGCTTGGCGAGCCGATCAACAAAGAATGCAGAGACGCTCAGAGCGCTTGGGGAGATGGTGGGAGTGCGGACGCTCTCTTTCGGCAATTTATCTTCGTGGCTGATGATGCGCATAAGCAAGCAACGGCGGGGGATCATCCGGGGGTAGGCAATGTTTGTGCGGCTAATGATTTAGTCGCATGTTCTCAAGAGCTTCTTCTTCACACACCACCTGGAGAAGAGCACGTGCTCTTTGAATCGAATTGCGATCGATGGTGGCAGTCTTTTCTGCTACTAAGTATCAGCGACGTTCCAGGGAGAGAATTTATTCCATCGGCTTGCCAGCTTGGTGGTGATGAGGATGTAGTGACTCAGATCGAGAATCTGAGGAGTCGGTTGCAGCGACGGAGTAGTGCTTGGTCGTGCGGAGTGGATAGAGCGAAGGGAGAGAGACGTGTCCCGATCAACAGGTCAACTCACATGCCGTCAGATCCGGAACCTTCTGCGAAACGCTCAGGGGCGATTGTCTGTGAGCGTTCGGCCCTCGTTGCGGCGCTCGCACTTGCTCAAGCAATCCATAATGCGGCCGCTTATGGGCGGATCGAGGACCTAGGAGCTTTGCTTTTTCGTTTGCTGCGAGACGGGACAAGTCTCATGAATACCCGGTCCGATGAGGTGCTTGGAGCCTCGCCAGGAAATCCGCTTTCTTATGTGTATTCCTGTATTTATCAGGCTCTGGGAGATGTGCTAACAGTAGTTGAGCAATAGGCGCTTTTCTGTAGGGTTCAGGCTGGCTAAAACGCTGAGACCGCTGAATTATTGAACTTTTTGGCTGGACTCGAGGCCGAAATTTCCTACGGAGCCTCTTTGAGCGCTATTGTAAGGAAGGCAAAGAATCGAATATCTGTAGTTCGTCCGTTCAGGTAGAACGGCTAAAAGCGATAATTTTTTTGGGGATCCGTATGGGAGTAGTACCTGGCCCACGCACAAGCCCGACTGTAAAGTCATCAGCGCAGTCGAGCCAGCGCTCTTTGAGGGCTTGGCAGATGAATCTCAGCGCAATGCAAGTCGCGCTCCTGTTGGGTGGGGTACTGGGAAGTCTTGCCTGTGCGTTCTATCTGGGATTCTTTTCCGGCCAGAAGGTGGGACTCGAAATGGCTCTTAGCAATAACCTCTCTGCGGCCATGCGGCTGCCAATTGGGGGGGAGGATGAGGAGTTGGGTGACGACCTCGAGGGTATTACCGATGTTTATGCCAAGCTTCGACAAATCGAGCTGCCCTCAGGAGAGTTCGACGAAGCGGTAGACTTTCTTCCGGGGAAGACCGCCGCAGCGCTTCAGGCGGAGCGTGATCAAGCTCAACGTTTCGAGAGCGAAACGGGACTCGCCGATTCCAAAGTAGAGGCGACGGCAAAGGCTAGTCTACAGGATGATTCGGATGTCGCAGCACTCTCAGGTGGGAAAACGAGATCTGCGAGCTTGGGGTCGTTAACTCAGAATGGCGCCGATTCGAAGGGCCAGGAGGAATCCTCAGGCGGTGTCGGAGCTCCAGCCAAATCCGATCGTGCGGGCGCGCCGGCAACGCTGGGTACTCTTGTAGATGACACGGCAAAGCGTGAAGTCGCGGCGCCTGTTGCTGTTGTGGTGGAGAAAAAGAATTCTGAGGTGGTAGCTAGAGTTCCGCCGCCGGTCGAAGTCGCTACCAAGCGAGAGGCGGTCCCCGAAAAGAAAATTTCCGCGAGCGTCGCGAGTGCGAACGTCTCTGGATCGCTTATCCGAGATCGGCTCCCGAGTGGGTGGTTCGCTCAGGTCGGAGCTCCGGACAACCGATCCGAGGCAGAACGAGTTGGAAGAATTCTGCAGAGTTCTGGTTTCCCGGTCGTAATTGAGAATGCGAAGGTAAGAGGGCAGGAGTATTTTAGAATTCTTGTGGGCCCGGAGCAGACGCGCCAACAGGCTGAGCGATTGATGGGGCAGCTAAAGCGTGAGTCGTCAGTGAAAGCAGATCCTTTTATTCGCATGGTCCGCTAGTGTCCCGAGTCAGAAGTGAATTGCATAATAGAAAAGCTGGTGGCTCGGGCCACTAGGCATAGTTGTTTTGACTCCGGACTCCTGTCCTTCGTCAAACTCGCTCCAAGCTCCGCTGGGGGCCCCGTGAACCCCAGCTCCGCGTCGCTCCAGCCCGCTGCGCTGGCTGTCCGGCCATCCATGGCCGGCTAGTGTGGTGAGCTTTCCTTCTGCAAGAATTCATTGACTCACCACACAAGTGTCCCGAGTCAGAAGTGAATTGCATAATAGAAAAGCTGGTGGCTCGGGCCACTAGACATAGTTGTTTTGACTCCGGACTCCTGTCCAACCTGATAGGGTGCTGAGTTAGAAGTTCATTTAAGCATCTCGCTCGTTGCTCTCGCCGAATTCTTTGTGTGATTCATTAAATGTATTCATAAAGAGCGCAGCGTTATTCTCCTATCTTCTTTGATTGAGCTTCGCAGTGTCGGCGATGTCAGAGAGGCGTTATTGTCCACCACGGACCGACTGTCTAGAAAGTCGCGCTGTGGCAAATGCATATGATTCGCTTGCTGGCGCCTTCTCTTGAGGCACTCAGGTAGGTGCTGAGAACTCCCGGCGACTCAGGAAAGAGCCTCGCCTGAAGGGCATGTTCGAGCCTCCAAATATTTTGCTTACTATTCATTGGTGAGTCTTTTGGGATATTGAGTGGAATCAGTAGATTAGAGCGAGTAGGTGTTTTACGTTTGTTGATGCAGAACGCGGGTTGAAAGATTTTCTGATATAAAATTCGGGGAGTTGCCGACTATATCAATGCAACATGACTTTTCCGAAGCGGCTTGTGGCGCATACGAGTCGAACTTCATAGGGGACTCTCTAGCTTTGGTGGCTTATCGGAGCTCGTTAGTTTGAGCGGGGAGCCATGGACAGGCTTGTTCGGATACGAACTTTAGCTCCCTGAGAGGAGCGTTAAGCAGCGATTATCAATGTCGACCGAAGATCTGCAAACCGAGGAACCCGTAGAGGAGGGTAGCGAGTCGAGCGTGATCACGATCGATCATGCTGCGCGTTCTGACATCGGAATGCGACGAGAGGAGAATCAGGACTCATTCGGAATTATCGAGGGCGAAGGTTTTCGACTCTTTATTGTCGCAGACGGGATGGGTGGCGTGCAGGGCGGCGCGCTGGCGTCGTCAATCGCCGTAGAAACTCTCAAGGAGGAGATCTCCGCCGACGCAGTCCCAAGCTCTGACGACATGGTGACTGCGATCAAGAACGCCAATACGCGAATTTTTGATCGTGGCAATAGCGAGCCTTCGCTCACCGGAATGGGCACCACGCTTGTCGCGCTTCTCTTTCATGGCACTCAACTCTCAGTCTTCAACGTTGGAGATTCGCGCGCATACCGATTTCGCCACCAACAAGTCGATCAGCTTACCGAAGATCATACCTTGGTCATGGAACTTGTGCGCTCGGGATCAATCGACGAAGAGCAAGCGAAAAATCATCCCGTATCCCACATGCTCACCCGATCTCTTGGCCCGGCAGAAGAAGTAGAGGTCGATGTCTTTGAAATCGATCAAGGGCCATTTCAAAGTGAAATGTTTCTGATCTGTTCTGACGGGCTCTACAATCTTGTGAAAGACGGCGAGATGCTGGCCCTGATGCTAGAGAATCGCTTAGATACCGCCGTCGATAAATTGATTGAGCTCGCGAACAAACGAGGGGGCTCAGATAATATCACGATTATCGCGGCTGAAACGGCTGAAGGGTTTCCCCTTCTTCCGGAGAATCTACTCCAAGCGGCTCTTGGGGAGAGCGACGAGCAGGGCATTGACGAAACTCAAGAGATCGAACCTGAGCAAGGAGAACAGGGAGCTGAGACCTCTGGACAGAATGCAGCTTCGTCTGGTCATGCCTCGAAGGACCCGAAGCAGGGCGAAAGCAGCTCAGACGGCGCCATAGACAAAGACTCATCAAAGGAGGCGGGCTCTCATTTTGGAGCACATGCTAATGGCAGCAGCGATGCCGCCGGTGCGAAAACGGTGGGGTCTCGGCTTTCCATGGAGCAGCTGCGCTCGGCCTATGGCAATCCAGGGGCGACGGGATCTCCTGAGGGAGCGCGAACAGTTCATGAGCCTAAGGCCCGAATGGAGCGTTCACCGGAGGCTCGGAAAGAGCGAACTTCGAGACCTTCGGTTCTTCCGAAAAATGAGCCAAAAACCATATTTGGCTCCTATGGATCTGCGGTAGTGAGCCTTCTTGGGGCGGCTATTTGCGGCTACATGGTGAGTGTCCTTTTCAGAAGCCCTGAACCGTTTCCTGGGGAGGGGCTCTTAAGTTCTGCATCTTCCCGCTCAAGTGGTCACGCGGAGCCAGCCGGGCGCCGGGATTCAGGGTCAGGGCGTGGGTCTGATTCCACGCGCATGAACGCTCCGCCTTTTGAGGCTGGGGGAACAGGGGCTGAGATGTTCGGTGGAGGTTCTCTCGAGGCGGGGCTTTCGACCATCGAACGTCGCCAGAAAACTTTGAGTTCAAAGCTTAGACGCGTGGAGGAGAAGATAGTTGCACTCGATGCTCCGCTGTCTGGTCAGGTTGGCCAATTGTTGATCGAGGCGACCCGTCAGCTCGAGTCCCTCGACCAAAAACTATCGGAAACAAAGGCGGATGTTGATGCCTTCGCGCGGCGTCTTGCGGTGTGGAATGGACGTCGGACCCGCTTGGAGTCGAGTGAACCCATTACAATGGTGTCAGAGATCGCCGTGAGTTCGGAAGAAGTGCGGCGTAAGAAGGAAGAATTTGAGGCAGCCACTTGGAAATATCTCAAAGAAGCCGAACGCCTTGAGTACTCTCCGAATGACGCTGAGTTGGCCAAGCGGGTCACGAGCCTTGTACGTGCGCGCAATGATCGGATGGATGAGCTATTCGGGTCGCTGCGGGCAGCCGTCAACGATGGAATTCTTGATTCACAGCAAAGAATCTCGGATCTCACGGTGGAGGCAGATCGTATAGAGACGGAAATTCGAGGACTGCAGGATACGATCACGTTCTCTAAAGTGCTTTCCTCAGGAGACTCAAGCATTCGTACTTCCAAGCGCAACGAATTAGCCAAAGAGCGTGAAATGATTCTCTCAGAGTTGAACGAACTTAATCGTTTGGCTGAGACCTTGCCTGCGCTTCGCTTTGGCGGACGCTAAGGACCCAGTTGAAACTTCAGACAAATTTTGTGAGATGCTCCATCGCCTAAGGCGTGGCTTGTAGACCCCCCGAAGCGCTTTCCCACAGATATTCGCGCCCACTCCCTTTGGGATGTGATGAGGTCCCTGAGAAATCCTCCTCTTGAGCCTCAAACGAAATTTCGACGCCAGCAGAGAATCTTGCGATGCCGGGGAGCTGCTGACAGCCCTCTTGAACGCAGGAGAGGTAGTGTTCTGCTTCTGAGAAGTACATCTCTTGGGCAAGTGCGCCATTTCTTAGATCTTGCAACGCGCGCAGGTCGAAAGCGCGTGCGCGGTAGCGCGCGTACTGGGGGACGGCAATGGCGGTCAGACCTGAGACAATGGCTATTACGACTAAGAGTTCAACTAGCGAAAATCCACCCGCATATGTGTGGATCCCGGGCTTTTTTAAACTTCTGTGGATCATGGGAGAATCTCCAAGTATTGCTGGTCGCTCATTTGAACAACTCCTCTGAGGGGAGTGCCCTGCGGCGACCGGCAGGTTTATACGTAGGAGAGATTTTCGGAGATTATGCTCAAAAGTTGCGTAGCGGATTGCACCGGCTGAGAGCGTGCGGTGAACCGGTAATGCGGAGAAACCTAAAGGGTTTGCCTGGCACGGGCGATATTGCTGCCGTGGCGAGAACTGTTCCTAGCGAGTGTCCTGAGTTAAGAGTTCGGCGAATAATTCTCGCCGAGCTCGCTGCTCGCTTTGTGAATATATTTAATGAATTACACAATGAGTTCAGCGAAAACAGCGAGAAAAATACTTAAATGAACTTCTGACTCAGCACACGAGGGGTCTGTGACACAGGCACAGGCGACGACGTCCCGCCGACTTGTCCCCCGTAGCGTGAGCGAAGGGCGAAGCCTCCTCCAATTAAGTAGCAGCACAGGAACATGTGGGTGGGCAAAGGCGGACCCGCACAAAGAGAACTGTGGCACAGACTCCTCGGGAATCTTTTAGAAACTAAATCTTAGTGGTTTTTGAGGTCTTAGTGGGGCAAACAAACTCTAGAAATTGGCTTAATTTCGCTTAAACCACAAAGCGCACGAAGATATAAAAATGGCTTCTTCGCAGGCCCCCTAGAACGCAGGCCCCCTAGAACGTGGAAAACCCTGGTGAGACATTGCCGCCAGGGTTTGCGGGACCTCGGGACCCAGGACGCATATTTTGCTGTGCCTCTTGTGGCGAGAGCGTGGGAAGCCCTTCGCTCATACGCGCCTGCTGAACCTCAGCAAATGTGCTACTGCGCTCCTTACGAACTGCCTCTATGCATTGCGGGGTAGGGAATCCTTCTCGGTGACAGATTGCGGTGGCCATGTCCTTCTCAGCAGACAAGGCTTCCTTTACAAAATACATACAGGCTTCGGATATTTGCCGCATTCGATAGTGTGCGGGGCCATAGGAACCCTGATCTCCTGCGGCCTCACCTTTGTCTGCGCCTTTTACCAAGGCGTCCACGTACTTTTCCACCGGAACATTCTGAGGAAGAGGTTGCGAGAGCAGGTGATCCTTGAATGCCTGGTCCTGAGCTTGTACAGGGGGAGCCTCCCTGAGTGCGAGGCGAGTCACTGAGCAGTTGATGACAAGTAGTCTATTGAAGAGCGCCCGCATTTTGAGTTTATTTTGCAGACCTTCTTTGCCCTTTAGTGCTGCTCTTAGTGCCTTCGCTTGAGCGAGCAGTACTGCGCTTGAATCCGCAATCGTTGCTCGAGTTCCTGGGCGCCGAGGATCCGTATCTGAGACACGATAGGGCTCTCCGAAAGGTCCAACCACCACATTACGTGAGGCATCAAGGCAGTTTTTCGAGTCAATTCCATCTCGAGCACAAAAAGCTATCGGTGAAGCGCTGTCGATAGCGAAGACCTTTCGCACGTACTCCATGCACTCCTCATTGCCAAGACCACCGGAAAACTGAAGGTCCACTAGCAATCGTGGCATGCACTTCAGTTCAACTACTCTTTCAAGGGCCATGAGCAAGGCGCCTCTGTTCTCGATCGAGGCATCCAGCGAATAGGTAGTTTCTGCAATTTCGACTTTCAATACCGCGCGATCAAGGGGCGAAGACGCACGAGGTTTGGTTGCTTGCTGCAATGCGGCGTCGAGGGGGGAGGGGGTGGTGTGAGAGAGCGTCAGGGGATCCTTCGGCGATTCAGTGTCTGACGAGAGTTCTTCGGAAGGGGCAGAGGCGCGCCTGGAAGTAGGAACTGGAGATGTCGAATCAGAGACCTCCTTTAGAGTGGACGGCTCAATAGCAGGGGCTTGAACGGCAGGGGCTTGAACAGCGTTGTCTGCATGTGCGGATTGCATCGGTGAACCGAATAGGAGGCCACTGAATAGGAGGGCACTGCATAGGAGGGCACTGCATAGGAGGCCACTGCATAGGATGCCACTGAGAAACGGCGATAGAAACCACTCTATGAGTGTCGAGGATTCAATCCGGGAAATCGGTGTCAATGCTCTCATAGTTTCTCGAGTTATTATCGCCATATTCTGACCAGCGCGAGAGAGTTAATAGGCCCAACGGTTAGAACGGAATTCCTAAATAGTTTAGTCAGGAAGCACGTCCATGAAATAGGGGGTCAAAAGATCTCCGTACATTGCATGGCGAAGGGGACTAGGGTGGGGGTCAAAGCTCAAGGTGAGGTCTTCGGTCCTGATTTTTCTCCCGCGCACCATGCGCATGAAGTCGGCTCTTAAACTGAAAACTCTAATGTCTTTCCGTTCGCGCAGCACCGGAATTTGATCGCGCCAAACGCGCCACTCCTTACGGGGATTAATCGCGAGCGAGAGTCGCAGTCCTCTGTCTCGCGTGATGTCACTAAGTTCAGTGAGCGCGCTACTCGGATCAAGACCCCTGAGTGCAGATTGCTGGCGTTTGAATTTCAAGGAGTACTGGGGATCTACTGCTTGCATGCCAAGGCGAAGAAACTCGGATGAAGCAAGGATGCCGCCGGGACGAGAGAGGTCCTGCACAAAGAAAGGCATGTCAAAATCATTTTGAACAAAGAAGACCAAGACTTCGTCTGGATTGAAATCGAGGCCGGATTCTTTGAAGAGCGCTACTTCTTGAAATGTAGTGTAGCCCGGTACCCCAAAATTGAGGACTTCGAAGTTTATCGCGCCATTCGCCATTCGGTTTAGGTTGTCCTCAAGGCGTCGTGCAAAAGTTTCAGACGCTTCGACCCCCCAGCCAAAGGTGAAGGAGTCACCCAGAAGCGCAATGCGATAGGTGTCGAGGGGTTTGGGAACTGCGCGTTCAACGTCACGCATACCACAAGAATTGATGGAAACCTGGGCGCGTTGGAACTGAACTTCCAAGTTTGGTTTTAGGTCAAATATAATGCGGTCATCTTGGTGGGCATTGACGATATCTCGAAGGTTGGCTCGAGAAACCTCTTCAGAGACCGAAATGGGTGCCGCTGGATTGTCGCCATCTTGAGACAAAATCGCGCGACGAACCTCATCGAGAGATTGAAAAGTAGTTCCTGCGCTAGCCGGAAACAGAAGAGGATTGAGCACTCGTAGGCTGAGCTCGAGGAGTGCCAGCCCCAGAACGCTCCCAAAAACCACCATCCCGATATATATCCACAAGCGACTACCCGAGAAACTCGGAGAGCCCTTGTGCTGGCCTTGTGGGGCTGATTCTGAAAATGACATACGCATTTAGTCTATCGACGCACACCCTTGGGGGCAACTTGCACCAATGTGGTGAAACTGGGCCTACAGGAGTGGGGAAAAATGAGTCGTTCCTCAGTTTCTACCCTAGTGTTCTGAGTTAGAAGTTCGCCTAAGCATCTTTCTCGCTGTCCTCGCCGAACTCCTTGTGTAATTCGTTAGATATATTCACAAAGAGATCAGTGAGCGCAGCGAGAATTATTCATAGAACCCTTAACTCAGGACACGATCAGGCTTGTGAAAAACTCTCTTCGCAAAGCCTGCCAGGAACGATTCACTCCAAGAACCCCGCGCCGAAAGGCGCCTCTAAGAAGGCGCTCCCGCGACTGCTGAGACAGAGAGAGAGCTAGAAAGAGCCTCAATCGGATCTCCTGCGCTGTACGAGAATTTAATTGAGATGCGATCGCTGGTTTTTACCTTGATGGGGGTGGGGAGGGGAAGAACCAGATAGAAGTTATGCCAGTCGACCGTGGTGTTTTCCTGAAGGTTTACGTTCAGCACGTTCTTGGTGACGAAGCGAATCGCGTTGAGTTCTCCGGGATCTGCAATTTTCACCGTTCCATCAAACTTTAGCTCGGGGGGACAGGCATTGCGGTATTCGAAGAACGAGTACACAAGCGGGTCGGTTAACCCTACGGTGTTTGTCTCGGAATCGTGAGGCTCAAAAAAAAGCGTAATTGGCGCATGGTACCCGTGGAAATCGAATTTCTGCTGTACCGGCTGAGCCGCAAGAATCGTGGCCTCGGGAATAAAGAGTGGGAGTCGAGATCCGAAACGAGCTTGATAGTTTTTCTTGAAAGCCTCTATCACTTGAACTTGCTTCTCTCTCAGCAGTGCAGAGTGAAGCATCTCGCAAATAACCACATCTACTTCTTCAGGCGGGCAGTACTCTCGAGCATCTGCGAGAATCACCTCGACGCGATCTCCTAGCTGGTTTGAAGATATGAGCCCCTTTGCTACCTCGAACATTTGAGGGTTGCGCTCGACGCTCCAGACCTTGCTGGCTTTCTTTGCAGCGAAAGACGAAAGAATGCCCGTGCCCGCACCAAGCTCCACTACCTTGCCGCCTTCAGGGACTGCGCGGAGAATGGCTTGCTCGAATCCGCCAACGCGGGACTCATCTAAGAGCATCTGATAATGATAATGTAGAGGAATGTATTGTCCGAGCAGTTGATCTCCATCCGAGGTGTTCGAAGCTTCGCAGCCAAATGACCTGTCTGAGCAGGTTCCCTCAGGAGTGGAATTGGGTTTACGGGTTGCGCTCTCACTGTTCACGACATTTCTCCTAGTTATCTATCGAGTGTGCTAAGTCAGAAGTTCATTTAAGTATTTTTCTCGCCGTTCTCGCTGAACTTCGTTCTTGCTGAACTCCGTTCTTACTGAACTGATTGCGTAATTCATTAAATATATTCACAAAGAGAGCAGCGATCGCGATTCCCCAGGACCACTCGGGGAATTATTCATCGAACTCCTAATTCAGGACACTAGGGAAACTCTGAAAAACTAAATCTTAGTGGTCTTGACGGTCTTGGTGGTGCAAACAAACTCTAGAAATTGGCCTGAATTTGATTAAACCACGAAGACCACAAAGCGCACGAAGATAGAAACACGGGTAATTCAGAGGGTCCCTAGTAAAGACTAGGCGCATGCTATATTTGTTCGGTTGCACCGGAAAGCTTTTTTTCGGAGTGATGGTCCTACAATGCGCCATGAGGAGCTTAAAAATGCCTGAAAAACGTGTGAGCGGTTCGTTGATTGTGCGCTTGGTCGCATTGACTCCGAAGCTGCTTATTAGTCGGTTTATAGGTGTTCTGGTGCAGCTAAGGCTACCACGTGTTCTCGCGCAGCCGATCGTGCAAGCCTTTAGGAGCTTCTTTAAGATTGACCTAACTGAGGCCATCGTTCCCCCGAACGGATTTCCTTCGATAGGTGAGCTTTTTACCAGAGAATTGAAGGTGGGTGCGCGCCCGATGCCATCCGAGGAAGGTGAGTTCGTTTACCCAGTCGACGGTAAGTTGCGGGAGTATGGGCCAGGAACAAACCGAACCTGGAGCGTAAAGGGGCTCGACTGCAGCATAGAAGGACTATTGGGAGGGAACCCGTTGGCGTCGCGGCTTTCCAGTGCCGAGGTTTTTCATCTCTATCTCTCGCCCCCTGACTATCACCACGTACACGCACCGATAGGCGGAAATATTGTAGAGAGCCAGTATGTCCCGGGCACCCTTTGGCCGGTCAATGATTGGGCACTAAGCAACGTGCAAGGCTTGTTTTGTGTCAATGAGCGACTCATTACCTATATCGAAAGTGAGTTCGGACTGGTCGCGGTGGTCATGGTGGGAGCGCTTAATGTGGGGCGCATCACGGTGCAGTTTGATTCTTGGGTCACCAACACGGGGCGAATTCCGACTGAGCTTCAGCGTCACTACGATCCTCCGCGTGCAATTGTTCGCGGAGAACGCCTAGGGACTTTTCACATGGGCTCTTCGGTTGTGCTCATAATTGAGCGACGCCCTGGGAATAGAGCTGATTGGCAATGTGCTTTGGGGCCTTGTCGCTGGGGTCAGCAGCTCTTTTCCGTCCCACCTAACTAGCTGATCATACATCTATATTCTTTTCGAGAAGCATAACCTTTAGGGCAATCGATATGGGGGGAGAAGTTCCTCTTGTCGTCGAGCGTGCCTACCTCTCAAGTGGTGCGGGCTCATAAGCGCAGAGGAGTCGCAAGATGATTTTGTGTCGTGAGCCCGGTGTCCATGAGTGTGTTTCAGTTCATTAAATTAAGTCGAAAGTGGTGGAAGACTTGGGGTACGTTGCCAGTGCTTCCATGGATCAGGGCGGCGCAACATTACAAGACCGGTAGTTTTGCCAAGGCTATTCCGCTGTATCGTGCAGGACTCGAGCGTTATCGCGGACACCCCGCACATTTATGCGCGCGACTAGATCTCGCATTTTGCTTGTTCAAACTCGGAAAGCTCTCAGAAGCCGAAGGAGAGTTGAAGCTCGCGGTTAATCAGTGTCCCGAAAGCCGTGATGCGCAGCTTCGGCTGGCACAGTTTCAAATGTGGGTTGGACATCCGCTGCAAGCGGCTTGGACCATGCGACGGGCGCTGAAAGTTCTTGCCTACGACCCTGAGTGCGCCGCAACATTTGCCCTTGCGGTACTGGAAGGCGGAGGACCCCCGTACCTTCTTAAGGAAGCACATAGACAACTTTCTCGTGCCTCTGAATGTTCTAGCATAGGGGATCGAGCGGCGCGTAAAGTGGCGGTCGCCCAAGCACGCTTTATGGTCGAGCGCGGAAACTTTGAACGCGGGCGAGATGAGCTCTATCATCTGACCTGTGAAGGCTCTACTTCTTTGGAGGCTATCACCGCCTATTCCGAAATTCTAATCGATGAAGGTAAAATTCCCTTTGCCCGTCAGCAACTACGTCGTGGACTTTTAGTGGCGCCAAATCATCCGCGAGTGCTTTCGTTACTTGCTGAGTCCTACATGCGCCCCGGCCAGTTCCAAAATCCTGACTATGCTCTGCAACTTTCTACGAATGCGTGTCAGTTCACGGATTGGAGCAGCCCGCGCGAGCTGCATGTTATGGCGGAAGCCTATCATCTGGTCGGCGACAAAATGGCTGCGCTCTTGATGGCCAGCAAGGCAAAGCAGGTAGGTTCGCAAATTTTGAGTTCGTACCGAAAATCAAGGTCTTTAAATAGGTTAATTGAGCAGCTTTCAACCGGCACTTTGGCATAGTGGCGTGCAGGGGAATCCTCTGACACATCTTGCCAAAGCGCTATGACTCTTGAGGGAGAGTGATTCCCTTCGGGAGCTGAAAGCAGCGAGAGAGAGTATATGAGTCGCTCGACAACGCAGCCTTCGGCCCCACCAGCGCCTTCTACTCATGCGGACACTTCGGGGGAGCTGACTGCTCCGCCTGGGAGTGAGCGTCTTGAGTTACAAGTGCGTGAACTTTTAGAAGTAGTGGGATCTGCTCGGGGACTGGCGCTCACAGATAAACGGTTCCGAGATGAGGTTGCAATGCTGGTTAGGGGTGGAAGAGGGTCATCCGGCGCCTAGGGCGGTTTGCTGAAATTGAGTGTGTGTAATGGCCTTCGAGAACAACAGCGACGGACACCAGTCGGGGCAAAGTAGGCCGCCCCCGCTCTCGGTGTCGGAAAACTACGATGAAATTTTTGAGATCGAGATAGACTGCTGGTGCTACGGGTTTATCAAATTTCCCGGAGAGATCACCGCACCGCTAGTGCACCGAGTGCTTAAAGAGCTTGGGCCGGTCCTGCAGGCCGCAATCGATCACAATTTTGTATTTGACGTTTTAAGCACTGCCCAGTCTCTGTTCAAGGCTACGGCAGGTGTGGTGAGCGAGCGCGAAATTTGTTTCTCCCTACTCGCACAGCTTCCTACACCTCAGATTCTTACCGAAGACGGTCAGTTTGTGTTGGCACAAATCATAGATCGCGCCGAACAAGCCCATGCTGGTGTGCTCGCACGCATGGAAAAGCGTTGGAAGGCCTCGCGAGATGCTCCGTCGGCGGAGGAGAAAAGGCTTTCACAACGAGTAGGCTCTTAAACGTTCTCGCCCGAGCAGGTGCAATTGTCTCATGCCTGCACTTTCAATTGAGCGATGAATCTGGTTTCAAACGGTAGAGGATCTTTTACCGCGGCGGTGACGTGAGGAGCGTCGAGCTCCGCCAGTTCTCACCGCCTTTGTTGTGGTAAAAAGCTTCGTCGCTCTGCACTTGCTTAAAAAGTCAGCGAACTGCCTGCGAAGTTGAGTGGCCACTTCGATATTTCCCTCGACCTGCTCAAGTGCCAGGGCAGCGGCTTCGATAGTCGAGAGACTTTCTCGGCGCGGCTCACGACGAAGATCTCCGTATAAGGACGGAGTCGCTGGCGTGAGGACGATGCGCCTTAGTTTCAAAAGCCAGGGATTGCGCCACCACATCGCCTTCGCTTGGCGCCAGTTGCCGTCAAGAACCACAATTCCTTCCAGCACTGGCGAGGAGCTAGGCGTGGCACCTTTAATCGTTGAGTCAGTGTGCTCATGCGAGCGTTCTTTAGTACCAAGGAAAAGAACACCCCAGCGCTTCGGGTCGAGTGCAGGCTCGCGAGAGTCAGGGCTCGGTTTTCTGCCGAGGGCGCTTGTTAAATTTCTCCACGAAAGTCCGACACGCAGGGTCGAGTTCGTGAGAGCCTTATGCAGAATGATGGCGGTCCCCAGTTCCTTATCTGGTTCCTGAGGGTGCTGTAATATTAGCACATGGGTTTTGGTTGGTAGTGGCGCTGAATGCGCACACATGCAGAGACTGAGCCGCTTTTGACAATGCGCGCACTGCGACTGTTGAACCTGACCTTCGCTTACCATACTGGAGCCCATTAATCTGACTTATACGGTTGGTTGCAGAGCTATTTTTCCTAAATCACCGAAGGCCCACGCCGCAGTGCGCGCCGCTTTCGTTCTGCTCGGACGCACTTGCCTTAAGAGGCCGCAGAGTAGCGGAGCGCCAATTTCCTGACACTACCGTCAATATCACTCTACTGGAGCAAAGGGTAACTAGCTGAAAATACGTAAATTCATGGCGGCAATCGCTGCGCACGGCGCTTGCAATGCAAAGGGCTCTGGGAGAACGACTCGAACTAAGAAGGAGCTGCTTGTGAGCCTGATTGACCGCATCTTCGATAAGACCTTTACGGGGCTGCAGCGCACCATGGATCTTACGTGGCGCCGCAACGAGGTAATCACCAGTAACATTACTAACGCTGAGACTCCGCAGTACCGCGCCGCTGATTTCTCCTTTGCGGGAGAACTGGATCGCGCCTTCGGTGATTCGACAGAGGCGCTCAAGCGAACAAGCTCCAAACATCTTGATACCACCTCTTCCTCTAGTGCCCATATCACACCCGATCTTTCCGGTGCAACGAAGGCGGACGGAAACAATGTCGACATAGAAATCCAAATGGGCCAGATGGCGAGCAATTCTGGAAAGTTTTCAGTCGCCGCTGACCTCTATCGGCGCAAACTAAGCCACATGAAGATGGCCATAAGAGAAGCAGGGAGGTAACTAGGGTATGCCGGGTTCACTTGAAGTACTTGCTCGATCCCTTAGCGTCCAGCGTCTTCGTGTAGACGTGATTGCGTCCAATATCGCCAATGCCGAGACCACCCGAACGCCCGAGGGGGGTCCGTATCGGCGCCGTGACATCCTGCAGGTAGCAAATGAGTATCGTCCAGACTTTGCATCTGCCCTTGATCGCATGACCCTCGCCGTCCCTAAGGTTCAGGCGGTACTCGAAGACCAAGAAGAGCCACGCTTAGTTTATCAACCAGGCCACCCCGACGCGAACCAAGAGGGGTACGTATCGTATCCAAATATCAATGTGGTGACCTCAATGACAGATCTTATGACGGCAAGTCGTCTGTATCAGGCAAATATTGTTGCGGTCGAGAACGTGCGAAACATGGCGCGGGACGCAAGGTCGCTCGCACAGTCGGCATAAAGCAGCGGTGAAACAGCGCCAATAAGGCACAAGTCAAAGAGTCTAGGGAGAAGTAGATATGAGCATAGAAGGAATTAAGTCAGGCCTCGCGAAATACGCACAGATTGAAAGAATTACTAACCCAGCTCCCGTGGTGCCTGGCAAAACCGAGAGCGGAGGTGGGCCTAGCTTTAGTCAGATGCTGGGGAATTCTCTGCAGGAAGTGAACTCATTGCAGCATCAGGCGGATGGGAAGATCAAAGATCTCGTACTAAACCGCGATGAAACCACTACGCATGAAGCAATGATTGCTCTCGAGCAAGCAGACGTTGCCTTCCAGCTGATGAACAACATTCGATCGAAGATCGTTCGTGCTTACGAAGAGGTGATGCGAACTCAGGTGTAAGCGAGCGGTAATCAACGGCGTTAAAGGAGAGTGCGGTGGCAAGTTCATTCGATCCGAGTGCGGTATTGGGACAGCTGACAGAAAGCTTCATGAAGCTTCCCCTGCTTCAGAAGATAATGTTTCCCTTGCTGATTGTGGGGGCGGTCAGTGGAATCGTTTGGGTGGCAAATTGGGCCAATCGCCCTGACTACGTAGTACTATTCTCGGACCTTAAGCCTACCGATTCAGCCGCCGTGGTAGGAAAGCTCAAGGATAGAAAAATCGCATACCAAGTTAGAGGCGATGGGACCTCGATTGCCATCTCTCCACCAGAAATTGTGCATGAGCTTCGCATCGAGCTCGCCGGTGAGGGCGTTCCGCAGGGCGGAGTAGTGGGCCTTGAAATTTTTGAAAATACCAATCTAGGAACCACCACATTCCAAGAAAAAATTAAACTTCAGCGTGCGATTCAAGGGGAACTCGAACGCACCATTGGCGCGCTTGAAGCCGTTCACTCGGCGCGCGTGCATTTGGCGCAGCCTGAAAAGAGCGTCTTTGCAAAGAAGGGCAGCGAGCCAACAGCTTCCGTTATGCTGCAATTGGAAGCGGGTGCTGAGCTGACCAAGCAGCAAATAAAGGGAATCACCAATCTCGTTGCGGGGAGTGTCGAGGGCCTTAATGTTAAAAATGTGACGTTGATCGATGTTCGAGGAAATTTGCTCTCGGTTGACGAGGAAAATGAAGACTCGTTGACCATGGAGGCAACTCGACTGCAGTATCAGCGCGAGGTCGAGAAGGGGTTTGCGCAAAGAATTGAGCAAATGCTCATGATGGTACTCGGACCGAATCGTGTCATTGCCCGAGTATCAGCAGACTTAGACTTCTCAGCGACCGAACGTGAGGAGGAGAGTTTTGATCCAGGCGGGCAGGTAATTCGCTCTGAGCGCACCGTTGAAGAAGGTGCGGGCACACAGCAACGAGGTGGAATTCCAGGGGTTGTTTCAAATCTTGCAAGTGATCCAGATTTGCTTTCAGCCCCCGGTACGGGGAAACAGGAGTCTCAGCGTAGGGAAGCCGTAAAGAATTTTGAAGTTTCAAGAGCGATTAGCAAAGTATCATCCCCTCGTGGGCAGCTTACTAGGCTTTCAGTAGCCGTTCTGGTGGATGGCATTTACGACAAACAACCTGTTCCGACCGATGGAAGTCGCGCCGCTGACCCTATATTCAAGCCGCTTGATCCAGAAATGATCGCCCGAATCGAGTCCCTGGTGCGTAGCGCGGTCGGGTTTGATGCATCCCGCGGGGATACCGTTACGGTCGAGAACATCGCGTTCCACGCCCCGACCGAAGATTTCACCGAGATGATGTCGGGTAAGGCCACTCAAGATTTGATCTTCAATGTGCTGTATCGAGCTGGACCGTTGGTATTTATTCTTCTGTTCTTCCTCGTGATCGTAAGACCGTTGGTGAAGTTCCTGGTAACCCCAACAGAAGCAGAGGTGGATCTGACGCGCCTGCTTCCGACTGGTATTCAAGACTTGGAGAAAGAGCTTGAGTCGGAGCGCACACGAGCCTCGGTACCAACCTACGAGCCTTCAGTGGACATAGAGCAACTTGAGCAGATGATGGCTGAGAACTCACGTATCGTGAAAGAGAACCCACAGCAAGCTGCACTCCTGATTCGATACTGGCTCAATGACGGGAGGTTATAGTGGCGTTGGACACTGAGCAGGTCGAAGATTCTACCAACCGATCTCAAGCTGACTTCGAAAGCTCTCCATGGGCGGACTCGTCATGGGAGATTGTAGGCGAGGTACCGAAGGGAGAGGAGTTCTTTCCTATGAAGCTTGCCCCAGTTCCTGGCACCGAAGCTGTTGCGGACCCGATGTTCGCCGACTTTGGGGGAAGAGCCGAGGTTCATGCGGGCGACCGCTGGCATTTGCCCGAGCATCTAGGAGGAGAGCAGCGAGTAAGAGAAGGCCGAGCGAATGCCCAAGAGGAAGCAGGGAAGGCGCAAGTTGCTGAGTTTGAGCGTCAAAAAGCCGAGGCCTTTGAGCAAGGGCAGGTTCACGGCAGAGTGGAAGCTGAAGCGGCACAGGCGGAAAAACTTGAAGTGATCAACGCAAGTCTTCAGACTTTGGTACAGGACATGAAGACGCAGTTGGCGGAGGCGATGTTGCATATTAGCAAGCGCGCAAGTCAGCTGGCAGTGGAGATTTCCAAGAAGATCATAGATTCCGCGGTCGAGATCAATCCTGAGTATATTGCCAACATCGTGCAGCAGGCCTTGCCGCTTGCAGGCGGCGCAGGGATTAGAAAGGTGCGTGTAAGTCCACAGGACATGGAGTTTATCGAAGTGGTTGGTGTGCATAGAGTCTTCAAGGACTTTGACGAGTCGTGGGCATTCGAAGCTGACCCAACTATTAGAGCGGGCTGCATAGTTGAAACATCGGCAGGTGAGATTGATTTTGACCTCGACCACGCCTTTGATCGCCTGAAAGAAAAGATTGTCACTGTTTCAAAGAGCTAGAACTGGAAGAGCTTCCCATATGAATATTGCGGCAGGGGTAGATGAAGTTTTTGATCGCGCGAGTGCTGCCGTAAACCTTGGCAGCCGCTATATGCTGCGAGGTACCGTGACTGATGTAACGGGACTTGTGATCGAAGGAACTGGCCCCTTCGTTCCCGTAGGATCAAATGTTTCTATACGATCCGGGGCGCTAAAGATGTCGGCTCAGGTGGTCGGATTTCGAAGTGACCGGGTACTACTAATGCCCTTCGGTGAAATTCAGGGGATTGCCCCTGGGGCACAGATTCTTGCCGGTGGAGCAAGCGCTGAGGTGTTGGTTTCCGAGCGTCTTTTAGGGCGCGTGATAGATGCGATGGGCAATCCGCTCGACGGGATGCCATTAGATTCTCAAGGTACGCTTGTGCCTCTATATCGAGCGCCTCCGAATCCTATTACTCGAGCGCGTATTTCTGAGTGTTTTGATCTCGGAGTGCGCGCAATGAATTCGATGCTCACCGTGGGCGTCGGCCAGCGCGTGGGGATCATGGCCGGCTCTGGCGTTGGCAAATCGACCTTGTTGGGCATGATCGCAAAGCACTCGGTCAGTGATATTAACGTGATCGCGCTGGTGGGTGAACGAGGTCGCGAGGTAAGAGAGTTTATTGAAAGAGATCTCGGACCTGAAGGTCTCGCACGCTCGATCGTGATTGTGGCAACCGGCAACGAGTCCGCACTCCTTCGTATTCGAGCTGCCTTTTTAGCGACCTCGATTGCTGAGTACTTTCGCGATGCAGGACGACGCGTGGTGTTGATGCTCGATTCAATCACCCGCCTTGCCATGGCTCAAAGAGAAATTGGGCTCGCGATCGGGGAACCGCCAAGTACGCGTGGATACACGCCTTCAGTGTTTGCGATGCTCCCTCGTTTGCTTGAGCGCGCAGGAACTTCAGAAGGAGAGGGCTCGATCACTGGGCTTTATACGGTGCTGGTAGAGGGCGATGACATGAATGAGCCAATCGCGGATGCCACCCGAGGAATTCTTGATGGGCACGTGGTGCTCAGTCGCCGTCTTGCCGGAAAGGGCCATTTCCCTGCAATTGAAGTACTCGAAAGCGTGTCTCGCGTGATGAGTGAAGTGGTTCCAGATGAGGTGGTCGACTGTGCCGCTGAGGCCCGAGACATTATCGCCACTTACCGTGAAGCTGAAGATTTGATCACCATTGGCGCTTATAAGCCGGGACAAAATCTTCGAGTGGACAAAGCAGTCCGATTGATAGAGCCACTGACGGCATTTCTCAAGCAGCGTTCAACGGAGAGTACCTCGATGGCGGATAGTTGGCAGCAGCTTTCCGATATTGTGAATGCGGTCCCTGGTGGTGAAGCTTAATGAAGAAATTCAAATTTCGCCTGGAGCGAGTGCTGCAGTTTCGAATGGCGCTCAAGGATGAGCGCAAGAGAGACCTTCTGGATGCGAATCAGCGCCTGCGCGACGCCGAACAGGTGCAGGAGCAACTCAATGGGGAGCTTGCTCGCCATGGTCTGGAGAGTGGAGAGGTTTTGTTACTTGGAGAGCTTGAGCTGAGGGGGGTCTACCGAGAGCGGACCAAGCTCGCATTGGAGGCCCAAGGCGAGGCAGTGGCTATGCGCCAGGTCGACGTGGCGGCGGCACTGGAGAGCTATATTGAGGCCGCTAAGGACGCCAACGCACTGGAAGCGCTTAAGAAAAGGCGACTCCAAGAGTTCCAAGAGCGCATCCAAAAGCTTGAGGAAACCGCTCTCGATGAAATAGCGGTGCAGCGTGCCGGACGAAAGCTAGTCCTCGCACGTCGAGTCAAGCAGCAGCAGGGCGAAGTGGAAGTCAAGGAAGCTGATGGCGGCGCTTTGGACTCCTGAAGTAGGCGACGTAGTGAAGTTTCAAGGCAGAAAGTAAATAGGCATCCTCGAACATTGGCTCAAGGATTGGAGGCAGACAGAGATGGACAGCGCAAAGAAAAAACAAAGCATTTCTAGAGAGCAGGCCGGGGCTATCTATGATGATCTTCAGCAGACCATGAGCTCTTTGATAAAGAAGCATGGCGGCAAATTGCCTCCTGTTTCGAAGGCTGAAAAGAAATCTCAACGCGTTGCTGCTCCTCGCGGATCCGCACCAGTAGAGCCTAAGTCCGCTGACAAGAGAGTCATTCCTGAAGAGCATCCAGGATTGCCATTGATGCTTCCCACAAAAACCAATCGTGGCCATGTCGTAGCGCTCGGTTTGTTGGTGACCTTCGCGACTTTAAAGGTAATGTTCGCAGTTCTTGAAGCTTCGGGAGTTTTTGGAGTGTCAGCAGCGCAAGCGTCGATTGGGTTCGATGCAGCGGGCGCGACGAGTACCGGCATGCGAGTCCCATTCAGTGAGCCGCGTACTCCTACACAACCTTTTTCACGTGAGGAGCTCTCCGTGCTTACCTCGCTTGACCATAGACGTTCTGAATTGGAGGAGCGCTCTCAGCGTCTCGACCAGCGCGAAGCGGATCTTCAGCTCCGAGATCGTGAGTACCTTGCTCGTCAAACACAGCTTAAGGAGTTAACCGATAAGCTCCAGGCGGAACGCGGCAAGAATGATAAGAAGAGAAACGGCCAGATTGATCAGCTTGCCAACGTGTATGGCTCCATGAATCCACCTGAAGCAGCGACGCTGATTGAGCAACTTGACGTGCAGATTGCGCTTGAACTGCTTGAAAGAATGCCTGAGAAGCGAATTGGGCAAATTCTCTCACTCATGAACAGAGAGCGAGCGCTTACTATTACGCGCATGTTGAGTGGAAAGGGCGAGCGAACGCACTAGTGCCTAGGCGGGTAAATTTGAGTCGCATTTGATGAAAGACCTGGGACGCTCGGTCCAGACTCGGGGTGCTCCTGGTTCTCGTCAGCGCAAAGTAAGAGAAGATCTCTGCTGAAACTAAGAACGGAAGTTCTGGAGCCGGGAAAAAGTTTTTTCCACCACTGCTTTGACCAAACAAATCGCGCCCGCACTTATTATCGAAATGCTGTGCGTGAGAGCTACCGAGAAAAGCTCTTGCCCGACGGTGAGCGCATACCACAGTCCGCTGATGTCTTTTACTATCGTTCCAATCTCCCGGAACCAGGAAACCGCTGCCGTGCGCTTACTGCGCCACATGTGTCGCGCCTGAGAGATTTTGCCGATTAGTAGAAAAACCGAAACGCCCGCCAACGCAAAGTCAGTTGCATTTGCGACGAGAGCAGAAGCGACGTAGATGCCGCTAGTCCGCGCAGTAATCATCAGTCCAAGAAAAACGATCCCGCACAATGCAGCAGTGAAATATGCTCGCGCACGTGGAAGGCGGTAATGTGCCAAAAATCCGAGAATTATGGTTGAGAGAATTACTACAGGAATTCGAGTTCCTACCAACATCAAATCGAAATACGTTCTTGTCGCACCAGAGAGGGCGAAAAGTAGGAAGATGACAACTCCCACTACTTCGCGAAATGGAAGAAGCCCATCGCAGACCTGTTCAGGCGGCAGAGCGCCATTGATCGCCAACCGATGTCGTTTGAATAATTTTAGAACCTGAGCAGCGAAGCCAGCCACCGTGAAGGCGAGAAAAGTAACGGCAGCTAAAATCTCTGAAGGAACGTTCATGATAGCGCTAGACATTGGTGCTCACTGTTCTTTCGCACAAGAGTCAAAGGCGGGAGGATTGGCAGAAATTCAGTGGAAAGACCGCCGGGGAGATGTTTTAGGGCAGGCTCAGGCGAGATTTTTGACTTGTCGCTTTGAGGAGAGTAGACGGGCGAATTATTGGTAACCGCAGGGGCGTGCGTTCAGCTTGTATCTTGAGGCCCATGCATGCAGCGTTTTCAGGGTAGTTTTTTTGAGGAGAGTGCTATGCCAGCGCATCAAGAGTCGAGTTGTATCCCACCATTAGCCGCTGCCAGAACTTCAGGAGAAGTACCGGCGGCGTTAGGTTCCGCTGGTCTACAGGATCTTTCAGCCTTACAGGGTGCCGGTTCACAGAGTGCCGGTGGTATGTCTCAGGTGGAGTTGGTAACGGCGGTCGTGCGGCGTCTGGCTGAGCAGAATCGGCCCTCTGATCTTACAGTAGTGGAGCAAGTACTTGGGCTGAATGCAGATGGCTTTAGCTCTATGGCGATAGCAGACCGCACTGACCTACCACCTCGTGAGATAACCGGAATTCTAAGTACCGCCAATTTCTGCTCTCGTGAGCCTCGACCTGGAAGAATGGAGGGGCGAGTGATTGGATCTCGACCCGGTGCAGAAACCCACTAGTTCGCTGACTTGCATCACGCACAGTTGAATTGCTACCGGGTTAATAACCAATCCGTGCACGCGCGTCTCATTCTAAATATAAAAGTCAATTCAATGGCTTAGCTATTGGAACGACTAGCTCGGCCAGTTGTGGCATTTTTGGGCTTGGCGCTTCGAGTTCACTGACTCGCAGTCTTGTCGACTCCAAAGCCTTCCTATCGTACCGCAGCGGGAGCGCAAGCTCGAATACCTGCTCATTTTGAAGGGAACTCTTGCCAATGAATTCCCCTCGAGGACCAAGAGAGAATGACTTCGCATAGACAGGATTCAGCAGTTGAGAGGACCATGTTGGCGGCAGGAAAGCTGTACTGCCCATGGCGAGAAAGCTGGGTTGCTCGGCCAAAAATGGTTGCACCTGAGACGCTCACCATCGCTGATTGGAAGCAGTGCTTTAATTTGAAATGCACTCGACCCGATGCCCCGATCTTGCGGGCTTGGCAAGCAAATTTCTTGAGAGATTGGTTCGGCACTTCAGGCTCCTTTGCATTACAGGCAGACCCTGGTGAAGGGAAAACCAGAGCGGCGCTTCTCGCAGCCGATCATATAATCAGCAGCGGTGGCTGCGCCGTGATTGTGGTGCAAACTAAGGATCACCTTCAGCAAATCGATCAGGAAATCCGAAGCCTCTTTACTGCGCCAGATGGCGGGCCGGTGGATCGGATTCTCGCAGTCTTGAGCGGGCGCCAAGGTCCTAAGGGGCGCCAAAAGATCTATGACGATCCCACTAAACAGTTGATTGTCATAACGGCGGAATGTTGTGCCCGTGATATGGGCTCGACCCCACGAAAGGGGAAGGAGGAACTCTCAATTCCGCCTCGTTTGAAGCTCACGAGTCGTGATTTGCTTGTTCTCGACGAGGGCGATCTCATGCGTGGGAACGAAGGACTCGCAAGAATACATCGCAAATGGAAGTCGATAGATCAGGGTGAGCAAACTACCGGACTAACGGCGAATCGACCAAGGCTACTGATTCAAAGCGCCACACTGACTATCTCCCACAATCCGGACGAAGAACACGGGGAAGTGCTGGACTATAAAAAGCGGCACGGCGTTGAACGTTTCTTTAACGTTCCCGCTCCTAGTTCCTTGAATTACGACATTGCCCAGCCTTCCGTAGGGCGGCTCCCTGAAGGAGTCTGCATCGCAAGTCAAAGCATTCGAAACCAGTTTTGGGAACTGATCGAAGGAATCGAGTACGCTGAACTAGATGCCAATAACGATTCAGAATCTTCGGTGCAGCGCCGAATTCGTGCCTTGAACAAAGGCCGGGTGAAAGAACCTCAGTACGGTCGCCTCGGCCTTGATGAAGGAGTTGTGGACACTGGACGCCACGTGCACGTACTTCCCTCAATAAAGACGGTGCTTGGGCTTGTAAGTGCATTGCGTGCCAATATTGACGAATTTCCCGAGTGGCCACGAACGCAGGTGCTGCGCAACTGCTTGCGTGATGCCTATCAGGCGTTGACGCTTTATCATTGTAATTCTGTGCTCACCAATGAACTGCGTGTTTCGTTCTTGGAGTATGCGGGGCAATTGATTCACGAGAGTAAAGTAGGGGATCGCTACCTTCCGCACTTAAGGGCTTTGTTTCCGCCGGGAGCTCTGCCCCCATGGTGGACTCAAATGGCCAGAGGAACTCCATATGAGAGTCTGCCGGGAAGCAGCGCGAGTTCGTTTTTTGGAAATGAGCGAGAGCTTGGCAGTGCAGCTCGAGAGCTCATGGACTGCAAAATTCAGGAGCATCCTAATCTGCGCAGCACATTGCAGTGGCTGACCGGAGGTATCCGACAGCGCAGTCCCGGACAAGCCATGCTGGTGTGTGGTACCGCGATGGAGACCATGTATCTCAGAGATAAGATCGAGAAAGAAACGGGAGAAAGCGGGGTTTCCTTGATGGGGCATAGTCATCTGGCCCCCTCCAGACGAAGCGAGAATTTTGGAAAGGCTCATTCTGGCGTGGCGTCCTTAGTGACCGCGACCTCTGTAGCCGAGCGCGGCGTTGACCTACAGTCCTTGAAGAATCTTTTGATCTTGAATCCCCCCTATGATTTGCGACAAGCAAAGCAGTTGTTGGGTCGAGTTGGTCGCAATCCGGAAATCCCCGGCTTGGTTTCGTTTATGTACGCCGAAGGTTCCAGCCGAGAAATAATGCTTAGGGCACTCGTAGCTAAATCTGCAAGGTATGGAGACGACTCTCCTCTCAAGCAACTATTTTTTGAGCGATTGCCGCGTCGCCGTCGCCGAGGCCCTGTAGGGCCGGGACTGTTTGAATGAGTGGGGCGCTTTTCCGTCACATGACTCATGCGCATGAGCCGGTTCTGCGCCTTCCTCTGGCGCCGAGAACACTCAATGCAGTTGAAAGTAGTCGAGTATTCAGTCTGATGGCGGAAGGATTCACTTCCACTCAGGCAGAATTTGCGCAGCGTCGAGGAGTTCCAGATCTCCAACCCTATGTGACCCCAAAAGCACCGTCGTTGAACGAGTTCCTCAAGCTCCCGGGAGTGCAGGAGTCGCTTGAGCTGATGGCCCAGGCGCGAACTCGCGCTGCGAAGATAGCAATCTGTGGGGACTACGATGTCGACGGAGTCTGTTCAGTCGCGATAGCACAAGCTGCTTGTCAAGCGCTTGGCCTCGCTACTCATTGCGATACGCCGTGTCGTAGAAACGAAGGCTATGGGCTCAATTTTCGGATGGTGGAAGGGGCAACGGCCGAAGGCTGTACGGTGCTCTTAGCGCTCGACTTTGGAACTACTCAACACAAAGTCATTCGCTACGCTCAGGAGCAAGGCATGCAAGTGGTGGTGATTGACCATCACAAATTAGGCGATTTTCCTCTGCCGTCTGCAGAGGCTCTGATTAATCCCAATGCGCGCGGTGATAAGTTCCAAGAATTCTGCGCTGCCGGGCTGTGCATGATGTGGGCGGCTTCGATACGAAAAGAACTCGGAGTGCCTCTGAACATGGACAAAATCTGCGCCATGAGCGCCTTGGCTACCGTTGCGGATGTTATGCCGCTTAGTAAAGAGAGCAACCGTGCAGTGGTACGACACGGACGTGCGCTCGTGACCCAACACGAGGGACTTGCGACTTTGTGTGAGGTGCTTGGTATCAAAGGGGAAGCCAGCTTTTCTGATCTTGCCTTTCAGATTGGACCAGCGCTAAACGCGCCGGGAAGAATTCGGGCCAGAAACTTTGATTCTTGTGGACGGTTGGAACGCGGTGCCTTGGAGTCTCAGGATTTACTATTCGGTCATTCTAAAGGATTGACGTCAGAGCAGCTGACGGAGCTTGCCTCATCAATTAGAAGTGCCAATCAGGATCGTAAGACGCGCGAGCGAATAGACTATCAGCGCGCGCTTAAACTTTTGCGAGGTGGTCCATTGGGTCGGGCAATAGTGCTTGCCAGTGATTCGTTTGATCCGGGGCTTGTGGGGCTAGTGGCCTCACGTCTGTCAGAAAATTATGCCCGTCCCGTAGAAGCGATTGTATGGGATGGCAAAATCGGAAAAGGCTCGGTGCGCTCTGGTGGCGACCTTAGGGTATATGAAGCCCTTCACCGCTGTAGAGAGCACGAGATGCACTACGGGGGACACGACGCGGCGGGAGGAAACAAGTTAAAGCGCGAGCAGTTTGAAGCTTTTGCAAGTGCATTCGCTGCAGAAACCTTTCGTCAGTTGGGACCATTTAAGGCACCGACCATTCAGACCGATTTTGCGATGTCGCTTGCCGAAGTCGAGCGCGGACTTGAGGGGCTTGCAGACGAGCTCTCGCTGTTTGAGCCTTTTGGAAACGGGCATCTTGCACCGCGAATTCTGATACCAAACGTAACTATTTCGAGTTTTCTGCCAATCGGGGCGGAGCATTTTCTAGTTAAACTCTCTGAAAAATCTGCTCGTGGGGAGGCCTACCTGTGGCGAGGTACTGAAAGCCCATTGTTAAAACTGGCGGGTCATAAGGTGACGCTTGCCTGTCGCCTCGGATGGTATCGAGGGCAGGGGAGCCGAGAGCAGGCTCCCTCCTTGGAGATAGAAGGTGGAGCAAGCGCTCGGTAACTTTTGTCGACGCAGGGTAGAGTAACATTCTAGGTACGGAGTCTGATTTCGCTACAGAGATCCGTTACGACCTGAGGGAGCAAACTCAACACAACGGGTTCGAGGCCCCGCAGCGACTCGACTCATCTGAAGGTAGAGACTTCCGCCCTCGGCTATTCTTCTGGCCTGACGTGCCAAGCGGCGCGCAAAGTGCTGTGGTGCTCTGCCAGTTCCACCGTAGAAACGTGGGCGACCGTTGCCGCTAAAGTTTGGCAAGTACCTGGCAAGTTCACCCGCCAAAGTCCCGTTTGCAAAGTAAAATGGTAGGGTAGTCCGTCGTAGAGAGGGGCATCGTCGAGCACAGACCAAGGTATAGCCGGTGGTGCGGCGGTCCAGCGGGTTCGAGAAATGAGCTGAAGCTTCCGATTTAATCAAAAGATCTCCTGGCTCGATCACATCAATTGTGGCGCACACCGATGAGAGCGGATCTGGAGTTTCTTCCTCCTGAGCCATGGCGGGAGCGGTATGCAGGCTTAGTACGAGGAGGCTCAGTCCGCAGAGGTGCCAGCCCTGGCACAGTATTCTGGACATGTTGACGGGGACTTGACTAAAGGAGGGAATACTCTTCATGGGGACGGCCTTTACGATATTCTTGGACTAGCTAATTAGATTGCGACGCGCTGCCTGTAGGAATATCGAAAGGCTGAATTGTCTTGCAAAGATCTGGGCGCTAAATTCTTGTAGCAAAGTCTCGTAGTACCGAAAGAATGAGAGAATTCAGTAAGCCAAAGAGACTCTAATTATCGTTCTTCGTGCAGACAGCGTATTGCGCGCGAGATTGACCGCCGAGTACGCCAAAGGGTGAGAAGGATTATTCTCAAGAAGACATCAGGCGGCCCGTCGGGTTCTAAGGTCCCGGAGGGAACGAGAAACACGGGATTTAACAGTGCCTACTGGCTCGCTGCGGGCCTCAGCTACCTGGCTCATAGTCAAGCCGCCTAAATACATGAGCTCTATACAGTGCTGCGCGTCTGGAGAGAGCTCCTTTACATGACCCCATGCCTGCTCGAAGGCTTCACGTAACATTGCAGACGATTGCGGAGAGGTTGAGTTCTCTTGATTCCGGAAGGAGAGAGTCTCAAGCGGATTGGTTGCGTCATCGTTTGAAGAGTTGAGATCCGTTGCGTATTTCACCGGACGGACCTTCTCTCGGCGATTCAGGTCAACGATAGTGCGATTTGCTATTAGCATTACCCAAGATTGTGGTTGGCTCCGTGTTGGATCGTAGCGTTCGAGGCTTTTTGCCACACGCAGCCAAATTTCTTGAGCAACATCATCTCGCTTTGACGAATTAGATACCTTTCTCGCAACTATAGAATCTACTAGCGGGGAGAGTTCTCGGTGCCAAAGGCCAAGGTCGGTGCCAAACGCTACTCCACGGGCGATGGCAGCCGCCGACAATTGGCGACCAGGAGCTTCGCTCGAGCTAAGGGTGGGGGCAGGGAACACCAGTTCGAGGGCTTTTGTTCCACGATCTTCGCTGCTGACGTTCGAGTCTTTTGGGGACGGTGGTGGTATGCGCCGCTGCTCTCTCATGGATTCCTTCTCAAAGATAAAATCAGCTTTGGAATAACTCTCATCCCCATCAGGGTACAACAACGTAAAAGCTTAGTTTATTAGTAAACTTAGGCACTTACCAGAATAGCAAAGGCCCTGGTGATTGTGGACTCTGACCCGCGTCTACGGCCTCATGCGATCTTCCTCCATAGCCATTCCGCAATACCGCTAACAGACGGATTAAACACACAAAAATTGTGAATCACCATTCCTCAACCTGCGCGCCAGAACAGACGATATTCAAGACGGAAGGGCTGAAAGTTATGGGTGTTCTAGAACTCGCGGTACTCGTCATTGATGACTCTCAAGAGAGAGCGATGGATTTGCTGCGCTCTCTGCAACCCGAAATTCAATTCACGGCGAGCGACTACACTGTCTCCTTAAGAAAGGCCGTTCTTTCCCACAACGAAGAAAACTTCAACGTCTGCTTTATCTCAGAAAAATTTGAGACTGCTGACCTGGAGAGCTTCTTCCGTGACATGGCACAAATGGGCAAGAAAGAAACTTGCTTCTTTGTGCGAGTATACGAAGAGCTGGCGGAGGGCTTTCAGCGCCCGTCACTGAGCGAGTTGGGATTTGACACCGTCATCTCAAGAAAAGGCGCTTACGACGACAAACAGACAATTCAGCAGGAGCTCCACAAGCGATTCTTTGAAAAGCAAGTTGAGAAACGAAAGCTTGGCGTCGACGAGATGATGCAGATGGTTTTGAAGGAGATCGACCGTACGGCTTCTGATAAGCGCCGCGGACTCGATCGAAAAATGGTTGCGATTGCGATGGACGGAATCGAACTCGATGTTGATTATTCAGATGAAGTGCTTGCAGGATATTTTGAGGCGCTAGAAAAGCGCACTGAGGGCGCCAAGCCGCGCACGATTGATAGGCTCGATATTCCCGATAGTGTGCTTAAGCGCGCCCTGCCGAATCTGACTAAGGACGGGTACAAGGGCAACAGTCACCGGGTATGGGAGCTTCTTGCTCAAAAGTACGGCGTAGCTGCGGCGGGGCCAAGCCCATCCGCACCCAATGACGTCCCGCGCGCTGATACTAAGATTGTTGAAGCTGACGGCTCGGGAGTCGAAGAACCCACTGCGGCAAGCGCACCGACTGAGGCCCAAGATCCTGCCTCGCCCGTTACGGAATCTACCAAAGAGCAATAGGCTTCAGCCCTCGAGGGAAATTCTAAGTTCGAGCCTCCGAACCAGTCGGAGAAATGGTACTGCGATTCGAAGCAAATACCCTTCTGCACATTAATCCAAACAGGAGCGTCAAATTGTTCAAGAAGAACGGATAGGCGGGAGAGCCCATACGATCAAGACCAAACAGCATAAATCCATGCAGAGCCACAAAGGCTAGAGGCAAAGCGCATAACAGAAAAAGAGTTCCCTCTCGACGGAACAGTGCCCATGCACACAAAAAAAGCGAGGAGCACGCGCCGAGAACAATGACCAGGCGACTGGGTTCGACCAATTTGGTCAGTAGATTTCCAATCACTGAGGGCGCAGGCTGCTGGGAAAAGTGCTCGCGCGTGAAAGCTTCGAGGTGGGCGGGGCCGGGATCAACCAAGGACTCCACCGGTATTCGGCCAGATACTTGGGCGAGGAATCTATAAGTATCAGTTTCTGGGGCGGGCCAGCTCAGTACAGTGAGAACGCTACGAGCTACTCCCTCGAGGTAACGCAGGGGTGATTGCTGGACCTGCTGGTTGAAGATTTCTTGTGCCTGATTGGGATGACTTTGGGCTAGCGCTCCCTGTATCGCATAGATGTACTGGTCTCGAACGCCGCTCACTGGCAGCCCGTCTATTGCGACGAATCCCTCGCTCTTCGAGCTTTGAATAGCAAGAGCGTAGGCTGTTTGCGAACTTCCTAAAACAGGGTCCAGAGGTGGGATCAACGCCTGGTTTACCATTGCAAACCATACTTGAGATTGTGCTCTTGACTGAGTCTCTGGAATTCTCATCCACGGCAGAGCTCCAAGGTAGGAGACCAAGATTAAAATGAAGCTGGATTTTAAAGCGGTGACTAGATGCTGCCTATTGTTGACTCTGTTGCGCTCTGATCCAGCAGGGCAGTCAAGCAGGAGAGCGAAAGGAAGTACTACGGCAGCGATTAGCAGGGTCGGTCGATAGTAGTATCCAACTGCGATTACCGCTCCAAGTGCCAAGCCACGTAACCAGCAGCGTGACCAAGTGCGAGAGTAACAGAAAATCAAAATTATCAAACTTAGGTGGAAGAACGTTCCCAGCTCGCTGAGTGCGGAGACTTGGTACACCACGATTGCAGGGCAAAGCACGCTCAGAACCATCCCAATGCTACTTGATGTCCATGCTGAGGTGGCTTTTCCCGAGCTCAGCCAAAGTGCACAAAGTCCAAGAGACAAGAGTAGGGTGTTGAGCGCCTTCACTGAAGCAGGAACATAGCCGCCCATGAAAAATGCAAATTTTAAATATGCAGGGTAGAGAGGTGTTCTTAAAAAATCCCAGTCACGCGGGAAACGCTCAGTAAACAACGCGCGCGCATGATCAATATAGAGATGCCCATCAAAGGTAACGAGTAGAGAAAGGCTGGCCGCATTGTAGAAAGCAATGAAAAGACAAAGGCTCAATAGGCTCGACGCTATCAGAGGAGGTCTTGCAAGTGTGTTTAAATTGCTCATCATGAACCGAGTAAAAATACGAGGTGGCATCTAAGAATAAAGCACTGTGATTGCGTGTGAGGGAAGACCGTTCCCCAAGGCGATCGTGAAAAATCAAATTCCAGACCTAGTTTGAGGCGGGGCGGGATAATGTCTCCTCAACCGAAATGCGTCGTTGTTTGAGTGCAGCGTAGAGTGCGCTTAAATTCCACCCGCGGCGTCGAGGGGTAATGCGCCGAGCGCTTTTCGTCCGCAATCCTGGGGGTAAAAGCTCTGGTTGAAGTGCTCCAATGAGCTCAAGCATAGGAGGCGCCTCTGTCCGTTCACTCCAGAGCGAATTATATAGCGCGCCGTACGATCGACATTCCTCAAACAGAGAAGGCAGCGGGACAGTGAGAGTTCGGTCTTTATAGGACTGCAGAAGGCTTGGCTCCGTCCGTAACCTCTCGAGCGTGTCCACCAAGGCGCCGGCAGAGGCTTCGCCAAGAACAATACCTGCGCCTGAAGATTGTACACGCTCACGCAAGGCCCCTCGAGGGGTTACCACCACTGGTACTCCGCAAGACCAAGCTTCGCTTAATGTCATCGAAAAGGTCTCTGCGGCAAGGGAGGCCAGCACAATGATGTCCGGATCGATTAAATGTATTTTGGCGCACACATCTTCGGCAGAGTACTGCCCATGATCGCTCAGTGTGTTCACCGGGAGTCCTGCATTAAGGGGCTCTGAACACGTACCTAGAAGATGCCAATCAATCTTTAGGCTTCTCTCGACCGTGAGCTTGAGGGACTCTTGTAAAAGATGGAGCCCTTTGTGGGGAACGAGAGTGCCCAAAATTAACGCTCTTAGTTTCTCAGAATCTCGCTTTGCGTACGGAGTCCCGGTTAGGGCAGCCGGTGGTCGTCCTTGAGCCGGACGACCATGTGGGATCAACTTCCAGCGATCATCTACCTTAGAAAATTCTGCAAAAGTATGGCGCACGTGCTCGGAGAATGTGACCACCTGCGCGGCTCCATCAAGTAGCTGGCGTGCATCTTCTCGAAAACGCTCAACTGCTAACTGTCCTTCACCGCAGCTCGTACTACACTCGTGCAGGGAGCAAGGCCGAAGTTCCGGGGTGAGCAGAAACGTTCGCGGGCAAATCCACCAATGGTCGTGTAATGAGACCACGTATCGACCATGTTTCCGTACCGCTTCGACATACATTGAACGATCAAATCCGGCGCTGTGGTGCACATGCACGACGTCGAAAAAGTCGAACGACAGAAGGTCCTTCAGCAGAAGGGCGCCAGGGGGAAAGTCAAACGCTCTTTCCACGCCATTTCGGAAATAGGATAGATGGAGGCTCGGCTTGTCGAGTGGGCCTTCTCCAGGCGAAACGGTCCAATGGTGTGCTTCAGATACTCCCTTCACTAGGTCGAGCACATGCCGCTCGGTGCCTCCGATGCCATGTCGACGAGCAAGAGACGGTCCGTTATGTAGTAGATGAAGCACCACTGGTTTTGGCGTGAGTGAGTCTTTTGCAATTAGACCGTTCCAAATCGCGGCGTGTACGTCTCGAAGCGGATTTGTGCGACAAAACTCGGCCACGCGGCGCTCGTAGCGGGGATGGCGCTCATTCAAAACCTTCCCGTGACTGCGCCTGAGTTCATGCTGAGAGTCCCCAAAAGATAGCCCGCCCTTGTGCAGTATGAAGGTTGCGTCGTCGACGACGTCATGAAACCCCGCGTCTTGGGCGCGGCAAGAAAAATCATTCTCCTCGCCATACCCTTTAGGGAATGCACGCTCGTCAAGTCCTCCGATTGAGTCGATTACTTCGCGTCTAATGTAGGCGCAAAAGCCAACACAGGTTGGCAGCGCAGGATACGTTCGACGAGAGACGTGTTCTACAAGATCTGAGAACTCTTGAAGCGAAAGCCCGGAGGGGAGCTCATTATCCTCACAGAATCGCGGAACGGAACAAATGATTCCATTGTTAGTGAGTGCGGTGACGGTGGCGATGTTGGACTGACTAAGTGATGCCGCCTGAAGCTTTTCAATCCAGCGTGGGGTGACCACCGTATCGCTGTTAAGCAGAATCACGTCGTCACTACCACTAAGCACCAACATGCCGCGGTTACAGGTACCCGTGAAACCCCTGTTCTCTAAATTGCGGAGCACGTGAAGACGTTTGTCAGCGAGGACTGTGTCGGGAAGATATTCCTCAAGCTGCCCCTCGCTGCTGGCATCATCGATAGCAAAGACTCTAAGGTCTGAGTCTGGGCTGTGCTCGAGGACGCTCTGGATGCACTCTAAAGTTGCATCGAAGGCGTTATACACCGGAATGATGACAGAGACAGGAATCATGCAGAGCCAAAGCTGAAATCAAGCCGGTTAGTGTTTAGATGACGTGGATAGTAAGGATCTATCTCAACAGAATGCGAAGGGTGCTTGCTGACATCAGTTCCGGTCAGCTGTTTGCCGCCGATGGAAGAAACCGTCAGATGAACGTCCGGTACTGTGACAAAGTAGCCGCCACAATGCGAATTGACCGCGAGCGACCAAATGGTGTCGCGAAGTGACCCGGCAGCCAAATCTGGTTGCGTTGATTCTAATGCATGTCGTAGAGCTGAGGCTCTTACGACAAGAGCGCTCCAAACCACGCCCCTTGTATTGGACATGGCGACGAGACGTGCGCCAGGACCCGGAGATCGAATCGATTCTCCGGCGAGGCGCGCTGCGGAGCGAGCCCCTTCTATGACGTACCCAGCACTAATGATCTTGCCGTCACGCACCAGAAGACCTTGAGCAGCTTGAACGTTCTTAATCTGCAAAAATTCGCTCAAACGCTGAATATCGGACTCTTTCAGCAGAGGGACTCTCTCATCTAGCACCAAAACAGTAGCATCCGGTGACAGCGCGGCGAGTTCTGAAGCGTTGATGATCCGCAGCGGAATAGCAGCAGCGGAATCAGGGAGTGTAGGGGAGCCAGCGACTTGACCAACCCATAGAACCGGAATTTCAGTTTGAAGTGTTGGCCTAAAATGTGGGCTATATATTCCCCCACGCGCGGTATTTTCAATCCTCGCCTCGGGTAAGCCTCTGCGCGCACAAGCGCGCGTCAGTGCAGCCTTCCCTGCCTTAAATGCATAAGGTTTCGCGTCGATATTGAGGGCGACAGAATCTTCGTGCATACGCCAATGGTAGAGAATTTGAGGAATATGCCTGATCTTGCTGGTCTTCTCGGTCACCCGTAGACAGAGGTCATAGTCCTGACTGCCCTCCGTTCCCTTGATGAAGCCTCCCACCGCATTCACCAAGTCACGTCGATACACACTAAGGTGTCCCACATACATGAATGAGAGCAGGTACTCAGGCGACCACTCAGGCTTAAAGGCGGGCTCAACACGCTCTCCATGCGAGTTTAGTTTGTCCTCATCAGAATAAAGATAGTCAGAATCAGCGTGCTCGTTAAGCTCCTGCACGACTCTATGAAATGCCCAAGGAGCGAGCACATCGTCGTGGTCCAACAGCGCGATAAATTCTCCCGTAGCCAAGGCAAGAGCGGAGTTCGAGGACTCTGCTATGTGCCCATTCACCTCGCGGAAGACCACCTTGATGCGGGGATCCTCCTTCGCATAGGCTTCCAATAGTGCGGAGATGCCTGCGTGCCCTGAGGCGTCATCAGCAATGCAGAGTTCCCAATATGGATACGTTTGGGCTCGAACTGACTCTATTGCCTCCCGTAACCACGCCACCTTCGGGCGATATACTGGCAGCACGACTGAGATGACCGGCGCGCTGGAAAAATGAGCCACTTGCGCACGTTGAGCCTCCAGCTCGAGGAGAGAGGGTTCGTGTTCCTTCCGCCACTGAGCGTAGCGTTTATCGGGGGAATAATAGGGCGAACCCGATTCTACGAGAGAAGGCGGGTGCTCTCGGACACCAGGTGAGCGAACGCGGCGCACTAGTTGTTTGAGCACCTCACGTAACTTACGTTTTGCAAGGCGAGCCTCGCATTTGCCCCAGCGCGCAAGCTCTACCGCTGCTCTCAGACCACTAGTGAGCTTCCATGATCGTGATGAGTACAATTGATGAATCTGCTGCGTGAGGACCTCACGCTCTTGCGAAAGGTTCTCCACCCTATTCGTCGTGAGCGTCACTTCGCTTTGTAGTAACGCCAATCGTTCTCGTAGCGCGTTATATGCGGGCCGGATCGATTGAAGCTCCTTGGAAAGGTCAGCAATATGCAGATTTCGCTGCTCCCAGAGTTCTGAAAGTGAAATTCGAGGAGCAACCGCAAGGATCAAGGAGACTGACCCGGCTTCAGGCATCTCACAGGGGAGCGAAAACGTTATCTGCGGGTCAAAGGAGGTGGGAAGAAATATGGTGCCCGTTTCGAGAGCAAGGTCTTGCAGATTTTCGAGAAAAGCGACGCTGCGTAGCGGAGTCGGGCCGTCTTGCCACGACCATATCTGGACGCCCTGATTGTTTTGGACTCGGATCTCTTCAATGCGAAACCAGTCCTGGGAATCGAGCGGATCGATACGGATTGCCTTAGTTTTAGAAGGAATTTCGAAAGACACGCGGGTGTGAATGTGGGTTTGCTGAACGATAGAGAGGCAGGACTGCGATTCAGAAAATCCTTGCCCGGTGTCGAAAAAACATTGTGAAAGCCGTGAGGTTTTGTGCGTTGAGGTACTGAAGGAGGTGCTGATGCTGCTCGCATCTGTCTCTGGAACGAACACATTTCGAGGAGTAGCAGCAGCCTTGGGCAAGTCAATTGGACGTGCGCGCACCAAGAACTGATAAGTATCGGAGTCGGGGAGTGATTGCAGCAGGGAGCGAATTCCGCTTGAGAGCCCTTGAACTTCAGGGCGAAACTCAGTGGCGAGCGGTGCTCGCACCGTACGCGCCCATAACAGTGGCTCCAATTTGCAGCGAGAGAGCAGATCCTCCACCGAGTGTCGGGTGAAGAACCGTAGATGAGTCTCGTCCAGTAAGCCGTCTCGCCGATAGCGGAACATGCCTGCAAACAATTCAGCTAACACGCCTGTGTGGCCCACGTTAGGAATTGAAATTAGCACCTCGCCGTCCTGTGCAAGCAGCGACTTGAGAAATGAAAGAACAGCCCAAGGGTCAACTAAGTGCTCAAGCACGTCAGCACACACGATGGTATCAAATCTTTCGGAACGAAGTTGGTCATGGACATTGGTGTCTTCAATGCTCCCCACTATTATCTTCTCGCACCAAGGGCGGGCCTGTTCAGCGGCGGCTGAGTCGATTTCTACCGCAGTGATGGAAGCTCGATGAAGCTCTGCCATGAGGCGAGTCATCATTCCGGTGGCCGGGCCGATTTCTAGAATGCGAGAATCTGGACGAACCCATTCGAGCAGACGAGCAACTGAGGAGTCGTCATCCAGACCAATCTGGCGGTCGTATTTGAGTGCTCCTTCCATAATACTTCTAATAAGGGGCCACGAAGGCAAGATATCCTGACACGGAGGGCGCCGAACTACAGAGCACTCCATTAGCTCTTCAGCATAAGAAGGGCGGTCAGTCCGGTACGCAGGTGGTCATACCATCTGGATAGGACTCTGTCAGGCTCCCGAGTGCAGTAACCGTTCACGGGTTGCCACAGGCCACCACCGAATGTTTTCAGCCGAATAACGACCTAACACCGCCGGTTAATTTCCCTTGTGAAGGGATGCCCCTAAGGGGTCGATTTGCGGAGTAAATCGGGGGTGAAAATACTATCCGTTCGCAAGATGGAGTCGTCCCCGATCAGGGGGCGACCACCGACCCGCCACCACCGAATATTTTCAGCCCAATAACTACCTAACACCGCCGGTTAATTTCCCTTGCGAAGGGATACCGAGTGCAGGAATTCGGTCAAAGAATGCTGAAAATTCAAATGCTTCGCGGTGGTTGACTCAAATCCTGGGCTGTGTCGAACTGGGGGGGCTCGGAGTCCAGGATAGGTTACCAAGGAGTTCTCAGTGTCAGCAGTAGCTATAGCCAAACCAGCCCTCGAACGCATAGAGGCCTGGGGTAAGAATTTTCAAACGCTTGAGCAAGTCGCGCGTTGGCGCCGTTATGTAAACGGCATAATAGCGGCAGAAGTGAGTCGCTTCTGCCGCTATTACGACCGCCTCATCCAGCTTAGCCCTCTGCCCACAGACACTGGTTCGCTTTTTCAGAGCGTTGACTGTCCGGCCAAAGGGGTGGTTTCGTCCTTGGAAGAGTTTCCTGATCTGACCGAAGAGACTTCTGAGCGCTCAGCGGTGCTCTTAAATGGAAACCTAAATCACGATCTCGACATTGAATCGACGCTGCGTCGCTTAAAGGTAAGACTTGCGCGTAGTTCGCGGGTAGTGCTGGTAGCGTATAATCCATACCTAAGCTCGCTCTATTCGCTGGCGAACTGGCTCGGCATCCGGAAGGGAGCTGCACCCGTCACCTTCGTTACTCACACTGATCTTCAGAACATCGCAAAGCTGTCAGGCTTCGAAGTTGTTGGTATGCGGCCGGTAGCGTACCTGCCTTGGCGTCTTGGAGGCATTGGAACTTTCTTAAACCGCCTTCTCCCTTTAATTCCACTAGTGAGTCGGTTGTCCTTTGCGAGCGTATTGGTTTTGAGACCTGTGATTGCAGCCAAGACCGCGCCGTCTTTGACGGTAATAATTCCGGCCAGAAATGAACGAGGGAACATCGAGAACGCGCTTAAGCGCATGCCTAACCTTGGTGCGCGCACTGAAGTAATTTTTGTTGAAGGACATTCAAGCGACGGTACTTGGGAAGAGATTCAAAGAGTATTGCCACTCTATCGTGAGAAGTTTTCGCTATCTGCCTATCAACAGACGGGTCGAGGAAAAGCGGATGCGGTGAGACTTGGGTTCTCTCATGCTTCGGGAGATCTTCTCACCATTTTAGATGCCGATCTGACGATGCCGCCTGAGCTTTTAGGTCGCTTCTATGACGCATATCGTGCGGGACTAGCCGATTTTATAAATGGAAGTCGACTCGTGTACCCCATGGAAGGGGAAGCCATGCGCTTTCTCAATCGTCTGGGCAATGTGTTTTTCGCCAAGGCACTTAGTGTGGTGATGGGCGCGCGCATTGGCGACTCTCTGTGTGGCACGAAGTTAGTGGCTCGGCATGACTATCAACGTATGACTGACTGGCGAAACGATTTTGGTGATTTCGACCCGTTTGGGGATTTTGAGTTACTTTTCCCCGCCGCTATTCTCAATCTTGGCATCGTTGATATTCCAGTGCGCTATCGAGCGCGCACCTATGGATCTACCAATATTCGACGATTTCGTGATGGCTGGCGCCTGCTTAAGATGACGACCACGGCGTTTTTTAGGCTCAGACCTGGGGTGGCACCACAAGCCCCGGCGCCGCGAACGAGCTTGCCAGGGAAAGGAGAGTAGTTATGAAGTTATCCATTGTTATTCCATGTTTTAATGAGAGAGAGACTATTCAGCAGATCGTCTCAGCGGTGCGCGCTTCGCCGGTGGCTGACAAGGAAATCATCATAGTCGACGACTGTTCCACCGACGGCACTCGAGAAGTATTACGCAACACGATTGCGTCTCAAGTTGATAAGATCGTCTTTCACGAACAAAACCAGGGGAAAGGAGCGGCGCTTCGCACTGGAATCCGTGAAGCCACTGGAGACTTGGTGGTGATTCAAGACGCCGATCTTGAGTACGACCCTCAGGAGTATCCGATTTTGATGGACCCGATTGTGTGCGACCGAGCAGACGTCGTTTTTGGATCGCGTTTCATGGGGGGTCAGCCGCACCGAGTGGTGTATTTCTGGCATTCGGTTGGCAATTCGGTGCTTACGCTGCTTTCCAACATGTTCACCAACATTAACCTCACCGACATGGAAACCTGCTACAAAATGTTCCGTCGTGAGGTCATTCAATCAATAGAGATCGAAGAAGACCGCTTTGGGTTTGAGCCTGAGATCACCGCCAAGGTTGCCAAAGGCGGATGGCGAATCTTTGAGGTTGGTATCTCGTACTATGGACGCACTTACGCCGAGGGGAAGAAAATCGGTTGGCGTGATGGGTTTCGAGCCATTTTTGCAATTGTAAAATATAATCTTTTTTACCAATCCAGTGAAAAGCATCGTGCTGCAGTGAGTGCGGAGAGTAGTCGGAGAAAATCTTCTGGCTCAGGGGCTACTGCTGTTGAAACCAACGATGCAGGGCCACGTCGCGCTGCTTGAGCGACGGCGCCGTTTCCTATGCAGCCTTGAGTAGAAGGCTTCCCCCGATCTTTCGTGCGCGCTTAAGTCCCGCATTGAGTCTCGACTTGGCTGTCCCTTCAGGAATCCCGAGCACCTTCGCCGTTCGGACAATTCCGAGATCGTAGACGTACATCAAAGTAAGGACGTCGGCCTGTTGCTGAGGTAGTCGTTCGAGTATCTGGCGACCGAGACCTAAAGCATCCAACCTATTTTGCCTCGGTGTATCTATACCGGAATCTTCTCGCGAGGGGGTTGAGAGATCCCTGTATGGGGAGAAAGAACGCGACTGATTCTCATCAGTGGTGTTCGAGAGATCCGTCTCATTTTTCTCCTGGCGACGTGAGGACTTACGGAAATAATCAACAATTGTATGATGAGTGATCCCGCCAAGCCAGTTTCGGAACGACCCTCGAGTGCGATCGTACTGGTCGAAATGGACAAATGCTCGAGACCATACTTCTTGAGCGAGATCATCTCTGGTGTTCGGATCGACAATCTTACTACTCAGCATTACGCTTACAAAATCGCGGTTGTCTCTATAGAGCGCGCGAAAATGTGCAGGATCTGCACCGACGATGAAGGTCGGTGCGGTGAGCGAAGAGAGGGGCCCTTCGGGTAACGAACGACTTGGGCTGACGGGAGCTGAGGTGTGTGGCATCAAGAGACTCCTTTACTTAAAGAAGCGAACTGAAGGCCGAAGCAAATATTTCATATTCAGTAGTGGATGGGTATTCACAATCGAAAAGTACCGCGGTGCAACAATCTAACCGTGCGGAAAATCTGATACCAATTTTATGGTGTAAAATAAGCTACTTAAGCGGGAGGGCGCGCAGGTGCGCTGCGGCGCTGCTCGACCAAAGATTTTCGTAGGTCGTCTCGGGAAACCCTTGATGCGCTCTCGAGGACTCGCGGATGAGCATGTCCGAGAGAGCACTGAGCAGGTACTTGGGTTTTTGAGTTTGAAGCTGATCGTATGAGTCATCAACTACAGCGGGCTGTTCGCGGCGGCGATACTTTATCCACGACGCGGAAGTCGGTGACGGATACTTTTGCAAGATGCTTCGCAGCTACTTATTGAAAGAGAAGTTCGATGAACAGGCAAAAATCTAAACTGCTCTCTGGCGTGACCCTCTCCATACTGTTCGCCGTCAACTCGGCGAGCTCTCAACTTCTCGGGCAGGGGGAGTTAGAGCTTGCCCCAGGCCGAGAGCTTCTCGTTTCGTTTACTTCTACTGAAGCAGGTATCGCGCACAGCGTGTCGCAACCGAATCGCCGCATATTAACCGAGATGCCTCTTGCTGAGACGAATGGCGAAGTAACACTGTCGTCTACTCGCGTCGCGAGGGCTCTTGCTGCCTGCGAACAGTTCGTGAAGGCTAACCCAGGAGCAATGTGCGAGCCAAACGTACTGTTTAAGAGTTCTGCGACCCCAAACGACCCTTATTGGGCCTGGATGAAGAATCTGAGATCAATTGACGCGCCACGAGCTTGGAATTCCGTTACGGGGTCACGCGGAGTACTGGTAGCCATCATTGACACTGGAGTCGATTATTTTCATCCAGATCTTGCCGCAAACATCGCGGTGAATGAATCAGAGATAGCGAACAACGGTATCGATGATGATGGTAACGGATATGTTGATGATAGCTTGGGTTATGACTTTGCGGGACGAGATGGTGATCCACTAGATGAGAATGGCCACGGCACTCATGTTGCAGGGACGGTTGGCGCTAGCGGAAACGATGGTGAAGGCGTAGTGGGAGTAAGCTGGAGAGCGAGCCTGCTACCGGTTCGTGTTCTTGATCGGCACGGCTCAGGCAGTCTGGCGCAAGTTATCGCGGGCATCGACTACGCAGTTGCACGCGGCGCGCGTGTGATTAACCTCTCACTTGGCGCCCCGTATGGCTCAAAACTTCTGCTTCTTTCTCTTCAACGCGCCCAGGCCGCAGGCACAGTGATTGTAGCAGCCGCCGGTAACGATGGCTTGGACAATGATAGCTCACCTTCGTTTCCGGCCAACTATGAACTAGAGGCACTTATTTCGGTCGCGGCTACAGATAGAGATGATTTACTGGCTGATTTCTCCAACTTTGGCGCCAAGTCGGTGCATCTCGCTGCTCCAGGTGTCTCGATACTAAGCACCTACCTATTTGGGTCGTATGTTTTTCTAAGTGGAACCTCGATGGCGACTCCGCATGTATCCGGCGCAGCCGCATTGGTGCTCGGTCTGAATCCAACCCTCACAGGCGTTCAGGTAAAGGATTTATTGCTTAATTCCAGCGACAAACTATCCGCACTCGAGGGGCTGGTAGTCAGCGGCGGTAGATTAAATGTGGGGAGCGCGATATCGAGCGTGTTAGCCGGAAGGACCCCTGAACCGCGTGAGGGGCATGACGTCGAGGGGCTAGGGATAGATGTTGCTGTTCGATATGCGAAGAATGGTGAACGCGCGCTTGTTGTAGCGGAGGTCTATTCTTTGGTGACCGGACTTGAAGTGGTAGGAGCCGAGGCCAAGTTAGTTTGTGGACGACGTAAAATAGTGGGGCGAGGGATCTCGGGAGCGGATGGACGCCTAAAATTTAGAGTGATCCGCTCTGATCAAGCGGTCTATTGTTCGGTGCGAGTGCAGAACGAGGGTGTTTCGACTTCCTCGGGCATTGTCGGAGTACGCGCAAGCGCTTCACGATGATACTTTCAGAAATTCGCACCGAAAAAGAACGATTCGATTGCGAGGCCCTTAGGTAGTTAATCGCTTGGTAAGCGAGACTACCTTGACATTTGCGCTTACCAAAGCGCGCGCCATCCCGCGCACTAGCTCCAGCACGGTGGTGGGGCGTGCGCGCATCAATTGCAGGAACTCACCTTTGGGGAGTTTTAGAACTAGTGATTGAGCGGTTGAAACCACGCTTGCAGAACGAGGGGCGTCGGCGAGCGCTGAAATCACACCAAATATTTCATCCTTTTCGATTTGGCCAACCTTCACTGAGTCCACAAATACCTCGAGTTTGCCTTCGATCAGTGTATAGACATCATCGCTAACATCGCCTTGTTTAATCAGCACCTCGCCATCCATGACCGTTACTGGCATTGGTGAGGTCCCTTCGCTTGCCCCGAGGGTCCTCGCCATGAACTCAGCGGTTAAGGCAGTAAAGAGTTCGCGCTCCGCATGCATCAGGCCGAACCAATTTTGAAAAAATTCATGATCATTACGGAGTAGGTCTTCACAACTCCCCCATGAAATTTTTTGCGCCCGAATGGCAAAGTTGCATCGAAGCGAACATCCGCGAGAGACAGAGTGTGGTGAGATAACATCTCCGACCTCGATGGACGCAAGGGGGAACCCACCCAGTCGAAAATCGGCACAGCCTTCCGTGAGCAGTAGTACGGCTCGTTCGTTGCGAGCGAGCTCACCTAGATCGGTGTCAGACGGGATAAGCGTCTCAGGAGCACCGAGCATAGATAGATTGCTACGTAAAGATTCGGTGCGACGCTGAACTGATTGAACGGCGCTGAGGACATTTGCGCCGACTTCTACGAGAAAATGCATATCGCATCGGTATCATATCCGGCTTGGCCTGGGTAGCGGCAAGCTTAACGCTTGTGGCCTTTGCGACGATGCGGGGAGGGCGTAGGCAGGGCGATTGGATCGCCAGTGAATGTAACGAAGTATCGTGATCCGCGGCGAATGGTCGGGCAGCGCCGAAGCAGAGCTACGTATGCATCTATCGCCTGCAGAAGAGTTGGGTCGGAGCTCTTCAGCCACGTCGGTGGAGTACGTTCGTTAAGAGGCGGGAGCAGTATGCGCACCTCGTTCTGATCCTTGCGAATTCCATTTGGTCCGAATTCAGCGATACGCACCCTTGAAGACTTGGTGTAGTCTGCCACTGCACTAACAGCTCTCTCAAGGGCATCGGCAAACTCTTCAGCAGTAACCGGGCGCTCGGAAATCGCAGAGTTAGCATTGTCAGATGGGGAGTCATGGGCGGGGGCCATAAGTTGACCGAGCTCTTGCCCACTGTCAGTTTCGGTTCCGCCCGCAACTGGCTTTTTTGATGGCGCTGCTTTCGAAATACCACTAGGACGCAGAGAAATCCGGGGAGCTAGAGCCTCTCCAAGAATGAGCGGCCGAATATGGCGAGTGAGAGCAGAGCGAGCGGAGCTTGCGGCTGCGCGTGAGGTTTGAGGAGCATCAGGTCCCACACAGCTGCTAAATCGTTCAACAAGATTATCGAAATTGTTACACAGTGCTTCCTCAAGGACATTAAGTGGCAAGCCAGAGCCCTTGGGCCCATGATCGAGCGCGGATTCAAGCGCCGCATCGTACGTAAAACGCAAAAATCGGTGCAAAATTCTCATCACGTTGGAGGCGGTGCCTTTGGATAACGTGCCTGCGGTTTGACATTGTTCTAGGTAGTGGGAGCAGGCTGCGGCAAAGAAGAGCTGCCCGAAGTACGCATCCGCCGGATGTGTTATTGCGGGAGCGGGGAGCGCAGAATCGTTTAGGATATTCTCACTCGCAAGCCAGGGACGAACCAGTGTTCTCAAGACGGAACGTAACTGCGCTTGGCGTGTAGAGCTCGGCGCGCCCTGGTTTAGAATGAAGGCATCGACCGATTCAAAGGATATTTCCTTGAGCGCGGAGCGTAAGTGAAGATCGATCTCTTCCGGAATTTGAGACTCAATCGGAGCGCGACGAAGCACATGCGTGAGAAAGCTCGAACCCAGAGATTGCAATTGAGCGCGAGTCCTAGAAGAGAATTCTTCATCGTCTAGTCGGTTGGCTGAGTGCATGAAGGCGCCCCAAGACCTATAGAGAGCCGTGCTCATGACCTGCTTGGTCAGGGGTGACCGCGCGCGCTCGGGCCCTGAGAGTTCATCCCAGTGCTGTGAATCGCCGGGCGTCGAATTCGATTGCCCCTGAGATGTGTTCGAAGGGGTGGGCTGTGGCGAGGCGCTATCCATCTCCTGGACTATAGCAAGCTGCCTGGCCTAACAAAGTCCGAGAGTGTCAAATTCGCCCCGCTCCAGTGGCCGTTGCCCCGGGGCAAGGCTGCGCGCATTAAAGCGATACAGCCCTTGACTCCGAGCAGTACAGCCCGTCGCTAGAGATCATTCCATTTGAAACCAATAGAAGTTTAAGGTTGAGAAGATTCAGTACTTCTTCAACATCGGGCATGCCTACCTGCATTTCTGGAGGGGCCATCATGAGCCCCATAGGGATGAAACCGCGTGCCAATTCAATCAACGAAGAGGTCGAAATCAGAGCAAACATACCTGAGTTGCCAAGTTGCTCATCCATGCTTCGCGAAGCCAATGAAGCTTGCGTGATAAAGGGCGTAGTGCTCTGGAGGCGACGCTTAAGCGAGTCAAGAAGGACCTCGTCTTTGGCTATGATAAAGAGGTTCTGCTCGACCGCAGCGCCGCGCAACTCAAGGTCGTCACCAAGCGTAACTTTCACTACCTCAGGGAAGGGCAGAGACCCATCAGCAAGCGCGCTCCCTTTGACCACGGAGGCAAGCGGGAACGGGAGCGAGTCGCTATCACCAAGCAGCAGCAAGGATGTATCGTTAAACAGCTTAGCTACATCCTGCGTAGTTATCGCAGTGCCAAATTCGAGTAAGACTCCGACGTCTGGGACAAATGCAGGGGCATCAGGTCCGCCCATCAAAAGCGCCACCTGTTCCGGCCGAGGGCCTCCGATAATAAAGCCCACTTGTTTAAAGTCGCGTCTGCTATAGAGCTTGCCGAGTGCTTCCACGGTGCGTTGATACTTGTCCCACTCAGGCGAAGCTGCGGCAGCGTCGCCGGCCTCCTTCTCCTGAGACAAGCGCAGCACTCTGGCCGAGGCGCTGTATAGATCGAGGATCCAGCGCGATACGTTCATGGCAGCCATCGTATTCTGATCAACTAATTTGAGCAGTTTTCCGGCGTCGTTTTCAGACACCCCTTCGAGCACCTTTTGATAGGCAGTTGCGGCCGCCGAATCTGCACGGATGCGAGCACACTGCCGCGCACCTACGCCATCTGAGACGTGTAATGAAGCAGCACTCCATTCAAAGTCTTTAGTAGCGAGGAAGTTGAGTGGAGGGGCGGCTTCACCGCTCATGCCTGCCGCGGTATTCGCCATAGATTCAATAAACGCGAAGAACTTTTGCATGTCGTAATAAACAAAAACCGCAGACTCAGGTACGAGGCTGGACTGTATCGATGACCAGCGCGCACTAGAGGACAGAACTGGTGCCGTTGATGTGCCGCCTTGGCTGGCCGGAAGGAAGGCCTTATACGAAGCAGAGCCAATTGAAACAAAGGCCCTTTTCCCCTCAAACTCGATTGCTCCAAGAGGTGGGGCTGGCGGAGGTGTACTTCCGTCGCTGCCCTCGCCAGAAAACGCGGCCATGGCATCAAGGAAGCTGGACGAGATTTCTACCCTAGAATCTCCTTTTCTTCGAAACGTAACAGGATCCATTTCCATCTCGTCCTGACCACCGAGCACTTGGACGAGAAAGAGTTGTTGTACTCGCTCTCGCGACTCTTCGTCTTTAAAAGTTACCGCGAGAAGGCTGCGCGGAATCTCTACCCCTGGCATCGGAGCAAACATCTCGCCATCACTGGCAAAGAGGACTTCATCGATGCGTGACCATTCTTGCGACAGCAGAGCAGTGAGCTGAGCAGGGGAGATTGGTGGCATTCCGGCTGCGGCTAAGGCAGCCACATCACCGGCGTTTGCGAGTGCTCCTTGTGCTACTTCGTCCAGCGAAGAGTTCATGGCCTGTTCGATCAGTTGATCAAGGCCAGCCTTTTTCCAAACTGCGGTCGAAGCGAAGCGTTCGCGCACCTTAGTAAAGTGAACTCCAAGCGGATCGAAACGTCGCGGCTCCATGGCAAAGACCGCCATGACGCTTTCGGGCAACGAAGGCACGAGGCTGTAGGAGGGAAGATCTCCCTTTGGTTGAGTACCGCCCTTAACGCCAGGAAGGACAGACGATAGAGAAGGAACGCCACCCTTTTCAACCTGTTGCCAGAGATAAAATCCAACTCCGCCCAATAGTAAAAATGCCGCGAGAATGAGAAGTTTTTTACTCATGAAGATCCCCTAGTGTCCCTAAAAATATGCTTTGGCAGCCTTTATACATCGAATGCTTATCGACCGAGATGTGCGCTCGGCGGCCATGCTCCTAAGGCCCTCCGCCTTAGTCCGGTGCTTTCTAGCAGGTAAGTGTTCGATTGTTCAAGTTATTCTCGTGCGAAGCGGCTTATGGGTATCCGTTCAGAGGGGGCATTCTTGTCATGATTCCAGCTACTTGGTTGATCAACAGAATGGCATTTGCTGCACCTTTCTTGACCTGCCCTGAACGGGCACGACTCAATTTCCTGAACGGATAGTGCTTTCACCCCCAATTTGCTCTGCAAATTGACCCCTGAGGGGACGGGTATCTAAAATGGTGCGCGCGGCGCTTTCGGGACGGCGACAACGGTTACGCTTATGGTAAGCAAGGAGCGCTGAAAACCTCTTTTGAAGGCCTCCTGATGCAACCAGGCATACCAGAAATCGCTGAGACTCTTGCTGAGATTGCTACCCTGATGGAGCTGTGCGGCGAGAATACCTTCAAGGTAAGGGCCCACGCCAATGCCGCGAGGGTCGTTGAAACCTGGGGTGGAACTCTGGAACAGCTGCTGACCCAGTCGAAGGCGGGGAAAGTAAGAGGGGTAGGAGAAGGTCTCGCTCAGCGAATCGGGCTCATTTCTGCTGGGCAACCCGATCCCGAGCTGCAGGAGATGAAGGCACGCCTGCCCCCTGGTTTATTCGACATGCTTCGAATTCCTGGGCTCGGACCTAAGAAAGTCCGGGCTCTTTGGACTCAACTGGACCTTTCGTCCATTGATCAGCTTGAGCAAGCTTGTAAGAGCGATGCGGTCGCATCCCTAAAGGGTTTTGGTAAGAAGACTCAGGCCAATATTTTGGAAGGGATCGAGCGCCAACGGCAGTATGCCAATAAGTTTCTTCTCTCCGATGCAACCAGACACGCGGCTCGCCTCGTCGATTTTCTGAAATCTGACTCAGCCTGCGTCGAGGTTTCAGTTGCAGGCTCACTACGTAGATCCAAGGAGATAGTGGGTGACTTGGACATTGTGGTAGGCGCGCATGAGCCCAAGCAAGTAATCGAGCGTTTTCTCGCTGCTGAGGGAATAATCAAAATTCTTTCTCAGGGTGAGACAAAAGTTTCGGTTTTGATTCAGAGCGGCATGCAAGTCGATCTAAGAGTGGTTGCGGTCGATGAATTTTCGACCGCACTCGCTTACTTTACGGGGAGCAAAGATCATAACACGCGTTTAAGAGCACGGGCGCAAAGCATGGGGCTTAAGCTCAATGAGTATGGACTTTTTTCAGGTGATGAACGGAAGGTTCTCAAGACTGAAGAAGAAATATATTCTGCATTGAACTTGTGCTTCGTTCCACCGGAACTAAGAGAGGATCGTGGTGAAATTGAGGTTGCTGAAGAAGCATTCAGTGCCAAGAGCCAGGTGCCTGATTTGGTGCAACGCTCTGATCTGCGTGGGCTGATGCACTCACACACCACCTATAGTGACGGACGAAATACCATAAAAGAAATGGCGCTCGCCGCGCAGGAAAGAGGCTACGAGTACCTGGTCGTTACCGATCACTCACGCAGCGCAGCGTACGCAGGCGGACTGTCTATCGAGCGGGTGCTGGCTCAGCACAGCGAAATTGAAAAACTTAACGAGCAGTTCGCGCCGTTTAGAATTTTTAAGGGTATCGAATCTGACATTCTCTCCTCCGGAGAGCTTGATTATCCAGAGGAGGTATTAGTGCGATTCGAGGTGGTGATTGCCTCTGTTCATTCGAATTTCACCATGGGCGAGCGAGAAATGACTGATCGTATTCTTTCGGCGGTGAGAAATCGTCACACGACTTGTTTGGGGCACCTTACCGGTCGTCTACTCTTGGAACGTGAAGGGTATCGGGTGAATGTGGCCGAAGTCTTGAAGGTGTGCGCCGCGGAAGGAGTTGCGGTCGAGATCAATGCGAATCCGCATCGACTTGACCTTGATTGGCGTTTTCATGCCAGCGCGGTTGAGCAGGGACTGCTGCTCCCCATCTGTCCGGATGCACATTCCATCGAAGGAATGGACGATGTGGTATATGGCATCGGGGTGGCAAGAAAGGGCGGTCTGTCACCTCGCCATATTGCAAACTGCTTCTCTAGAGATAAGTTCGTATCCTGGTCCAGGCAACGAAGGGCTTAACCGATTTCAGTGGAGGGCGATTTTTAGAAACTAGCTCGCATGGCCCCTGATCCAGAACGACCTTGCTCACCAAGTACTGGAATGCCGGTTCGTGTTAGTTGAGACGCTTTTTAGGATTGTTTCGCTTCAGCGCCACTCTGACAAGCGGATCCAAGTTCGAGGTTGGATCGTCGCGCAGCTTAATAGTGAGCCGAGTGGTCTTACTCAAGAGAGCGGAATCTCCAGAGTCTCCAAGACAGCAAGTTTGGACTCTCTTTCTACCTACGCGTGTTTTGAAAGTTCGCTGACATTTCCAAGCGCTGCAGCGATTGAGTCCTAGAGTATCGCACTCTGAGAAGGAACAATTTCCAAAATTTGAGCCACTGCTCGAACATGGGGGGAATCTATCCCGGTTCAATTTGTCGCGAAGCACTACGCTATAAGATGAAGAAAATTTGCCTCCGAGAAGAATTGCCGCGTTTCCACCACACTGTTCGTGTTTGGGTCGGTACTGGATATCCTTTGGGGCATTCTCCCAGCAAATGGTCGGCATGAAAACACTCTCGTTGCAGCGCGCAAGTGGTACCGAGATATCGACTTTGCCATCACCATCTAAGTCGAAGGTTTGTTTGCCACCACGGGCCGCGGCGACAGCCATTCCGCCATCAGCAGGGGTTGAGAGTGCTTCGTCGCTGGAGTCATCAGCGAGCACGGGGGCGCTCAACGCGAATGGGCAGGCGAGAGCCAATATCGCGACAAGCAGACCCGCACGGATTCCGGGCGAGCGTCTCAAGGAAGTTCGAACGAGGGAGGCTACAAAAGCGTGCATCATGGGGTTCTCTAAAAACGGATTTTTGGATTCATCTGATAATGGGGTGAAAGCCTTTCGCCCGGCACCTTAGAACCAAGATCTCATCTACTCATCGCTTCTGCAACCGGAGCACTGAGGTTGCTCTTAAGACTACGTGCCTCCTCCGTTGAGGGCCCGTGCCGGAGATTTTGACCCGAATGCCTCACCGAGATCCCGAGCCTTAAGGCTTCATTTCGCAGGCATAAACTACCCGCAGAGCCTATATGGGGAGAATCCTGCCGGGCCCCTGTGCTACGGCGCTCAGAGCTAATTACTTTAATTTGCAAGACAAACTCACCAATCACCTCCGACCAGAACTTGGCGCAATGCTTGCTCAAGATCAGATAAGCGATGCTTCAAACTGAGGCATTTAACGCTTCGTTAAGAGCAACTTCTATGGCGTCAGTACGTTCCACATCCGCAGTAAATCGCAATACAGTTCAGGGGGTTATCCCTGCTGCTGGAGTAGCGGCTGCGTTGCAGGGATCTCAGCAAAGAGGGCAAGAAACTCTTGAGGCTGAGTTTTCTCGGCTGGTGGAGCAAATTGCCGGTCAGGTTGGGCTCCCTGGTAGCGAGAGCGAGATTCTAGGCGGGTTTGCCGTCGCTCCTGTCGCGGCTCAACAGGCTTCTCGTACTTCAACATCTAAAGAACCAAAACACTCTGATAGGAATCCCTCTGACGAACGTGCATCTCGAAAGGAGATCGCCGTTAAGCAGGAGGCTCAGGAAGGGAAATATCAGGAGTCTAAGCCAGAAATCAAAGGGGGCGCGGGTCACCAGGAGTCGAAAGTTGAGAGCGAAGGCCCTGTAGAGAAGACGGAGGATCTAGAAGTTTCCGATGCGCAGGTGGTTGATGACTCCGCAGAAATCGAAGTGACGGAAGTTAGTGCGAATGCGTCACAGCCTGTGGCGAGCTCGATTGCCGCATCTACTCTAGTCGAAACCCAGTCAGACGAGAAAACAGAACTGCCCCTTGACGAAGAAGGGAAGCCGGATAACGAGGACGCGGAAGACAATTCTGCGGAGCAAGAAGACTCTACGGTTCAAGGCGAAGGTTTCGTAACGGGGATGGGAGAGGAAGTGACCGCAGCACCTCAGGAGAAGATTGCTGCAAGAAGCGCCAACTCGCCGGTGAAACTTGAGGAGACGGCTGCGGCAACGCCGCAGGGGTCAGCCGTTGTTAATGATTCTTCGACAGAACTTCCAGCGAACTCCTCGGAGCAGATTGTCGCCCAGACTCTCAATGACATAGGCGCGGACCGTCAATCAAAAAGCGCGATGGACCGTCAAGCCAAGCTTGCGCTTGAGCAGATTATGCGGGCCAGTTCAGAGCGCCTTGACTCCTCGTTGCTCAATACTCCGCTCCCCAAGCCAACTTTCGACCGAGACGCATTAGTCTCCGTTCTCGCGCTTCGCCCCGTTCTAGAAATGGCCCAGAGAAATGTTGATGTTTCAAAAGTGATTAGCAGCTCGACTCCGTCACCGACTCAGTCGGTGGTATCCGAGTTGAATGCAGCAAAGACCGCTGCACGAAATACTTCTGACACTGCGGCTCGGGCAACACGTCCGTCAGGGCGCGTGAGCTTTGAGCAAGCAATGGAGCGAGTAGAGTCGGTAGCTAAAGAAGTCGCACGTTCACGCGATGGGCATACGCTGACTTTCCGGCTGGACCCTCCACAGCTCGGCAATCTGAAAGTCGATATAAGTCTCCGTGATGGCGCGTTGCACGCACGCCTTGTTCCAGAAAATGCGCAAGTCGCTCAGCTGCTTCGTGAGAGAGCGCAAGATCTGCAGGTTACACTGCGCAAGATGGGGCTTTCAGTGGATAGCGTTTCTGTATCAGTGAGTGGGGATTCGTCGTCGTTTGAAGCTCCTGGCGGTAATCAGTCGACCTTCTCAAGTCAGCATCAAGAAGGTGCCGGATCGAAAGAAGGTGGTTCCGGTCGTGGGCGTTCGGAGAAAGGTGGTGTGGCGAATCCTGGCGCAGCGAGCGCCAACAATGCAGCGAATGGGTCGCTGACTGATCATTGGGTAGCGTGAGGAAGATATGGCAGACGAAAACACAATAAATCCATTATTGGGCGGACTTCAAAGTAGCGCGGCATCCGCAGCTAAGAAGAAGGACGACAAGACCATTGGGCAAGACGAGTTCTTGACGATGCTTGTGGCTCAACTCAAGAACCAAGACCCGCTCAATCCTCTTCAGAATGAAGAGTTCGCGGTAAATCTGGCGCAATTCAGTCAGCTTGAGCGTCTTGTTTCGATTGATCAGAAACTCGGCTCTGAGCAGGGCGATATTTCCTCCTATGCCGCGTATCTCGGTCGCGAGGTGACTTATAGCGCCGACGTCATTGGTGTTGATGGAGGAGACGGGGGTGCTCTGAGCCTTCAGATGACGGGTGCCATGAATGACGTCCAAGTCGAGCTCATTGATGGGCTTGGAAGAGTGGTACATCGCATCGATGCGGGCGACTTAGGCTCCGGCACACAGCGGGTCGATCTCGGTGACTTGCCGCTGCCAAACGGTGAGTACGGAGTGCGGGTGACCGGAGCGCAGCAGTCTGGAGATCGCGCGGATATCAATACTTCAGCGGTTGCGATGGTGACTGGCTTTGTGCCGGGACCAACTCCAGCGTTGTTAGTGGGCAATAGGGAGATTGCCCCAGGAGATATTCAGCGGGTGACGACTGTCGCTTGATGCGACTTAGTTGCAGCGCACGGCGAGTCTCGTTCAACGGAGTGAATGAGGGACGCACAGAAAACTTGGTGAAGTACCACGAGGCCTCGGAAGGCACGTGGCGACTCGGTTGCTCCGAAGTAGGGGCGGCGGGTCAAGATTGGGAAAGGATTCCACGTTGAAGACTGGCACATCCGGCTACCTGCGCCGGATTTGCGTGAAGCGGTTCTGCAGGGAACGAACCTTAATGGAGGTTATACTGTGGCAAGTATCGTCAATGGACTCTTCGCGGGACGATCTGGAATTTCCAGTCATGGCGCAGCGATTGCTGTGTTGGGGGATAATATTGCAAACGCCAATACCATTGGGTTCAAGGCCGCACGTGCGGAATTTGAAGACCTTATCGCAGGTGGACAGGCTTCAGGCCGCGTAATCGGCGCCGGATCATCGGTGTCGGCGGTGAGCAGCATTTTCCAACAGGGGACTTTGGAGTTCTCTGGACGTTCGCTTGACTTGGCGATTGACGGGAACGGGTACTTCGCCGTGCTTGATCAAGGGCAGCGATTTTATACACGTGCCGGTAACTTCACGGTTAACTCCTCTGGGTTCATTGTTACTCAAGACGGTCTGACAGTGTTGGGCTTTCCTGCCAACGGCACCGGAACTCTTGAGCCGATTAACATCAATACTGTTTCTCAGGACAGTGTTTCGACTGGCCGAATAACCATTGCGGCCAATCTCGATGCACGATCCGATCCCGTCTTGGCTGCTGACATTAATGCACTGGCTGTTTCACCAGCGGGAACGACGACCTCGACCGCTACCTATGCTGATTTGAATGCTTTATCTGCGTTTAATACTACGGTCACCGTATTTGATCGTCTTGGTGGTGCGCACGAAGTTACTAACTTCTACTTTAAGACCGGCGTGAATACCTTCAACGTGCGAGCATATGTAAATAGCGAGGACGTGGATCCCTCCGGCAGTGCCACAGGAATTCCTCGGCAAATTGGACCGGCTGCTGGAGCGACGATTGTGTTTAATTCCGATGGAACTCGGCAGACGGCGACTCCAGCTACTGGGGATCTAATTGCCAGCGATATTCCTTGGAATAACGGCTCAGACACGACTCAGGATATCGCCTTCTATTTCAATGATCTTACTCAATATGCTTCCCCCTCAAATCCGCTTTCGATATCCCAAGATGGTAAGGGTATTGGAACAGTAGGGAGCTTGAGCATTGAGAAGAACGGCGATGTGTTTGCGTTGCTTGATAACGGGCAAGCGGCGGTTATTGGTACCATTGGCTTAGTAAACTTCTCGAATCCTGAAGGTCTGTTGCGCATCGGTAGTAACCTACTGCAACAATCACCTGGCTCCGGTGAGCCGGTGGTAGGGCGACCTCAGAGTGGAACGTTCGGGGCGGTGCAAGCCGGTGCGATTGAGCTCTCGACCGTTGATATTGCGAATGAGTTCGTGAAGCTTATTCAGCTTCAGCGCGGATTCCAAGCGAACTCGCGTATTATTACGACGATTAACCAGCTCCTAAGCGAAATCATCCAGCTGGTATAATCCGACCCCTCCTAGGCGGGCGCCCCGCCCCCTAGGAGGGCTTCACTCTAAGGTACCTCCTCCCTTTTCTTGGCTACCATGACTGCTAAGGTCTTGACCTAACGACGATTGGGCTCGGTGGATGTTCGCATTCACCGAGCCCTTTTGGTTTAGGTAGTACCTTCTTTTTCGAGGGCTTCATCGAGTGGTGAGGTAATGACCTTTTGTATCGATCTCCTTGACTGATGAGCGCACATTCGAGCGCGAGGCATAACGGCGAATCAGCTACTTACGCTTGTTCAATCGATC
>JBGSMV010000012.1:0-23401 GCA_041739995.1 Bdellovibrionota bacterium
TGACGCACTCACGGCTGAGTACAATCGCATCGTCGGCACCACTACGTTCAACAGCAATAGTCTTTTGGGGCCCGGTTTTGATCGCCTCAGAATTCAAGCCGGCTTCGGCATCGATGGAAGCTTGAGCTTTAACGTGGGAGAGCATACCAAAACTACCAAGGGCACTGGCTCCTTTTCTTCGGCGGGCACCTTCGCCCTTGCAACAAGCGCCGACAAAGTAGTCATGGTTGACGTTAATAGTGACGGAATTCTCGATCTTATTTCAGCTGCCTCGAACGGAGCAGGTGGCTCCCTCCAAGTAAAGCTCGGCATCGGCGATGGAACTTTCGCGGGGGCGGCATCGCTGAGTGATACATTTGGAGGCAGTTACGGCGGTTCTCCAGTGGATATCATAGTTGATCAGGTGAACGGCTCAGGCGGGGTAGACATCCTTCTGATCATGAACAACATCGTCTCAGGAAATAGTGACGTCTGGCTGTACTCTGGAAATAATAACGGAACCTTTGCCGCCGAAGTTAGCGTGGTAAACACCAGCAGTGGGTCCAGTCGGTATAACAGCATGGCTTACACCGACTTCGACGGTGACGGGATAAAAGATCTGATCGTCAACGATGACGGGGACTTCGGCGCTGGAGAAATTAACGTCCTTCGTGGTTCCGGCACGGGAACCTTTGCCTCTCAATTGGTTATCTCAAACCCATACTCAAACATTACGATCGCTGATTTCGATGGTGACGGGGTAAAAGATATCGGAGGTCTAAATAGCGGTGGCACCTTCCAGGTACTGAGGGGAAACGGCGGTTTTTCTTTTGGCTCTGCGATTTCCACCACTCTCGGCTCAGCCGGCACTTCCGTCGTAGCGGGCGACTTCAACCGAGATGGAATACTAGATATCGTCACCACTCATGCAGGCACGGTTGATGTTCGTTTCGGAAGTGGTGATGGTACTTTTGGTGCCGCCACTTCATACAGCGTCACGGCCGGATCCTCGAAGGACGGAATTAAAATGGCAGATATGAATGGTGATGGGATAACTGACCTAGTCACCAACTCAAGGGTGCTGTTCGGCAAGTCGGACGGCAGTTTCGAGAGTCCTGTCACCTACGCCGGCTCAGGTATTTTTGCGTTGGGAGATACCAACGGTGATGGAGTGACGGATATCTTCGCAAGCACTACCTCTTACCTTCAAAGCACCGAAGAGAATGCAAACTCGCAGTATTTCACTTTGTCTACTGCAGAAGACGCGAGAGATGCGATTGACCTAATTGACGCGATCTTCGAAAGAGTCGCACTTGAGAGAGGTTCGATTGGAAGCTCGCTGAGTCGCCTTTCCAGTGCCCTGAACACCACCAGCTCCACCGCCCTCAACTACACTGCTGCGGAATCGTTAATTCGAGACGTTGATGTCGCCGCTAGTACTGCGGCGCTAGTACGGGAACAGATTCTGCAACAAGCCACCGCCGCCATCTTGGGGCAAGCCAATCAGGCACCAGCACTGGCCCTACAACTCCTTCGAATCCAAAGCTCCTCCTGAGCCTCCGGGCGCAGCTAAACCCTTGGTCCCGCGTGGCACATAGCGCACTACGAGTATAATGAGATCTCTCAAAATTAACTCTGGCGCCCTCGATCAGCATTCTCAACTTCTAAAGTATCGCCCTGTGTTAGGTTTAGAAATTTAAGCATCTGCTGCATCAGCACTTTGTGATCTTCCGGGTTCCCCATGTTGAGACGATATTCGTTGAGCACCTTCATCTGCATATCATCTCGCCATTCGCTCCATGCGCGCTGCGAAACAGTATCAAAGATCTGTTTGCCGACGTGGCCGGGAAATGGTGGTTTCTGGAGTCCAGGCAGCTCTTCCCCATACTTTACGCATTTTACCTTCCGATCTTGTCCTGATGACTCCATATTGCTTTTCCCTCGTAGATTCTGTGTTCGTGCGCCTCAAAGCGCGCCCTTTTTTACAATGCCCGCCAGACTATCTACAGCTCTGAGAGGGAAATTGAACGAAATACTCCTGTGAAACACATCAAAAAACGTCCTAACGCTCTATCTTTATTCAATATATTCAGACTCTTATACGAAGATACAAACCCTTTACAACCTTTTTACAAAAGCATGACAAACCACCTCCCCAGCCCTGGCACAGTGCCACCATGACCAGTTGGTCCCTTCGAACGCTCAGTTCAGAGGAATCAACGGCAAAGGTAGTAGGGAAGGTGGTAGTCATGATGGACAAAAAGCTTGATACCGATTTGGTTGCTGAGTTCCGCAAAGGAGATGTTGATGCCTATGCCGAGCTTCTTAATCGTTATACCCAGAAGGTTCACAATCTTGCACTTCGCATCACCAGAAACGCGGAAGATGCCGAAGAGGTCCTTCAAGATGTCTTCGTCACGGTCTATCGCAAGATAGACAAGTTCGAGGGCAAATCAGCTTTCTCAAGCTGGCTCTACAGAATCACCGCCAACACGGCATTCATGAAACTCCGTAAGCGCAAGCAAACTCCTGCTATATCGCTGGAGGATGTCGCTCAACCGATACGCGACAACTATGTCGGAGATCGTAGCGACCTGAGCGATACAAACTTTATGTGCTCAAAGCACGAGCTCAGAGAGGAAATTGAGCGCGCTGTGGCAAAGCTACCAGAGGAATACCGCATTATCTTCGTGCTAAGAGATATCGATGGGCTCTCAAATCAAGAAGTGGGAGAAATTCTGCACCTCTCAGTCCCTGCGGTGAAATCACGCCTGCATCGCTCGCGCTTAATGCTTCGCAGAAAGCTTCAGAAATTTTATGACGACTACTGCAGTGAGGACGAGATTGCCTACGGTCCAAGCGGTGCCTCACTACGACGGGAGGACAAGTCAGTAGCAGCCTAACTGACCTGTCCGCACTGAACGCCTAGAAAGGTCTCTGTGGGGGTTTGTATACGCTCCCCAGAGGCCTTTCTCCTTTTGTTCCCCTTAAATTCTGCCGATTTCATGCTGGCTAGCTTTTGATAGAGTGTCCTCGAAGGGGCACCTTGCCCGCTTGTCGCACCCGTCTGGAACTTAAAGGTTTCAATGACTTTCCTTGAGTGGTTCTCTTTTAGTCACGCGTCGCTGCTCGCATTCTTCGTCCTACCGTTTGCCGTGTACGCCTACGGTGCCACATTCTGGTACATGCCGCTTCGTGTACGAATTTTTAACTGGTCTATTATCGTCACTTCAGGCGTAGCGGTATTGCTCACGCTTATTGAACTAAAAAATATCGTCGTCGCTGGCACGCCCAATCTCGCTCTTCTTGGCGTCTTGCACTTAGGACCCCCTTTGCTTGCCATTTGCGCCATATTGCTCGATCCAAGGCCGGCTGGCTCAAAACGCTCTTCACGAGGCGACGGTTCACCTAAGCCGTATAAGGCCAAGTCTCTAAGCAAGCAGATTGAGCGCCTGTCCTGGGACGAACTAATTATAGGCGAGGATCTTAAACGTGAACTTAATTCTGTAGTCGACCTGCTCCGAGACCCCGACACGGCCGACCGCTACGGCATCGAAACACCAAAAGGCATCTTGTTCGCAGGCCCTCCGGGCACTGGGAAAACCACCATCGCCCGAGTAGTGGCCAGTGTAGCGGGGCTGCAGTTTTTTGCATTTCGCGCTGACGAGGTCGTGTCTAAGTGGGTAGGAGAGTCAGAGAAGAACCTCACAGGACTTTTCGAGTCGGCAGCCAAGGCATCTCCCGCTGTGATTTTCATTGATGAGATCGACGCCATCGGGCGCAAACGCTCAGACGCTCAGTCTGACTCCGGCGACAGTTTGCTTAACCACCTCCTACAGCTGATGGATGGGATTGTAAAAACCAGGGGGCTTTACATTATCGCCGCCACTAATAGGCCTGACCTAGTCGACGATGCGCTAAAACGTGCCGGACGCCTTAATCGCACAATTATGATTCCCCTCCCTGACCAGCAGGCCCGACAAAAACTCTTTGAACTTTACCTCAAGAATCTTTCTCTTCGCGGAGACGTGGACTTAGACGCGCTCACTAGAGCAACCGATGGGAGCTCTGCCGCTGATATTAAAGAGATCTGTAATCAGGCGGGTATTCACGCCTACCAGCGTGAATCTTCCCTGGGCAAAGACCAGCGCGAGTTCCAAGTGAGCTCTGAGGATATCGAAGCTGCGCTCGAAGATTTTGCCATTGAGGAAGATGACGATCTCACCGACGAACCAAAATCAGTCGGAGACCTGCGGCCCCTCAACAGCGAAGTTGAGCAAATCACTTGGAATGACGTCATCATCGATCCCGAGGTTAGATCCGAGCTCGAGTCCGTAGTTACCCTCCTCAAGGACCCTGGAAGTGCTCGCAACTACGGCATTGATGTGCCAAAGGGAATTCTTTTAAACGGCCCCCCCGGAACCGGCAAAACAACTCTCGCTAAGATCATAGCCACCACGGCGGGGCTCTCCTTCTTTGTTCTAAAAACTGACGAGGTAATTTCAAAGTGGGTTGGAGAATCAGAAAAGAACCTTACTCGCCTTTTCAAAGCCGCGGCGAAACATGCACCCTCAGTGATTTTTATCGACGAGGTTGATTCGATTGGCAAAAACCGCGCGGAAGGAAACGCGCAGCATGCCGACAACCTACTTAACCACTTGCTTCAGCTGATTGACGGCGTAATCAAGCGTGAAGGTGTCTATGTTATTGCGGCAACTAACCGTGCTGACCTGGTCGACCCCGCACTGAAGCGCGGTGGTCGTTTGAATAAGGTCATTGAAATTCCACTTCCATCCTTAGAAGCTCGCAAACAACTGTTCGAACTTTATTTGAAAAAATTGCGTTTGAGCGAGCCGCCCGACCTCGACCATCTCGCTTCTTTAACCGAAGGAAAGGCCGCCGCAGACATTCGCACTATCTGCAATCAGGCAGGACTAAACGCATTTAAGCGAGAGTCTTCGTCGGGGTCCAGAGAGTTCATAGTTTCGTCCGAGGACCTGGACTCAGCGATCGAGGAACTCACCTAAGGTCTTGAGTTCAGAGTTGGACGAATAATTCTCGCCACGCTCGCTGAGCTCTTTGTCAAAATTTATTCAATTACACAATGAGTTCAGCGAGACCAACGAGAAAGACGCTTAAATGAACTTTTGACTGAGAGCCCCGGCAGAAGGTGAAAAAAGTCTTTGACAACCATACTAGACGGACCCAAGCTCAGCATTTCGAGGAATCGCATCTGCTGCCCCTGGCCTTGCCACACATAGCGAGGCTGCTTTGGCGCCGCGTTCAAGGCACACCGCTGGTGGACACCCTTCAAACAAAGCCGACATGAAATATCCCAAAAAGGTGTCGCCTGCCGCCGTGCTATCGACCACATCGACTGGCAACGCTTGCTGCAAAAGCATCTCACCGTTCGCCACATATATCGACCCACGCTCGCCCAGTGTCGCAACAATCTCAGTGCTGGGCAGCAGCTTGTGCAGATATCGCAACCCGGGCTCTGCCATGGAGTGCCCAGAAAGCTGCGCAAGCTCGCGCTCATTCACAAAAAGGTAGTCAATAGCTCCAAGCGCATACTCTTTCACTTCATCAAGCATTGGTGAAGGGGTGAACACAATCTGCATTCCTCGAGCACGACCTTCCTTGATAAACTCATTCACTGAACTAATTTCGTTCTGTAACACAAGCACATCACCGGTAGAGCAATTCTTGAGCAGTTGTTTGGGGTCTTCAGGAACGAAGGTGTGGTTTGCCCCCGCAAACAATAAGATGCTGTTGTCGCCCGAGTCCGTGACTTGAATGACCGCGTGTCCCGTAGGGCCATCGACATAGGCACAACCACTGGTGTCGATCTGCTCTCTGTTAAGGTGCTCGATGAGGACCGTCCCATCAGCGCCTACCCTTCCAATAAATGAAACTTGAGTTCCCGCGCGCGCCAGCGCGATGGCCTGATTAAGGCCTTTGCCGCCACAGAAAACTTCTCGGCGAGTAGCCGCTAAAGTCTCCCCGTCACGGACGAAATGGGGGACCTTATAGACCAAATCTAAGTTGGCAGATCCGCAACAATATACCTTCATAATTCCTGATTTATTCCCTGTATGAGGTCGGCCCTAAACACTGCAGGGTCAATGCGCTCCACCACACTCACATTATGTTTTTTATTCGGTACTGCGCGCAAATCAGCTACGAGCATCCCTCTCGTAAAATCGCCTTGAGTCTCAACCACCACATCGTGCTCTACGACTGTAGCAGCTTTGGGATTAACGAGAAAATGGAGCGCCAGCGGATCGTACATAATCGCACCGCGAATGCCTTCCTCCGCCTCATTTGCTTCAATGTAGGGTTCCATCAGGTCGAGCGCCATGGTTCGACTCGCTTCATCTCGAATCCCTAGGAAGTCCTCGCGCTGCAACACCACCTGGAAACAAGCATCCAGCGTAATAAGTGTTTTGGAGAACGCATGCTCAATAACTCGCTTGGCAGCTTCTGGATCAACCCAGAAGTTGAACTCCGCCACGCGACCCTTATTGCCCGGCGGACGAACCGCACCACCAAGAATAATCACTTTTTTGGCCTTCTCTATGGCGCCAGGAAATCGCTCAATGAGATTTGCGAGGTTGGTGAGAGGCCCGAGCGCTACGATGGAGATCCTGCCTGGCTCAGCGCACAAAAATTCATTCATGCGCTCTACCGCGTCATTGGTCAGCTCAATTTCGCCTGGGGCGACAATCCGTCCAAGACAACTCTCGCCATGCACGACCGCTGGCTGCCATTGAGCGTTTAACGGAGTCTTTGCGCCTGAGAATACGGGGATTTCGGGCTTACCAAGGGCGTCCAGCACATAGCGTGCGTTCTTGGTCACTAATTCGATTGGGCCATTTCCACAGACAGTGGTAAGCGCTCGGATGCGAAATCGTCCGCAGCGAACCGCAAACATAATCGCCAGGGCGTCGTCACATCCGGGGTCCGTGTCGATGATAACATCCATTTTATCTCGCCAAGTCTAATTTTGGCAGAAACACTACGCCCCGTTCTGCCGCTCTTTTAACCGAGCATATTCGATCTGGTGGAGAAGATTAACTACCCCAAGGGTCAAGTTGACTGTAGTGCTATAGCGACATTGTGCAAGTTGCCCGTCGGTAAGGCTATGATTCCCGACCATCCCGACATCTACACCACCGTTTGGCTCCACGAAGTCGCTCATGGAATTGCCAATCATTGTCACTCGATGGCCAAATTTAGCGAGCATACGAAGCGTATCAGCTTTGCCGCTTCGAATTGGGCAAGGATGCATGGCGAAGAAACCGTAAATTCCCGCACGAGGACTTGCGTCTACTCCAAAGGTCTGCAAATTAGCTTCATCTTCGAACTCCCGCTTCAGGTCCTCGATGAAATCAACATCTCCAAATACACTGATGGAGGTCTGACGATCTCTACCAAAACTGTAGGTCCCTGTTTCGATCCTTGAGCCTGAACCTCCGAACTCGACCGCAACGCGATCATCCCTGACGGTGAGTTGTCTCCGACTAGCCACCTGATTAATTCGATCTCTAAGTGCGTCAATGTTTTCAAGTCGCCGTAAAATTGTCTTCTTCCCGCTATTTGAAATTATATTTCCGTTCTCAGCGATAATGGGCCCCGTAATACCAAACTGTGCCGCAAAATTGATCATCTGAGGCAAGGGGCTATCAGAGCAAAGCCCTACACTCACTCCAAGATCTTGAAGCTTTCTGATGCGTCGTTGAAGCTGCTCTGTCACCAGAGCATTCACCTCAGAGTCTCCCGACTTGAGAATGGTGTCGTTGATGTCAAGGAAGACTATATCCTGCGGCAACCCTAGCGGCCTTAAGTCGCTTTGCACCCTCTCCAGCTCTGTACGCCGATTAATTCGATGCTCAAGTCGTTCACTGCACGAAGCCAAAAGTCCTTGCACAGGAGACTTTTCGTCAAACCCATGAAGCACCATTAACCGTCCGAACAAAGGATCAAGATCCGCCACAACGGGCTCCTTCCCGGTGACTTCGGCCCAGGCTCTAAAAAATCCTTGGTTCAAGGTTATCAGTCGACGAGAAAATGGTGTCGCCTCATTTGCGGGGATACTGGCACGATCTACTGGGCTGCCAAACGGCAGCACATAAGGAGCACGAGCGAGCTTTTTATTAGGAAGCTCCACCACGCAACCCGCCGACCCAATCAAAAAATATCGCGGCTCAACGAGGTCGGCGCGCTCCAGAATACGATCTCCAACGAAGCCCTTTACCGGCTTTACTTCAATGCCGTCAAGCTTGAGAGAGTTTACCCGAGTATAGGTAGTAACACTCTTAACAGAAATTTCCTGCTGTCGAAGAAGAGAAACGACGCTTTCAATCGTCTTGCCCGAGAAGGCATGGTCGTCGACCAACACTACTTCCGAGATGCCTCTTTCAGCCAAAGCCCCTTTGAGAGCTCTAAGTTGCTCGTCGATTGCATCACTTCCCGGTCGACTGGTATGGGTAAAGAATCTCCCGCCACCGAGAGAGAACAAGCGTGATAGGCCTAGGCTAAAATCTGCCCAAGCATCACCTTCATTAAGGGAAACAGTAAAGGCACCAGAAGCATGTCCGCGAACACCAGCAGTTACTTCCGCAAGATCTAATGCGCAGACTTTAATCTGCTTCCCGCTCGAATTTCCTGACTCTCGGATTGCCTGCAACGTGCCACTCACGAAGCGATCGTATGCTGAGGCCAGCTTATCAATAAATCGACACTGAAGCTGTTCATCCCTTGGATGCTGAACAACTGCAAGCGGCAAGAGCGCCCTGAAATGGTCAGGGACCGTTACAAAGGTAAAGGCATCAGACGGCAAGGTGATCTGAGACCCGGATGTATCCAGATCAGATGGATGCTTATATTTATCAGCAAGCCTTTGCTGCAGCCTGACTGCTCCTGCATTGCGCGACATGACCGTCCTCGATGTTTGGAATTGCAGTAGATTGAACCGCATGGGCGAATCTGAATCAAGTCAGAGCCCTAGGAACCCGCGCGGCTCCGAAATCTTGAGTTTCTACAGCAGTTTCACTAACTCATAAGTCGCCCTTGGTAGGGCATTTTGCTCACCGCCGCAAGAAACCATGCGCTTGACTAGCGCCGAAGACGCAGCGCAAGACGGTTCTTAATTAAGCAAAAGAAGCGCTAACTGTGGTTGGATGGTGGCTTGCGCGAGTATCGAGGCCCCGACTTGCTGCAGGATTGAGAAACGTGTGAGCGCAGCACTCTCTTGAGCGACATCAGCATCTCGAATGCGACTTTCAGCGGCAGCGTAGTTCTCTCCCGATGTCCTGATTACTTCCACCGCAGCGCCTATCCTACTTTGCGAAGCTCCAATTTGTGAGCGCTTATCATTCAAAAGATTCAGTAGCGACTGAAGTGAATCAAGCGCGTTGAGTGCCGATTGTTGAGTGAGCAATCAAAAACCTGTTTGAGCAAGTGACTCGGTATAAGTTGTGGTAACTACCTGGAGTTGCGTGTCTTGAAGTTCAACCAGAAAACTTCCCACATCTCCTGTGACTCGATCGGTTACGTTGTCGCCATTGAAGTCATAGACTCCCGTCGAGAAGGTAAAGTTAGTAGGGGCCTCCACCGTAAAGGGACCTCCAAGGAGATTAAAAAAGGCAGGATTATTAAGAAATCCAACGAGCCCGCCGTTCCCGCCATCGGCAGAAAATTCCACGGAGTTGCCGACGATCTCCGCTTGAAAGTTGCTGAGCCCTCCACCAGCGAGCGCCATTAGTTCCTCAGCCTGCTTAGTTAGTCCACCCACCCCACCATAATAAAGCTCAATTCTCAACTGCAAAGTGCCATCAACGAACTCATCAAACACCAACAAATCATCGAATCCATCATTGTTGAAGTCGCCTGCAACCATTTCTGCCTCGGTCAATGGAGAGATTCCACTCACATTCAAATTGAAGTTTGTGTCTCCATTATTATAGGTACCCAATCCTACTGCCTGCGAACTAGTGGAACTACTTTGCTCGAGAAATTGTGCTATCAGGATTGCATTAATGCCAGAGCCGGCTTGAAGCTGAAGTTTTGCATTGCTTCCGTCAAGGAGGCGAAGCCCGTTGAAGGAAACACCTTCAAGCAGTCTCTGGTATTCATCCGCAAGTTGCTGCGCCTCACCATTGATCACACTGCGTTGGCCAGTTGAGAAGATTCCATTTGAAGCCTGCTCCGCGAGTTCCCGCTGGCGAGTTACAATTTCAGTCAGCTGCGCGATACTTTGATCCGCAATTGACAGAGCTGAGATTCCGTCGTTTAGGTTTCGTAACGCCTGGCCAAGAATTCGTCTCCCCGCCTCTAAGCCAGAGGCGACCGCAAGACCTGCGGCATCGTCTGAAGCACGATTGATTCGCTGGCCGCTACTAAGGCGCTCGGACACACGACCAAGCGCCTCACTCGAGTGAGCGAGCGAGCGCTGCGTACGCAGCGCGTAAATGTTCGTACCTAAAGTAACAGGCATCCTTGCCCCACACACCTTTCACACAGAACCCTCGCACGCACTCGTCACCGCTCAGACGATGCAAGTCACAAGAAGGTTCACCACATCTCATAAGGTCGTCTGAAGGGCGTATAAAGTTAATAGAGGTAGGAAAATTTCGTATACGGATTACGAGAGCTTTCGTAAGGGAGGTCACGATTTAGCGTTATGTAGGGCATTTTCGCTTAAGAGAGCTCGGGTAGCTCCCGACTCTCCATTGGGTGATGTTAACGCCAAATTTTAGCGAACTATCCACAGGGGAGCTGCAATGATCACGACGCGCACACTCACAGTGGCTGCATGCATGGGCGTCCTCATTGGCGCCCTATACTTCCCACCGAGTGAGGCCTTGGGTGGCCCTGAGCCAGACATCATCCCGGCGGAGCCGGCATCGCAACATTTACTAAATGCCTTAGCCCCGTGTGCATACACTGACACCGTTCAAATGGACGATCCGGACGGAAATCCGAGACCGTGCACGGGCGGTGGCGGTAACCCCACGCCGACTCCAACCCCTTCACCAATCTGCCCTTAGAGAGGGTGACTCCCTCTTGGCAACCCAAATGCACTAGGAGCTACGACGTCTTTCCTCCGTCTCAGTTGGGTAACGACGTATTCCAGGTTATTAGAGTGGAATGAGAGACCACTCCCAGGGATGTCCTTCTTCGAGTCCTTCAACGCGAGATCAAACGGAGCTTCGATTCCCCACGGATTTCGAGCGCCCGGTTGGTGTACGAGCAGGGCATGACCCGATCGCTCAGCGCCAAAGGAGCTTAGATCTACCCACCTCCGTGGGAGCTGTCGCGGTCGCCCCGGTACTTACGCTTGCGCAGCTCCGACAAATTATTGAGTCTGATAAGAAGTGCACCGTGGCGATTAGTGACGTACACGGATACGCACAGCTGCTCACTTCGGTCTTAGAGGAACTCGGCATTGTGTCTCACGGGGAACGAGTCAATTCCAAAGTACGCCTCATTTCCATGGGTGACCTCGTTGATGGTAGATCGCCCACCGACTTCGAATGCGCACGAATTGGCGAGAAGTTCTTTGATGAAATAGTCGCGGGCAACCACGAGGCCGCGATTCTCGGAGGTCCTTCTATTCAGAGCGTGCCTAAGTTTCAAACACCAGAACTTACGGACTCCCTGTGGCGCATGTGTCGTAGTGGCAAACTTAAAGCGGCCACCACAGTCGACGATATCCTCTTAACTCATGCTGGCGTCTCACGGTACTTTGCGGAAGATCTCTCGGATCCAGCTGAACTCGCGTCCGCATTGAATAGCTCCTGGTCTGAATTTCTCGGTCGCCCTTCACTTAGAGCAGAAGAGCTGTTCCAGATTGGCTTCGAGAGACTCGACCCCACGGTTCGAACAATTCTTTCACCCGGTAGTGGGGGTGCACTGTGGGAAGACTGGTCTAGTCTGCTTAAATCTCATCCTGAGAGGCTTCGCCAGATGGTGGGGCACAGCTCCCGTGGTCGGCCAGAGAAATCTACGGATGGATTGCTACACAACATTGATCTTGCAGGCTACCGCTTGGGAATTGCTGTGGTGCTTCAATCGGGAGAAGTTGTGGTGGGCACCGATTACTTCCCGAGTTAATCTGTAGAAATGTCTTTCATCGACCAGGCCAGCTGTCCCCATGCGAGTATAAAGCAAATTCCGCCAACCGGAGTAATGGCTCCGAGCCAGCGCTCTCCGGTAAGTGCAAGCAGGTAAAGAGATCCGGAGAAGAAGATCACTCCGACAAAGAGCAAAGCGCATACTCTCTTCGCCAAGGCAGCAGGTATCGTTCCGCTGGCTGCACTAAGCGCGACTACCAGCGCTCCCAGCGCGTGAATGAAGTGATAGAATACAGCCTTCTCGAATATCTCCTTCTCGTAGTTTCCAAGGACATCCTTTAGGCCGTGCGCTCCAAAGGCACCGAGTATTACCGCGAGGGCGAGAAGAGCGGCGGAGAGTGAAATGAGGCGGGAGAGCAGCATGACATTTTTCGATGAGGAACGACGGTCGGTCTCCCCGCCACTTCGAATTAGCGGACCAAAGGCCCACTAATGTGAAAGTGGCGGAGTCGACGGGACTGCTCGCCAATGGCGAGCAGGACTCGGCAGTATTTTTCGGTTCGAGTCCCGTCGACTTGGTGAGCCAGGGACGAACAAAAATGGCGGAGTCGACGGGACTCGAACCCGCGACCTCTCGCGTGACAGGCGAGCGTTCTAACCAACTGAACTACGACTCCACTTCCGGTTAAACTAACCGCTTCTCAGGGAGAGGTCGCGGGTTCCTTTCCGAACCCTGCAAGGAAACAATGCTACGCCAGCTCGCATTGCTATTGTTTCCCTACGTCGCTTATCGCCATCGCCCTTTCGGGCTCATGGCTCCGCAACGTCCTCTCGCGTGACAGGCGAGCGTTCTAACCAACTGAATTACGTTCACTCCTTCGACCTGGACTAAAACTCCAAATCGAGAGCGGAAAGTATAGCAATTCCATGCTCATAGCAAGAAACTGAACAAAACCCCTGAATTGCTCAGGCTTCTAGCCCAATGATATACAATCCCCTCACCTAGTACCAAAATTAAGAAGGGAATCGCAGCCATGGCTGAGTTTGACCATAAATCGGTAGACCGTAAATGGCAGGGATATTGGGAGGCGAATAAGACCTTCCGAGCCGACCAGCCCTCGGCCAAGAAATTCTACTGCCTCGACATGTTCCCCTACCCCTCGGGCTCAGGCCTGCACGTTGGCCATCCGCTCGGATATACCGCCACCGACATTGTGTCTCGCCATAAGCGCATGCAGGGATACTCAGTTCTGCACCCCATGGGCTTTGATGCCTTTGGGCTGCCCGCAGAGCAGCATGCAGTCTCTACTGGAGAACACCCCAGCGTTATTACCAAAAAAAATTGTGAGGTTTTCACCAAGCAACTAATGATGGTTGGGCTTTCCTACGACTGGGACAGAAACCTCGCTACCTGCACCGAAGACTACTACCACTGGACTCAGTGGATTTTTCTTAAACTCTACAACTCTTGGTTTGACCAAGAAGCCCAGCGCGCGCGACCGATTGAAGAACTAAAGATTCCTTCAGAGATCCAATCAAAGGGCCCGGCAGCGATTGAAAACTTCCGTGCAGAGCATCGCCTCGCCTTCTACGCCGACGCGATGGTGAACTGGTGCCCAGCACTCGGCACCGTGCTGGCGAACGAAGAAGTCATCGACGGCAAATCCGAACGTGGCGGGCACGACGTTATCAGAAAGCCCATGAAACAATGGCTTCTGCGCATTACTTCCTATGCCGAGCGCTTAATTTCCGAGCTCGAAGGAATTGATTGGCCCGAGAGCATCAAAGACCAACAAAAAAACTGGATTGGGAAAAAACGCGGTGCAGAAATTCGTTTTACAATAGCTGATTCGAAGCACGAGCTGGTGGCCTTCACCACCCGCCCCGATACGCTCTTTGGAGTTACCTTTTTTGTTATCTCGCCGGAGCATCCCCTGGTTGAATCAGTGACCACACCCGCGCAAAAAGCCGCGGTTGAAACGTACAGGGAAGAAGCGAAAAAACTAAGTGAGCTGGCACGTACCATAGAGAACCGCAAAAAGACTGGTGTGTTTTCTGGTTCGTATGTCGTGAACCCCATTAACTCCGAGAAGGTGCCGCTCTATATCGGCGACTACGTTCTCATGACCGTTGGTACCGGCGCCGTGATGGGCGTTCCTTCGCACGATGAACGCGACTTTGAGTTCGCCACCACCTTTAAGCTCGAAATCAGAGCCGTGATTGCGCCTAAAGGCGCAAAGCCTGAAGTAATCGAAGCCGTGAAAAACGGGACTGCCGCCTGGACTGAACCAGGGGTCATGCTCGCCAACAACAGCGCGGTGGCCAAGGAGCTCTCATTAGAGGGACTCGCGAACAAGGAAGCCGCCTCACGCATTGTTTCCTGGCTTTCAAAGAATGAGAAGGGCAACGCCACAGTTACCTACAAACTGCGCGATTGGCTGTTCTCGCGTCAACGCTACTGGGGCGAGCCCATTCCTATAATCCACTGGGAAGACGGCACGTCTTCGGCTCTAGACGAGTCAGAACTGCCTCTAAAACTTCCCGAGGTCCAAGAATACAAACCTTCAGATAGTGGAGAGTCCCCCCTGGCGCGTGCCACCGAGTGGCTCAAAGTAACCGACACAAAGTCAGGTCGTGTAGGCAGGCGCGAAACAAACACCATGCCTCAATGGGCTGGTTCGTGTTGGTACTACCTGCGCTTCATTGACCCTAAGAACTCGAAAGCCGGCTGGGCTCCAGATTTAGAGAAGGGCTGGATGCCAGTGGATCTCTACGTCGGTGGCGCTGAGCATGCGGTGCTACACCTTCTCTATGCCCGATTCTGGCACAAAGTGCTCTTTGATCTTGGTTACGTATCAACGCGAGAACCGTTTCAAAAGCTTTATAACCAAGGAATGATCCTGGCCAACGCCTACAAGAACGCCCGGGGTGCGCTCGTTCCTACCAACGAAGTGGTCGAAGGTGAAGATGGCATCGCTCGACATGGTACCAGTGGAGAACAGCTGGAGAAGATCGTGGCGAAAATGTCGAAGTCGCTTCGCAATGTCGTGACTCTTGATGAAATCGTTCAACAATATGGCGCCGATACGTTTCGCATGTACCTAATGTTCATGGGGCCCCTAGATGTTGCTCGCGCCTGGGACTCACGCGCCATAACGGGAATTCACCGTTTTCTTCGTCGAGTGTGGACCTGGGGTACCGGGGACCAGGAAACCGGCGTCCGCGCCACAATCAAGGAACAAGACGAAACGGAGTTGGTCAAAAAGGCACTTCATCGCCTGGTTAAGAAGGTGGGAAGCGACATTGAAGCTATGTCTTTTAACACTGCAATCTCCAGCATGATGGAATTCTTGAATACAGTTCAGGACCAACCGGTCAGCAACGAAACTGTCCGTCGCTTCGTGCTGGTACTCTCACCATTCGCCCCCCACATGGGCGAAGAACTCTGGGAGCGCCTCGGTAACACTTCAAGTATTTCCAAAGTAGCGTGGCCGGAATATGAGGAGAAGTGGCTCCAGGACTCAGTGGTCACCGTCGTCGTGCAGGTGAATGGCAAGAAACGCGCGCTGCTCGAAGTCGACGTTAACATCGACGAACAATCACTGAAAAACATGGTAATTGAGCGTTTGGATTCCACCGACTACAAAGTAACGGCAGCGGATCAGTTCGTTACGGTGAGGAACCCCGCCACTAAAGCGCCAAAGTTGATTAACATTGTGAAGGCCGGCTAATTCGGGCGCTCTGGCTCGCCCGATCCTAAATGGAGCGCTAGCCCCATTTAGGATCATAAAAAGAGCCTAATTTTACTATGAGGCGGTCAAGTTTGCGCGAGAACTCCCTTCGCCAATCCGGTGACATCAGTGATACTCAAAACCTCAGCGGGTGCGCAAACTTGCCCCCTCCCATTAACCTCAACTGCTCTTTTTTGGGCTTAACTACCTTGGAGCTCTAATTCGACCGCTTTCTCTCTAAGGGCGGAGATCACGTTCTTTACGTGCTCCTCAAGCTCTATTCCAAGCTCCTGTGCTCCTAGCCGAATATCGTCGCGGTTACATCCACGCGCAAAAGCTTTATCTTTCATTTTCTTAAGAACAGACGAGGCTTCGAGGTTTCCAATGCACTTGTCGGGTCTGACCAGCACACTCGCGGTCACCAAGCCGCTGAGTTCATCGACTGCAAATAAAGCCTTGGCCAGTTGAGTCTCGCGAGCGACTCCAGTGTAAGCGGCATGCCCCATAATCGCGTCACGCATCTCTGCCGAATACCCTTTCTGCTCCAGGACTTTATTGCCAAAAAATGGATGTCCATCTGGAGGCGAGGGTTCAGGATGCCGCTCATAATCGAAATCATGCAGCAATCCGGTCTGTCCCCATTCCTCGATCTCAGCTTCGCTTTTACCGAAATGCTTTGCGTACCAACGCATCGCAGTCTCAACGGCTAATGCGTGCTTCAATAGACTCGGCGATTCCGTATATTCTTTAAGGAGCTTGAGGGCGTCTTCACGAGTCTTCATTAATCTTGATTCTCCGATTTCTTCTCAAGCTGAACACTAGTATCTCCTGCAGCAAAAGCCATACCCACATTTTGGCCCGCATCTGGTATGGAGTGGTCTTGCGCTTGAGGACCTACATCTTCGTTCCCTATGTTACTGACTGACGAACCTTCCGCAAGAACGACTGCCACCTTCCCGCCACCCGAAAACTCCTCAAACAACCTCATCATCAGCAACGCGGGCAGATTGCCTTCAATATCCCGACGAGAAAGAGTTGCTTGAAACGAACGCGAAGCCCCGCTCACTTCGATACTCACTACGGCTTCGCCCCCTACCACCGCGTCGCGCGGGCCGCGGCTGCGATCAAAGATGTCAGCCTCTTTCATCAAATCTAAAAGGCGTAGTATCTGATACGGGCGGTCAGTGCCCTCACTGGAATTAACAAGATATTCGGTAGCAGTGGTTTCTCCCGCCAAGCGAACAGTGGCCTTCAAAGATGGTAGCTGATCTAAGGCAGGCCCGTTCAAGACAGACCTTTGCAGGACCGGCCCTTTTACGGCAGGACTGTGCGCCTCAGCGCTACCTACCGGACCCAAGGAGCTCGACTGACCGACAGAGCCCTCCTCCTCCACCTCCGCACTATCGACGAGGAAACGCGTCAAGTCCTGAATCACTACACGCTGATCAACGAGCCACTCATCAAAGTCGTATTGAAGCGACGTCTGCACTGGGCGCAGCGACGAGCCAAACCACACAAACAGTGCGGCCACAAAAAGCCCAATGACCGGATAGTGCAACCAAGAAAGCTTCATACTAGCTACAATATGTGTGACGCACCAAGGAAGGTCAATTTATCTCGAACCAGTCAGCAAAACTACTAAGCCTTAAGAACTTCCAGATGGAGCCGGGCCCTCTCAAGCAATCCCTCCCGGGTATTCAGGTCTGGGTTCTCTATCACCAACTCCTCACAACCCCTAAGAAAGTCCCCCATGGCAACTCCAGGTTCAAACCCAATTTCCATGAGATCTCGCCCCCCAATCGCAAGGCGATCGCCCTGCGCTGCTATTCTCTCATGTTCCTTGAGAACCATCTGGTCAAAGCGCTGAAGCGAAGCCTCCACTTCACTGGTCGACATGACTGGAGGCGCATCGGCAAACTTAAACACCCTCCAATCATCATAGAAGGGATCCACATCCCGCATTATTCTTCGCACTCCGGCCGGCCCACATTCTAGTGGTCGCATGTGCATGCGTACAACTCGAGTAACTCGCTCGGTCTCATCCCGCGAGAATCGCAGTCGCTCCATCACCGAACGCGCAATGCGACTGCTCACCACTTCATGTTCGTAAAAGTGTCTTCGCCCGTCTTTGCCGGTTGAAATAGTCGCGGGCTTTCCGCTGTCATGAAACAGCGCTGCAAGGCGTAGCGCAACATCAACCGGACAACGCTCGATGACCGACAAGGTGTGCTCGAAAACATCTTCGGTGTGAAACTCATTCTGCTCAACGCCGCTCATTGTAAGCAGCTCAGGTGCAACCTCCGCGAGTATGCCTAAACGTCGCATGGCTCTTAGCCCTTCAGCCGGCTGCTTGGAAATCAGAATGCGCTTCAATTCAGAATTAATTCTCTCTGGACTTATTCGGGCCAGAAGTCCCACGAGTTCCGCACAGGCACTTTCAGTTCGAGCGTCAGTCGAACGACCAGCGGCTGCACCAAAACGAATCATGCGCATTAAGCGCAGCGGGTCTTCCCGGAATCTCTCAGCAGGCTCACCGACTGCGCGTAGAGTTCCGTTCCCAAGGTCATCTAGCCCGCGCTGAGTATCTACAAAGCGCCGTTCCTTTAGGTTAACGGCCATGGCGTTGATGGTGAAATCTCGTCCCTGAAGATCTTCTTCGATCGTACTAGCAAAATTATTCTCGTGATGGGGACCAGCATGTCTAAAAGTCGTGAGCTCTACATGCATACTGGAGAGCACTATCGTAACTGTTCCGTGCTTTACTCCCGTCTCCACCACGCGGATATCATTCTTCCCGCACCGGCTCACCACTTCGTCCGGTGAAAGCCGCGAAGCCAGGTCAAGGTCATGCGGCGTCTGGCCTGTGGCAATCTCCCGCACCGAACCACCGACCATGTGGACATCAGCATCATCGCCGAGCGCGCGAAGTAACGGAGCAAGTTCTCCTGCTGAGACCACAGCGAGACACTGAGAGACTATTTGCTCTTGGCTAAGAAGAAGCGACCCTGAGGAACAGGTGCCATGAGATCGGGATGTTGCCATTGAGACGCATTGTAAGTACGGGCAACCAATCCGGTCGCACAGGTTTTTTCAGTAGTATCATTCTCGCTTCGGCTGGTGTTCGTCCGCCCTTTCGGCGATTACACGAAGCGCAACAGCACACGAGGTTATCCCACAGAGTCTTTCCACCGCGACTACGCGGAAGTACGTGATCTAACGTCGCCTCTCTAGTTGAAAGCGCTGTAGAGCAGTACTGACACTGGAAATTATCTCGAGCGAGTATATTACTTCGGCACAAAGGAGGCGACTTTCGGCCAATACTCACAAAGCGGAGCAATCGCACCACGGCGGGTGCGCGGATGAAAAGCGATACAGAGCGGATGTGGTGGTCATATTCTTCCACCACTTCAATCTTACCCGTGAAGAACATCGTAACGGCACGTTGCCACGAAATCACCTTCAGAGGCTCGAAACTCGAGTTCAGAAGCAGAACAGGCTGCATTCAGCACTCCCCAAAATTACGTTTCTGAGGAACGAGGTGTCTTCAACGATGAATTCACCCCTCAAAATTAGTATTAGTAATATCGGCACATTACGCAATTTCCCAAATACAAAGCTCACTTTGTTTTTTTCGAGGCCAAAAATCGACGTAAGGCCTTGAAAAGTCCTCGATTTACTTGACACTTCGGAACCTACTTCACTATCTTCCCCCGACTCCGGTATTTGTTTAGATGCGGTTTTGAAGGGGCCAGTAGCTCAGTTGGTTAGAGTGCATGCCTGATAAGCATGAGGTCGGTAGTTCGAATCTACCCTGGCCCACCACGTATTGATGTTTGGTGTATCGATATTTAGTACCGTTTTTGATTCGCATTCCTTGAGAGATCGGGGAGGGGCGGATGAGTCCAGAAGTAACCCTGTGTAAGGGGCAGTAGCTCAGCTGGGAGAGCACCGGCTTTGCAAGCCGGGGGTCAGGGGTTCGATCCCCCTCTGCTCCATTCTTCGTCACTCGCCAAGGGCGAGCTTTGACGGACTGGACTCGGTTCGAATAAATTCTCACCGTGTCCACATTTTAGATTTTAGCGCATCCCTTTCGTAGAGGTTTCTTGCGGACCTTAGGAGAGACACTGTAGGAGTGGAGAACGCTCGCTGTCGAGCTTGCCTCCTTAGTTTGTAATTTGATTGTCTCGTGCGTCCAGACCCATGACGAAAATTCCGCCCGACTCAAATCCCTCCAAAATTGTTTCCCCATTTGAAATCATTGGAGCTGAGTTCGACTCGGGCGGTCGAGTGCGTGGAACTTCCTTGGCGCCCAAAGCGCTTCGCGAGTACGGACTATTTGATAGAATCCAACGACTCAGCTTACCCATTCATGAGGGGCACGACGTTTCTCTACCACCCACTCCCAGCGCCGAGACTTTTCAAGAGAAACGCCCCGGACCGCCCCACGTCAATGACCTCGCTGCTGCAGAACGCTTCTGCCAGGCGCTCTACGATAACATGACCGCACTACTTGGACGTGGGCACCGTCCTTTGCTCATCGGAGGAGATCATTCGGTCTCAATCGCATCTATTTCTGCGGTAGCCGAGCATTATCGCCGCACCCACGGTCCGGATGCTAAGATCGGACTGCTGTGGGTAGACGCGCATCCGGATCTCAACACGCCCGAGAGCAGCCCCAGCGGAAACCTACACGGCATGGTTGCTCGCACCTTACTTGGAGAAGGTCCGACCTCTCTGACTTCACTGGGATCTGCCAGAGCAAAATTATCTCCTTCAAAAATCGCACAGATTGCTCTCAGAGACGTGGACCCACCTGAGAAAGAATTCATTCGCAACAGCGGCATCACCGCGTTCACCATGAAGGATATTGATTGCGAAGGCGTGTTTCGTTGCATGCAACGCTGCCTTTCGGTGCTCTCCCAAGATACGGTGGGAATTTACGTTTCATTTGACCTGGATGCCTGTGACCCCTCTATCGCTCCAGGCGTTGATACGCCGGTTCGCGGAGGTTTGTCTTTCCGAGAAGCTCATTTGGTCATGGAGATGATCGCGGAACAGAACAATATCCTCGGCATCGAACTTGTGGAGTACGATCCAAGACGTGACATCGATCACGCCTGCGCGGATCTCTCTATCGCGCTGATTGAATCTGCGCTTGGGAAAAGCATTCTTTAGTTGATTTCAGCTTAACGTCGACGCTTCTGTCCACTTGGTGAGCTACGCATTGATTCAAGCATGCGAGCGACTTCCTCAGAGCGCCTCTCGGTGTAGCGCATCGTAACTTTCACATCTCCGTGTCCAAGCGCCTGAGAAACAAGCCGAATATCTCCGCTGTGATCGAGCAGTTCAAGCGCAAATGTATGTCGAAGCAGATGAGGATGAATGCTTACTTCTTCGGACAGTCGATTGACAAGCCGCCACAGACTCTTTGCTCCAATCGCGAAGCTCTCCAGCTTCGAAGCACTCGCACCGTAGGTACTCACAAACAGTGCGAGCTTATGATCGGTCGTAAGTTTTAGTGGCGAAAAGAACTTCTTCAGTTCAACTTCCCGGGAGACAAGATAATCGCGCAACATCGGCCTCAAAGAGCTAGGGATATACACGTTACGAAAGCGACGCCCCTTGGTGCGCACCGTCTCAAACCATTCGAGCTTCTCGTCGAGCTGCTCGCGCCTCATTAGACGCAGTTCATCTGCGCGCAGCCCCGTTTCCAAAAGAGTGAGTACTAGCGCTTGATCGCGCAGGGTTTTAAATCCAGGCTTCTCCGCGACCCACGCCTTCGCCTGTTTCTTTAGAGCTGCGGTCTGTGCCTTCGTCAGTGCTTTCGGACGAGCAGTTTCAATCTTCGGCCCACGCACCTCGCGAGCGGGATTGGTAAATCCAGGAACTCTGTCCGCCAAGGTACGTCCCAGGTGCTTGATCGTGGCAAGCCTGCGCGCCACAGAAGCCGGAGCCTCTCCGGAACGAATGCGGGCATCAATAAAGCGCTGTGTGGCCGACTGATTCCAATCACCAACCCGCACACGCCTAACATCACGCGCCGCAGTGAGCTCCTGCATGAAAGCGAGGAAAATTTTTAAATCAGTGCGCTTCGCGCGCGCGGTGTGAGCAGACCCCATGGCGTAAAAGCGACTATAACTTTCAACTACCTCCAGCAACGCCATGTCATCGACAGAAGATCGAGCGCGCGTGTCTGAGAAGAGATTCCTCACAGGCACTTGCGCTTTTGACCTACTGCCGGGGCGTTTTTTTGGCTTGTCGCTCACCCCATAAGCTTTGGAAGCCTGGCGTACTCTGTCAAGAGAGGCGTTTCGCATGGATTGTCTCAGCAGGACCCATCTGCGAGACTGCATGCCAAGCCATGACTACCTCACCTGCCTCATCTCTGATGCCTCAAATCGAAGCTGCAGTATTAGCAGCAGGCCTGCAGATGCTTAAGACCATGGCTTCTCCCGAGGCGCTTAAGGTCTGGCGCAAACCAGATCAAAGCCTGGTTCTCAATCTAGACCTTGAGTCAGAGCAGATTCTTCTGAGTAAACTAAAGGGAGTTCTTCCTATCGTTTCAGAGGAAGATCCCTCAACCCATCACTTAATAGAGTCACACGGTGACTATCTGCTTTTGGATCCGCTGGATGGGACAACCAGCTGCAAGCGCTTTACCAATCAGGTCGGGGGACAGCTTGGCTTCGGTCCACTCGTCGGCCTGGCCCTGGGTGGAATCATTGAAGCGGCGGTGTTTTTTCATCTTCCAAGGAGAACACTATTCACCGCGATTCGAGGACAGGGTACATGGATTTGTCCCTTAGAAAACGGCACCGTCGATTCCAAGCAACGTACGCACCTCAGTCCCCCGTTACCGAACGCCATTGAAGACTCGGCTATTCTATTTTATCCGGGAAGCTCCGGAGAACTTAAGCTGATCGACTACCTTCGCAGCCGAGACATGGTTGAAAACGCTTACCGATTTGGGGGCTTCGCAAATGACTGCACCCGCATTGCGTCAGGCTTCGAACAGCTGCATGTTCAAATGTCGGTTCACCCTTGGGACTACTCGGCAGTACTCTTTGCTGCCGAAGCAGGCTCTGGCGTTCTTGTTGACCCATTAGGTAATTGCATTCGAAGCACGGAGTGGAAAATCGCAAAAAGTAATCCGGTCCTTATTGGTCCTCCGGCACTTCTGCCCCAACTCGCGCAGCATTTTCAGGAGGCGACTGGCGCCCGACTCAAGTAACCCCAGCGGAACCAGATGGAGATGTCCTGCACTGAATAGAACTCCATGGGGCGCCATCTCCGTTTAAACGGTGGACACAAAGGGGAAGTCTATCTCCATTCTTCTCCGAGACCTCTGCGTCCACCGCGTTATTAGTTCATCAGCAGCGAAGACCCAGAACTGACCGCAATTTACGTCCAATCGGGGATGCCGATGCGACGCATGGTGTCGATGGAAATTTGTGATCAGAGCACTAACGCTTAGGAGGCTGTCCGAAAAGTCTGCAGACGAGGGGGATCGAAGGATATCCTGAGAAGGTGTAGACATGTGGGATGGGAAATCAGAAGTTCCGTGAGCCTGAGTCTAGAAGTCAACTGACGCTATTGCCGCGAAGTATTGAGGAT
>JBGSMV010000020.1:0-50685 GCA_041739995.1 Bdellovibrionota bacterium
GATAGACCCCTTCTATAGACCCCAGAGGTCAGGCAAGCGCATGTGCTGCCTGAGTGAAGACAGAGCTCAGAGGGTAGAGTTCATAAACTTTTTAAAGGATCTCTACGCACGAGCCAGTGAGGTGCTCCAGCGTTGGAGGCAGGGAGACTTCTCGGTTCCCTTTCCCCCAGGGCTTTATCCTCCGTCGTTTCCTAAGCTCGTCGAGCCACTACTGGCTCGGTAGCGAACCTCCACCATCACACCACACTCGATTCCCCGGTCGAGACGCACGGCGTGTGCCTGCAGTTCGGTGCAGCTGCGCTGATGACGCTGCGCGTTTGGGTCTTTATGCTCTGAGGGCTGGTGCTTCCTTTAGTTCGCTTGATGTCCCTTCGGGGCGTCTGGGGTGTAGCCCCGGTACAGAGGAGCTTCCGGAAGCCGAGCCTGAAGTGCCCGGCAGGGAAGTCTGGGAACCGAGCAAACTCTTCGTAGTCTAATCGCTTGTAGAACTCAGCGGCCTGCCAGCTCTGAGTCCAAAGCCAAATTCCAGTGAGATGCTGAGACGAAGCATAGTCTTCGACCTGACTCATTAACTGAAGACCTAAGCCTTGACCCCGCTGCGTCTTATCGACCCAGAGCTCATCGAGGTAGATCCAATCCCAAAGCAGATCGGCGGTTGCCGCTCCGATTAAATTTTGTTCGCTGTCGTATGCTAACCAATTGAGGCGCGTTTTTTTAAATGGTGGCGCTGAGTGCTCAGAGGAGTGCTGCTCAAATCCTCCTGATATTACTTCTTGTTCTTCCGCCGTCAGATCTTCGGCTTTAAACTTAATTTCACTCATGAAGTGTCTCCAAGGCGTAGTGTGACTAACTAAGCTACCTCTCAATAACCCGTGTTTCTATCTTCGTGCGCTTTGTGGTCTTGGTGTTTTAATCAAATTTAGGCCAAATTCTAGAGTTTGTTTGCACCGCCAAGACCACTAAGATTTAGTTTTTCAGCGGTTCCCTAAGAAGCAGGAAAGCTTCGCGGCGCTACAGACATTTGCAAGAAATTGCTGACGCAGAAAGGCGCCTGCACAATGCGGGTGCATTGGTGCAGGCGCCTTTGTAGCTAGCTAGATTGTAGCTAGCTAGATTGTGGGGGAACCCAAATGCCAACAAAGGCTATCTGTACGAATCCTCTAGCGTTTGAGGGGAATCGGAGGATTCCTCACCTTCCGCTTCTGAGGTCCCATGTTCGCCTGTATCACCAGAACCGTGGGCTTGTTCGCCTTCTCCCTGGTCATCAGCGAAGCCTTCTTCAGGAGGAAGCTCTATCGTGGTTGTAAGGGTTACTGCTTTAGTAATGAAAAGTTTCTTTCCACCGACTTCTTTTTCCTTCAAGGCCTCGAGCACTTTGGCGCTTTGCTCTTCAGGAAGATCTGCGAATGAATAGTTCTCTCTAAGAGAAAACTTCTTAAGCAGGTCTGGGGTTACACCCTCTTGCTGGATGAGATCAACGAACTGCTCCTGAGTGAATCCGTCACGTGCCCCAAGGCCGATATAAATTCGGTCGTCCTTGATGCGAGTGATGTTTCTTGGAGGACGAGAGTCTTCACGATCACGGCGATCGTCTCTTCTGTCGTTGCGTCGATCGTCTCTTCGGCTGTCATCTCGTCGACTGTCGCCTCTTCTGTCATCACGTCGATCGTCACGACGTGGGCCACTGTCCCCTCGTCCACCACCGCCGCGTGCTGATCGATCGCCGTCATTGAAGTTGCTGCGGTTGTCATCCGAGCCACCCGAACGGTTGTAGCCGCCTTCATTTGAATCAAAGTTCCGATCGTCAAAGCGCTGGTTACTCCCGCGCGAGTCGCGTGATTGACCACCGCCGCGTCCGCCGTCAAAGTTGCCACCGCCTTCGCGTGGACCACGTCCGCGTCCGCCGCGACCATCGTCACGACCACCGCGTTGTCCTTGTCCCCCGCCGCGTCGGTCATCGTCTCCGCCCTGCCAGCGTTGGCCGGGCTGGAACGCGCCTGGTTGTACCCCATCATCCATAGAGAAAGCGTCTCGCTCGGAGATCGCTTTCTCAAGGTCAGACGAGAGTTGGGGAACCAGCTCAACGGCACTCTGAAGCAGGAACGCAACCATCGCTTCGCGTTGTTCGTGTTCCAAAACTTGTTGCGCCATTGCTCGGTAGTTCTCGTCCGAAGCAATCTGAGAAGTGGCTGCCTTTTGTCCAATATGGCGTACTCGCGCCGCAAGAATTTCTTGCTTGCTTGGTGGATCAAGCTTGGTGAACTCAACGTTTGCCGCTTTCTTTAGAAAGTGGAAATTGGCGATATCAAGGGGTCCTACCAGCGAAACGATTCGCTTTGCGGGGAATCTGGCAGGTGGTGCTTCAGCACCAGCCGTTGTTTCGTTGTTGTTTCCTTGGGATACGCCGGCACGTTGTAGATATATCTCGCCGTCGTTTTGAATCGAGTAGTTCACTACGATGTCAAATTCGGCCAGGTTAATATTGCGAGCCGCAATGTCGGTTACTACGACAGTTGAAATCTCCTTGGCGTGCAAACGCTCTAGCGTGCGTTCGAGCTTTTGGGGTGGAACGTAGCCGATCAACTTGGTGGCAGGAATGCCACGCTTCTTAAGTAGCACCTCAAGCAGATCTGTGTCTGACGGGGTATTGCAGAAGATGATTGCAGTGGGGAACCCAAGCTGCTCTAGAAAGTCGCTCAAGCTACTGGGCTTGGAGAGTAAATCTCCCCCAACTTCAACGTAGCAATGTTCAGTTTCATGGTTTTCTTGCGTCGTATTCGACATGTTCTATTTCCCTTTAACGAGGGGAGATTATTTCTCCCCGAAAAATATAATGAATATACTAAGCTTCTCAGAGAACGACCGTTAAGGAAGTTGTAAGAGAGGCGGGTATCAATTGTTTCGGTTCCAATCCTTGCGCTCTCGTCGCGATCCCGGCACGCTTCCCCCTCATCGAGGTCGGATCGTGTACGTGAAAGTTTTAGAAGAACGAAATGTGAACTTCTGGTTCTCTGGCGGTGCCTTTCGGAACGCCGGCTCCCTGATTAGGACTCATGGAGCACGAGACTCATGACTAGATACTTTGTGGCTCGATAATGGTTTGTTTCCTACATCTACTTAAAGGCCTAAAGGCGCGTTGCTTTAACTGTTCGCCAATTCATGCCACGGCCGTTACTGACCAGGCACACGAAAAAACTGCTCTTTTCACCACCGTTTCCAGCGGTTCTTCGCGCAAGCCCCGTGCTTTACTGGCCTGCCTATCGGCTTTCGCCGTCACATTCATGACACTGTCTGCTTGCACGCCCTTCCAGAATTATTCTGGCCAGAGTTCAGAAGAGCAGAGTTCAGGTGGACAGACTTCTGCATCGCAAAATTCCCTCGCACTCGATACCGAGCCCCTCGATACCGAGCGTGGTGCTCCTGGACGCGGCGCTCCTGAACGCGGTGCTCCTGAACGCGGTGCTCCTGAACGAAGCTTACTTATCGATAAGTCGAATAGTGCCAACAACGTTCCTGGATATGGAGTTCCTGAATACGGGGAACCGCGAAAATCCGCCGACGCTGGCTCTTCTGAGGATATGCGCTTGGAATTGCAAAGACAAGCAGCCAAGGCGCCGGGGCATGGTTCAGGCTCAGCTCACCCTGGCGATTTTGCTCTATATATTCAGAAAGTTACCTCCACAACGAGTTCGAGACCGCTCAAACGCTCGATTCTTTCCGTTGTACGCGTGGGGAGTGGTCCCCGCTTGGTTGTTGCTCTAGCGGGCGGCGAGGTTGGTCTCGTCACCGAGTCACAGAAAGAATACCTCCCACTGGCAGCTTTCCAGATGGATGTAGAGAAGGTGGTGCTGGACGGGGAGCGGGGCTTGGCGGCAGGGTGGCGGGGAAGTTCAATTGAGATTGTCGATCTCATTGAGGGCGCTACTTTGGGAACTCTCGAGAACCTAGGTACCCGGGCTACCTCAGTGCAGTTTCAGTCGGGAAACGATGCGCTTTTCCTGGGTGGGGCGGACGGAAGAGTATATAGGTGGAAGTACACCGAGTCGGGGAAACGCTCAGCAATCGAGCGTTATATAGGCCCTGCCTCTATCGTCAGCAGCGTAGCCGCGCACCCGGGAGGCAGAGTGTTCTTCTCGGGCGACTGGGCCGGAGGCTTGAATGCTTGGCTTCCGTACGATCAAGATGCGTTTAAGGGAGTCTATGATCGCAATGCGTTCTTGAGTGGTTTGTTCTCAGAGAAAGTTACCAGGCAAAATGCAGGGCGGAGCGACGCTACGGGCATTACCCAGCTACTCCCGACTTCTGATGGACAGGGGCTGGTGGTGGTGCTGCAAGACGGACGCCTTGAGTGGTGGATGCTTAGAGGGCTCATGAAGATCGGCGAGGTTCAGGCCCATAAGGGCTTAATTTATGACGCGAGCTTAAGCGCGGACGGTAAACTAATCGCTACGGTTGGCCGTGATGGCTTTGCGCGAGCATTCTTGATGGAATTTGATGATGGGATGCCCCCTGCTGTTGCTTTTACAGAGCGTTGGCATGCAGAAATGGAAGGAAAGGGGACGCACGGGAATGGGCATGTGGTTGTAGCTGCTCCAGAGGAAGTTGCGATCGCAAACTCCGGCAAGAGTCGCCTGTTGTCGTACCGCTTTGAATCAGAGACAGTGCAGCCCGAAAATGAAAAAACTCCTCTTGGCGCAAGCGAGAGTAGTGAGGTTAATGAGGAAGTATGAGTGTAGCGCGACATGAAGAGGTGGTTAGGTCCTTGCAGTGGAGATATGCGACCAAAGGCTTCGATCCGATTAAGAAAATCTCCGAATCAGACTGGGCAGCTTTGGAGCAGTCACTGGTTCTTGCACCGTCATCGTTTGGCTTGCAGCCTTGGAAATTCGTCGTGGTGCAAGATCTGGCGCTTAGAAAGGAGATTCGAGCGGCTGCGTGGGACCAATCCCAGGTGGAAGACGCCTCGCATCTCGTGGTTCTCTGCGCGAAAGAGCAAGTGGTGAGGGCTGATGTCGAGGCATTCATTGCACGAACGGCAGCGGTTCGTGGTGTAACACCCGAGTCTCTCTTGGGCTACCGAGATATGATCCTGGGATTTATTGCTTCACCTCCACCAGGTTTTGAGCTCTCCCAGTGGGCTGTGCGACAAGTGTACATCGCGCTTGGGTTCTTCCTCTCTACCGCAGCTTACTTAGGACTTGATGCGTGTCCTATGGAGGGCTTCTCTCCTCAGCGAGTGACCGAGATTCTTGGCCTTGAGAAAGAAGGGTTCCAAGCGGTGGTGATGGCTGCGGCTGGATATCGTTCATCGGAAGATGCGTATGCCACTGCTGCTAAGGTACGATTTTCATGCGAGCAGGTGATGGTTGTTCGATAAAGTTGTGCTTTATTTGAGTGGTCTCTTCGACCAGAGAGTTTGTAGTTTGAGTTGAGTTGAGTTGAGTTGAGGTGAGCTGCGTGCCTGATACCCGAAGGATTCTTGTATTGGTTGCTGGCATCGCACTGACCGTGGCCGTTCTCGATCAGATCAGCAAATACTTCATGCTTTCGTTGCTGCAACCGGGGGAGGTCTTAGTTGTTATCCCCGGATTTTTTAACCTGACGCTTCATTTTAATCCTGGTGTAGCTTTTGGGCTGTTTTCAGGACTCGAGGCCGGGATTCGCTCAGCCGTGCTTATTGCCACTACTTCGGTGGCGGTTTCTTTCGTGCTCTTTTTCCTATTTACCGAGTACCGCAGTGACCGGATTGGACAGTCTGCGCTCGCGCTTATTTTGGGAGGCGCGGTAGGAAACGTAATCGATCGTCTAACGGTTGGCGAGGTCGTGGATTTCTTAGATGTGTATCTGGGAGACGCACATTGGCCGACCTTCAATGTTGCTGATAGCGCGATTTGTATAGGGGTGGGCATTCTATTGCTGCATGGTGTTCTTTCTCGACCTGGAAAAACAGCAGAGCCGCAGGCGTTGGTACCTGGTGACATACCACAGACGCCACAGGCCATAGCGCAAGAGGACATCGGAACGCCGGATGCTACTCCGTAAAAATCTTTAAGAAGGCCCCATTCGGTGCCCTATTGGATTCGAAAAGCTGTTTTGCGATGGGCGGCTCTGTACTAGCATGGCGCCCAGAAAGGGCTCTACGCCGAACCGTGGAAGTTCGTTTTATGCCGCCTCACTGGAAACAGGGTGTCGCACGGCTGAAATTTGAGCTTTTTTTAAGGGCTGCCAGTTCGGAAGTTTTTCCCAGGGTAATTCGCGAACATATATGCAAACTAGCTACCTCCCAAACCCTCGTTTTTTAAAAGCTCGTTGCTGGGCTCTTCGACTTGGACTTGTCGCTCTCGTTACGAGTGCTTGCGGGTGTTCGAGTGCTTCGAGCGATGCTTCTCCTGATCCCGAGGAACAACAAGTGATTTTTGAGACCTCGGCTGGTGAGATTGTATTGGACCACGAAGTTAAGGTGAATACGGACGAGAAGCTTGCCGCGGAAAATCGCCGCAAAAAGGTGCAGCGGGAGCGGGCGCGTGAGGTCAGAGAAATAGAAGACGCAGAGCGGCAGATTTTACACGATCAATTACTGCAGGAATACAAACCTAATTAACCGGCCTAATTAACCGGCCTGATTAAGTGACCTGATTGAGTGGTATGCGATTAGGAGGACGAGCTGTGGATACAAGAGCTGTGAGTATAAGAACTGTGGAAACAAGAAGCATGATACGTGGAATTTTAGTTTGTTGGTGTGTATTGAGCTTAGGCGCATGCGCTTGGGTTCAGGAGCAAACCGGTGCGGGTGAAACCACGACCGTGTCAGCTGCAACTGGCGGCGCGATCGGAGCTGGGTTAGGGGCGATCGTGGGAAGTCAAACCGGAGACGCGGGAGCAGGTTTGGTGATTGGCGGATTGGCAGGAACCGCGGCAGGCGCTGCGATCGGCAATGTTCTTGAAGGCCAAGAAGAAGCCATTCAGACCCAGGAAGAGGCGATTGAGCGACAAGAGCGCGTGATTCGCGCTCAGAGCGAAGAACTACAGGAGCTTCGTCGAGGCCGAACAGATCTTGCAGGTGCCGATGTCAGGGGCGATAGAAGTTCTGGATATGAGATATCCCGAGTCCCGCAAGCTCGCTTTAGTGATAGCGGGGGAGTCTCTCAGTCGGGAATGGTGACCCAGCGAGATTTCGGTTCGCAGCGCGATATCTCTCAGCGCGACGCAGGAATGGCGGGTCGAGATGTGATGCCACGCGCCGGGTCGCCAGATGCGAGAGCTGCATATGTACCGCAGCCACTTACTGGCAGAGATGTTGGTGCTCCTGATTCTGCAACGAATGCTCGCCTTAAGATGGCCGAAGAAAGCCTAACGGAACCTTCACCACGGCAGGCAGAGTTCCCCTCAGCTCAAGCAATCAACAGTGATTCAGTCAGCGACTGCGTGCAGGCCGAAGGTGAGTTTCGAACAGCGCTGCGATCAGAAGAAGCGCCTGAGCAGCTTTTCCACTTACGGCGAGCGCTTCGTTTGTGTCCTGAGCGCGCCGAGTTTCATAATGCGCTTGGTGAAGTTTACGTAAAACTTAGTCGGGACAGTGATGCAACCTTCGAGTTCGGCGAGGCGCTTCGCATTGAGCCATCGAATACGACCGCGCGTGCCAATCTGCAGGAACTTCAGGCCAAGTCGACTGGAGCCGTTGATCAGCTCGCAGCGCAGCGCTATTGATTCCTTCGTGCGAGGATAGGGTGCAGAGAAAAGGTCCTGTGCGGCCGGCCGATTTTTTTAGCTCCGACTGGTGCCCTAAGCCAAGCCGTGAGATCGCTTAGCTGGGCGGCGTCTTACCTGAGCAGGGTTTAACGATGAAGCGTTGTGCGTGCGCCCCAGGGTCTGGTTCGCAAAGGAACAAAAGGTGCATATGAGACAGTTAATGGCTGAACATTCGGAAAAAAATGTAGCGCGGAAGGCTGTGCTTACTGCATGTGTCATTTCAATTTTCTTGCTGGGCTGTGAGGCAGAGCGCTTAGGCGCTCGAGAGACTGGCGCCTTGACCGGAGGAGCTTTAGGCGCGGGACTTGGTGCCATTGTGGGAAATCAGTTTGGAAGCCCGGGAGCGGGGATTGCAATTGGAGCTGGATTCGGAGCGCTTACGGGTGGATTGATAGGCAATGAAGTCCAAGGCCAAGAAGCAGTGTTGAGCGAACGCGACGAACGGTTGCGTGCACAAGAAGCGCAGCTTGAGGAGAATCGTCGCTTGATTGCGGCTCTGCGAGGCAAAGGGGCCGATGTGCGATCTACCGATCGTGGCGTAGTCGTCAATCTTCCTGACGTCCTGTTTGAATTTAATAGTGCCCGACTAACCCGTGATTCGATTCGCACCATTCGTGAAATTGGTGAGATTGCAGGAACGGTAGGGGACCGTCGCATCTCGGTGGAGGGTCATACTGATTCGATTGGTTCTATCGCCTACAATAAAAGACTTTCTATCGATCGGGCCAGTTCTGTCGCTGATCAACTCGTGTCCGACGGAGTCTCGTCTAGAAATCTGATGGTCAAAGGTCTTGGCGAATCGACGCCCGTGGCTTCAAACGAATCCGCGGCAGGCAGAGCAAGAAATCGTCGAGTGGAAGTGATCATCGAAAATCGCTAGGATTTATTCCCTAGCCAGATAGTTGCTCAGGCTGAATCTCAAGCTCCGTAACACTACGCATGTGCATGGTGAGTGACAGCACCGCAGAGAATTTTCGCAACCGACCATGGTGGGCAAAGTGATGAATTTTGGTCGTGCGCTGCCGTATGTGGCGAAGTTGGCCATCATCTCTGTGGCCTGGGCGTTCGTGTTCGCCGCAGTTTTGACCCCTTCCAAACTCAATAGTCTATTTAACTCTGACTTGCTGCATCCCCAAGCGCTTCTCGACGACGTGTTTGAGCGAGGCGGAAGTATTAGCGATTGGACTCTGCCGCCTAACCCGAGCCTGTTTCCCGATGGGCTTATGTTTCTTAGCGCATGGAGCATTTCGCAGAATTTTCGCTGGAGTTTTCTTTGGTACGTGGCTCTTTCGGTGTTCATTATCCTGTTGGTGCTAGGCCCTCTTGTGCAGGGCGGGAGTAGTGCCGGTCCCCGCTCCGTATCTGAGAAGTCGCGAACTGGTAAGGACGGCGCACCGTCAATCGCACTATTGTTGTTGATCGCAGGCACTCTGCTTTTCCCGTTACTTTGGGAGCTTTCACCCCTTAACGCCAGTTCATTTCTTTACATGAGTGTTTTGGTTCTTCCGATTTCGCATGGCAGCGTGTTTGTTCTCGCGATTCTCGCATGGATTCTTGTTCGCAAGGCACTTCCCCGCGAAGGTCTCAAAACTGAGCTGATATTGGCCGGTATACTGACCGCGGCCACCGCCTCCGACCGACTAGTTCAGGTAGTGGTGGGAATGCCGTTGCTGCTTGTCTTGTTGGTGGAATGGCGCTCAGGGAACACTCGAGCACTACGAGTCGGGCTCGTTGTGGTGAGCAGTCTTTTTGCAGGCGAGGCGCTGTTACGCATTATAAATGAAATGATTCCTTCTGGAATCGTTCCGCCGGCGATCGGCTCGTCTTGGACTGAGCGGGTGTGGTTGTCGGCGCAGGCACTTGGCCGAGATATCTTTCGAGCCCCTCATATCGCATTTATTACGCTGGGACTGTTTGGCTGGATTGTCCACAAAATGCCTCAACTGAGAACACTTTCGAATCAGGAAATGTTTCTCATGCTGGCGTTCCTCGCTTCCTTGACCGCGCCCGTCCTGACGGGGGTCTATCGTTCCGGCGCGATGAGATATGTAACTCCCGGTATCGCCCTAGGGATGTTGTGCGTTCTTCTTGCGAATATCGATACACTTAAAGTGTTTCGAAGCACTTTGTTGGTGGGAACCGTGGGTGTGTTATCGGTTGCCGTCATGGCGGGGGCGCAGGGAGCTTATTTTTGGTATCGCCCTCAATTAGTCAGATGCCTCGATGGTTCCATTAGTACGCTGGGATCTAGGGAAGGAGTTGCTGATTTTTGGAACGCAAGTCGAGTTTCCTATTTGAGTACCGAGAGGCTGTCTTTGGTTCCATTAGACAATCGCGGCCGAATCTTTGATTTTGCGGTAAATCGTCGACGAGCAAAAATGCAACTTGAGCGCGTGACTTTTGCGGTAATGGATCGCTTGAATCCTAAAGCAATTCGCAGAAAGTTTGGGCCGCCTGAATCCATTCTTGACTGCTCAGGCGCCAAGGTTTGGATATTTTCAGAGAGCTGATGCAGGGGCATTGCTTAAGCACGCTTAATCAGGTGCGATGAATTGCTCGATCGGAAATGGCCGCGGATCGTGGACCTTTCTCGCGAGGTCTTCAAGGGCTGCGGCTGCCTCCCTATAGCGTCGTTGCTCGTTTTCGGGGAGCACGGTGAGGCCTCGGCGCAACTGTTGCGCAGGGTCAGCCCAGTCGGAAGCCCAAACGTCGAAGGGTCCGTTAAGCATTTCACGCGAAACGCAGTATAGGAGTTCTACCGCTTTCCCTTGTCGCGCACGATCTTCCTTAGTGCCAGAAGAGGCGGTTCTCTCGAAATCAATTCTGGAACAGTAGTCACTAATCCACTCGAGCGAGCTCTTGCCCAAGCTCTCCACAAGGTACATCACGCGGGCGTCAACTTCTGGATTTCCCGCAGGAGTCTCGTCATTTGACGGACGTTGCGGTCGGCACCAAAGACGAACGGCGTCCTCCAGCATAATGCAGTCGAGTTCTTGTTCGAGTTTTTGTCTATGTGGCTCCAATAGTGCGTTGCTTTCGCGACTGCGCACGAATTGCACGGCATGATCGAGTGCGGCGATGTTTTCGTCGATATCGAACGAAAGGAGTCCTGCGGAGATTTGAAACCTCTCTTCGTCTTCGGGAGCTGCATGTAGACCTGATACGTCAAGAGCCGCAACTGCATCATTTACTGATTGGCATTCAATCCTAGTGGAAATCTCTTGCAGAGCTCCGCCAAGGCGTTCTAGAAGTTCGCGACGGCTGGAGTCAATCGACACAGGACGTTTTGTGTTAGAGTCAAGAAATTTTCCAGATTGAGAGAGAAATCCATCCGAATCCCCCAGCTTAAAATAAACTAAGTGTTCGCCGGTTGAAGGCTCTTCAGAATTGAGCATCAGCACCCCTTTGGCGGTAAGGAAGCTCGGCATTCCGAAGTGTTCTTGGTGAGCGTGATGAGTGAGTGCCTCAGCAGCCTGCTTAGTCATGAGCGAGATGCGGGGAGCGAGGTCGTTTGAGAAGTGCTGCATGGGCTTGGGTTTCGTCTACTCACTTATCGGGGCCGCGGGGCACCCTTGTCCACTGATCCTGCGGAAAGCAGGAGGTGCTTCAGTAAACCTCGTTACTACGTAAAAGCATCATTATTACAAATAGTTAGTCGTCTTGTAGGGGTGTTCCCAGGCTAAGCCAATTAGTCAACTACGCGGCAAGGGCGAGAAATTGAAGGGGGGGGCTGGATCACTGAGCAATGCACAGAGTGCGCAGTCCGTTCATGTCTTCAAGGATTTTGCCTACACCACGAACGACGCAACTCAGTGGATCGTGAGCGCGATGAAACCTTATACCAGTCTCTCGTTCAAGGCGCAGAGAAAGGCCTTTGAGAAGTGAGCCGCCGCCAGCTAGATAAATTCCCCTTGCGGCAATGTCGTGCGCAATTTCTGGTCCGGTTTGCTCTAGCGCGGTTGAAATGGAGGCAACGATAGCAGAAATAGGATCTTCAAGTGAGCCACGGATGAACTCATCGGAGATTTCAATTTGGCGCGGTCGGCCTGTGGCCAAGTCTCGTCCGAAGGCACTGACTGATCGTGGTTGTCCAAAAGGGACAGCGGATCCCGCTAAAAGTTTAATTCGCTCGGCCTCAAAAATTCCAATAAGGACACCAAAGCTACGTTGTACTGCTCGCTGAATCGCCTCGTCCATTTCGTCGCCGGCAACTCGTATCGAATGCGAATAAATAGTGGAATTCATACAAATGACGGCCACGTCGGTAGTGCCGCCACCTACATCAACAACTACGTTACCGACTGCTTTATTGATGGGAAGCTCCAATCCGAGGGCTGCCGCCATGGGCTCTTCTACTAGCAGCACTTTACCACAGCCTGACGCCAGAGCGGCGTCGATAACTGCGCGCTTTTCAACCTGGGTGATCTCCGGAGGGACTCCAATCACAATGCGGGGGCGTCGAAGCGCCCAGCCGGAATAGACCCGCGCAAGCATGTGCTTGATCATGACGGTGCTAATCGCGAAGTCAGCGATGACACCATCTTTCATAGGTCGTACGCAGCGAATTGCCTGAGAGGTTTTACCAAACATTCGTTTAGCTTCGGACCCCACCGCCAGAGGAGTTCCAGAAGCTTCTTCGATAGCGACCATCGAAGGTTCGTTTACCACGATGCCAAAGCCACTGAGGTAGATGAGAGTGTTCGCGGTCCCAAGATCCATAGCGAGATCTGCTGGCGCGAGCATTGAGCGCACTCTCGAGAGAAACGAGTTGTGCCGAACAAGTGCGGGGAGGTTAGCTACGGCTGTTGCCATATCCTACTGCTTTCTCCAAGCGAACGATGCCGCCACGTGGTTGTTGATGTGAGGAGCTGCCCAGTGGGGCCCCACTCTGCGGGGCGAGAGTAAGAGTCCCCGCTTGCCGAGGCGCTTCTCGCTCTGTGTCTTCGATACTGGTCATTTGCACTAGCTCTTCGATGGTCAGGTCCTTGCGGCGCTTGTCACGAGAGGACGCGCGAATGAAGTCAAATTGCAGAGATTCAGCATGAGGACTCTGCCTGGTCTGGTTGTGAGTGTTCACTGCCTTAATTCTACTCTCGTAAAAAGAGGTCATCATGTTGTCGAGCACAATCAGAACGTCGCCGTTAATGAGGCGCACTGAAGGGAAATGTGGAGGCAGAATCTGACGAATTATGCGGTGGAGCTGCTCGCTGGCAGTGAGCGCCGCGCTAGTGCCATTTCGCCGTTCAAGTGCCCGAAAGTTTGTAGTGACAATGCGAACTACTTCTATCGAGGACATGCGAACTGATCGTGCTAGCTCCGAAGCTCGACGAAGAAATAAGTGCCACGCGACATCGGGGTGTGCTCGTCCTTGCTGTTCAACCAGCAGCTCGACGGTTTCGGCAATCTCGCGCGAAAGGTCCTCAAGCAATTTGCCTTGAAGTTTTGAAAAAGCGAACGACTTCTTGCTGTCACAGGCAAGTACGCCAGTCAGCTGTCCCGAAGCGACTCCTGCGGCCCCTAACATTTCGTAGGGATCTTGTAGGAGAATCGGGATTCCGATGAAGCTCTTTAGTTGTTGATCGGCCGAGTAGATTCCTAGGGTGCGGCTGTCTAGCTCAAATGGCGACACATGAATGGAGCGACGGTGAGAGGCTACCCAGCCAATCAGGCCGCTATCGGCTGAAACCACGCAATGTGGAAGAATCTCTGGACTCAGCGAGTGGAATCCGGCGAGTACCATTTGGTTCATTCCACCAGGAGGTACGATTCCTGGGTCCAGCGCGCTTACGAGCGCACCATGAAAAAAGAGAAAGCAAGAATGCGCATCGGCAAGGTTCGCTCCAAAGCGCGCCAAGCGGCACAAAGTCGTATAGCCACGCAAAGATCCGCCTTCTGAGGAGACCTCTCGCATGCCTTGAGCGTTTGGTGATTGGTGCCCGGAGATCATGCTTCTAGAAGGTGTAGCGCCTCTGGCGGCCACTGAGTCAGCGGTAAAAACCTGAGATCCGCTAGAATCATGCAGGTTTGCATCAAGCGGCGAATAGCGTCCGTAAACATTCTGAGTGTCGTGCGACGAAGACGAGTCGCCCATGATTTCGTCATGGCGTTCCCAGTGGTGATGCCCCTCTGGGGCACGCGTGTCGGGTTGGTCCCGAAGTAGCGGGATAAAACGGCGCCAGCCAGATGACATAAAAGAGCTCCTCATGGGAACAAGAACTTAGCCAGGTGGGCAAAACGTATCCGTTCACAAAATGCAGTCGTCCGGGATCGGGGGATGACCACGGAATTGCCACCACTCAAGTATTTTTCAGCCCAATAATTACCTAACACCACCAGTTAAAGTTACCCGGTGAACGGATATGGCAAAACAGCAGCTCAGAGAAAAAGCTAACAGAGTGAGGTAGTTCCAGCAATTCAATTTCTTCGAGGGTCAATCCGCGTTCTTCAAAAAGTTCTCGTCACGCGGGGCGTCAATCCGCTCGGGTGTTCGTTTCGATATGAACGATGCCAGGACAGAGCCCGTCGCATAAAGCGAGTGGGTACTTCACCTGATGATCTATGCGGACTTTAGGCCCCAGACGGCGAATCTGGCGACTTTCCCTCGCTATGAGGCGGCTCTATCGCTAGATCACTTGGAGTCGACGCAACTTCGACGATCTGCTTAGCTTTCACCGCAGGTGCTGCCTCTGGAGCGACGCGCTTTGGAGCGGTTGTTCCTGCTTGCGGCCGTGTTGCTTCGATCTCCAAATCGTACTCATCAATGCTCAAGCGTCCGTCGGCGAGGACAAACACCCGTACGTGATGGTTAGTTTCGAGGGCAACCAACTCGCTTTTCTTGTTATTCAACAAGAACATGGCAGCAGTGGGGGACATGCGCGCCTTTACCAGTGCAAGGTGCCCGGCGGATACGGCAGTCTGAATTTTTCTCAATACTTCCAGTGCGACAAGTTCTGGGTTTCGAATAGTTCCTACCCCTTGGCAGTGCGAGCATTTGAGGTGGCTCTGGCTTGAGAGCGAGGCTCGTAAGCGTTGACGAGACATTTCAAGCAGTCCAAAGCGTGACAGGCGTCCTACTTCGATTCTTGCTTTGTCGCCCTTCACCGCATCACGCATTTTTCGCTCGATAGCGGCTTTGTGTCGACGGTCCATCATGTCGATAAAATCGACGACAATAAGACCTCCTAAGTCGCGCAGACGAAGTTGCCGAGAGATTTCATCGGCGGCTTCTAAATTAGTCCGATACGCAGTTTCCTCGATGTTATCTCCTCCGGTGGATTTCCCGGAGTTCACATCAATCGCTACCAATGCTTCGAGGGTATCAACCACCAGAGCTCCCCCCGAGGGCAGTTTTACTTCTCGGCGCATGGTGCTGAGCACCTGCTCTTCGATACTAAACGCTGCAAAGAGTGGGCGCTCTTCTTCGTAGCGCTTCACACGCGAACGGTAACGCGGCATCACCTCGCCCACAAACTGTTTCACTTGTTCAAAGGTTTCGGGGTTATCGATTAGAATCTCGCGCACATCTGGGGTGAAGTAATCGCGGATAACTCGCTTTGAAAGGTCACTCTCCTCATAGAGGCAAGTCGGGGAGGGGGCCTGTTGTGCATCACGAACTACTCCTTCCCACACCTTGAGTTGGAGTGAAACGTCACGAGACAGTTCGCTCAAGGAGCGATCAAGCCCCGCGGTGCGAATAATCATGCCGATACCAATCGGCATTTCGAGCTCTTCCGCTAAGCTACGAAGGCGTTTCCGCTGTTCGGCGTCGCTTATCTTTCTAGAGATTCCTCCGCGGTCACTTCCTGGCATGAGCACCACATAGCGTCCGGGGAGTGATAGGAACGTGGTCAGCGTAGCGCCCTTCATCTCGCGCTCTTCTTTGACCACTTGCACGATGATTTCTTGGCCTGCTTCTAGCGCATCCTGAATTCTTGGGCGTCCTGAGGGAGGCGTTCCATTGCGGCCTCTCGCCAAGCGAAAGTAGGACGGATGCACATCGTTGACCTGTAAGAAGCCGTTTCGAGAGGTGCCGATATCGATGAATGCGGCTTGAAGGCTTGGTTCTATTCTCGAGATGCGGGCTTTATAAATGTTACCCTTGAGCTTTTTTCCGGTCTCGGACTCAATCTCAAGCTCAACGAGTTGGCCGTCCTCGACGATGGCGATACGACACTCTTCCGAATGAGTGGCGTTGATAAGCATGCGGCGATCCATAAATCTTCTCCGATCTTTGGTGCCGCGTACTTGAGTGTCCTAAGCCCGATATTAAAGAAAAACAACTCAAGACTCGATTCTGATCATTTCCACCGACCTGGCCGAAGTCACGGATGGCGCTCACAGCAGAGCTGCGTTCGCATTCAACCGCTACGTTGGTTCGGGTGGGTGAAGAAACATAAGCCCGGCTCACAAGCGAGCGGGAAGATGATCGTCTTGGTGATGCAGCTTCAGTGGCTTCACCAAGTGACCAAGATTGAGCGACGAGAAAACTCATACGGTGTTCTCTCAACTGCCCCAATTTCGCATCGAAAACAGATGCACTCATGTCAGACCAATTCTATTTCCACCTCGTCCGCTGCTATTCACTGGGCGTAATTTCTGCTCTACAGAAACGGGCCTCGTCGTGTGCTCGGACCGAGAAGTGTCTTGAGAAAGTTCAACTAAACATCGCGCCAAAGACTCCTCGTACGCGGCTTCAACATTTTCCGAGGCTCGTAATCAACCAAACCAAATGAAACTAAGTGGCTTAAGCTAATACGAGTTTCAACTCGGGGTAATAAAAGCTGTGTAGAAAAATCATTCAGGTCAGCAATCTACCGACCATTCCTATGAGGTCTAGCCTAACACCCACCCGAGCTCTTGCTCCAGTCTAACCTTATTAGGCCAAACGGCGTTTGCCTAATAGGCGTAAATAGGTGAGTTCATAGGTACATTCTTGTGATTCCAGAGCGAGCGCTTCAGATTCATTCTTAGAACAAGGGGCGATATGGAGAATTTTGGACGCTTTCTGAGCTGTTGGATTTCTCTGATGCTGCCGATACTGCCCCTAGGGGCTTGCCTTGCCACAAGGGGGAGGAGCGTGCTGAGTTAAAAGTTCGATGAATAATTCTCACCGTGCTCGCTGGTCTCTTTGTGAATATATTTAATGAATTACACAACGAGCCCAGCGAGAACGGCGAGAAGGACCCTTAAATGAACTTCTAATCCAGGACAGTGGCTATCCAGAGGACGAGGTCCTTCGCCATTAGTGCCTCGCAGTGTTTTTGCTGCTCAACGGTCAGGATTTTTTGGAATTTTACTTATGCGGCTTCGATTGCTGAATGGACCATCTGAGGGGAAGGTTTTCGCCCTATCGCCAGGAAGTAACTTGATTGGCCGTTGGGACTCCGACGGAGGCGCATTTCCTGAAATCGATCTTGAGCAAGAGGATGTAGAAGCGAAGATCTCACGCAAACATGCGGTGATATACGTCCAAGGGGACTCCGTTACCATCGAGGATGTGGGAAGTTTAAACGGCACATTCGTGAACAAAGTCACAAAGAGCGTTGCAGGAAAGAAGATACCGCTCTCTGTTGGCGATGAAGTGAACATTGGAGCGTTGGTATTCAAGTTTGAACTTGAAACGAGTTCCTAAGAGTCTGTGACACAGGCACAGACAACGCGTAATTCCAAATAAATCTCCCTCAGAAGTCAAAGTATATAAGCGGCAGAGGCTCGAGTACTCGACAAGGTCTAAGGTGTGAACTGAATCGCCGACTAGGTCAGTAGATCTTCAATGTGTTTTACCAGAACTGCTGGCTTGCAAGGCTTGGTGAGTACCAAATTACAGCCTGCGTCGGTAGCTTCCTTGTGAACTTCTGGATCATCGAGCGCCGTGAAGGCTACCACGGGAACGGTGATACCCTTGGCGCGGATGTGTCGCACGGTTTCTTGCCCGTTCATTTTGGGCATCATCAGGTCTACTAGCACTGCATCAGGTTTCTCTTCTTCGATGCATTCGAGAGCCGAAAGACCGTCCGCGCGGCGCACCACTTCGAAGCCTTTGTCTTCAAAGAGGAAATCTACAATGTCGAGTGCGGTAACATCATCGTCGATAATGAGAATTTTCCTGGACACGAATCCTCCTGTGTCGCGCGTGTGCGCTATTGCCCTTATGTAACGTATCAGGGGCTATTACCCCTATACCTTACGATATTTGGCCCATTTCTAGAGATAGAACTTCTTTAGGTTTGATGCGAGGTCTTCAGAGCGGATGCGAGAGCTTATGAAACACCGTTTCCAGACCAAGTCGTGCCTGCATTTAAATTGATGGAACTGTTCTATATCTTTTGATTCTAAACCTATGGCTACTCATAGTTTGGGTTTTTTGCTTTTAGGCTTCGGTAGCCTGCGTTCACCTGTGCTCATGCTCATCGTCCTTGCATGAAGGCGAGATGAGGTTAGGAGCAGTTTAGCATGGGCGGCGAGTTCTCATAAAAGGTTTCTGTTCCACGATGGGTCGACATGTTTGCGCTTGAAGTTAGTTTCCAAGATGGCGTCTCGCAGCCCGAGATGATCTTCATTCGACGCCCCCAAGGGGTGATCGGCTCCTCTGACTATGCGCATGTTGTTATTGAAGATCTTAAGGCGCTGGGCTGTCAGCTCCGACTGGTTCGTGATCTCGGACGAAAGTTTAAGTGCAAACCCTTGGCGAATGTTGAAGGAGCCGCTCTCCCGACTGCGTTTGAGGGAACCTACGATGGGCATGCGGACTTGGATCTTGGATCGGTCAAGCTGCATGTGACCACTCTCGATTTTGATTTGCTTCTTCGCGAGAGTGAGCCACCCGATCGCGCCGGTGTGCGTGTGCTTCGTCAATCTTGCGCGTTGCCCGGTCCGATGTTTCCCGCAGTGCTTGTGCGCGGTTCTCCGCCGATGGTTGTTTCGTTTGTCCCTGATCAACCAATTTATGTGGGCAGATCAAAGCAGTGCGCCCTTCGACTCGACAACGCTGATATTTCCGCTAAGCATGCGCGACTGGGATATGAAGCGGGCGAGTTCTGGATAGAAGATCTGGGTTCGACCAACGGCACGTTCGTTAATCATCAACAAATTTCAGGCCGAATGAACGTTGCGCCCGCGACAGCGATTATTCTTGGACGCGAAGTGACCCTGGTGGGGGTTACCTCACAGGATCAGCTCGATCAGGCAGCCAATGCGGGAGCGGAATTGAGCGCACGAGCGCCCGCTTCTGAGAAGCGCTACCCCGTGCTTGTCTCGGTGTCAGAAGTTGCCAGACCCGCAAGAGTCGCATTGTCCCCCGGAGTTTCGGTGGTGGTAGGGCGCGATCCTGGATGTGACATGTGGCTCGGTGCCCCGCACGTCTCTCGCCGACACTGTGTAGTCTCCATGAGCAAAACCGGAACGCTGCAAGTGCAAGACTCAAGCACGAACGGTACCGGGCATGAGGAGGGTGTGCTCAAACGTGGTGAGGTCATGGCAATCACCGGTGCTCCTCGAGTCTTCGATTTTGGCGGAGGGGTCACTTTGGCGATATGCTTTAGTGAGCAACAAGAGCGTGAGTTCTCTGGTGCCAGCGGCAGTTTGTTTACGTTTCGTCCGCCACCGGAAGGTCCGAGAGGACAAGCTTCCGCAGAGGTGCCGGGGCAACGACAGACGCCGGGCTCAATGGCGTTGTCGATGGCGCGAAGTTCTGCACACGTGCCCGCCCAAAAGGACCAAGGATTTACGGAGCAGCTTTTAGACTATTACCGTGCGCTTTCGCCAACGGGGCGAGTAATACTTACGTTACTATTTGTTCTGCTTGCGGTGTTGAGTGGAGTACTTTTAAGCCTGGTGTGGGGAATGATTCGCTAAGTAACGCGAGAGGTCAGCGAGAAATTTGAAGTTGAGGAAAACTTGTAGCAAGCCGGTTGTACCGAAGATTTGTTCAGGGGTTTTGAGAATAGCGTTTTTCACGGGAGTGGTAGCTTATGTCTACAGATAGCACAGAGTTGGCGTTTGTTCGTTGTCCTTCTTGTCGGAGTCTTGTTCCCGCGGTCTCGACGCGCTGCCGTATGTGCGGTGAGACACTAGATCCTTCACAACAAAAACCGGAAGAGGGGTCAGGCGAATCTGCAAAGAGCGGACGTGTTCGCCAGAGAACCACCGCAACCTCAAGCAGTGACTTGTCTGCTGCCGCTGGGCTCATTCGGCAGGAAATGGAGGGAACGCCCAAAGAGGCATTAAAAGTCAGTGCGGAGTCAGACGAGGAAGGCCTTCCTGAGCAATCGTCAGAAGGCCCGGCGGGCGCTGCCAAGCCTGAAGATACTAGTGCGCTGAGCGATGAAGATCCACTGAGTGCTTATATTCAAGAGGTAGATCTCGACGTGGAGGCACCGGCACCTAAGGGTTCCTCCAATGGTAGTGCGCACGCGGAGGCGGCTGTAGGTGCTGCGTCGACTGGGGCAGAGAGTTCCGGATCAACTGCTTCATCTTCTTCGGAGGGTAGCAAGCAGAGAGTGATTGTCGAGAGCGGATCGCGCAGAAACAAGCCTTCTGGGCTTTCATTCGGCGGTTCAAAACGAAGGGAAGATGTGCCTGAAGCTTCTGCGCGCGAGGAAGAGTGGAAGCCGGTTGGAGACCGTCCACGCCCCGCTAAGGAGCAGCAACCAGCTCGCGCGGACGATCGACGCGGCGGGGGCAATGATCGTCGGGAGAAGACGGACGATCGTCGAACGGCGCCACGTAGCCAGGAAAGAGGCCAGGAAAGACAGCAGGAGAGAAATCAAGAGAGAAGTCAGGAGCCTACAAGTCGACAGGAGCGCGCTATGGAACGCAATCAGGGGGAAAGAGGATCGGCCGAGCGAAATGAGAGACCACGTGATGGTGGGCGCAGCGAGTCGGGCCGTCGCTCAGACTCAGTAGAGTTTACTCAGCCGGGTACCGGAAAGTTGGTTGGATGGCTTGTAAACTACTCTGATCCTAAAGGCGTTGCTGCTGAGTTACGTGAGGGACGGTTTTTTGTTTCTGGAACGAGTCTTAAACCTACTGACTTCGTGTTGAGTGACCCAACAGTCTCAACTCCGCATGCGATGGTCGCTGCCGGAGCTCATGAGGGTTTGAGGGTGCAGGATCTCATGAGTGATCGTGGAGTCTGGGTGAAGCGTCGCTCGCATGAGAGCTTCCAACGGGTAAATGACGCGGTGAAGGTTGACCATGGGGATTGGCTGCGTTTTGGCGAAGTTGAATTTCTCGTGTGTCTAGTTGGCGCGGGAGCGGCTAAGTAACAGTTAACCGGAGCGTATTGGCTAATGGAGCGATTCAGGGTTTGGCGTTTGTTCGCCGTGGTCGTGTTAAGTTGCTGCTGCCTGACAGGGTGCGGCGACGCGACCTTGCGCGATAGCCTCACCCAGGAACAAGCTAACGAGATCGTCGCTGCTTTGGTGGAGCGTGGAGTCCACGGTGTAGTTGAGCGTGAGACCGGGGGACGAGGGAAATATCGCGTCGGAGTTAAGCGCGGCAATTACTCTGAAGCAGTTTCGATTGTCCATGAACTGAAACTTCCTTCTGAACCCCGTACTTCTTTCGCTGAGTTGATTGCACCGCGGGGATTGATGCCCGATCCGCGTGAAGTTGAGGCGCTAAGACTGGATCGCGCCATTGCGGCGGAAGTCGAGGAGGCATTACAAAGCGACCCATCAGTGGCTTCAGTTCGCGTGGTTGTGCGCCTTAACTCGGTCCTCTCAGCGAACTCAGAGAATTCAAATGGCACTGGTGCTGCGGTACTACTGCGGCTTCGAGACGGATCAAGTCTCAATAAAGAATCTCTGAAGACGATTCTTAAACAGACTTTGCCTGGCATTGAGGAAAGTCGCATCGTCTTAGAAGTCTTTCACGAAGCTGCCAAGAGCGTGGTGTCCAACGGGACCGAAGGGGTGGCTCGAATCGCGGGAGGACAGCTGCGCAAGGTGCCCCTGACTGAGTTTTTATGGCTTTGGCGCGTTCCTGAGGATGAATACAATAGTCTTGCTGGCTGGCTCATGCTGGGGATTATTGGAGTATTCGTACTTGGGATCTCGCTGGGGTCCTTGCTGACATCAGCTCGCATTGCAGCGCGTGAGCCGAGTGCTGGAGTGAAGGGTTCTACTGCACGAGCACTTGGCAGCAGATCGGAGCGGAGCCGAAAAGAGCTTCCGGAAGCGCCTAAGGATGTAGGAGGCAATTAAGTGGTAGACACGCAACGATTTAGAAGTCTTAGTGCAGAGCACAGAGCGCTCGTCGCAGTGGCGGTACTGCTTGATGGTCGCGAAGCTGGAATGTATCTTGAGAATGATGCGGTCAATGGTGCGGGCCTAAAGCGAGCCGCTCTTGATTTGGCGGGAGTCACTCCTGAGCTGCGTATGCCACTTGTGGGGACTTTGCTGCGTGATGCGCTTGAGGAGAAAGCGTGAGTGAGGCTTCAGGGGATCGGGAATCCCTTGAGCGAGAATTTGCTCAGGTGATGAGGGAGTTAGAGCGGCGCGAGTATCAGCTGGCGCAGCTCGAGAAGAATTTAGGGGAATCTGAAGGAGTGCTCCGAGGGGTTGACCAGGAACACATGATACGGGTCGGGGATGTTATTGCATTGCAGCAGGCGGAAGTTCGTCGCAAGAGTGTGACGAAGGACATTGCTCAGTTTACCCGCAAGCTAGAAGAAGCGCGCGAAGATGTGCGTAGAGCACGTGAGAGGCGCGACGAGGTAGAAGCAGAACTTAAAGCCTTGCCATAGAGGGCTATAGGAAAGGGAATACTAGTGCAGGAAGGCGGAGATTCATCTGGGGAGCAGTCGTCGGGGGGGCAATCTTCCTCTGACGGTCTTATACCCTGGGACCCGCGCAGGTCTCTGCGGAAGTTAGACCCTCACGAGGTGCGACTTTCGAGAGGATTCCTGCGTTGTAGACCAGAGAAATGGTTTCCTGCATTTCCGGCTCATTGGCTACCACTTGCCCATTCGCTGGGTATCGATTTTCGTCTTACCGAAGCAAAACCAGGCTTGGCGCTGCCTAAAGGACTAGCGACCGCCTTCGCGTGTAGTGTTGATGACGAACCGCTAGGCATTTTCCTTGATGATGTTGCCACTAACGTGGTGTTGGAAGCACTCATTCCAGGCGGATCTCCTCAGGCCAATCGGGTAGTGGGAGAATATCTAGCGCGCAGGCTTTTGGTCAGCCTCGAGTCATCATGGAGCGGTCCTGAGTCTTCAGTCGTTCGCTTCGAAAGTGAACGCTCTCCTTTCGACATCGACCCGCAGGGAGTCGTGAAATTATCCTTTGAGATTCAGCGTAATCCAGCGTCCGTGTGGTTGGCGCTCGGTAAGGGACTGGTCGATCGGCTTGATAGTTTGTGGCGCAGACAGGTGCGATCTGTCTCGCGTTTAGCCGAAAGTGAAGGTGATGTGCATCTCGAACTGGCTCAGCTGGCGGTGCCGCCGGCCATGCTGGTTGATTACCTCAAGCCCGGTTCAGTGATAGATTTGGAAGTGCCTGCATCAGATCAGGTAGTGATACGTTTTGCAGGGAAGCCGTTTCTTCCTGGTCGTTTAGGCGACATTCAGGGCAGGATTGGCGTTGAAGTGCTTTCTGGGCCAGTTCCCCCATCTTCGATTCCAGAGGGAACTACGCGACTCTCTGTGGCCAGTGCGATTTTTAAAATGGAGGGCACCCAAATGGCAGAGCTCTCCCAGCCTGGGGCAGCCTGGGACACGGGCGTGAGCCTTGGCGATGTGGTCGCAGTCGTAATCAACGGCGAGAAGGTAGCCGACGCCAGACTGTGCTTGTTCGAAGGCCGGCTCGCCATCAGCGTTCTTTAGGGAACCTCTGAAATAACCCGTGTTTCTATCTTCGTGCGCTTTGTGGTCTTCGTGGTTTAATCAAATTTAGGCCAATTCCTGGAGCTTGCTTGCACCACTAAGATTTAGTTTTTCCGAGCTTCCTTAGCTTCGCACCTCCCTTAGTAGACTATCAGGGACAACTCCCGGCATTGGTGCCCTTCGACGGAGGGTTTCCCGGATGTGGGGCTTGGCCATATAGTCTCAGGTATGGAGACCTTACCGGCCTTTATCGGTGGCCTATTTCTAATTCTATTACTGACTTCCTTTACCAAGGTTTTCACCGTCCTCAGTATCGTGCGCGTTGGCGTTGGGCTCGAGGGCCTCGGCATGGGGGCAATCGTGGCCGGATTCTCACTGTTGGTGACGTTCGTCGTTATGCAACCACAGCTAGAACCTATTGGAGGACTGCAAGCATTGCTTGAGGGCAAGCTTCGAGCAGAAGACCGGGTAGTCACCACCCACCTTAAGCCCTTCTTAGAGAGAAACGCTGATGCTTCGGTGCGAGAGCGTCTTGCGAAGCTGCGCACTTCAAACGGTGTGAAACCAAAGGACGAGCCGAAATCGGACGGTGCTGCTGTTGAGAATCCACAGGACGACGATCTTTCGTTGGTCACACTTGCGTTCATGCTTACCGAGCTGCGTGAAGCCTTTGAGCTTGGGCTATTACTGCTGCTTCCTTTTGTGGTCATTGATTTGCTGGTGGTGAACATCATCACCGCGCTTGGGGTCACTGATTTTCCTGCACGCATTGCCAGCCTTCCGCTGAAACTTTTGCTTTTCGTAAGCATAGACGGGTGGACGCTCATCACAGAGAAACTGCTGGGTGGTTACTGAGGGGAGGCATGACGCTATGGCATCGGCTGAATTGATAGAAGCATTCATTGATGCAATTCGAACCTTGGTGTTGCTGGGTTTGCCGCTGGTGTTGGCCTGTGTGGTGGGCGGCTCGCTGATGGGAATTATCCAATCAGCCACGTCAATCCATGAACCAGTGCTTGGATATGCCGCACGTCTTGGAGCAGTGGCGCTTGTTTTTTACCTGATGCTGCCGAGCTTTACTCAAAGCGTGCTCAGTCTGGCTGAGCGGGTATTCCGCTAGAGACTTTGACGCCGAAGGGGAGAGAGTCTTTTGTTAATTGCCTGCCTTATAGTCCTGCTTCTTTTCTGGCCACTTGGCCTTGGGGCAATAGTGCTGCCGTGGATGGGGTTGTGTTGGGCACTGTGGGAATTTGCGCCTGAGCTTGTGCCAGAGCATGGCGAACCGGTGTGGTTGATGTTGTTCGTCGCCTCTGTTCCGCTTTGTGCCGGTATTGCAGCAATTCTTGTCGAAAGAATTTCAGGGTTGGTGGAAGGAATTCGCTCGCTTCGGCAAGTCGCCGCGCTTTCGAGCCTCGTGCTGCTCGCTTCTCATGCCGTTTGGAGTGATTTTCTTTTCCGCGGCATGATGCATACCGGTACGAACATAAGTCCTGCCGCCTCAGGAGCGTTGTTGCTGGCATTAGGAAATGCAGTGGTGTTCTGCAGTGTGCTTAGTGCGCTTGCAGTGACCGTTACCCAGTATGTGGTGCGCTGGGGGGTAGTGTGTGGGTTTCGGATGTCGGCGATGAAGCTTACCTTACCATGGACTGCCATCACGTTGCTTGGGGCGGTGGTGATTGTGACTTTTTTGGGGCAGCAACTTTCGGCATTTTTTTGGCAAGAGTTTAGCGCGGTGAATTAACGCGGTGCGCTAGTGTTCTAAGGAGAGAGTTCGATGAACTATTCTCGCCGCGCTCGCTGATCTCTTTGTGAAATTAATGAATTACACAACGAGAACGGCGAGAGAAACACAAAAATGAATTTCTAACTCAAGGCACTAGAATTAGCAGAGATTGAGGCAAACTATGGTAGGCGGAGACGAAACCGAGTGGCCAACAGCTCGAAAGCTTGAGCACCTTCGTTCGCAAGGAATTGTACCGCACTCGCGTTCTGCGGCGTTTTTGATGGTAGCGGCCGCTGCGGCTCTCACCTTGTGGGGTTTAACGGGCGAACTTTCAGCTTGGTGGGGCGAGTATCGCGGATTGATTTCAACCAGTGCAGAGTCAGGTGCGCAGTCGCTCGGTGCCTCTCGAGTTGAGACGGCGCTAGCGCCTTTCTTGGGCTTTTTTCTGCTTCCAGCCATAGCTGGTGCGCTTGGAGTACTGGTCCTTGGTATGTTTCAGAGTAGATTTTTGGTGCGCCTCGGTGCTTGTGGTTTCGACCTTTCACGGGTGATGTCGGGAAAGCAATTGCGGGGGTTTTCTGGGCGAAGTCTTGGAATGCTTCTGCGAGGGTACGCGGTGATTGCCGTGGTAGCGCTCTTAGGCTTCATGTTCTGGCCGCTCAGCACCTCGTTGACGGCGGTGGACCGCAGTGGCATCTCGCGCATTCCAGAGTTGGTACTTAGGGTGGCGGCGTTTGGGTTTGGGGTCATTGGAACCGCAATAGCGGTGATAGCTCTGGTGTGGAGCCATATTGAGTTTCGACGTACTCATCGCATGACTCGGGCTGAGCTTCTCAGTGAAGCGCAGGATGATGGGTAGTGAGGGAGCCTTTCAGATGTAGAGGGCTGATTTTGATCGAGCAGGCTCAGTGCACGTCTTCTGTACCATTCTTTTATTAACGCGGGGGTCGCGGTGGACACGGAGGGGGAAGTTCTTGCGGTTCTTCTCCGTGCCCTCTGCGTCCGCCGCGTTAATATATCTGCTATTACCTAAGAGAGAAACGTTCTCTCGTTCACTGATTCGGGTTGAAGCGGTTGAGATACGCCGTGAGATCGGAAATCGCATCAGAAGTGAAGGCCCCGATATAGAGATTCATTTCTGGAACGTCAGAGAAAGCTACCTCAATCTCCGAATAGGTCTTATCGCGAGGTTCGGCTTGAATTGATCCGTTGTGGCACCCCGCACATGATGAACCAAACAATATCAGACCCTCATCCTCGTTTCCTACTTGTCCATTTGGAATGCCAAAACATGAAGTATTTCGGTTCATGTCGTAACAGCCTTGCGACTGAGGAGTCGGAGTGGCCGTCGGAAGGGTAGGAGTAGGAGTTGGCGGTGGGCCATTGGTACAAGAACTGGCTTCCCTACGTTGAGTCTTTTTTATCTTTGCAAGCTTCTTGTCCACCTTAGCCTGATCTGCATCGGAGGACGCGAGCCGTTTATCTTTTTTGAGAGCGCGTATCTGAGCCGCACGGCTAGTAAATACCCCAGGCGTGCTGAGCTTAGTGACTCCAGGAATCCATTTTCCGCCTACCATGCCGCACGAAGTAGTACCGGACTGAAAGATATCAGAGAGCGGTAGCGTCACCTTCTTAGGACGCGTAGCCGCAGATGCGGTTGCTATAGAGAAAATCACGCTGCACAGAGTCAATGCGGTCAGAAATTTAGTCTTCATGCCGTAGTATTCCCTTCACTATGCCGGCCGAATGATACCAAGTGGAGTGCGGGTGAAGCCCGGGAAAACGGCAGAGGGATTCAAGGAGAGGCCCTGAATGATGTCGCAGTACACATCTCGAATTTTTATCTGTGCATCGATGCCGTTTTGAGGCCTTTGAAGCTCGGCGACCGTAAAGTCTTGGCCATACATTCCGCCTGCAACAGCTCCTCCAAGCAAAAACACTATTGAGGCATCAGCATGGTCAAGCCCCTTGGTCACGTTCTCATAATTCGTTCTTCCGAATTCAGAATTTATCACAATGATCATGTCGCTCCATATGCCCGCATTCTCGCAGTTCAGACGAAAGGCATTCAGGGCCAAATTAAGGTCTCGAAGCCGAGCAGACATCCCCATTCGTGCGTTTGGATTCTGGCCCTGTGGGTCGGAATTCTCGTGGACGTCGTATCCACCTGTCTCGGCGTATCCGAATTGAGTGGGGAGCTGTCGAAAGCTGATATAGATATCCCTCAGTTGTCGGCCAATACCCGTGTTAGGAAACTGAGCTGTGAGTAACGAACATGTACCGTTATTCGAATTGTAGGTCCCGCATCCCGTCGTGAAAGCGGTTCCAACGGCGGCCACGGTTTGATTTAGCTGCGCCCAATTCTGTTTGATAGCCGCCGGTAAAGCGCCAGTGCCGTTTGCGGATGAGATGATTGATTGAGCGGTGGCCATTCTGAAGCCATACTCGCCGGTCGAGGTGGTTCCCAGCTCGGCTCGGTACCCAAAGTCAGCCAAGGAATTGAGAGCCGTTGGTCTAAATTGCGCACTCTGAACCGTGGCGCCGGTGGCTATTCCGCCACCGGTTAGATCTATTACACGGTAACTATCTGAGATGGCATTAGCCTCCATGATTTTTTGAATCCAGCCCGTATCATCAACGGTGTTTCCGCTATCTACCCCAGTTTGGTGGTCCTTTTGAGCCTCCTCATGTGAGCCGGTGTTGTTCGTAACTATGCCGCCCTTAAGTAAGATCGCACACTCACTAGGCGAACGGTTAAAGAGCGTTTGGAACTCGGTCATCTGATCATGCAGGGTGTAGTTTGAACCGTTGAGGGACAGGCGGGTGAAGGGCGCCCCCACGTTGTTCAAGAGCGGCGCTCCAATGGTCGGCCTATTAGTCAAGAGTTGACTCATCACGCTCCCGAATCCCGTTGGCTGAACGGGGATAAACATGTCACAGCCACCATTTAAAAAGACGTTCACCACCTTTCGCCCTGCGATCGGCGCGGCACTCGCGTCTCTTAAGAAGAGGCGTGACATCCCGAGGGTTGATGCGGTCGCCCCGGCACTTACTATCTTAAGAAATCCTCGTCTACTTACCTTGCTCATACCCGCCTCTCCTATTTAGGATTGTCTTTTCCCTCAAATCTATTTGCTCAGAAAATGAGGGTGCATCGCCATAAACACATACAGATAGCGCGCTTTATTATTTTGATGATTGGTGTTTGAAAAGCCATTTGCTTCGCTTGGAATTCCGTTCAGTAGGTTGTCGTACTTGGCTCTCGTGTACTGGATGCCATTATTGGGATTATAGTTGTAATCCATGTAGTAGACCAACTGATCAACGTCGTCGTTACTGAGCGTCACCCCAAGTTTGTTAGCGACGAATTGAATCACTTCTGCTGCGGTGTAGTCGCCCTCTGGGAGCACGCGCTGCGGCATCCATCCGAGGCCATTTCCGTCCACTAGCCGAGCGAGTTCGGTGCTACCAAGGAGATACGCCGTAGTTAAGTTCGCAGTCTCCATAAGTGTGTAAGGCCGAGACCAGTTCGCATCAGGGAAGAAGAACACTCCTTCTGAGGGAAGGGTCGTGGTATATCCCATTCGAGCCACACTCCCCTGAGTGTAGGCTACGACGAATTCCTGGTCGGGAGTTCCTTCACGCTGATTGATATTGATTCCTACCTCCAGAGTCTGTGAACCGATGTCATGGCGTGCCATCTCCAAAGTACGCGCAAGCTCAACCGCAACCTGGAACGAGTTCTTCGCTACGGTATTCTTATAGTTGCCATGATAGAACGCCTTAGATAGCAAGAGTGTTCGAAGGCTCGCGTCCAAATCGTAGTTATTCGCTACCAGCACTTGCGAAAAGGTTTTGATCAGCTCCTGAGGCGGAGCGGCGGTGACATACCAGCGCAGGATTTCTTTGGAGATAAAGAGCGGCGCTCCGGGATGTTTCTCGAGGATGCCGAACACCACCTCTGAATCGGAAGACGAGCTAAACTGGTGGGGCTCTCCCTCGAAGATTGGAAGAATCGCTGGATCATGATCTTCGGGGCTAAATACTCCCCGCCATCTTTGGATGCCTCCTCCGTCGGTAAAGGGGGACACTCTCCATCCGCTGATGTTGCGCGCGATACGGTAGATATCACCAAGCGTACGGTTTCCCCCATTTCGGAATTCCACATAGTTGTCGACCAACACTCCCGTGGCTTCATCAAATCTCTGGGTTCCGACAGTAAAGAGCTCTTGGAGTTCGCGGGCGTAGTTCTCATTTACATTTCCCAAAACATTCTGGTTGTTGCTGAGCCACAGCAGCATCATAGGAGAGCGCTGTGCGCGCACCAGTTGAACCGCAAACTTTGACTTTCCCGGAAACGCTTGGGCAAAATCTGTGGGAAGTGGAAGATTGTAGGCGATTTCGCCAAGCAAATTGAAATAATCCCACCACAGCACGAACTGTGGGTTTCCAGCAGTCGAATTGCTTAATACGTCGTGCCCAACCGTCCAAAGCCCGAGCAAGAAGTGCCGGAGATTCTCTCGGAAGGGGTTTCTGGTGTTGATGGCGAGCTCCAGGGCAGCTTGTCGAAATCCTCGAAAACGAAAGCTGTCTCTCGTTTGAGTCAGGAGGTCACCAAGACCCGACCCGCCTCCGACACCATTTGAAGCATTTTTTCTGTCCTCAATGCGATCCGCCAAGGTCGCATCCTCAGCTTTGACCAGCATCAACTCATCCACTGCAGTTGCAAGCCCGGTGGAGAGTGCTTTATCAACAACCGCTTGTTCACCCGAACTTCGGCCGTAAGCTGCCTTCTCGAGGAGATACCGCACCGTTTCCTCAGATACCGGACCGGAATAGGCCTCCATGGAGAACTCGTCAGGTATTACCGTGGGAGTAGGAGTAGGCTGTATTGGCCCGGCGGTGCAGGTTTGCTTCGCATTAGATTGGTAACGCTTGAGGGACTTCTTTTCCTTGTTGAGCTTCTTAATCAGCTTTGCATCATCCTCCGCGTCGAGGCCCTTAAGCTGCTTTAGAATCTCCTTAAGTCGGACGCCTACTTTCTGAAACTTGTTTCTCTTGGCGCGGATAGGGATCCACTTGTTCTTTACAAGGGCGCAGGTGATCGGGTTTCCATCGGTCCCGGTTCCCTCAAACATATTTTCTGGACTGGGGGAGAAAAGCGATCGAGTCTTGGGTCCATTGGCTGCATGGGCAGAGTCTCCTAAGAGTAGGGAGAATGAGAAAATTGTAACCGCTATAATCGTTGAATACTTCATAACAACCCTTTGAATCTGGTCTCCGAAGAGCCGCCTCCAGCGAACTCTCGCCCCACCGGTGTGTTTTCTCTTCCTTGGGCACACGCTGCCCCTAGGCCTTCAGAGCAAGATCTGCACCAACACAACCGGTCCTGGTCTGCCTCGTGGTACCTAGGGAATAAGTCCTGTTGGATTCGTCCTCTAGGTACCTGTACACCCACGTCCCATTCCACCTCTTCGTCCCTTAAGGACAGGATAATGGAACGTTACTACCCTCGTCGGTGCACTAGTGCGGGAATCCATTAGAACAAGCTGCGACTTTGAACTAAGGCACCCTCCACCGATTGGTATCGGTTCGATCTTCAAAACGGTAAAGCGTTTGAAGGTCCCTAAAATCCTAGAGTGGGTCAAAAGGTTGGGTGTGCCGGTGCCACTGAATCCGAACTCCTTTCAGGCCATTATCCCGGTTGCAGAGGGCAAAACTGAGCGATATCCAGGTGCCACACAATTCGCTAGACTTCGTAGTGTGCTGAGTCAGAAGTTCATTCAAGTATTTTTCTCGCTGTTCTCGCTGTTCTCGCTGTTCTCGCTGTTCTCGTTGTGTAATTCATTAAATATATTCACAAAGAGAGCAGCGAGCTCGGCGAGAATTATTCATCGAACTCGTAACTCAGGACACTAGGCATCGTATGAAGAAGTCACTTGTCGCCCCCCCAGACCCCTTTGGACTTTCGCCACTTGCCCTGTTGCTTCCGGTAATCGGGCAAGTCGGCGGCCTCACGCCTCTTACCTCTTCTCTGTTTGCTCGATTTGAAAAGGTGCAGGCGCTTAAAACTGAAGTTAGTTCCGGTGCGGGCGCTGATTCAGCGCGAACAGCGTTTCGTCGGCTTGCAGCCGAGGAGGCAATGCTCAAAGAGGTTCTCGATTGGCTCGCGGTGAAACCAGAGCAGTCCGGTGTTCCCTCTGAAAAGGCGCAGTTAGCCGAAGGGGGATCTGATCAATGAAAGCAGCAAGGCCAAGGCTCAGTTCAGAAGTTCTTAAGCGCGGCTATTCGGATGAAGAGATAGCGCATATTTATGAGCTCGCCAGATTCTCGATTGAGATTGGAGAGTTTCGGCGCGGCGAATTAATCGCCTCTGGGCTTGTTGAGGTAGCTCCAGAGTTTGCCCCAGCGTGGTTGTGTGTGGCGTTTGTGCACTTACACAATCGTGCCTATGACCAGGCTATCCAGGCGGCTCAGCACGCCCTTAAGGTGGACTCTGGCTCAGAAGCGGCACTGCTGTACCTTGTAAGTGGCTACCTGGGGGCTGAAGACTATAATTCAGCCGGCACACACTTAGGGGAGCTGGGTGAGCTGTTTGAAAGTGGGGGGCTTGATGACCCACATGCACTGCGATTCTACCGGGCGCTTTTAGCGCGCTATCAGAATCGATAGTCTGTGCGCCTCTGAGATGACTTCAGCTCAAGATCCGGGTACAAGTTCCCCAGCGATTCACCACTGATTTCGCTACGATTCTCTGAATTGCATCTATTGGGGTGTTACTATTATGGCTCTGCCAAAGAGAGCGCTTATTACCGCGGCCCTTCCATATTCCAATGGGCGGCTGCACGTTGGCCACATTGTAGGGGCTTACCTGCCGTCTGATACCTACGTCAGGTTCCTAAGACTCAACGGTGTGCCCGTGCGCTTTATCTGCGGTTCCGATGACCACGGGGTGGCGATTATCCTCACCGCTCAGCGCGAGAATCGCACGCCCGCCGAAGTCTCTAAGCATTATCACGGCGTTCAGCTCGAGGCCTTTAAGGGACTTCGCATAGAGTTTGATATCTACAGCTCGACTAGCCGCAACCCATACCATGCTCCGTTAAGCCAAGAGTTTTTCACGCGCACTCTCGAAAAAGGATTCTTCGAGAAGAGAAGTACACGACAGTTTTATGATCCCAAATCCGCTCAATTTCTTCCCGATCGTTTTGTACGCGGTACGTGTGGATTTTGTGGGACGCTGGATCAAAACGGTGACCAGTGCGAGCAGTGCGGCAAAATGCTCGATGTTGAATCGCTCAAAGACGCACGCAGTGTGATGAGCGGAGATCCTGCTACGGTGAAGGATACCGTGCACTGGTTTCTTGATCTGTCTCGGTTTCAAGCAGATGTGGCACGTTGGATTGAGAAAGCTACGCTGCGTGATCACACCAAGAAATACGTGGAAGGCCTGATAGCGAATGGCTTCGTGCAGCGCTCCATGACCAGAGACCTGACTTGGGGCGTGCCGGTGCCTCTGTCTGACCCAGAAGCTCAGGGCAAAGTCTTGTACGTGTGGTTTGATGCACCGATTGGATACATTTCAAACACCAAAGAGCTTTGCGAAATCCAGGATGGAAACCCTGAGGGCTTTAGCGACTGGTGGCAATCTGAAGATTGCGACGTGTTCCATTTCATCGGCGAGGACAACACTATCTTTCACTGCATGGTGTGGATAGCGATGTTGCAGGCGCATGGAGCGTATCAGCTTCCGCGCGGCGTAATCGTAAATCAATTCATGAACATTCAGTTTCCGGGCAAAGAAGAGACTAAAATCTCTAAGTCGCGCGGTACTGCGATTTGGATTGATGAATACCTCGCTGGTGGCGGTGATCCTGACGCGCTGCGTTACTACCTAACCATGATTTCTACCGAGCGCTCAAAGAGCACCTATCAGCCGGCAGATTTGATACAGCGCCAGAACTCAGAGCTCGCCAATGTGCTCGGTAACTTTGTGAACCGAGTGCTTTCTTTTACTGTGAAAAATTACGGCCCAACCGTCCCAAGCGCCGAGGAGAAAAGCACCTCGGACGTTGACCATCAATTTAATGAGAAGCGTCTCGCGGCTGCAAAGCGTGTTGCTCAATCGCTTGAGGAGTTTAGCTTTAAGCAGGCACTTGAGCAGGTGATGGAGTTCGCCAGGGAATGCAATCGTTATATTGATGAAAAGGCTCCTTGGGCTACGCGGAAAACTGACGAAGCACTTACCAAGACTACGCTAAACTTTGCGATTCAAGCGATTCGCTCCCTTGGCATTATGCTTTTGCCATTCATGCCGACCACAGGCGAGAAGATCCTTGGATTTCTTGCGCTGGATGCGAGTGCGGCTACTTGGGGCGATGCTTCGAGCCAGCTTCCGTCTGGGCATGCCATTGGAGAGCCAAAGATTCTTTTCCAGAAAATTGAAGCAGAGGCAGCAGCCTCACCGAAAGAGTAGGTCGTCAGGAGAAAAAAAATGCGAACTCGAACCGCGTTGTTAAGCGTCTCGGATAGAACCAACTTAGAAGTCCTTGCCAAGGGCTTGGCAGAGAGGGGGTTTGAGCTTCTTACTACCTCGGGCTCTGGAGCTTTTCTTAAAACTCATGGCATTAGCTCTCGATCGATTGAGGACTATACCGGGCAGGCTGAGATTTTTGGCGGACGAGTAAAAACGCTCCACCCCAAAATCTACGCGGGAATTCTGGCCAGGCGGGATGTCCCAGGCGATCTGCAAATGCTTGAGAAAGACGACATTTTGCCCATCGATGTCGTGGCGGTGAACTTATACCCCTTCCGTGACGCCCTGCAGAGAGATCGCGCCGCTGCTGAAGGAGAATGCTCTGAAGAAGAGATGATTGAGTTAATCGACATTGGCGGCCCGAGCATGATTCGTGCGGCGGCAAAGAATCATCAAGCGGTATTGCCGCTCATTGATCCTAAAGACTACGCACTTGGACTGGAAATTCTTGCGGGAAAGTTTGGCGAGCTTGAAGAGGAAGGGCTTCGTCGCCAGTTGGCCGCAAAAATATTTGCCCTGTTGTCTGATGATGGCATTGCGGTGGCGAGTTTTCTGTCGGGCGAGCGTCCGCTGAGCATGCCTCGCGCAAGGCAATTGTCGCTTGAAATGAGCCAAGCGGCAGAGCCGAGTAAGAATGTGATGGATCGATGGACTGGCGTGGTGCTGCACAGCAGTTCCGCGCTTCGTTATGGAGAGAATCCGCACCAGGCTGCCAGCTTTTTTCAAGGTGCTGGCACTAGTAGTGCAGAGGACAGCACTCACAGCGCAGTGAAGCCTGCCTGGCGCATCACCGGTGGCAAGGCGCTCTCTTACAATAACCTACTCGATGTCGACGCCATGGCGCGTATTCTGGAGACTTGTGGAGCTGAAACGACCACCGCCGTGGTGGTGAAACATCTTAACCCCTGCGGTGCAGCACGTGGTAGTTCTGCGCTTGATGCACTGCAGAGAGCTAAGCGCTCGGATCCGCGCAGTCACTTCGGCGGTATCATAGGCTTTACTGTCCCAGTATCGGTCGAAGCGGCCCAAGAAATTCGCGAAGATTTTGCTGAGGTTGTGGTAGCTCCGGCCTATGAGCCAGGTGCCCTAGACGTGCTGGCCAAGAGTAAGAATCTTCGGGTAATTGAGATTGATTTGCAGGCCCTGGCCGGTCGGCGCGAGGTTCGTTCAGTACTAGATGGGTTTCTGGTTCAAGAGCGGGACGGAAAGCTCTCCTCATTTTCTGAGTGGCAATTAGCAACTCCCGGCTCGCCTTCCAAGGCTCAGCAAACTGATTTGAGCATGGCCTGGGCTTTGTGTGCTCACGTGAAGTCGAATGCCATTGTTATTGTTAAAGACGGGATGTTGGTAGGCGTGGGAGCAGGCCAGATGAGTCGCATCGATTCGGTCGAAGTGGCGCTGCTAAAAGCACGTACTCACGCACATGTGTTGGATGGCGCCGTTGCTGCTTCTGACGCATTTTTCCCGTTTCCAGACGGTGTTGAAGTGCTTGCCAAAGCTGGAGTGAAAGCGGTGGTAGCGCCTTCGGGTGCTAAGCGAGACGCCGAGATAGTGGCAACCGCGGCTGAGCACGGGGTCCTTCTTTTCTTGAGTGGCGATAGGCATTTTCGCCACTAGCCTGGGCTCTCTTGATCGCGAATTAACTTGACCGCAATGTGAATGCCGCTGAGCAAAAGTCTTTCGGAGTGATGAGATGAAAGTTTTAGTGATTGGTCAGGGAGCTCGAGAACATGCCTTGTGTTGGAAGTTACGCCAATCCAGTCAGGTAACCCAGCTGTGGTGTGCTCCTGGAAATCCGGGCATTGGCACTGTGGCCAAGAATGTTCCTGTGCAGGCCGGAGACATCGAGGGGCTCGTTAGTTTTGCGGAAACTCAAGGTGTGGATCTGACGGTAGTTGGGCCAGAACTACCGCTGTCGCTTGGAGTGGTCGATGCATTCCGCGCCAAAGGGCTTAGGATTTTTGGTCCGAGCAAAGCCGCGGCAGAATTAGAGAGCTCAAAAATATTCGCCAAGAACATCATGGAACAGGCGGGGGTTCGCACCGCTAAGGCGCGCACCTTTGATTCAAAGCAGGCACTTTCTGACCACGTCGAGAGCGCTGAATTGCCATTCGTTCTCAAAGCTGACGGACTTGCCTCTGGTAAAGGCGTGGTGGTCTGTCACTCAAGAGACGATGTTGCAGAAGGCATAGAGCAGCTGTGTGATTCTCTCAAAGCTTCAACCATTATCGTCGAAGAGTTTCTTACCGGGCGTGAAGCCTCGTTCATTGTGGCGACTGACGGAAGCCGCGTAGTTCCCCTAGCTACTTCACATGATTATAAGCGCCTTAAAGAGCGTGATCAGGGCCCCAACACGGGAGGCATGGGAAGCGTATCGCCCACGCCAGTGCTGAATGAAGGCTTGATTGCGCGGGCGGTGAAAGAGGTTGTTGAGCCAGTGCTTAAAACCATGCGCGATCGGGGCACGCCGTTTTCTGGGTTTCTCTATGCGGGTCTTATGGTCAGAGGAGAAGAGATGGCGGTTTTGGAGTTTAATGCCCGACTAGGGGATCCTGAAACTCAGTCGATTCTGCGGCGAATGGATAGTGATCTTTTTGAGTTACTGTTCGCGTTGAGTGACGTTTCAGGAAGTCCCTCGACCCTGTCGCCCGTTGAATGGACCTCACAGACTGCGGTGTGCTTGGTGTTAGCGAGTCCTGGTTATCCGCATGCGCCAGAGCTTGGCGATCAGATTCATGGGGTGGAGTTAGCGAGCGATCGGCCCGGGGTCGTGGTGTTTCATGCAGGAACTACCCAAGATTCATCCGATGTTCGACCGACCGACCGACACCTTCGTACCAGTGGCGGGAGAGTCTTAAGTGTCACCTCAATGGCTGCATCGCTTGAGGAGGCTTCGCGGGTGGCTTATCAGGCTGCGGATCTCATACAGTTTCGAGGTCGCCAAGTGCGCCGTGATATCGGGGAGGATATCGGGACAGCAGGCGAGTCTTGAGCCTTGAGGGCTGAAGCGCAGCAGAGTAAGCTAGCGCCATGGCCGCAAGGGATCGTTCACTACTGCGATATTCATTCTGGGTTGATTCCGTTCCAGGGCGAGCGGGGTGTCGATCTTTGGCGATGCGCTTCTCATTCTTATGCGCCGCCGTGTTCTCACTCTCAATTTTTAATTGTTTTTATTCTGTGACCCCGCTTCAAGCGCAAGCGCCCAACGCGAGCATTGCCAAGAACTCGGCCGAGCTGCGCATCGTCGATAGAGCTGGGCTGACCCGATTTAGTGCGCAGATTCGAAATACAGAAATGCTTGAGGCCTCTATAACCGGCGGAGAAGTCGAAGCGATACTGACCCATGTTGACGGCCTCTCAGCACCGGTGCGTGGGCGTCGCTTGAATGAGAAAGTTTTTCGTTTTGATCAGGTTCCTCCTGGTACCTGGCGTATCTCAGTCATGACTGCAGGCACCGATCAAGAAGACACTCGGGCTCGAGTTTTAATGATCAAGGCGGGTCAGTAATAGGATGCCGCTGGTAGATAATCCCGCCGCACACGCCACACTACTTTCACGCGAAGACAGCTTTCGTCATCTTGCTGACAAGCCATGGTGCGATGTGTTGGTGGTGGGTGGAGGAATTCACGGAGCGACATTCGCTCAACTCGCCGCGCTGCATGGCATGCGTACCGTATTGTTAGAGCGCGGAGACTTCGCTCAGGGGACTTCGTCTAGAAGTTCAAGGCTGGCACACGGCGGCATTCGCTATCTCGAACACTTTGACTTTCGCCAGGTGTTTGAGGGCATTAGAGAACGAGAAAATCTTCTAAGAGTTGCGCCGCACCTAGTGCGTAGCCAAGAGTTTCAAGCACTTACTTTAGAGAATGACTCGCTGCTTCGAATGCAGATGCGTCTCGGACTCAGCTTGTATGCATTGATGGCGCTCGGGCGCGCGGGCCTGCCAAAACAACGTGCAGTACCGCCGGGAATGAGCACCGCTTTTGGACCAGGATTTTTGTATCGAGACGGCATTCTTTCGGATACGCGCTTGGTGCTCGAAAGGGTACTTGCGGCGCGGCAAGAAGGTGCTCACTGCTTGAACTATACCGAAAGCTTGCTGTTTCTCCACAATCCTACTGGAGTCGATGTGCGCTTTGTTGACCGAGTTTCTGGAACTCAAGGCAGTATTCAAGCCGGTATTGTGGTGAATACTGCGGGGCCTTGGATTTCAACAGCGGGTGGAATGAAAACCCGCGAGCTCGAGCCGCTGCTTCGCTTCAGCAGAGGTTCACATGTGTTGTACTCGAAGCCGTGGCAAGGCCCGGCATTGGTGCTTCCGATTCGAGACGGGAGGACCCGCGTTAAAGGCCGCTATTATTTTGTGACACCGCATCCGGGCGGAACACTCGTGGGAACTACTGAGCGGGAGGTTGACGCTCTTGAGCTCGACCCACTGCCATCGCCTGATGAGATTGAAGAGATTCAGAGCCGAGTAGAAGTTGACTTGCCCGGAATGGGTTTGAGTCGTGAGAGTGCTTTTTACTGTTTTGCCGGCTACCGCGCATTGCCTGCCGCATCGCCGGCTGGCGAATCTGAGGTTGACGCCTTGTCGCGGCGACATCGTTGGATATTTCGAAAGGGGGTGCTATCGCTGGTCGGAGGGAAGTACACCACCGCGGCCTGGGCCTGTGAGGAGGGATTTAGATTACTATTGAAAGTGTCCGGCGCAGATGTTCATCGCGCTTCTTTGCGAAGCCGCTTGCTTCCTGGCGCTGCTGATTTATCGAATCGGGTTACGGCTTTTTCTCATGCCTGCCGCGATGCGGGTGTTCCCGAGCAGGTGAAAGTCCAGACCATCGCTCGCTTAGGGAGTAGGGTATCGAGTCTCCTTAATTATACGGAAGGACTTAAGGTACTCGGGGACTGCGTATTAAAGGGGGAGCTCCAGCTCGCTCTTGATGTGGAACAAGCTCTTAGTCTTGAGGACGTGATGCGTAGACGAGTGGAGCTTGAGCTTAAGCCCGGGCATGGCATCGGAACGCTTAGTCAGGCGGGAGAGGTGACGACTGAGTTGTGCGAGATGATACCACGCTTAGAATTTACCGGTGCACCAGAGGCGCAGCGCGCTCGTTATGTGGAGCGCATGAGCATCATCGAACAGCTTCTTCGACCGTCCAGTGAGGTTGGGGCGTCTGTACGAAACAAATGATTTTTAACTTTCTTGATTCCCATCAGATCGAGTACCAACAAGTGGATCATCCACCAGTGTACACGTGCGAAGAAGCCAAACGGCTGGTTCCCGATTTGCCCGGTGCTGAAACAAAGAATCTGTTTCTCCGTGATGGCAAAGGTCAGCGGCATTTCCTATTGGCGGTCGCCCCAGAGAAGAACGTTGATCTAAAAACCCTCTCAAAGTCGCTGGAAGTGTCTGGTTTAAGTTTTGCATCGCCTGAGAGATTGGCAAAATACCTGAGATTATCCCCGGGATCGGTCACTTTGCTTGCCGTGGTAAATGACAGCGAGAAACAGGTAGAAGTTTTGATTGACGAGGAGCTTTGGTCGAATGAGGCATTTCTATGCCACCCACTGGTGAACACCAGTACGCTCTCATTGAATAAGCAATCGCTGAGCAGATTCTTTGAACTGACTGGGCATTCACCGAAGATTATTTCAGTGCCTTCGAGGGGGAGCCACTAAACTATGAAACGAGCAATAAGAATATTTTTCGGACTTGTGTTGCTTTTGGCCTCAGTGCCGTTGTGGAAGCAGTTTGTTGTCTTTCCCATTGGTCTCTACACGTCGGTGGAGTTAATTGCATCGAACAATGGGTGGGGCGATATCTCAACCTTGTTGGGCCGGCTGACTGGAGATTTCCTTTTGCTGGTCGTTTGTTGCGGTTTGCTCTACTTTGGCGTGAGGCCCTTGAGAGGGAAGCGCCCACTGCGCTTGGACCCTAGCGAGGCCAGCAAGATCAGCTAGGCGTTTGTGCACAGTTCTGTTGTGCACAGTTCTGTTTATTAGGGTCCGCCTTCGCTCACATGTGTCTGTGCCGCCATTCAAGTCGATTAGGCTTCCTCTTCCGCCAAGGCTACCGAGGACAAGTCGGCGGGACGTCGTCGTCTGTGCCACAGACTCCTAGAACGGTTTCACGGTGAACTAGGGGGTGAGCACAATTTTACCAAACTGTTGTCCCTGCTCCAAATGTTGGAGCATTTCGATGCCTTTAGAGAGTGGTTCCACGCAATCAATCACCGGCTTAATGTCGTTCTTCCACATGAAGTTCAGTACATCAATGAAATCTTGAGAATTTCCCATGGTGGATCCAAGCACACTGACCTGCTTGGTAAAGAGTACTCGATTGTCAAAATTAATTGAGTGACCACTGGTATTTCCTACCGTAACGATCCGACCGCCGCGACGGACAGCCCAAAGGCTATTCGCAAAAGTCGCGGCGCCTACATTGTCTATGACGACGTCAACTCCACGACCCTTAGTGAGCCTAAGTATATCCACGTGCCACTTAGGATTTTTACTGTAATCAATTACGTGCTCAGCACCGAGTTCCATGGCGCGAGTAGCCTTTTGTGCTGATCCTGCAAGTGCGTAAACGGTAGCTCCTGCTGCCTTGGCAAGTTGAATGGAGAGAGAGTTCACACCGCCGCCGGCTCCTACGACAAGCACCGACTGTCCTGGCAAGAGTTCTGCGCGCTTAAACAGCATGCGCCAGCACGTCATGCCTACTAACAAAGGAGCGCAGCCTTCCTCAAAGCTCACCGAGTCTGGTAGTTTAAAGACATTTTGAGTCGGTACGGTTACAAACTCCGCGAGGCCGCCAGGGATGTGTTCTCCCAAAATGCGGTACCCGGGACTCAAGCTCGCTTCGCCATTGCGAGTCCATTCGTCTTCTGCCGTGCTGATGCCAGGATTTATGATTACTCGGTCGCCAACACTCCAAGCCGAGGATGAGTTTACTGAGACGATTTCACCTGCGACGTCGCTACCTGACACGTGCGGCATTTGAAGCTTGAGACCTTCCCAGCCGCGTCGAATCCAAATGTCGAGATGATTGAGGGCTACGGCACGCACCCGGATTAGAGCTTCGCCTGGTGCTGGTTTTGGATCGGGCAGATCTCCGAACTTCAAAACTTCGATGTCTCCGTGTTGTTCAAAGAAAATGGCTTTCATTTCGGTTCCTCAATATTAGCTCTGATCACTTTCGGCCCCTTAAAACACAGCGCCGCCCACTCTCCGCTATGTCGTTCCGAAACTAGCACAAGTCCACACCGAGAATAGAGGCTACGTATGCGCTGGGCCTCAGATAAGTACATTCCTGACAGAAGGAGAAGCCCCTCGGGCGCCACGAGAGCCGCAAGATCCTCTGCGATAGTCTCAAGAATCGCGGCATACAGGTTTGCGGCGACCAAAGGAAAAGGCCCAGAGATCGAAGCGATATCCCCGCAAACCAGCGGTATGGAATAGACGCAGTGATTAATTCCTAAGTTTTCCTTTGCATTCTTAAGCGCTTCGAAATCAATATCGACCCCTAGTACCCGCATACGGAAAAGCTTGTGGATAGCAAGGGCCAGTAATCCGCTGCCTGTTCCTAAGTCGAGGGCATCGAAGCCCGTTGTTTCGTGACTTGGCCGAGTAGGGGGTGGCACCAGTGCGGGATCTTGTAGCATCTCGATAATCATTGCGGTGGTGGCGTGGTGCCCGGTCCCAAAACCAAAGCCGGGAACGATTCTCAGTTCATCCGCTTGTGGTGCGGTTGGTGGTGCTTGTTCTGTGGAAAGAAAGGGAATGATGTTTAATGCCCCGACGGTAAGCGGTTGCCAAACGTCGTGGCACTCCTGCACCCAGTTTCGCTCCTCCACTGAGATGCTAGAGATAATTTGAAAGCCCGCTTCAGTGGCTGCCGAGCAAAAGTTCAGAGCAGCGTGCGGGTCGCTCAGAAGGTAGGCACGCAGGGAGTCTGGTGAGTCGATCACCGTTCCCGAGGCGCCGTGCTCAAGGCACCAAGCTCCTGCTGTCTCAGAATCGGGGGCTTTTAGGCTGTAGCAACGCCATTCAGGCCTGTTGCTCTTCTGCTCTGGGGAAAGGTCGGGTATGCTCATGGTTAATTTATTAGAGGTCATTACAGATGGACAATAAAGCAAAGAATAAAGAAATCGTCGACGCCCTACTGACGGCATACTGGATGGAGATGGAAACTCTGATGAACTATCTCGCTCTGTCCGTCGACCTCAACGGAGTGAGAGCCGAAGAGATCAAGAAAGCCCTTCAGGCCGACTTAACGGTGGAGTTGGGCCATGCGCAGATGATTGCGAAGCGTGTCAGAGTACTCGGGGGCGTGGTGCCCGGCAGTTTGCATTTTAGGCCGAACCAAGAATCCTTGCAGCCTCCGGCAAAGAGCACAGACGTTGCGACCGTCATTAAAGGCGTCATAGACGCAGAGAATGCAGCGATCTCACAGTATCGAAAGATTATCGGTCTATGCGAAGGCTATGACTATCCGACTCAGGATATGTGTACTTCTCTGCTTGGAGACGAAGAGGATCATCGCCGCGAGTTTCTAGGCTTTCTCACTGAGTACGAAGGCGAGAAATAGGCGTCTCGTATTGAACGCTGTTGGAGATGCGGTCCTGAGAATTGCGCAAGAGGCGAGCACTACGTCTTAAGCTACGGTCTTCTAAGCCGCAGACTTCTGGCCCACATACCCACGCGCGAGGATCGAAGACCTCGTAGGTGCGGTGTAGTTGCAGAGTCCTCGTGCTTCAAGAAGTGCCAGCAAGTGATCTCGGCCATGTGAGGCGATCAGTTTAGCTTCGTCGGCAGTGATGCCGATGATATTCGCAAAGTGAAACGGACCGTCTTCCGCAAGTTGTTGCGCCTGAACATTGGGGCAGGGCACCGCCATAAGGGCATTAAGCTTGCAGTCCTTTGCGCCGGTGAGTGAGCGCCCAAAGGCGAGAGCGGAATTTGCCTTGAGCGGATTTGCTCGCTCAGAAGCCACCAGTAATGACCCGGCGGCAAGCACTTGAGCGACCCAGCTCGGTGGGCTGAAGGGGTTGGGCATCGAGGCGGACGCGTCCACATTCCTTGGGGTGTGAAACTCGTGTTCGGCTACCTCAGGTCCAAAACTACTCGCAGGGATTCGAAAGACGAGCTCGTGTCTGAGGCGAGCCCCGTGGTGACTGAGCTCTTCAGAGGTCGTACCGCCTTGAGGGCATCTTGCCACGTTCCTGAGCCCATCGGTTACAATCACCACTTGAGCTTCTGAAGGTTGTCCTGTCGCAGCGGATTCCCCTGGCGCGCTGTTTGGAGTGCTATTTTGGTAAAAAATCGACACGGGAACTTCGTCAGGATCGAAGCAAAATTCCTCAAGAGTTCGCTCAGGAAATCCAATCTCGCGAAGTGAATGAGAGAAAGAAAAAGCACCCTGCCACTTTGGAGCGCCTAACATGGCCTCCCAGAGCTCGCTTGCACACGAGAGCACGGGTCTCGGGAAACGGCGAACCGAGCGCAGAGAAAGCGGTCGAACCTGTCGCGGGACAATAAAAATGTCTGCGCCGGCAAACCAATCATTGAGCCGCCCACCTTGGCGGTTGTGGGTTGCGTAGAGCTGTCCGACGGCGCGTAACTGTGACGAGAAGCCGTTTTCTATTACCTCATTTCTAACCTTTCGAAAGAAGGCGACGACAAGGCGGCGCAGCTCGCGTTCCGACCAGCGCACTTGAAGAGCCAGAGGAAATCTGGAGTAAACCGATTGGACCAGCTCTCTGGTGTCTACCAGCCGAGTGAAGCGACTTTCAGGAAGACAAGAAGTGTCTTCGCACTTCTCGAAGGTAAGCGTTTGCAAGACTTCTTCGCGAAGCACACCCCAAGAACCCATCAGATGAGTCTGTGCGCTGAGTTTGCGCTTGGGGCAGAGAATGCCAAAGTTTTCTAAAACGACCGGACGTTCAGCTTGAACGAAATGGAGTAGGGCAGTGTTGAGTTCAAAACGTAAGAGCTCGTCAATCTCAGGATCGATCGCTGCATGATCGGTGGGGACGCTACTGTCTGACGAGCGTGCGCGGGTATGGGAGGTGTGGGTGGTGGAGCTGGGGTCAGCATCTGTCGAGCCCGCAGGGGATCGTCTGTTTCGCTCAGGCGGTGTCTCGGAGCTCATATCTTTTACCAAATCATTCTGTGGGGCGTTTCTCGCAAGGTGCGCCTTTAGATTTGTCTTTAAATCTGACTGACCGTCGGGCTGAAAGGGGCGCGTAGCGAGTGGCTGAGTAAAGTTCTCACGGATCTTCCGCTCGTCATTTCTTGTCTCGCCTTCCTCATGTTCCGAAGCAGGTGTGCCGCCGGTGTTTGAATCCATATCTGGCCTGTAACGTTATGGGGCGTTCAATGCCTAGTTTTTTTAATCTCTCTCGTTCTCCGCTTTCTTCGAGTACCTTGTGCTCCGAGGATGTTAACCCAATCGGTTCTGGTCGCCGAATTACTCTCGTGTCAAACAACAGGGGAGCTGAAAAAGAGCACGTTGAGAGAGGGCGTCGAATGACTCAACTGTCACGATGGGCTCGGGTCTCAAGTATCATGAACTTCTATCTGGACTTGTCTGCGGAATCAACTGCGTGACTCAAGCCCGCGACCCGAGCCATTGCGGAGATCGGAGCCTGAGAAGGGAATGCTTCGTACTACCTAATCGCCCAGACACGCGAGTCAGCCAGGAATGAATCGTAAGGCACCAGGCATAGCTATGATTTAGTCGTGACGCTAATGGGGACAGCAGCACTTTAACCTAGGGAGCAGGAAAAGTGCGCAGCCGAAAATACGCCGCCGAAATCGCACAGCGAGATACGAGTGAGGGTCAAAAAATCAAAGAGCTTTCTGAATTGCCGCCAAAAGAGTCTCTTTTGGCACTGCTCCGACGATCTGTTCGACGACCTTACCGCCCTTAAAGATTACGAGATTTGGGATCCCTCGCACGTTATAGCCTGAGGGGGTGCGTGGATTGTCGTCCACGTTCATCTTTGTGATCTTAAAGCGCCCTGCGAACTCCTTAGCCAGTTCCTCTAGGACAGGGGCAATACTCTTGCAGGGCCCACACCAAGGGGCCCAAAAATCCACCAAGGTCGGATTGGCCTCTTTGAGGACTTCTTCGTCAAAAGTAGCGTCAGAAATTTCTTTAACATTTTCAGACATTTAATCCTCACGAGCGGTTAGGCGAGGTTTCAAGAGGGCAAGTATCACTAGACACTCGGCGACTGTCAACGCTTGGGGTATGAGCCCCGTCGTATCGTGACCGAACTCTAACTTTAAGTTTGTTGAACCTTCCAGGGTAGCGTGGCATCCTAAGTTTAACTTGATTGAAGTAAGAAGCGCTAGAAACTGTATCCCTTTCGCACGCAAGACCTCAACAACAGCTGTTCTGACAGAGGTCGGCAGCAGAAAGAAAGCTAGGGCGGCGAAAGGGATGCAGGGTCAAAAAGGACGTAGGTCGCGCGGAGTAGGGCTCAGTTAAGGGTGCTTTGTAGTTGGATCACGCGAGCGAACTGAGCCGCGAGTCTGTCAAGCGAAGCCGGGTTTTGTCTCTTAGGATTGTACTGAAGGTGGAGGATGAGTCATGAGCCAAGATGCTGTTCGTGGAGATGTTCTAAAAGGCAGTCTCGCTGAGCGTAACGGTACGGAAGGTGAACTGAGTCATGGGTATGCCTTCACGGTAGATTCCTTTGCTGATGGAATTGCCTTTGGACAACACCGGCTCCCCGTCGGTGAGGAACTGAGTGACCAGTACGACCTTAAAATATCATCAGAAGGCGAGGTCGCCCATCTTCGAAGCCGATATGCGCTTCATAAGACCAATCCGTTGTGGGAGCTGGAGCGGCATTTGATGAGGCTCTCGCGTCAGGGAGTTCTCGGATCATCGACGATTTTCTTTGGAACCAGCACAGATCCATTCTTTCCATTCGAGGGAAAGTTCGACGCCAGCATGAAGTTCTTGAGTTTGTTCGAGCGCTATACCCCTGGGTTGCTGGTGGTGCAGACTCGTTCTCCGTTGCTTGTCATTGCGATGCCAGTGCTTAAGAAACTTGGGAGCCGTGCCGCGGTTACTATTGCAATTGAAACTCCACTAGACGACATGGTGCGCAAGTACACCCCAGGCTTTACGCGAGTAGAGGAACGCTTGAGAGCGGCGACGGCACTTCGTCGCTTTGGTATCGAGGTGACGCTTCAGGTTTCTCCTATTCTGCCTTACGGCGATTGGAAGAAGGATGCGGACAGTTTTGCAGAGCTGCTCGATACCCACAGTGATAGAGTTACCGTACGGGCGCTTAATCGCGGGACACCTCAGTGCGATAGCAGAGTGCGAGCGTCTGAGGTGGCGAAGCGCCTTGCGCAGGATCGTAAGTTTCAGTGGCTGCGCCCAGATGCCGCCAATCCCTTGCTTAACGCCCTAGACGTGCGCTGTCCCAAGAAGCTAGATCCTCGGCAGGATTTAGTAGCGAAGAAGCGTCAGATGTCGATTTTTGCGGCTTGATCATCGGCTATAACGGACGCGCGCGGCTGGATTTTACCTCCTTAGAGCGCTCCTGAGCGATGTTGAGCGGTTCCTTCACGTTAGGGCGTAGCACGCTATCGCTCCTGGATGATTCAGGTTCGCTAGAATGCGTCTTTTCCTCAGTCCGCTTATATTGGCCGCGAGATAACTTGGTGGTAACTTCTGCAATGAAAGCACGCCTAACGTTCAGTCTAGAGCGGTAATGGACAGAAAATAGCGGTGCTATCAAACGGAATCCAGGTCGTTGAAAAATTTCGAGGAACTTTTTTCTGGGGAATTCAGAGTAGGTTCAAATCCTTGGACGTTAAGGCCTAAGAGAGAAAGCTAAAGGGCGTTAAATGATGGAATTTCGCAATATTCTTTTCGTAAGCCATGGAGTCGGAGACGAATCAGAGTCTCTCAAGCAAGCGATGAGTCTTGCGCGCAATAATAAAGCTGCGCTTAAGGTGTTGGTGCTTTGTCCGGAGTTTGGACGTTTGCCACCGGAGTACCGAGAAAAGTACGAGAGTTCACTCGTTGAGCAGTTGAAGAGCTCAATCGATTCTGCTCGAGCCGCCCTCAGAATCGGTGAGATAGAACTGCCCATAGCTATTGAAGTAGAGAGCGGCAGTACTCCCGCGGTTCGCACTGTGCGGCAGGTCCTGCGTAATGGGCATGATCTAATCGTTAAAGAAGCGGAGCTTGGAGAAAATGGCAGGGGCTTTAAAGCAATTGATATGGAGCTGTTGCGAAAATGCCCGTGTCCGCTTTGGTTATGCCGAAAAATTATTCGCTCTCGTAGTGCTATGAATGTGGCGGTGGCGGTAGATCCAGAGAGTGAAGAAGTTGAGGCAAGGGATCTTTCACTCAGACTCCTGAAACTGTCTCGTGCGCTTGCAGATTCGTGCAGTGGTTCGTTAAGCGTGGTTTCCTGCTGGGAGTACGAGTTCGAGGAGTATCTACGTCACAACCCATGGACGAAAATGCCGGAAGACGAGATATCTCAATTAATACAGGAAACTTCCTCCATACATTATCAAGCACTGGAAGGTCTAATCGGCGAGTCCGGGATAGGTGGGAAGGTAAAAATAGATCATCTAAGAGGAGATCCAGGGATGATGATCCCTGAGTTTGTTCGGAACAATCAGGTCGATGTTCTGGTAATGGGAACAGTGGCGCGTACGGGAATAGCTAGCTTTATAATTGGGAATACTTCGGAAAATATCCTCCAGAAGGTGAGCTGCTCCGTGTTAGCTTTAAAACCGAATGGTTTTGTCTCACCAATAAAAGCCTACTGAGAACTAACAGAGGCGCAGTTTTTTTGACTACATTCTAGTTTGCTTTGGTTTGGTAGAAGAGAGATTGAGGCTATCGGTTGCGGAAACCCGCTATAAATGGTGTCAGATTTTAGGCCGCGATGTTGTGTGGTGGTCGGCAACAAAGGGAGCAGCGTAGCCGCCATCTTCCCGTGAGATATTTCCTTTCGTTCCAGTGAAGCAAAACTCATCGTCATGCGCGCAATGTTATATTTTCATCGTTTTAAGTTTAAGCGGCACCACATGCCCTCGGAAGCAGGCGATTCCGAATCTACCGTTTGATTCCTGCTCGCAGCGACAATTTGAGTGGATCTTATCATTCGTCGAGCCTGTGGTTAAATCCTGCCTTGAATACGTTGGAGCGCCTTTCTAGACTGGGGCCAGTCAGAACTAGGTAGGTCTCGGAATTATAGAATCGAGCATAGGGGCGCGATCCGCTTAGTAAATGTTCGTCTTGCAACCATCGGTTGGTGAGCAAGCTTGCTAGTGTGGCTTTTGGTGAAGAGGTGTTTCATGGCACGAGTAGCAGTAGTCGGTGGTTGTCGAACTCCCTTTGTGAGGGCGGGTGGCGCTTTCGGGCGACTTTCGTTCATGGACCTTGGGGTGCATGTCACCAAGGGCATAGTGCGACGCCTTGCGCTCAACCCGAGTGACATAGACGAATTTATATTCAGTACCGTACTGGTTGATCCGCGGGCCTCGAACTTTGCGCGCGAAATCGTGTTTCGTAGCGGGTTGCCGCGGACCTTACCTGCCCATGCCATTTCAAATAATTGCATCAGCGGATTAGTAGCGACCACCATGCTGGCCGAGGGGATTCAAGCAGGGCGCATTCGGTGTGGTCTTGCAGGCGGTAGTGAGTCCATGTCTCGGCCTGCCCTGAGCTTGCAACCGAAGGCGGAAGCTTGGTTTTTGTCGCTCGCACGAACGCGCAGCTTTCAGTCTAAGCTGGCTTTGCTCGCGAAGTTTCGACCAGGCTACGTGTTTCCGCTTGCACCGAGTCCTAAAGAGCCTTCGACCGGTCTTACTATGGGGGAGCACTGCGAGTTGACTGCCAAAGAGTTTGCGATTTCACGTGCACAACAAGATCAGATTGCCTTTCGAAGTCATCAAAACGCAGCGCGAGCGCAAAAGGCCGGGTTTCTCGCGGAGGAAATCGAGCCTCTCGGAGAAACGAAAGCAGATAATTTTATTCGCGGCGATACTTCGGTCGAAAAACTGGGTTCGCTGAAACCAGTATTTGATAGGTCCAGTGCGGGAACAATTACCGCAGGCAATGCAAGCGGGCTAACCGACGGCGCGTCGGTGGTGTGCTTGATGTCTGAAGAAATGGCCAGAGCTGAAGGGCGGGATATCCTGGGCTTTCTAACCGCGACCGAATACGCAGCGATTGACCCTGACGCAGGGTTACTAATGGCGCCTGCAGTGGCGCTGCCGAAGTTACTTCGTAAGCAAGGCCTCAATATTTCTGATATCGACGTGTTTGAGATCCACGAAGCCTTTGCTGCCCAGGTAGCGGCGAATATGCACTCGTGGAAAAACGGGTGGCCTAAAGTTGCGGGTGCCGAGGCCATTGGCGAGATTCCAGACGAGCGTTGGAACATCAACGGGGGCTCGGTGGCGATTGGTCACCCATTCGCGGCTACAGGCGGAAGGCTCATTCTCTCTGCGCTCAATGAGCTTCGGCGAAGTCAAAAAAAGAGGGCAGTGCTGAGCGTCTGTGCGGCGGGCTCAATGGCATGCGCTATGTTGCTTGAGCGGGAGTAGCTCTAGGGTGATGGGTCTGTCCCGATTCTTCCCCGAGACATCTGCGTCTCCCGCGTTATTAAATGATCAGCAACTTTTACCAAGGACTGCCCGCAGTATGCCTCTATACGTGCATTCCGGTACTGCGCACACCTACGGGTAGAATTGGGGGGAGGGAGACTCTTAACGCGGAGGGCGCGGTGGACACGGAGGAGGAAGCTTCCGTCCTGCTTTTCCGAGACTCCGCGGAGCTGCGGAGGCGAAATAGAATTAGTTACCACGCGGGGTTTTGGCTACGCCGTCAACTGGCATCGCCGCCAAGCCTAGTACTTCGGATCGTTGTTACGATTTCTGTCGTCGTAGTAGTACGAATCGCTGTTGCCTTGTTGGCGGCGCAGATCGTTGATTTCGCGTCGTTGCCTATCGAGCTCTTCCTGCTGTCTACGCATGCGCTCGTCTTGGGCTTGTTGCTCCGAGCTGATGTTGTCTTGAGAATTTCCGATTAGTCCTCCGGCAATTGCTCCGGCTGCTGCACCAATCGCAATACCTGCCCCGGTATTGCCTGCTTGGTTACCAACTATTGCTCCGAGCCCAGACCCTAATGCGCCACCCGTAAGAGCACCTTTCTCTCTACCACTTAAGGGCTGACTACAGGCGCTCAGGCCTGCGACCAGCAGCGCGACAGCTATATATTTTGAAAAGTGAGCGGTACGGGGCGTTACGGAGGTGATTTTCATCTCGGCATCCAAAGAAATGTTTACTGCCCCATTATTTCATATTCAGCATATCTGCGCAAAGTCTCAGATTCTCTAGGTATTTTTCGATTTTTCCGGCACTTAAAAAAGAGCTTAAGGGGAACGCACAACGTGCCGCTACGCACTCTAGAAGTTAGCGAAATACATCAAGCGGCACATCAGAGGAACTCATGCTTCGCCCAAGCGTGTGAACCACTGAGAACCGTGGAACAAGAGACCTAACCTCGGGGATTTCCCTCGAGAGCGTATGCTCATGAGCCGAAGGATTGGCGAATGGTGGGGCCTCTATTATTCAAGGAGGAATAGACCATGGCTGTTACTATTGGGTCCAATATTGCGTCTTTGCAGGCGCAACGTAGATTAGGTATTGCTACCGAGTCCCTCGGTAAAACATTCGAAAAACTCAGTTCAGGACAACGCATTAACCGAGCATCAGACGATGCGGCCGGACTTGCGATTGCCGACTCGTTACGAGCTGATCAACGTGTAGCGACGGTTGCTATACGAAATGCCAATGACG
>JBGSMV010000036.1:0-2342 GCA_041739995.1 Bdellovibrionota bacterium
CCCTGGTTTAGTGGACTCGCGTTTAATCTACAGCGCGGCGCCCCATTGGCAGAGAAGTGGGCACTTATTCCAGACAACACTGACGTACTCATCACACATTCTCCACCGGCCGGGATCTTAGATGCAAACCTCGAGGGTGAAGGCATTGGGTGCGCAGACCTATTGGTCCGAGTGCGAGAGGTAAAGCCCAAAGCGCACCTATTTGGACACGCGCACCCGTCCTACGGCACACACAAAGAGGGCGGCACAATGTTCGTTAACGCCGCGATGAGCGTTCCTGGGCTCGGGGCTCTAAGAGCTCCCCTGGTGCTCGACCTCTAGAGGGGTAGGGGATTGCACACTCTTAGAGTAGCTACCCCTTGGTCTGATTGAACCTTGTCTCGACTTCTTGGAGCTTGTTCAGAATCTCATTGAGGGAAGGTGGCTCTGAAAAAAACATTTGTCTCATCAGGGCATAATCTTCAGCCAAGGACACCACTTGATGCGCTGGCGGCACTAGTTTGAGACTTCCCGGCCGGGCATCTTGATAATTTGCCCAACTACTTCGAAAGAATATCTCCTTGTGGCGCACCACTTGCTCAAGTAGCGAACTGTCGCTGGCGAACATTTCGCCGTGATCCGAGCTCGACAACATAAACAGGTCGTAGTGATGACGGGAGAGTCTTGTCGGGAACTCCTTTGTTTCTGGCCGGTGAAACTCCGCGTGAAGTATAGTGGCTTTTTCCCAATAGGTACGCGCCACACCTAATGTTTGAATCTCCAGACCCAAATGCTCATTCGTCACGCCCGGAAACACATCGGCGAGACAAGAGCGAATTCTCTTTCGCTCTTGTGGCCATAAGTCAGCGCGCGCTCCAAACTCCAGCTTGACGTAGGGTGTTATGTATCGAAACACCTTCTTTGATAGCACCGAGGGAAAGGAAAAGAGTATCGTCAGCGGATCTCTTTGATCGAGCTCGAGCGCCCAGCCCGCACTAAGAATCTTAGCAACGCTCTCAGTAAGAGCAGCCATGAGTGGCCCTTTGACATAGTCCGCACACGCGGCCTGCAAAGCTCCCAAACGCCTATTTGCTTCGGTGTTAGTTTGAGCGGTCAAGGGGTCTCGCTCGCCGTCAAAACCCAGCAAGCTTCTGTCTATTGATATGTCGATGTCTTCCGAGAATCGATGTATGAGGCCATAGGCCTTGGAGAGCGATGTGCCACCCTTAAAGAGGATTGACGGGGAGATAGTCTCCAGCGAGAACAATTTTCCTAAAAGCCACACTACCCAGAAATCTTTTTCCAACACCTCAGGCGCAAGGCCGGTACGCAGCGCAGCTTGCTCAATGTAAGTACGTTTTTCCGCTGTCGGCAGGGAAGCAAAGTCATCCACGGCTGCGCTCCCCTTGAGCGATTCGGAGGACAACCTTTCTCATCCAGTCGGTCGCAAATCTGAGACTGCGCAACAGTTCGCGCTTAGTTGCAGGCGACAACCTTCTTGATAACTGCGCAGCGATGTCGGACGTTATGCGCTTTTCACCCAAGTGCCGTAGCGCTTCAAACACGATCCCGCTTTCCGTTCCTGCTAATGCCATGAAGCGTGGCGCAGTTTTTCGCAGCTCAATCGTTGTACGTTCGATCGACAGCTTTCTACTCTCCCCGTCAGTTAAGAACACTACCCTGGCCGGCACTTGCTCTGAGAGTCCTAACAGATTGGCGGCATACGCCCCGGACGGAAGGAGTCGAATGCGATCTCTTAGGGCGAGGGTCTTCGCAATTTGCTCAATCGTTGGATACAGCGGCCCAAGTTTGGGGTGGAGCTTGGGGAAATTGTAGAGGCCGCGGCCAAGGCGCTGGATTGTTCCTTCCTTCACCAGTCGGCCCAAGGTAACAGAGACCACCCTTCGGTCAGCCACGTCGATAAACTCCCTCGGCGTGAACACCCAACCCCTGCCGTGGCCACGAATTCTAGAAAGAATCGTATGTTTAATAGGTTGGGCTACCATATGAGATACATTATGTTGACAAAACCTAAGCTTTTGTCAACATTTTTTGAGGATAATGATTATGCTGGACTTGCCATGGCGCACGCTTGCGCCAAAGCCGCGCTGCGTTGATAACTGCCGCGATGGGCGTCACCAGGCTTAAGAGGACCCCTATTGGTGCTCTACCTTAAAAGGGGCATCGAGCGTAACGAACACATGGACAAGACAATCACCACCCTCTTAGCCTCCTGGCCCCCGCACTCCGTGCGCACCTGTGCCGCTCTTGCAAGAGAGGGATATTCCACGAACTTTCTGAGCAGGTACCGCAAGCCCAACATGCTCGTCTCTGCTGGAGATGGTGCGCTGTATCTCGCTAAC
>JBGSMV010000038.1:0-40256 GCA_041739995.1 Bdellovibrionota bacterium
GGGGCGATAATTGAGTATGTCGGACAGTTGATGGAAGTAGATGTGTCTGGCATCGAACCCATGAGCCACGTGCACGGCTCTCAAAACATCTTTCGAGCAGATGAAGCGCAAGGACAACTACCAATCGAAGCTTTGATGAGTAATGTCCCTGACCACTCAGGTCGTTTCATTCGAGTCCCGTTGATAGTTGAGTAAGGGACGGGCGGATTTTTATTTGAGATTTCATTATTCAATCTGTTGCCGCTCGCCAAGCAGCAACCAACTTTTCCATGAGATAGTATGACTGAATTGCATTCGCTTGGACTCCAGGAACTTAGAACCGGCCTTGATAATCGCGAGTTCTCCTCCTCCGAGCTTGTCCAAGCACTACTTACACGCGCCAAGTCAGTCTCTAAGCTCAACTGCTTCATAGATATTCTAGAAGATTCCGCGAAAAAATCTGCCTCAGTTGCGGACCAGACCCTTGGCAAAGATCACGGAAAGCCGCTGCTCGGCATCCCAATTGCCCTTAAGGATAACATCTTAAGTGTGGGCTCCCGAACTACTTGTGCGAGTCGAATCCTGCACAACTTTCAGTCGCCGTACGATGCCACGGTAACAAAGAAGCTTAATGACAGCGGCGCTATAGTTTTCGGCAAAACCAATATGGATGAGTTCGCCATGGGCTCGTCCTCTGAAGCCTCTACCTGCGGTCCGGTCTGCAACCCATGGGACACCTCCAAAGTTCCTGGCGGCTCAAGCGGCGGTTCCGCTGCAGCCACCGCAGCAAGCATAGTGCCCGGAGCACTCGGCACCGACACCGGAGGCTCAGTACGACAACCCGCTTCGTTGTGCGGCATTTACGGTATTAAACCTACATATGGCCGCGTGAGCCGTCAGGGCGTAGTGGCCTTTGCCTCCTCGCTTGATCAAGTCGGATGTTTTGCCAGGAGCGCTGGAGATCTTGCTGTTCTTACTAGCGCGCTGTGTGGCCACGATCCTCTGGACTCAACTTCAGTGCCACGCTCTGACAACTCTTTCGAGGTTCCTGCTGGCGCCAATATCAAAGGACTTCGTATCGGCGTGCCGCGCGAATATTTCATAGAGGGCGTTGAGCCAGAGGTTGAGAGCGCTGTTCGAAAGGCAATCAAGTCACTAGAAGACCAAGGAGCTCAGGTAGTAGACATTTCTCTACCCAACACCCACCACGCCGTTAACGTGTACTACGTGATTGCGCCCGCGGAAGCCTCTTCTAACCTGGCCCGCTTCGACGGCATTCGCTACGGCCACAGAGCCAGCGATTGTAAGGATTTAAAAGAGTTGTATTACAAATCTCGCTCCGAAGGTTTCGGTGAAGAGGTCAAGCGCCGTATTCTGGTAGGCTCTTTCGTACTTTCAACTGGATATTACGACGCCTATTATCTGCGAGCTCAAAAAGTTCGCACACTCATCGCACAAGATTTTAAGGCGGCCTTCGAGAGCCAATGCGATCTAGTAGCCTGTCCTGTAGCCCCAACCACAGCGTTTGGCATCGGCGAGAAAGTCGACGACCCGGTGTCCATGTATTTAAACGACGTCTTTACCATCCCAGTGAACCTCGCTGGTCTTCCAGGAATGAGCGTCCCGTGCGGCTTAGACTCCAAGAACCTGCCCATTGGACTACAACTGATTGGCAAACCCTGGGATGAGTCTACGTTGTTTCGTGTCGCGGGAGCCTATGAACATGCTACCGACTGGCACACAAAACGCGCGCCAGACAGTTCCTATGTCGACGCAACTGGCAGCGCCAAAGATTCGAGGAGATCTTAGTTCATGGATTTCGAAGCAGTTATCGGACTTGAAGTTCATTTACAACTTCGCACCAACAGCAAGATATTTTCAGGCGCATCCGCTGAGTACGGCGGAACTCCAAACGAGTTCATCGACACGGTGACTCTCGGACTGCCTGGCTGCTTGCCAGTGCTCAACAAGCGTGTGGTCGACTTCGCGATCATGATGGGTCTTGCGGTCAATTGCGAGATTCGCAGTTTGAATCGCTTCGCTCGCAAGCACTACTTTTACCCAGACCTTCCTAAGGGCTACCAGATTTCTCAGTTTGATGAGCCAATCTGTGAGCGCGGCCACATTCACGTACACTTCGCAGAGTCTACGCGCGCCATCGGGATTAAGCGCATTCACATGGAAGAGGACGCGGGCAAGAACATTCACGACTCGCGCACTCATGCGTCACTCGTGGACTTAAATCGCGCAGGCGTACCGCTGTTGGAAATAGTTTCAGAACCTGACTTGCGGACTCCGGCCGAGGCAAGCGCCTATCTAAAAACCATTCGACAAATTGCGCGCTATCTAGAAATTAGCGACGGCAATATGGAAGAAGGCAGCTTACGCTGCGATGCAAACATTTCCCTGCGCCCGGTTGGTCAACTCAAATTTGGCACGCGCACAGAGATTAAGAATCTTAACTCGTTCAAGTTCGTCGAGCGCGCGCTTGAATACGAGATTGCTCGCCAGCTTTCAGTCCTGAAGAGCGGAAAGCTAGTGAGTCAAGAAACACTTTTGTTTGATAGTGGCGAAGGAGTCACTCGCTCGATGCGTACCAAAGAGGAGTCTGCTGACTACCGATATTTTCCGGACCCAGATCTTCCCCCGCTTAAAATTGAAGAAAGCTGGATTGAAGAAATTCGCTCCACGCTGCCCAAACTTCCCGAGCAGCGTACCAAAGAACTCTGCGATGTGTATGGTTTAAGCCTGTATGATGCCGCGATTCTTACGGCTGAACGCGCCTGTGCTGATTACTTCGAAGCAGTATTTAAATCTTGTGACAACGCCAAAGCCGCCTGCAATTGGATTACTTCAGAGCTCTTCGGGGGCTTGAATAAGGCAGGCCTCGACATTTCCGCCTCCCCCGTATCAGCAGCGCACCTCGGAGAGCTCATTCTGCTGGTCGAAGGCGAAACCATTAACGGAAAAATCGCCAAGATAGTTTTCGAAGAGATGTTTGCGACCAGCAAGGCTCCAAAGCAGATCGTTGAGGAAAAGGGCCTGCGACAAGTCACCGATGAATCCGCGATTCAAGCGCTTGTAACTCAAGCTTTCGCCAACAACGCAGGACAAGCCGCGCTGTTCGTTGAAGGTAACGATCGTCTCCAGCCATTTTTTGTCGGTCAGGTAATGAAGCTGTCTAAGGGGAGCGCTAACCCGCAGAAGGTGAACGAAGCTCTTGTTGCTCACGTAGCCCGGCTGCGGAAGAACCCCGCATAAACTTCGCTAAGCTATTCAGAGAACCCGCACAGCGGATGAGTGCACACATGCAGGAGTTTCAGTTTGAAGAACCAGACTCTGAGACCAGAGTTCTCTACCTTGAAGTTCCGAACGAGTCAGTAGTCCTACTTCAAGGCGCCTTTGAACTCTCTGAAGGTCTGGGAATAGTCCGAACAATCTATGAAGTTCACACCAATCGGACAGGCCGCTCCCTAAAAGGGCAAAATACAAGCGAAAGTGGCGACGCACCTGTCATCGCCATCATCACCACAGCGAGTCAGACCGAATTATGCACAGAGTTCGTTACCAGAATTCTGGGAGACAAGCGCGCAATCACCGCGGACAGCCAGCCCAATATTGGTGGGAGCCCCCTCCTTGCCCCTTCTAAGCAAGCGTCGTGGCGAGCTATCGCTCCTCAAGATCCAAGAGTAGTAGGATCCGTTTCACGCGGATTGCACGGCGATAATTCCAACGAACTCTAGATTTCTTCCCAGTTTCGAACCTGCCCAACCGTGCAAACCCCAACGGGATGTGCTTGGGCTTCTTTGTCCATAGTAATATTTTTGAGCTCCACGACTCGGCGCAATAGGATCATAGGGGCCTTATGGAGAAAACGCGAGCACACGCTCAGCCTCCAACGGAAGGAAAATGAATTACACAATGAGTTTAGCGAGAAAAATACTTTAAGGAACTTCTGATTCAGCACCTTAGCGAGTGCGCAAATTAGTCTGTGTGGTCGTGTCGTCGAGCGTATACATCAAGACGCCGGCTGATTGGTCGGAGAACCACCAAGACTATCAAGGAAGCAATGGTCGCTGATGCAGCCAATGCGTATTCTCCTAAACCCGCCGCTGTCCCCATGGCGGCTGCAACCCAGATCGAGCCCGCAGTTGTCAAACCCTTAACTTTAGTATCGCCATCGATCCTGAGAATTGCGCCCGCACCAAGGAAGCCCACACCTGCAGCTACGCCCTGCACCACGCGCGTTACTTGGTGTAAATCTCCTGCGGCAGTTGCAATCCCGGCAATAGTAAAGACAGCGGATCCCAAGGCAACCATCACGTGCGTTCGCAAGCCTGCAGATTGTCCAGCCAATTGTCGCTCGGCACCGACGATACCACCGAGAAATATCGCAAGCGCCAAACGAAGCATGTCATCAAAAAACGTGGGGACATCGAATTGTAAAGCCGAAAAAATGACGGGCGTTTCAACCATTGGACTACCGCAAAAACAATCCCTAGATCATTAACACGCCAATCGGCAACGGCAAGCGGGATAACGGCTCGATTGTCGAAGCTCCGAGTATAAGAATCCTTTAACCTCCGGGTAGTGCCGTGGAAGGTGATCGTTGCTCCAAGGGCAGCTGCGTCGCGCAGCGAAATGAATAACTATTCTAAAGCCTGAATCGCATATCAGGCCGAGACATTTTTGGCTTCAAGGATTCTGAATTCCGCGCGCCGCTGTCTTCATTCTTCTAGAGATGGCGAGGTGACGTGAGACTCTTGAACACGCTGCGGCCCAGTCAAGCCTCCGTCGAGGGGTCGATCATCGACTTCACTGCGAATTGGGCAAGAGATCCACAGCAATACGATTCCCGCAACGGCGGAGAAAAATGAGCCGACCAAAATGCCGATACGGTCGTCGACGGCGTAGTCTGGCCCGCCCCCGCCTTCAAAGGCGAGCGATCCTATGAAAAGGCTCATGGTAAAACCGATCCCGCAGAGAACCGCCATGCCGTAGACCTGTGCCCAAGTAATACCACTGGGCAACTGGGCGATGCCGCTCTTGACGGCCAGCCAACTAGCACCAAAGACGCCGATCTGTTTTCCTACGAATAAACCCAAAGCGATTCCCAGTGGCACGGAGGCGAGCAAAGACTCGGGGGACAACCCGACAATCGGTACACCGGCATTACCGAAGGCAAAAATGGGGAGGACTCCGAAGACGACCCATGGGTGAAGTCCATGTTCGAGCCGGTAGACCATGGCTGACTTGTCAGCGGCATGCTTGCCGGCTGGGATGAAAGCAGCGAGGGCTACTCCGGCCAGCGTGGCGTGCACCCCTGACTTGAGAACCGCAATCCACAAGACGATGCCGAGCAGGACGAATGCAGCCATTGACTTCACGCCGAGGCGGTTCAGTACCGCAAGAGCGCCTAGCACAACAGCGGCAATCCCGAGCGACAACGGAGAAAGCTGGCTGGTGTAGAAGACCGCAATAATGACGATTGCTGCGAGGTCGTCGATCACCGCGACTGAGGTCAGAAGCACTTTCAGCGCGACGGGAACGCGACTTCCAAGAATAGCCACGATCCCAAGGGCAAAAGCGATGTCGGTGGCGGCGGGAATGGCCCAGCCATTCATGGCAATTGGATCGCCCCAGTTGATGAAAGCGTAAATCGCCGACGGCACGACGAGACCACCTAGGGCGGCCAACAATGGAAGGGAGACCTGGCGGAGATTCGAAAGATTGCCAAAAAGGATTTCGCGCTTAAGTTCGAGCCCGATGAGCAAGAAAAAAACCGCCATCAATCCATCGTTGACCCAGAGTAACAGTGGTTTGTGGATCTTCCATTCGCCAATGCCCACCACGGCTGGTGTCTCCAGTAGTGCGCCATACCAGCTCACTCCAGCATTCGCCACCACCAAGGCGGCTGCCGTCGCAAGCATTAGAAGAACGCCCGGTGCAGCCTGGTGCTGGATCACGCGCGATACGAATCGGAGCAACGGGTGTGGAATCGTGGGGGCAATGTTCATGGCGTTTCCTTCGGTGCGCTTCAGGACAGGACTACCACGCACCGACCACGGGTGAAACCAGCACGTGCCTCAGCGCTCAGATCTGGTCGCCTTCGTGCCACTGCCTATCCTTGGCCTCCCTCTTTGGTCTTCTCATGCGGTAATTTTTCTACGTGTACGCACGTGCTCGCATTCAAATCATCGCCGCTCTGGGCTGATTCCCAGGCGCTTCTAGTACGCGCTACATCAGGCGCTCTTTCACCCCTCAATAGCGGCCTACTGCTATGTTTTCTTCGTCTAAAAAGGCTCTCCGCTTAGAGCTCTCCATCTTCGGTATTTCGAGAGAAGAGTTTCGTGGGGGCCCGGTCCGCACACGGTCCCGCCCAGCCCCGTCCTACGGCCCCTCCCACTGCCTCAGGGAACTTGGGGTGAGGCATAAGCCCGCCTCGCTTGAGGTTCCAAACTAAGGGGTAGTAATGTGCTCGAAAGCAAAAGGCGCTTTGTTAGCCTTGACGATACGCTCAGAGGCAGGGAGCATCCCTACTCTCGTGTTTCCGAAGCGCCTGGCTGAGTGCCAGCTTCAGGGATACAGGCCTTGGGCGAGTAAGAGAGCCTGCTACACAAAGCTCTCATCAAAAGAATGAACTAGGAGTTGGACACGCTATGCTTCGCACACTACACCGCTTTCGCCTCGTATTCTTGGTGATACTGCTTCTCTCCTCCTTCGCCCTGGCTTTCAGCGGCTTCGCCTATAGCTGGATCACTCCCAACACTGAACGGCAAGCTATAATGATTGACGACTCAGGCGTTTCCTTTCGCGATCTTGAGAATGAGCGTAAGGAACTCGATCAGATCTATCGTCAGCAATTTGGAGAAAATTACTTTCGTATCTTAGAGCAGTTGAAAGTTAATCTGCAGGAACAAGCCACAGACCGCGCCATACAGAGCCATCTCCTAACACGCGAAGCTGACCGAATTGGTTTTGCGGCAAGTCCCCAGACGGTTGCCAACCAACTTGCGTCCGAGTTCGGATCGTTTCCAAACCCTCGCGAACAGTATTCTCAATTTCTTATGTCCATCGGAATGAGCTCCCAAGAATTTGAAGAGCGCATCCGACAAGGTCTAATCCGCTCCCAACTCGAGCAAATCGTCAGAGATTCATCCCTGCCTTCTGACCGCGAAGTAAGAGCCTCCATTGCGCTTGAGAAAACTAAATACTCCGTCGACTACGTCATGCTTCGCCCTGAAGACCATATGGACGAGGTCTCCGCTCCCAGCGATGCCTCGATTCAAGAATACTACGAGGAAAACGCGAGCGAATTCGAGCTGCCTGAGCGAGTGACCTACGCCTTTGCAACCCTCGATCCAGCCAAGTTCCTTGATATCGTGGAAGTGTTTCCTGACGACGTAGAGCTATACTACACCGATCACGAGCAGAACTTTACTACGCCTGAGCGACGCACCGTGCGACTCATTCGTGTTAACGAGAAAGAAGCAGCCTCATCCAAAGAGACCGCAGCAAAGAAGACTGCGGCGAAGCCTTCCGAAAACGGCGGCGCCAATGAAGAATCCGCAAAGTCAAAACCATCAGACACCTTACTGAAGAAGCTTGAAGGCGGCGCGGACTTTGCTGCCACGGCCAAATCTTCTTCTACTCATGAAAGCGCTGCCAATGGCGGCCTACTCGGAACACTTAACCAAACAGAGCTGGCGTCGAAACTCGGCGAGCCCCGCGCTCGTGAAATATTCGCTCTCTCAAAAGGCAAAGCAGCAGTACTCCAAACGGCAGAGACTGATTCGTCCGACCTGATTCTCATTGAAGAAATTATTCCTGCCTCTCTCAAGAGCCTAGAAGAGGTACGCACAGAGATCGAAGCTGAGCTGCGTGCTCGCGAAGCGCCCGCATTCGTTGCGGCTAAAGGCGAAGAGCTTTTAGAAGAGTGGAAAAGTGCCGACAACTCACTTGCGGAGTTCATTGCTTCTGAAAGCCTGAAGGGTCGCGAACTCTCGGTGAGCACCTCAGCCTCGCTTGCTGACGAGAATGCGAGCCCCGAGGGGTATCCAGGTCTGACACTTAAGGTTCTTGAGGGCGCCGATGGCAGCCGCTCCTTGATTGACCTTGGACAACACACTTTGCTGGTCGAAGTATTGGAGCGCAAAACTTCTGAAATTGCGTCACTCGATGCGGTGAAATCTAAGATAGTAGAGATTCTCAAGAGGCGTGACTCTACTTCCAAAGCCCGCGAACTGGCTCAACTGATCGTTGACGAGATGAGCTCCGGCAAACACACGCTACTATCTGAAGCTGCTCAACCAAGTGGCCAAAAACTGCTTACTCTTACCGATCTCACTCGCGAGCAGTCCAACGCCCCATTTAATGATGGAGACCTAGAGCGTGCTGTTTTCTCTGAGACGAAAGCTCCTTCGAAGGTTTCCCAGGTTCACGTTAAAGACGGGGCCTATTACGTGGTGCAGGTCACTGCTATCACGCCGCCAACGACCGAAGAGGTCGAGAAAGAGCTAGTAGAACAGCGTGATGAAGAAGCGACCGCAATGTCGGGAATAATTCTGGCTTCGCTCCTAAACGACCTCAAGGCTTCATCCCGCATTGAATTTGGCCCGGGAGTGTTGGGGCAAAACTAACAAGGAGCGGCTTGAGACGGCTGGCTGACAGCACGTTCTCATGCTCTGAGCCCTATATCTCCAGGCTACCTCATAGATTTCTGAATCAAGACTTCCGCGAATAATTCTCGCCGCGCTCGCTGACCTCTTTGTGAATATATTTAATGAATTAGACAAGAAGTTCAGCGAGAACAGCGAGAAACATCTTCAAGTGAACTTTCCACTGAGGACAATCAAGGGCCTATGTAAATGGTTGTGATTCGCATTCGAAGCTCACGCTGCCGCTCTCATATTTTTGTTTGGCTAGTGAATCTATCACCACCACTGGCATAGCTATGCTCTAGATACGCTTGAAGATATTCACTTCACACCTCCTTGCGCTCTGCGACCGTGAGCGGGATCCTCAGAACGTACTAACTTTTCACGTCTAAGAGGTTTCACTTTAGCAGGCTTTTCAATGACCACATCTTATAACAAATCTAAGAGCTCAAACTCTCGAAGAAGCTTTCTTCGAAATGCAGCATTCGCCGTAGGCGCCGTTCCCGCTCTTCACATACTGGGAAACGGTAACATGGCCTTTGCGCAAGGCGCTCCTACCACTGCGGTAGATCCAGAATCGCCAATGGGCAAAGCGCTCGGTTATGTACACGATCATGCCAAGGCTGATGTTGCGAAATTTCCCGCAGCAAAAACAGCGGTCGCAAACGGAAGCAACTGCGCAAAATGCGCTCTGATGACACAGGGCGGATTAAAGGCCGACGGTCAGACAGGGGCGTGGGGACGCTGCACTCTTTTCCCGACTGGTCTCGTAAATGAAAATGGCTGGTGCATGTCGTTTGCTCAGAAGCCTGCTTAAAGCTTTGAGCGTTCAAGGCGTGTGGTCCACTGGTCACCAGTGACCACACGCCTTTTCTGATTTAACTGGATCCCTAATGGTGCTGAAGACCTTCAGGCACCGACTCCCTCGATAGTTAAACATCTTGCGCTCAGAAGAGCAGTCGCTGAGCGAATTGCGATAGTCCAAGCATACAAAACCAAGCAGCCTGTTCTTGCTGCTATGCTTTCTTGACGAATTCCGACTTTAGCTTCATCGCTCCAAATCCATCGATTTTACAGTCGATATTATGATCGCCTTCGACTAGGCGAATGTTCTTTACCTTCGTACCCACTTTGAGCATTGACGTAGCGCCCTTAACTTTAAGTCCTTTGATGACCACGACAGAATCTCCGTCCTGGAGCACATTGCCATTAGAATCGAGAACTGCGTCAGCTGACGGCGCAGGGGGGACAATCGCTTCAAGCACCCATTGATGGGAACACTCCGGACACACATAGAAATTGCGATCTTCGTAGGTAAATTCGCAGTGGCATTGAGGGCATGGAGGCAGTTGTGTCATAGAGGCTTTTCCTAATTTAGCCGAGAAGCTACTGCGAAATCCAACTTCACGCCAAACCGCGATCTAAAGTAATTCATAGCCGCCCTCTTTGTGGACATTCTCGAACCGGCCTCTTCACAATAGTTACCCCACAGCAACCTTGCTCGACCCTCGCCCACCGGGTATCGACATGATGCAGTTGCCTCAACTCCCGTTCTGAAGCACATTTGCCCCTAACGGCTAATTCACCATGAGAACTAAATCACGCCCAAAACTTTCAAGGATAAGCGAAAGTCGCCTTCTGGCGACCCGCATGTGCGACCTCCCCATTCGCATTGAGGGCACCGAAATTGGCGCTCGAATTAAGCGCCTCTACCAAGAGCTCGAAGCTAAAAACATCACTTTTAAGCCACATGTGTGGATTGGCGAGGAATGGTTTTCTCCTGATTTCTCTCCTGGCTTCGCAGTCCCTTTTTATCTCACTCACCCACGCCTCATGCGCCTGGAAGAGAAGATGATGCTCCAAGCTGAAGGGGCAGGCGAAATTGAGTGCATGAAGATCTTGCGGCACGAGGCAGCGCATGCCATCGACACCGCTTACCGACTCCACTTTAGAAAACGCTGGAGAGAGACGTTCGGATCGTTCGCCGCGCCGTATCCAGATACCTATACCCCCAAACCCTCAAGCAGGAGCTACGTTCAGCATCTAAATTACTGGTACGCGCAAGCGCATCCCGCAGAGGACTTTGCCGAAACGTTCGCGGTGTGGCTTACGCCCGGCTCAAAGTGGCGCAGCACTTACCGTGGCTGGGCTGCTCTTCGAAAGCTTGAATGCGTTGATGAAATAATGAGCGAAATAGCAGGCAGGTCCCCTACACGTAAAAGTCGTGCACGCGATGGAGATCTAAGCACTCTAAAATTGACCCTCCAAGAACACTATGCTTCAAGACAAGAGAAGTATGCCGTCTCGTGGTCTCGAGCATACGATCGCGATCTGTTAAGAATCTTCGCCTCCGATAAACGTAAGACCAAGGCGTTATCTGCCGCGGCTGCAATACGCGCCCTACGAGTTCCCATTCGCTCTGTGGTCGCGGAGGGCACCGGAGTGGCTATCTATACGATAAATCATTTAATTGATGAGATAATCGATCGCTGCAAGCAGCTTGAATTGCGAACAAAAAAATCTCTATCAGCGACCAGGGAAGATCTCGCGATAATGCTCACCGTTCACACCATGAGATTTATTCACTCAGGACAGTTTCAAGTAGCACTCTAGGCATTCTGCCAGTAGTATCGGGCTCAATATTTCACACACGCCTCGTCACTATTTTGTTTGAGGAGCCGTTACGGGTACAAAGAAGAAAAAATCGCGTAGCCTGCGCAGATCTCTAAGAATTTCCATTCTTACTGATAAGGGGTTAATTCCTCCGTTACACGTCGACGATCCTGAAGCGATTGCGGGCGAGAGGTGGCGTATGGAATACGACGTCATGGCTACGTTGCGCGAACTGGGCCACGATATTTCGTTTATTGAAGTGTTTGACGATATCGCCGCAGTGCGTCAGGCAATTGTTGAGCAAAAGCCCCACATCGTGTTCAACATGTTTGAGCAATTTGACGGCAATGCACTCTTTGACCAGCATCTTATAAGTTACCTCGAACTGCTTCGGGTGCCGTACACAGGCGCCAACCCCAGAGGCCTGACCCTTGCTCGCGACAAGTCTTTATCAAAGAAACTTCTTAGCTACCATCGCATCCCGGTTCCTCAATTTATCGTGGTACCCAAGGGTCGAAAGGTGCGTGGATTTCAGAAACTCAAATTTCCACTTTTCGTAAAGTCTCTAGTTGAAGAGGGCTCGCTCGGAATTTCGCAAGCCTCGATTGTCTACGATGAGCAAAAGCTTGTCGAACGCGTTGCTTTCATACACGAGAGCATCGGAACCGCGGCACTTGTCGAGCAATACATCGAGGGGCGCGAAATGTACGTCGGTGTTATGGGCAACAACCGACTAGAAACCTTTCCATTATGGGAGCTGCGTATCACTAACCTCGCAAAGGGAATGGCAGCTATAGCGACCGACAAAATCAAGTGGGATAGAAATTATCAAAAGAAAGTCGGTGTAGAGACTGGACCGCCAACCAACCTCGACCCCGCCGTAGCCCGTCAAATCATTCAATATGCCAGGCGCGCCTACAAGGCCCTCTATCTCTCAGGTTATGCGCGCATGGACTTTCGAGTCACGGCCGACAATCGCATTTTCTTGCTAGAAGCAAATCCAAACCCAGACCTGACCTGTGGAGAAGATTTTGCAGAATCTGCGGAGGTGGGTGGGATTTCATATGAGGCTTTGCTTGAGCGAATAGTGGCTCTCGGTTTGAAGTGGGTTCCCGGAGTAGACGGCTAGCAATCTTCCTACAAAAGTTGTCTGTTACTCAGAGCAGGCCATCAGATCAAGCCATGCGACCGCGCCAGCAGAATTGTTGCCAACGTTTTTCCATCCTGAATTTGATTCTCTCGAATCGCGGCATCAAGCTCTTCAATGGTCATGTGCACCACCTCGATCTCCTCGTCTTCGTCTCCTTCAGCGCTCGCCTCTGAAAGTCCCTTGGCAAGAAAGATGAATTGCTTCTCGTCACAAAAACCAGGAGCCGGAAATAGTTCCCCCAATGAAATCCACTCAGTTGCCGATTTTCCGATTTCTTCAGCAAGCTCTCGCTTGGCCGTAGCAAGTGGCTCCTCATTAATTTCGCGCGTTCCAGCAGGAAGCTCCAAAAGTGCGCAGTCGACAGACCATCGATACTGCCGCACAAGCACAACCCGTCCATCATTATCAATCGGAAGCATCACTACGGCTCCGGGGTGACGCACCACTGTCCGCACTATTTCCTTACCAGAGGGGTGCAAATAACTGACTTCATCGATGACGAACGGTCGCGTACGTAGTAATTCCTTGCTCGACTGCGCTCGCCTAGTCATCCCTGTCTTTAAATCTCCAGTCATCCTTCCCCCACTTATTTACTGAACAAACTTGCTGCTACTTTCCCTAAATCCTGAGCAATACGGGAACAGAGAGCCAGCAAGGCCTAGCTCTTTCTGCTATCTCGTTGAAACTACCTAACCTTTTCCTCTTCAAGCGAAGCCCAGAGCCAAATCAGCCTCCGTAGCGCCTCACAAGCATATGTTACCGAACGCTCCTCTTCTTTAATAACACTCTTCTCAGACCGTCGCCGCACCCTTGGCGCTACTTTTGTCAAACGATTCTCTATGGTACTCGCCCTCGCAAAATCACCACGTCCTAAAGACGACAACGATCTAGGAAACCTTTCCAATCGATTTTCAGGCCGTTTTGAAACACCTGCGCTTGAGACCATCAAAGCATCTGACCTGCGTCACCTAAATAAGATCGCCCGCCTGGATAACGAAGCGAGTTACATTCTCGAACTAGGACCACTGAGCACACTCTCTGCCTATGGCACTACGGTTCAGGTCAGGAGCACCAAGTCAGAAGCAAAAATTCCAGGCACTGAACTTCGCTCTCCGCCCATTCATTTCATGACTGAGGGCGAGTTTTTTCGACTTGAAGAAGCCGTTGGGCGAATTACATTTCTAGAAACGAGTGCGGGTGAAGGGGCGTCAGTCACCACGGCATGGTTCGACGCAGCAGTGGGCGTGCGGGGCGCTATAGAGATTCCCGTGTCGGGATTTGAAGGAGAGACGCTCGCTCCCCAAATTATGCTTTCTGGTTCTAAAATAAAACATCTGACTTGTCTTATCGCCCACGAGCTTGAACATGCTGCAGGTCGTGGCGAGTTTGCCGCATTCCGTAAACAGCACGATCTTGAGTTTCAGTTCGGACTCTCGCCGAATCTAGAGTCCAATCTTGAAATAATGAAATATATCGAGAGCTTCTATGATCATAACGAGATCGCAGACGCCGCTAAAGAGTTCAGCGCTCACTGTAAAGAGCATTCTTGTCCTGAAGATGAGCGCCAGTACTGGGCCTGGGTCGAAGCATGTGAGGAGAAAGATAATGAGCGCTGGGCGGCGCAGCAGGAGCACGACGACTTACGTGACTTTGAACAGGACTAGCCCGCTGAATCGCCAAGTTTTTAAGAACAACTTTTGTTAGATCTAGCTGAAGATTACCCGTGATCGTTCTTCACCACAGAGGGCTCAGTGGTGAGTTCAGACGCCCACCGCTGCAAGACGCTATCTAAACCGGGCATGGCGAAGCCATCGCGCTCTACTTCAAGCGTCTTTACGAGAATTAAGTTTTAACGCGTCTTCAATCGCCCGCAGAACTGCTTTAAACACGGTGAGTAGTTCAAAATCTTGGCGGTCCAAGAGCTCGGTGCCGCATTCGACATAGAGAACGCCGAGCGGATTCTCGCCGCCTAGTCCTCCCACCACGAACGCACGCTCCGCGCCCTCGGCCCTACTCATATACGGTGCGGGCATAGCAAGCGCCGCAAGCAGCGGATTATCCGTGGATAGCCTGCCTCCAAAACTTAGGGTTTCAACTTTCTGCAGCGCTATTCGACCAAACTTCAACCTCGGGATGAGTTCCATCCGACTAGGCTCAATCGTTGCGATGATTCCCGCCTCGAATCCAGTTACCGGAATTATCTGACTCAAGATTCTGGAAACTGCCGATTTTGAATCAAACGACTCACCCAACGTCTCATAAAACTCGTTCAATCGCTGACGAATATGCAGCGGACATCGCTCCACAAACGGGTTTGTCTTCTGTGATCCCCGACGCTTCGCTTCTTGAAGGCGACGCTCCGGATCTATCTCGTTAAGTTCACTGAACGCCGAAGGATTTGCACTCTGATAGGCACCGCCATAGCGAGTCACCGCGTCACGAATGACCTTCATTCCATCCGACCCAAGCGACCGATTGAGCACTTCCTTCGCTTCCTCCCAAGAGGCCTGCGCCTTAGGATAGCGCTCAGGGTCGTTTGCTTGTGCGAGAACTTCACCGACCCGACAAATTTCAGCCAACTGCCAAGCCGTCTTACTCAGACCTGACTCTGGCAAATACTCCCCGGTCGCATTCACTGCGGCCTCCAGGTCAGGATCCGGACAGAAACTCTCGAGGATAGAGTGGCCCAAAACTTCGGGTGAAAAGCCAAGTTGAAGCATCAGCTCTCGGTCGAGTGCTTCGCCGCCACCAACGGCGCGCTGCGCCTTGTCAAAAACGGTCGGATAGTTCCAAGCCACGAGCAGTAGCCCGAGCTGTCGAAACAATGAGGACAGAAAGGCAGCTTCTGAGTCTAGCTCAGTGCGACTTGCCAATACTTCCGCGGTCGCGGCACTAACGAGCGTGTATCGCAACTGCGCTGCTTGGGAGTCTTTGGTGTTCTCTAGGGAATGACTTGCAAGTGCTTTCTCGGCTCGATCCAATAAACTGAGTATCTCAGTAGAAGAAATCCCTTCAAACGGTACCTCGGGAGAAGTCAGAAGAATCGAAGCATCGAGTTTTCGTTGAGACTGAAGTAGTTCCCGAAGGCAAAACGAGAAGAGCCCCAGATCTCGCTTGAGATCCGCGAGCAGAAACTCTGAACCGAGCTCGTAACGCCCCTCGCGAACTCCCGCACGAACCGCTTTCAGTACTTCTGGGTTGTAGGGCAACCAATGTTTTGAGACATGCTCGACCGCACGCGAGAGACGTCTCTCCGTATACTCACTCGATTTTTCGCCCGCCTCAGCCCTCGACATGCATTATCACTCGACAGAGTTTATCCAAGACTTCATGCAATTTCTTGTCCGTACTCTGCTACCACCAAAAGACACATAAATTCAAATAGTTACCCCTGCGCTCACTGTTTCATTAGGTAGTCAGATTCCCTATAGATTTTGGGGCGAACAGCCATTTGGGCACGTCAAATCTGGGTTAGGAGGGAATCCGTTGTCGTTATCGCAGCTTATCCTGTTTAGAGGCCTTCTGTTGCTGCCGATGATCCATGCTGAGACAGGCAAGTACCCTGCTGGTTTCGCATGCGTAAAGATGAAGTTGCGTACTGGCGTAGAAATCGCGGTTCGCCTGCTGTTGAACCGCAAGTTAGTGTTCCACGCGCCGCCAGGGGAAGAGGAAACAAGAAATGTATTTCTTACAGTCACTGGGACCTGAAGTCGAAGCACTTAATCGCCGAGCAAAGGAACTCGTAAATTCACTGTGCGATAAGATTACGCCGATTCAATCCCAATCAAAGATCCCCACACGTCAAGATGTTTACTCGTCACCTGAACGGCAGGGCAAGCTCTATCGCCTCATAGATGGGACACTCTCCTACTCGCGAGGCGACAAAGTTCTATTCTACTTTGATCCCGGAGACCTTGTCGGCGTTGAACAATCTCTCATTGGAACAACAACAAAGATTCTCAGTGATTTTGCGGTGGTAGTTGATGTCTATGACGCGAACGACTTCTTAGATGCCGCTCATGCCGCCCCTGAGCTGAATAGACTTTGGACAGAGTACCTGGCCTTAAATCAGGGCATGCTCTCAGCTCTTGTCGGAAATCTTTTCAAAGATGAGATCTGCGCACCACCTGACATCAACGTATTTATGGAAGGCCAGTCGATTATCGAAGAAGGTACTCGCGCAGAAAGCGTTCACCTATTGATTGATGGGAGCGCGGATGTCTTCATTCAGGGCTGCCCCGAAGACACAGTCAGTCGCGGCGAGCTGATCGGTGTCGTCTCCGCCCTGTCAGGAATTCCATGGAGCATCACCGTCACTGCAAAGGAACCTTGCATGGTGATGAGTCTTCCCAAGGAGAATTTTCTCCATCTGGTCGAAAGCCGTCCTTCTGCATACCTGAAGCAAATTGAAGATATGGCTCGGTTGATGATCGACTTAGGCGAGCAGTCTCTGAAGGTGCGCATAAGCAATTTCTAATTATTCCGTGAAATTTTAAACCGCAGCAACAAGACTCAACGCAGTGCCCCGAGCGCGCTCCATCGCATGTAGTTTTGTAGTCTCAGACCGGCACTTGGTGTTGTCGGGTACGCCTACATCGAAGGGCGCAAACTAACGCTTACAAAAAACTGATATTGTGGTGCGACGCGTTCATAAACATTTTGCGCGCAGTCTCGCGAGCTTGAGCCACCTCAGTAATTCGCAGAAATGGAAAAATGGAGGAGGATTATTAGAGTGTGAATTGCGACACAAAGCCTAGTCGCCCAAAGTCGGCCGCCATCTCAGCTCCTCGGATAGTTCGATGCTGTGGTATTGCAATACCACGGGACGCGTCAACGGCAGCGGGTATTAATTACCATCAGCTCAGCCAACGGTTGCCGGTTGCACCAGTGCGGCGAAGCGTTTATGGAAAGGATATGCCTTTAACTCCCTTCGCGGAGAGTTTTCCAGGGTTGGGGCTCTCAAGTTTTGAGGTTCCCAGCGGTTGTACGCCCAAAACGCAGACGGGATTGCAGAAGCTTCATCCTTCAAGCCATCCCCTTGAAACATTTCGGCACATTACTCAATTTTTTGGGCGATGTAGCCCCGCTCTAGGAACCAACAAAGGGGATATCGAATGAAGAGCAGTTCGGAAGAAACGAATCTTGTACCGACCATGGGACTCTTTGCGCTCGTAATGTATGGCCTCGGCGACATGCTCGGCGCTGGTATCTACGGCCTCGTGGGCGTTGCCGCTGGATTGATGGGGAACATGCTGTGGGTGTCATTCCTCATCAGTATGTTGGCCGCTCTGCTTACCGGGCTCTCATATGCGTCGCTTGGTTCACGACACCCGCGCGCTGGTGGCGCTGCCTACGTCGTGGAGCGTGCGTTTAAGCGGCCATTTCTCTCTTATATGGTGGGGCTTGCAGTAATGGCCTCGGGCTTTACCTCAATGGCGGCAGCGGGGCGTGCATTCGCACAGTACGCCGAGGTCTTCGCCCCAGCCCTAGCGCCTGGTTTTATTATCGCTACATTTCTGCTGGCGCTTGCGCTTATCAATTTTCAGGGAATTAAAGAGTCATCCGCATTCAACATCCTCTGCACGATATTGGAACTTGGGGGACTGTTTTTTATCATCGTCGTCGGGCTGCGCTATTGGGGAACAGTTGATCTCTTTGACGCCACCTCGGTAACGAACCCTACGGGAGAACTTACGACGATTTTACTGATGCAGGGTGCGGTGCTGACCTTCTACTCATTCATCGGGTTTGAGGACATGATCAACGTATCAGAGGAAGTCAAGGATGCCCCACGAGTATTCCCGAAAGCGCTCGTGATCGCGCTTGTCCTTACTTCTATAGTTTATATTTTAGTGAGCATCACTGCAGTCTCGGTGGTCACACACTCTGAACTGGCAAGAGCTCAAGGCACTATTTCCGAGGCCACAGGCCCACTTGCCAAGGTAGCAAACGTTGCTGCACCTTGGCTGAACACTAGTGTATTTACTGTGATAAGTCTGTTTGCAATCGCGAACACCGCACTTCTGAATTTCATCATGGGCTCACGCCTCGCGTACGGGATGGCGCGTGAGGGTCTGCTACCACGTGTACTTGGCCGAGTTCACAAGACTCGCCGAACACCTCACATCGCAATCCTGGTGTTGTTTGGAATCGTTCTAGTCTTGAGCCTTATTGGCGACCTATCTCACCTCGCTTCAGCGACAAGCCTTCTCATGTTGACAGCTTTTGTCATCGTCAACGGCTCTTTGATTGCACTGAAACGCAGGCACTCTGAGCCGCATGGCTTATTTGAAGTCCCGATGTTTGTTCCGGTTCTAGGAATTATTGTTTGTAGCGCCATGATCGCCAGCAGAATTTTCAACGGCGACTCGCAAGCCCCACTGATTGCTGGAGGCATATTAGTGGCGATCGCAACGCTCTACCTGATTCTGCGTCCCAAGCCGACTGTGGCTCGATGAGGAGCATCGATGGTCAGTGATTGGAAGTTCTCGCCTATCCTCTTCCCTAGCACCGCACAATCTGGCTGAAAGCGATCTTCCAAGACTCGCGGCAGCCAGTCTGGCCCGTGGTAGAGAATCCGATACAGCGGACTCTCCTGCTACAGCGCGAGACTCTACTCAATGCCGCGTGCACGCTCTATTGCGCGATAAACTTGATAAACAGCCTGTAGCTTAGGAACTGAGATACCGTGCTTTTGGGCACGCCGCTCAACTTCCCCAAGAACAAAACTCATATCACTGGCTCGACCAGCTCTCAGATCGACTAGATGCGAATTAATGTTCGCAGCAAACGGCCTGACGATGTGTAACAGCCGATCATGCGTCAGATCGGTAATAGAGCACCCATCAGCAGCCGCGACTTGCAGAGCTTCGTCGAACATTGCCAGCCCCAGCTCGCGAAGCGTTGGAATATCGAGTACCGCCGAGTTGGGCCTATCTACAATCGTGCAAAGCGGATTCACAAACACATTTACAAGTACCTTGCGCCATTCGGCCTCAAGCACCGACGGTACGGTGCTCGTTAAAATTCCGTTAGGAATTAGCAGCTCTTCCGCGAACTTTTCAACCCACGGCTCTTTGGGAGCCAAGATTGCCCGGTCTCCACCTGAAAACCGGACTGTGTATGGTTTTTCGCGCACAACTCCAAAGCTACAAAGCATGCGTGCTACCGCCACGGTCGCAGGCAGTCCGGCCGCCCGCGCCGCATCAAGAATTCCAAGTCCATTCTGAATCAAAACAATTTTTTGTGAAGTGATGGCTGCAAACAGCGCTGTCAGCGAGCTCAGTTGGTGCGCCTTTACGCAGACAAGAACAAGGTCGGCTTCGCCTAGCAAGCCTCGCGCTTGTTCGGATTCAATTGGCGCCTGCTCGAGTGCGACGCTTTTAAATGCGCTCGCTCCCGTAACCTCGATGGTCGTAGCTCGATCCTCTCCTGAGATTCGAGGAATGAGCGAAACCTCTGCCCGTCGCGAGAGTAGCGCCGCAACAAACAACCCCATCGAGCCGATCCCCACAATGCAAACTTTCACGATTTCTCCTGTGGACCGGTGCCCTTAAGAATCTGCTTGATTTGCAGCTCAATGGAATTCTTCAATCTGACACTCTCAGCCCACTCTGCGCCATTCGGATGCTCCACCACACCAAAGGTTACTAAAATTTGAGCGCGTCTCGGCAACCAAGTGCCCTCAGGCAGTAAATCTCTCAGTCCTGAAATAGCGACAGGAACAATTGGAACCTGCGCTCGCGCAGCCGCAACGAACCCGCCCATCTTAAACGGAAGAATCTCTCGATCGCGCCAAAATCCCCCCTCGGGAAAGAACACCAGCGAGCGCCCACTCTTTAGTGCACTCTCAACCTGCTCAAGATCTTGCGCACTCTGCTCCATGTTCTGGCGCTCCATCCACAACACGCCGATTCGGGGGAATAACGCCTGAAATACCGGCGCATTCAGAAAATCGCGCTTTGCCACAAAAGCAAATCGAGACGGCAGCACCGCGCTCAGCAGCACCGCATCGGCATAGCTCTGATGATTACTCATAATCATGCAGGCTTCTTTAGGAAGGCACTCCAATTCCTTAACCGTAAGGCGAACAAAGCAGACACGCACAAGAACCTGCGCCACTCTCCGCAGGAAGGAACGATTCAATCGAGCACTTCGACACGCGAAGACAAAGGGTGCTGACAACCCAATGAGCAACAAAAAACAAACCCAGCACCACGCCCCATAGAGAATGCCCATGGTCATAGCTGGCAGACCACAAGTAAAGCGAAGAGAACTCGCAAGAAATGCTCGTGCGCGAAGCAGTAGAAGCTGTTGCCGCCCTGAGGCTTGTTTCCCTAAGGTCCCGCGTCGAAATCGCTCTTTACAGTCGCTGCGGCGCAACTTGCCACTGGAGGTCTTTGGTATACTGCGCGGCGGCACCAGCACTACTTGATCGGGAGCAATATCAAACACACCGCAAACTCGCGTGATAATACCCTGCTGCAACTCGCTGCGCTCCGCAGGGTCACGAAGCTTGGTCTCCGCTACTATCACGAAATTCTCTTGTCCCGACTCACTCGCGAAGCCAAAAGCAACCACGCATCCTCGACGCACGCCCTCAACTTGCCCCGCCTCGTCTTCAACATCTTGCGGCACCAGGTTTCTGCCGGCTCTAATGATGAGATCTTTTCTTCTACCGACGACAAAAATATCCGCCCCGAGTCTTGCAGCAAAGTCCCCTGAGTTTCTCCACTTACCGTCCAGAAGCTGCTTGGTGGCTTCTGCATTCTCAAAATACCCCTCAGTCACTGAAGCACCAGCAAACTGCAGCTCTCCAATATGCCCTTCTTCGGCCTCGCGCCCTCGCTCGTCAATAATTCGCACCTCGTGCCCGGGGAGTGCTTCTCCGCAACTCACCAACCGCATAGTGTCGTGTCCTACCGGTACTTCCTTTAAACTTCCAAACTCTTGAAGAGCCGCCCTACTGCTCACTACGATTCTTGGTGGCTTCGCTTCTCGAGGAAACAGAACACCCAGCGAGCTCTCTGCCAATCCGTATACCGGACGCATAACATGTTCCTGAAAACCACAGGCGGCGAATCTCGAACTAAATTGCTCGATGGTGTTGGCACTTACGGGCTCAGCACCGTTAAAGGCTATGCGCCAAGAAGAGAGATCAATTCCAGAAAGCTGCTCCTCTCTAATTCGATCGACCGCCAGTTGAAACGCAAAATTAGGTCCGGCCGAGATTGTCCCACGGTAGCGACTTATGCTCTCAAGCCAACGTATGGGATGAGAAATGAAGCTGAGTGGTGACATCAGTACCAAGGGAACGCCCGTCACTAGGCTGCCCAGCCAGGCACCGATTAGTCCCATATCATGGTAGAGCGGCAGCCAACTCACACACACGTCACGCTCATTCAGCGACAAGACTTCGGTCATTGCACGAACATTGGCTATTAAGTTGGCGTGGGAGAGCATGACGCCCTTCGGCTGCCCAGTGCTGCCCGACGTATATTGTAGTAGCGCAAGCTCGCTTGAATCGGCCTTCGAAAATGGACTCGGGTGATTTTGCCGCTTCAACAACTGAGGTGTGACTACCGCTCGCAAGCTCGGCACCGCTGCGCGCAACAACGAAGAGAACGGAAGCCCCTCGGGCGGCAATACCAAGGCGGTTACGCCAGCATTTTTGAGAATTTGAATCTGCCTACTAAGATGCTCCTCTAGTCGCTCCAAAGAAGAAGGCGGATAGATTGGCACCGGAACTGCACGAATCAGCAACGCACCAAAATAAGTGCTCAGAAAATCCACCCCAGTCGGAAGCATGATTCCGACTCGCTCACCCTCTCTTACTCCCACTGATAAAAGGAAGCTGGCGGCTGATTCTGCGACCGCGAAAAACCCTGCATAAGTAAGCTGCGGCGTCCCTTCTTCGAAAGGAAAGGTGACATGCACGGCGTGCGGCTGAGTCTCAACATGAAACCTCAGCGCGTCCGTGAGTGTCGTCACTTCAGAAGGAAACCCTACCCAGCGCGGCTTTGATTCTGGTATGGGTCGAGCAATCTGAGCAGCTCTATCCTCGATTGAAACACTCTCGGCACCACCGCGCTGCTTTTGAAGAACTACCTCAACTAGCGCAGAAACATCGCGCGCTTCGAGCACAGAGCGTTCCGGCAGAGCTAACTGTAGACGCTCTTCGATGCGCCTGAGCAACTCCATTCGAGAGAGAGAATCCAACCCAAGATCATCACTAAGTCGCGCCCTCACTCCGAGAGCAGCCCCGGCTCCAGGTCGAATTTCCTCGACTACTTCTCGCACCACCACAAGCACTGATTCAACTACCATCTCCTCAGATGACGCACTGCCAGATTGTTGGGGTGGTTCGCTCATTGCTCACATCCTAGTGGCGACGTCGCTCTCACTTTTTGCGTTTTAGCTGTGGTGATACTTTATCAAAAATTGGAATTGACTGACCTCGATCGTCCACTGCCACCATCACCACTTCGGCTGAGGTGACGCTTCGACAATCCCTGCTATCCACTCCACGGGTGGATTCTACATCGACACGAATAGCGATCGAACTATTCCCGAGCTTCACTGTCTCAGCATAAAAGCTCACGACATCACCGACGAAGACTGGAGCGATGAAGTCCACCTCTCGGATTACTTTGGTGACATACTTACGTGGGCTCACGGTACGCGCGTGCTGTGTGGCTGCAAGATCAAGCAGACTTAGTATGTGTCCACCGAAAATGCTTCCCAGCGGATTAGTATCTCGCGGCAGCATCAAAGTGCGAATGGCTGGCTCTCTACTCCCGGTAGATCGACGGCTCGTCGTTCGAGGGCGCTTAGCTGCTTTTTGAGACGGTTTCTTTGAACTCATAGCGGTACTCTCCGTAAGAGAGACAAGGTTATCCGAGAGTAGTGGTGCCGCGCTAGTGTGGCAGCCACCGGGCGAAATTGCCTTTCTAGGTAGTTTTTCACAAACTCCAGGGAAGCGCAGAACCTGAAACTGCAGCACCTGACGGTGCTTCGTGGGCCGATTTTCGTTCCAGCGACGCTGAGTCACCGGGTAGCCACACCTGCCCCTGCCGCGGTGGGACTGTCCATTACCATCGACATGTGGGGAGTACCTGAGTTCATTTTTCGGGCAGTGAGCGCACTGCTTCCGATCGCCATTCAGGCATCGAGATCCTCTTAAGTTCTAGTATGAAAATCCCCGTTAGAACGGCTCATTGAGCATAACGACCGATGTTTCAAGCGTCGTGAGCGGACGTCCGAAGTAGGTAACCGGCATGCGCGCGGTAAGCGCAAAGAGCTGGTTCGGCAATCCCGCTGATTCGATTTCGCAATTTCCCAGTGATCCGACCAAGCCACTAACAGTGCATACTCTGATGTTGTCCACTGACAACCCCACGCCATACACACGAGCCCGCTCTTGTACCTGATGCTTCATGAAAAGTTCACGAGAATCGCCGCTGCCTACCAGTCCAGTAATCATGGCACGACTGGTGACCGAGAGCGCATGCTGCACCGCAACATAGCGATACACAATAAGGGTGAATTCAAGCAGCGAGAAGACTACGATCGAGAAGATTCCAAGAGTCAGCGCCGCCTCAACCATGGTTGCCCCGCACTCATTTGTCCTTAGCGCGTTGGTATTCCTGGGGTACGTACGCTCGGCATATTTTCTCATAGTCAGGTCTCCGAGTTCAGTCGACGAGCCGCGGTTTTTTTATCTCGAGAAACACCTGATAAAATGCGCCGACGAGATCCCCAGGACTGGGGGCTTCTAGATACATTCCTCGCGGAGACCCCATTCCAATGGCGGGGCGGCAGTGTGGGAAAAGATCGAAATCCTGATAGTTGTTTTCGGGGTTAGTACTATACAGGGGGAGAAACGGCGGAGCTGCAGGGGGCTCACAGCCGCCCTCAACACTTTGATCGCATAACATGTCAACGGCTGCATCGTTCGCCATGCGACGCAGCAGGTACGGACGAGTAGTGGCATCGGCGCCACCAGCGTCTCCGTCGAAGCATCCTTGCGGCTGCCATGGTGGTTCCGGCGGAATCACCGTGCTACCGATTGGCCATCCTGTGCGGCAAAAATGCGTGCCGTCATTCCCCAAACCAACCGTGTAAACTTTTATTCCCTCGCGCCGCGCCTGATCCGTCTGCCAGATAGTGCGATATATATCCCCAGTACCGCCCATTAACACTTGATCGTTATTTCCGGGTGTTACTGCATTCCAGGTGCCGGCGGGGCTATAGGGGTGCGGTCGCTGTGGAGAGCGTATCCGAAAGTTTACGTGCCCACAGCCAGTATCAAGCGGGGGGACCGACGCGTTTTCATGCATGCCGGGCAGTTCGCTAAGCCACACATCATCATTGTCACCAATTGGACGTCTAAAATGCTGAGGAGTTCCGTCCGTCATGACTATCATGACTTTCTCAACCCCTGAGGGAAATCCCGCGGGAGCAGCGGCAAATTGCTGGCGTCCGGTCACGAGACCACAGGCAATGCATGTTCCACCGTTAGCAACGATCTGATTGATCGCTTGCTGGTGAGCAGCAAAGTCGGCAGGATGGTACAATTGAAGCGGGATATTTACGGTGACGCGACGGTCGCGATTGGCGTACGAAACCACCCCGAACCAGTCGCCCGAGTCGAGCAAGGACACAAACTGGGAAGCGGCCGCGCGAAGTGCGTCGATCTTGCGTACGCCATTCATTAACTCGCCCATGGAGCCCGAGCGATCAAGCACGAGAAGCACCGCTATTGGAGGAACCCCCGCGATTGAATTTGCACTTAGTTGCACGTGATAAGGAATTCCTGGAATTAATTGAAGGAAGCTGGTGGGCGATAGGGCTCTCCCCATTACCTCAAGGCGATTGTTTATGGGACGACCAAGGTTATCGCTGATAACCTCTACGTTTACATTGATATCAGCGGTAGCGAGGTCGTCTGCGAGTCCAGCGCGGACCATATTCTCGCGCGCAACTCGATCGGCGATGGATTGAATATCCAAAGATGGACGACGGTTTAGTTCCTGCATCGCTGCAATAGTGCCAGCATCAACGGCCCGTTGCAGGCGCACTTGTCTCAAAAAAGCATGCCCTCCGTCGATAGTTAATCCAATCACAAGCAGAAGCGACACTAGTGTGATTGCGAGAAATGGTAGGTAGAAACCGGATTCACCGAGTTGATAGCGGCGTTTCATACTAGAATACTACCTCCTCATGCGCGCGTAATATTCCGAAGTCCCATGGGCGCGGTTGTATAAAGTCGGTAGCCACGTCAACTTCAATTGCAAACCCTCGTGCAGTCATGAGATCGGCATTTCCACGAGCTACTTGATCTCCAGCCCAGAAGCGGCTCTTTGCCAAAGAGGCCTTCTCATCAGGGGTTCCTCCTCCCTCCCAAATATCCTCGTAGAGGCGCCCAATATCATCAGACGCATGATAAAAGGCAGTTCCGGCTTGCGTCATGATCATGCCGCCGAGCATCAAATCGCCAAGCATCAAGGTTGGATTTTCGGGGCTCTCGCCGCAGCTGCATGAACAAGCCGTAGAGCTGAAGGAACAAGCCGTTAGTTCGCTTAGGTAGTCACCATTTCCATCCATCCAGTCAAATCCATCGAAAGAACAAGGTGGTGCTGCGCAGGTTACGCACTGATGAGTGCTGCAGCGCCCATAGCGCAAGGTGATGCGCGGGTTTGGCCCCATGATAGTGGGTGCCGCCGACAGCATCTCTGATACCTGGTGCCGTATGCAGTCAAGTATCAAGCCCTCCGAGGTGGCCCGAGAACAGCGCCGCAGAACAATATTCGCAAGCTCTCGAGCAACCAGAGAATTTTTCTGGTGAGTATAAATCGTAAAGCCGACCGACAGAGTTCCAAAAAGTAAGCCAGTCACAATAGGCAGCGTTAGAATAAACTCGATGAAGGCAGAGCCGCGCACTTCGCGGTCAATCGAATGCCGTCGCGAGAAAATTGAACGTAATGCGGCAGTCACCCCCATAGAGAATCCTACCTTGATCCCAGAGCCCCAAAGGGCAAGGCAACCTCATTCACAATGGCTCTAGCTAGCGCTACTGTTTGTGTGCTCCAAGGCGCGCGCGCTAATCCATACTGCTTCGATCGGGCAAACTTAGCGCCAAAGGAAGGCAGTAGCGCGATCTCCTGTGTACTTTGACCACGCAGTGGCACTGCGCCGATATCGACTTCGACAATACGATCCCCTGCCGAAAGATTGGGGCTTTGTGCTTCATCGACACGTGACCACACCGAACGGGCTACGTGAAAACTGGTTTCAGTACAGTGACATGACGCGACTTGCAGTGGAGTTAACTCTTTAATATTGGTGCGAAATGAACATCGAATGCCAATGTGCTCGCTGGCAGACTTGTCTTTCGCTGGAGTTTCGCCGGCAAGCGCATGGGGCGCGTTCGCCAGTATTATGGATAAAGGGAATAGGGTGGCACCTAGGCCTGACGGTCTACACATAGCTCTCCTCGTACTTTTTTCACCAAGTCCCAAAGGAGAGCACAACACCGTCAATTGGTAGAGATGCAACATGTATGCCACTGCCCGATGGCACCGCACTTGGACTATGGAACCATTTCCGGCGATTTCGTCTTCGAATTTCACTTATCGCGTAACAGTCACCAATTCATCCGGAGATTTCGTACAGCATGGAAATTGCAGCAGCTGTCAGAAGAAGCGCAGTCAGGGGCAGTTCTCCCTGATGGCTTTTGCCGCCTTACTAGGCGCTCAGGGTTTGCACGTTTTTGGTCATAGTTACCTAATGGAATGTTTATGACGAGGACCTGCCTGCTCCTGGCGATAGCTTCGTGTATTGGGTGCTTCTCTTCAGCCTCCGCATGCACGTTGCCGGCAGGCTATGAGCCTATTACCACCAAGGCACAACTTCAAAGTATCCGAACGTGCTACCCCAGTACATCGTGTCCGACTGATGCCGGTGTCTCGTATAACGACCGCCACTACATGGTGATGAATGATATCGAGGTAGCAAACTTCGCGCCCATCTTCACTCAATTTCGAGGCAAGCTGATTGGTTGTCATGACAACCCGCCGGTGCTCAGAAATACCCGCATTGTCTCGGCTAGCGCTGGATATGTTGGCTTGTTTGCGCAGATTGCCGGTTCAGCGGAAATCAAAGATCTTGTGTTTGAGAACTTTGAAATCTCCGCTGCAGGAAATGCCGCCGTGGTGGCGGCTCAGATGCTCGGAAACGCGCAGGTGCATCGGATTGTCTTTCGAAAAGCATCGACAAGTGATCTTGCGCGTGTTCGGTCCACCGGCTCTCAAAGCACTGGAGGAAACGCGGCACTTGTAGCTGCATTCGCCGATCAGACGAGCGAGGGTAGCTGCCTTCCGTCGGTGGGACAGTCGAACGCAAGCTGTTTGAGCATTCGTGATATCACTATAACAGGTGTCACCGGCAGCAGCGGACCCGGCACGTTGCCGGAGGTGGAAGCGCTAAAGGGTAACGCGGGCGGCATCGCTGCACGCATGGCAGACGGCGTAATTTCTGGGGTTGTTGGCTCAATCGCAGTGAAAGGACACGAGAGTGCTGGCGGGATAGTGGCGTCGCTGTTTCCGGCCGAGGCGACCGGAGCCTTGATTGAGAATGTGCGCCTCTCTGCTGATGTAGAGACGCTCGAGTATGGAAATTTCCCCTGTTACCACGTTACGCAACTTGCCTGCGGAAGCGCTGGCGGTGTTGTGGGAGTTACCACAGGGCCCAGCACTATTTATCGAAGTGGTATGACTGGTTCCGTGCGTGCTCATCTGTTTGCGGGCGGTCTGGCCGGAAATATCGCGCACGCAGGCTCTGTCATTGAGAACTCATATGTGCAAAGCGACGTGCGGCAGCTGCATGCTTCGCAGCTAGAAGACCAAGAGATTGGAGGCGCAGCTGGCATTGCAGGCAATGCCGCAGGGACGATGCGCTTCGTTTATTCGTCGGTCACCGGCTTAAGCGCCATGTTCGATCGCGCCAGTGCCTTTGTGTATTCGGCCGAATCTGGAGTAGCAGTCTATGATTCCTTCTATGACGCAGAGCTTCTCCCTAGTGCGCTGACAGGGCTCTCCCTGGGCGTGGGACTTCTTACCAATGAGCTTCAATCGGAACCAAGCTCGCCGCTATTCCCGTATGCTACGTGGAGCACGAGCATTTGGGGCTTCCAAGATGGAAGCTATCCTTTTCTACACGACAGCATGCCGTGCTATGTCGATTTCGATGGCAATGGCACTATTGGTGTCGAGGATATCTTTGCATTCTTAAGTTATTGGTTTGCGGTGAATCCACTGGCTGACGCAAACTCTAACGGGCAGGTGCAAGTGGATGATATATTCACGTTCCTCTCCTTGTGGTTTCTGGCCATGGCGGGCGGCGGAAGCTGCTAAAGCGTGCGCCGGAAAAGGTCTGGCAGGGCGGTGGATGCCTTTTGACCTCATCGCGAGTGTACGATTCATAAATACCTAGGCAATGGCGAGCGGGGTGCGACGGAACACTAGCCGATGTTAGTTGGTCAGTTCAGGGAATTGCGTTACCCTACTATTTACGAGCAGTGAGAAGTGCACACTTCTCGGCCTCAACCAGTAAGAGCGCAGTCTTTGCCGGCCGCATGCGACAAGAAGACTAATCATCGGCTTTAGTTCAGGTGAGATTGCGCCTGAGACCATAGGGAGAGATTTCTAGAAAGTGGCACTGCCGCGCCCGAGTGGCGGCCTCCTAGAGAGATTGCCTTTCCAGGCAATCTTTCACACACTCCGTGTGGGCAGCGTCCAAAATCGGGGCACCTGAGGACTACGGGCAGGAGACCAAACGATGCGAAACAATCGCCGCAAATCCTCGGGCCACTTGACGAGGCTCGGCTACCTGAATTTCGGTCTGCCGGCGCTGAGCTCCCCTTGGTTTTTGCTACGCAAATGAACATCGCAAAACTTTCACTTTCCCCCATTGGGGCATTAATAACTGCCGGCATCACCCTGCAACTCGCGAGCGTGTCCGGCATGTACGCCGGGCTCTCTCACTATTCATTTTTTATTCTCTGGCTAACACACATCGGTGCCCTAAGCCTCGCCGCTGTGCTTTCACTCAAAGAGATAATTCGCTTTGCGCAAACTAGCCTAACGCCAAAGTCATCGTGGCTACTGCTGACCTGCTGCGCGCTGTGCTGGACTGCTGCGTTGATACTGGGCTTTTTGCCAATCACTGCGCGCGACGCCTTAATTCACCACCTGGCGGTACCTAAATGGTGGATCAATGAAGGCCTCATCACTCCTACTTCGTGGCACGACTGGTCCTTCTATCCAATGCTATTGCAAACTAGCTTTGCAGGGCTGATGCAAGCGGGTGGGCTTTCGCTTACTCCACTCTATCACCTGCTCTACGCCATCATTCTCGCAGGCCTCTCTGGTAAACTCGCATCAGATCTTGGCGGAGAGCGCCATCGTCTGCCGGCAGTGTTTCTGTGCGCGTCGTTGCCGGTCGTTATTAAACTCTCCACGGTCCCTCTCGTAGATCTAGGGCTCGCTGTTTATTGCCTCGCCGCTTTGATTCTGGTGGTGAAGTGGTTTGAACGTCCCGACTGGATAACAAGCCTTAGTGCCGGAGCTGCTGTCGGGTTGGCGCTTAGCACGAAGCCAAATGCGCTGCTGTTTGTCGCGGTTCTTGTGCCATGGATCGCAGCGACCACCGCTCGAGTCGCAATGTCGGAGCGAGCCAGAATAAAGCCTCTAATAATTGGAGCTATTGTGGCAATCATTGCCGCAACGGCGGTCTTCTCCCCCTGGCCAATTCAGAATGCCGCACTGACTGGAAATCCCATCTATCCACTGGCTCAGAGTGTTGTTGGTCTCTCCCAAGTTACTACCCTGGATCAGGATAAGCCGCGCAAGCTCTCTCCTCTAGAAACGCGGCGCCTACTACATGGTGAAAGCTGGGCTCAAATTGCTCTTTTACCCATTCGAATTTTCATAGAGGGCCAAGACGATAATCCCAAGCTCTTCGATGGAAGACTAAGCCCCCTGCTGCTCTTTGCCTTTGTGCTGCTGTTTTTGTCTCCAAAGAGCCGCGGTCTTACTTTTGTACTTGGAAGCTGCCTGTCATATCTCGCCGTCGCTCTACTACTTACCGATACCCGCGTGCGCTACCTCGCTCCAATCTTTGGTCCACTGTGCGCACTCGCAAGCCTTGGAATTATGCGAGCGACCGATGGCAAGCGTCACGCGCCCCTTCTACTTGCGCTCCTGGCATTTGCTCAGATGGTATGGGCTGGAATCTACCTGGCTGGATTGGTGCGCCATGTCAGAGCGATTGAGTTTTTTAGTGGTAAGTATTCTCGCGAAGAATATCTCACGCGCGCAGTGCCCGAGTACACCCTTGCACGCGAAATGGCGAAATCACTGGACAGCAACTCAAAAACATACCTGGTACTTACGGGAAATCGGTTCTTTTATTTTGATACGCCAGTCGAATCGGCCGGGCATACTTCAGCAGCGCAACTCCTTGCTTGGGTTAACGCTGCTCAAACTCCCGAGGAACTCGCCAGCACTCTTCGAGCGCAAGGCTTCACGAACTTGCTCGTGCACATGCCTCGGCTTACAAAATTGGTCGAAGTATCTCTGAGCAGCTCCAAGCAGAAACTCTTGAAGGAGTTCTTTAACTCCTCGCTGATGCGGCTTTCTGAGCGTCGCGGCACAGTACTTTTTTCGCTCAACCCATCGTTTGAGCCGCAATAGAGGGGCGAGCCGGGACAAAGGCACAAGAATCTCAGGCCCTCCCATAACTCCAAGACTAGGTTGTTTTCACAGGTTTTTAGTGGGTTCTGTTGGCCATGTCGCCGTTTCGACTTGCATTTGCGCTGCTAAGGATTCCGCGACTTTTTGCTGCACTCATTCTCTTCCCCTTACTTCTCAGCCTTCTGATTGTATTCGCCCAACTCGTGCTCACTACTGCGGCCTCTCGCTTTGCTGCGGTTGATAGCTCCGCTTTAGAACAACACTACGAGAGACGCAGAGAATCGGACCTCGGCAAACTTTTGGTTCTTGGCGACACAGCGCTTGCTCCACTGCAGATCTGTCGCTGGAACGAGGTTCCTACGTCTGAGGGTCTTCGCGAAGTTCCACCGGGGCCACAATGTGCCCCCGATCGTCTGGACGCAGCACTCCATGTAGCCTCGCCCCACGATTTTGATGCCAAGGACTATGTGCGCCTGCTTGACGGCTGGGTTGAGCGCCTACATGTGTGCAAATCTTGTCGTCCAGATATCGTGATTTCAATTGCGGAAGACTCTATTCGCTCTGATGTATATAGCACCCAAGCACTTATTCTTTTGCAACTCTCAAGAAACAACCAAAGCGTTCAAGAACACTTCATAGCGGCGACACGAGAGCGCGATCAATTGCGCGCTCTGACCGGAGAAACTCACTTTCACTCTGTCGGACTGCGTTCTTCGATTAACCTAGATCAATCGAAGCGAATGTTGACAGTGATTGTAAACGTGGCGGGCTTGGTTATCGTCGCACTGTGGCTTGCACTTAAATCACACCGAAAAGTTCTCGACTACTTCGCAAAAAACGGCGCGCTATTACCGATGGTTGCCGCTACAGGAAAGCGTTCCTTCTACGGCGCTCTGTGGGTGCTTACTATTCTGCGAGTTAGTGCTTTTTTGGCAGCAGCCGTACCACTGACTCTCTATGGCATTCATGAGCTTCTCGACTCAAGCGAAGATATTCCGGTCCTGTTTCCAGAGCGCGCCGAACTTGTTCTGTGGCTTATCGCGCTCACTTCAAGCTTTGCATTAGCGGCGCTGATTGCTTCGCTCGCCGACCTTAGGCACCGACACGAGCTGTTAAGTGTCCTGTACCGCTATGTACCGCTCGGATTTTGCATGCTTGGTACCGCATTATGGACTGCCACTTTTATCTTTGATGGTCCTCTATTTGGCACGATTCGCTCAGGAATTACCGCTCTTCCGATTCTAGGGATGGGCCCAATTCTTGTTGCTCCCGCACTGAAACCAGAGCTTTCGGTTCTGGTGGTACATGGAGTGCTCACTCTCATTCTCCTAGGCTTCGCGGTCCGAGCGAATACGCGTTGGTTTGCTGCTCATCTGGATGAACTCTAGGGAAGAATTTATGCAGGTTGAAGTCTCGTGCAAAAATCTTATAGTGAACTACGGAGTTCACTGCGCGTTATCAATAGAGCACCTTACTCTTCGCGGTGGAGTCGTAGCACTGTTAGGACATAACGGTGCGGGCAAATCTACTTTGATGAAGGCGCTGCTCGACCTTCTGCCACATCCTCCAAGATCACTACAGGTGCGTGGCCCCGATGGAGAACTATTCACGTCGTCATCGCATATGGCCTTCTGTCCCGAGACGGGTGCGATTTTTGAGGACATCTCTGTGGCGGAATACGTCGGTCTATGGTGTCGACTGAAGCACCACGATTCGAACTACTATCGAAAGGCAGGCCAGACCTACATGGAACTGCTCGAAATCTCTCCGTTATTGAGAAAGAAGGGCCGTGAGCTTTCGAAGGGTCAAAGACGCCGAGTCCAGACTGCTATCGGATTTTTGACCAAGCCGCGACTATTTTTGATTGATGAGCCGTTTGATGGGCTTGATGTTCAAAGAACTCAAGAATTAGCAGACATCATCCTCGCTCACCGAGAGTCTACTAGCTTCGTTATCTCTTCACATCGAATGGATGTGATGGAACGCCTCGCCGATGCAGCCTTGGTGCTTGAGCAGGGACTAGTAGCAACGGCGGGCAGCATTGAAGATGTCTGCAAATCGCTTGCTGGATCGAATCTGCTCATCACTCACGCGGCGAATCCAACCCACCTATGTGAAATGTTAAAAGCGCAGCTACCGAGCGCGCTTGTTTCACAACTTGGAGACCAGGTTTCGGTAACCGGGCACACGCTAGATCCAGATCGAGTTAGGTCACTGGTCACGTCGGTCGACCAAAACGGCGCACGTCTTATAAATGGCCGAGCGTCTCTGACTGATGCGATGAGCATTCACCTGCGCGCAGCACACGCGCGCGCCGCCCCCAACAACTAAAGGCTATCTACCAAACCACCAACTTCGTGCTTGCTGCTATGAGCACATGGTCCCCATCGTTGCACGTGCGGCCTGTGGAAAACTAGCTTAACTTACTGAACTTAATCTGCAAATACTTGGCCACGCTGTACATTCCATGAAAAGTATGACGACTTAATTTGCCTGGCGCCTCAGCGAAACCTGCCGGCCCTACTTGTGTTCCATCGAGCCCAGAGTATTGTACAAGCATCTGAACTCGTTGAATTTATTGCGTGATTAGCTGTGCGGCGCTTATGGCAAGAACTGCGCTCTCCACCCAGGAGGTTCTATCGCACCTAGACTCACTGCCCGGTTGGACGTTCCTCGAAGGAAAACTACAGCGCGAGCTGATTTTCGATACTTTTGTAGACGCGTTTGCTTTCATGACGAAAGCCGCACTCGTATCTGAGCGACTTAATCATCATCCAAATTGGTCCAATTCCTATAACCGCGTGCTAATACAAGTTCTTACCCATGATGTGAACGCGGTAACTGAAACAGACCTGCGGTGGGTGCGGGAAGTGAACCGGTTTATTGAAGACAACACTCCGACTACTAGCGCGAAGTGATTAAATAAGTAGCGCACACGGCTTGCCAAGGTGTGCATAGTTAAAGCTTTAGAGGGTATAGTGTGTACCAGAACTTAAGCGAGTTTGAGTTTGCACGGGCACTAATATTCAGGTTTCTGATTTCTTGAAAAATGGCCCAGAGCCGCCATTTTCCTGTCTTATTTCATGCTCCACACTATTTGTTGCTTGGCCTCGCGTCTGCTCGGCGAATATAGTAATTCGCATAGCTTATGAGAATTACTATATAAGCAGGTTTCATGGTCACGTTTCTCCTCAAGAAAGTCTTTGGCACCTCAAACGATCGTATCCTCAAGTCTTTGAAGCCACTCGTCACAAGAGTCAACGAACTCGAGCCGCGCTTTCAAGCCATGTCGGACACTGAGCTCAAGGGCCAGACGGCACTCTTCCGCGAACGCCTAGAGAGAGGCGAGTCACTCGATGACGTTGAACCAGAGGCATTTGCTGTCGCACGCGAAGCGGGCAAGCGTGTTCTTGGAATGCGGCACTTTGATGTGCAGCTAGTCGGTGGCGCGATCTTACATGACGGACGTATCGCTGAAATGCGAACCGGAGAAGGTAAAACCTTGGTCGCCACTTTACCAGCCTACCTCAATGCATTAACCGGAAATGGCGTTCATATTGTTACAGTCAATGACTACCTCGCTCGCAGAGACTCCGAGTGGATGGGCCGTCTTTATAACTTTCTCGGGATCTCAGTCGGCGTGGTCTATGCCGGCATGGAAGAGTCAGAGAAGAAGAGTGCGTACCTAGCGGACATTACTTACGGCCAGAATAATGAGTTCGGCTTCGACTACCTTCGCGACAACATGAAGTTCTCGCTCGAGAGCATGTATCAACGCTCGCATGCCTTTGCGATCGTTGACGAAGTGGACTCCATTCTGATTGATGAAGCGCGAACGCCGCTCATTATCTCTGGGCCCGCGGAAGACTCCTCTGAGCTCTACATCAGAATCAATAAAATGATTCCTCAGCTCGTTCGGGAGCAGCACTACCAGGTCGATCTTAAAACAAAACAACCTACCCTGAACGATGAGGGCATTGCTCTGGTCGAGCGCCTCCTCGCGGTCGATAACCTCTATGACCCGGGCAATATTGACCTAGTCCATCACGTCAACAATGCACTTAAAGCCCACTCTATCATGCAGCGCGACGTCGACTATGTCGTTCGTGACGGGGAAATCTTAATCGTTGATGAGTTCACCGGCCGACTCATGGCAGGGCGCCGTTGGTCAAACGGTTTGCATCAGTCAGTTGAGGCAAAAGAAGGGGTTCACATTCAGCGCGAGAATCAAACTCTCGCCTCTATTACCTTTCAGAACTACTTCCGCATGTACAAGAAGCTCTCCGGAATGACCGGAACCGCTGACACGGAAGCTGCTGAATTCAAGACCATTTACGGCCTCGACGTGGTGGTCATACCCACCAACAAGAAGATGGTGCGTATCGACGACAGCGACCGAGTCTTCCGCTCTCGAGAAGAGAAATACCAAGCCGCAGTTGAGGACATTGAAGAGATTCAGGCCACGGGCCAACCCGTCTTAGTGGGCACCATCAGCATTGAGCAAAGCGAACTCGTCGCTAAACTTCTCGAAGAGCGCGGAGTTCCGCACAACGTCCTAAATGCCAAGCAGCACGAACGCGAAGCTGAAATTGTTGCTCAAGCAGGAAGACTATCGTCCGTCACCATCTCCACAAACATGGCAGGCCGAGGCACTGACATCATGTTGGGCGGAAATCCTGAACATCTCGCTGCTGAAGAGGCCGGCACTCGCGATCGAGACGATCCAGCTTATAAAGCAGCCCTCGAGAAAGCGCGCCTCGCCTGCGCAGAGGACCGCGAAAAGGTCGTCGCCGCTGGCGGTCTCTTTATCATGGGCACAGAACGCCATGAGAGCCGTCGCATAGACAATCAGTTGCGTGGTCGATCGGGCCGCCAAGGCGACCCTGGGCACTCGCGCTTTTATGTGTCACTCGAAGACGACCTCATGGCGAGATTCGGTGGCGATCGCATCCGTGCGATTATGGACCGAATCGGCTGGGATAAGGGCGTTGCAATCGACGGCAACTTAATTAGTCGCTCAATCGAAACTGCTCAGAAACGCGTCGAAGCCTTCCACTTTGAAGCGCGTAAACACGTGACCGAATACGACGACGTGATGAACAAGCAGCGTCAGGTGATATATGCACTTCGTCAAAAGCTTGTGCGCGGTGAGCATATCCGAGATTCAATCCTCGAAATGGCGGACGACTCCCTTGAGCGGGTGGTCCTTGATGTCTGCGACGAACGTGTTCGCCCACATGAATGGGATGTCGAAAAAGTTGCTTCGAGCTTTAAGACACTCTTTAACAGCTCTTCGATTAGTGCCGACGCGCTCCCCAGAGATCGCCAAGGCATGTACGACATCGTCCGCTCTAAGGCTCGTGAGCTTTACGAAGAACGTGTTCACGGACTAGACCGAAAGCTCAAAGCGCTGGATGCAATCTTTCGCGAAGAGCAAGCTCACGAAGACGGGGAGTCAGACGAGCCTTCACCAAGCAGCCCTGTCACTGACAAGGGCTTCTTTGACTTTGAACAACACACGGTCCTAGAAACCCTCGACAATCTCTGGAACAACCACATTCGAGAGATGGAACATCTTCGAGAGGGTATCGGCTTACGTGGATATGGCCAGCGCAATCCGCTGTACGAATATCAGCGCGAAGGCTTCATCCTCTTCCAAGCCCTGCTCCAAACGCTGCATGAAAATGTCCTTCATCGCATTTTCTTCTCAGAACCTCCCGATCCAGATGCGCTAAGGGCGCAGTTGCGAGCGGAACGAGAACGCAGAGCAGCGCTCGAGAAACAAATGCAGATGACTCACGAAAGCTCGCTTGAACCCGGTGCGAACAAAGGCGAGCCTGGAAGTGGCATGCCCAACGGTAATGGCTCATCCTCCTCCCAAACGATTGAGGATCGGCGTGCTAAGTTAGCAGCTCAGCGAAAGGCACGGCGTCGCTCAGGTAGATTATAATGGAAGAGACTCGCCCTTTTTCTCTCTACGTACATATCCCCTACTGTCTGCAGAAGTGTCCGTATTGTGACTTTAATACCTACGCCCTTTCTTCAATTCCAGAACGTGACTACGTCGCAGCGCTTTTGGCAGATCTTGATTTCCGCGCTTCTCAGGCCGAATGGCGCCAGAGACCTATGCAGTCAATCTACTTCGGAGGGGGAACGCCCTCTCTCTTCTCAGTCACCTCGCTGCGCAAGCTTATCTCTGAAGCCTGCGGACTCTTCCCTGTAACTAACAACATCGAAGTGGGACTCGAAGCCAACCCCGGAACGGTGGACTCAGAGAAGCTTGCGGCCTACGAAGAAGGTGGGGTCAACAGAATTAGTTTTGGCGCTCAGTCACTTCAATTGCAGACGTTGCGCTCCCTAGGGCGCGTGCACACACCTGAAGATGTCATTTCAGCCGTGTCCCTCGCACGAAGCGCCGGGCTTACTAACATCAACCTTGACTTGATGTACGGTGCGCCGGGACAGACGATGGACTCCTTAAATGAAGATCTTCAGCGATACATAGAGCTTGGCGTGCCGCACATTTCGCCGTATGGACTGACCATTGAGAAAGGCACCCCTTTTTTTAACAGCTTTCGCAAAGGCCTGCTGCCACTTCCCAAAGAAGATGTCATCGCCGAGATGATGGAAGAAATTAATCGATTCCTTCCGATCCATGGCATCGCCCACTATGAGATTAGTAATTTTGCTCAGCCTGGATTTGAAGCACGTCACAATTTTGCTTATTGGAATGGGGATGATTATTTAGGGATAGGCGCCGGAGCGCACAGCTGCATAACCGCATGGGATGAAGGCAAGAAGGTCAGTGCTCGTCGTTGGTCTAACTATGCCCTGCCCGCGCGCTACATGAAGCACGCATCTTCTGAGGGAAAGGCGGAAGGCTGGACCGATGATCTCGCGGTGCCTGACCTCATGTTTGAGTTTTTCTTTTTGGGATTAAGAAAGATTGCAGGAGTTCCAATTGCTGACTTTTCTAAATTCTTTCACATTTCGGTTGAAGAGGCATATCCAGCGCTCCTAGAGATTCTGGCGACCGAAGGTATGCTGGCCTCAGAACATGGGCACCTTAAGCTTACCCCGCGAGGCTTGATGGTTGCTGATAGCGTGATTGAACACTTTGCCTCGCCTGAACACATCCCTTCACCAGAACCTGTCGCCCTGGTCGAGCCGGGCCGCCTTGCGATACTGGGTCAACAAGCTGGAGCATAGCTGCGCTGCCGTTGCGCGCCTGCTTCCTATACACAAAACGAAACTTTCCAAAGTAGCTCGCCACAAAAAAAGCTCGGGGGAAGCAAGACTTTCATCTTATTCCCCCCGAGCTGGGTTGGTTTGGGTGTAGGTATACGGGCTTGACCGTGAAGCTTTACTAGTTCGAGTGTGACCACTATCTCCACCGCTCTAGAAACCATCTGGCATCTGCTCGGCGAATACAAAGTAGCGCTTCGAACTAGCTCAACTCTCAATTAAGCTAATAGGGTATAAAGCAATCCGTGTGCCAAGCTAATCGACCCCCTCACTTGGTGATGTTACTAAAATGTCATCAAATAGCATTAATCTACTGGGGAGATTTGGTGGCCTCGAAGAACCGAAACCTACCGATCGAAACCCCCATATATCTTCCAATGCGATATCTTACTAATAATATTAATATTGTTCTCGAGTCCTAAATACGAGCACTGCTCAGGTCCATGTCAGTCCATTTCTAGTTGGCATTGAGAGCGGCACTCTCTCATGCTCTACTCAATAACTGGCGATATTTGACACTAATAGACATGGCGAGCCAGGAGCAACATATCTTTCGTATCTGCAGGCTTTTGATTAAGCCTGCGATTCGCTTTGCGCTGCGCTCCAGCATACTCCTGCAAGATTTGATTCAAATCGCCAAAGAGGTCTATGTCGAGCTCGCCGAAGAGGAGCTACAAAAAGCTACCGGAAAGATCAACGTGAGCCGACTTAGCGTCATGACCGGGGTACACCGACAAGACGTCACCAAGTTTTTTAGAGACCGAGAGTCTCTACTCATCGAGTCTCCTCAGAGCCTATTGGGCAAGGTCATCGCGACCTGGTCACATGCACCAAAGTTCACCAATCAATCTGGTCGACCTAGAGTGCTCACCTACGAAGGTGCCACAAGTGAGTTCTCTAAGCTGGTGTCGAGCATCTCGACCACGGTAAACCCAGGTACCGTTATCTTTGAGCTTGAACGCAACGGGGCAATCGTAAAATCTGCAAGGGGCGTAAAGCTAGTACGTGGCACAGTCGCTTCGGGGATGTATCCAGAACGCGCCTATTCACTGCTTGCCAGAGATATCGACACACTCACCACGGTGGTGCAAGAAAATCTGGCGGCTCAGGATGACGAGAGTGAGGCAGGACACGCCCACTATCGCACTTCCTTTGACAATTTATTTATTGCTGATTTGCCCAAGGTTCGAGATTGGATCGTTCAGCGCTCGCGCGCTTTTCACAAGGACGTACGCGACTATCTCGCACAACACGACGCCGATTACATTCAGAATCGAATTGGGGCAAAAGAGGCAGGTGGCAAAGTAATTGTCACTTTATTCTCGCATTCCAGCCCAGGCCTTCAAGTCTTGGAGCAGCACTCCGATAAGACTTCTTACGGGCTTCGGCGTTGAGAGGCCGAAAGACTATTTTGGGAATTGGTAAACTCATCGCTCCCTCGGTTCCCATCGTCTTTGAGTCGCGGCGACTGACGTGCATCCTGCCCTTCTAGCCCTTCTGAAGAGTCGTCCGAGGGCATCCGTGCACAATCAACTTCCATCTCGAACCACGTCACCCTAAAAGTGCCATCCGTTAACATGACGCTATCTCCGCATCGTGCAATGCACTGCCCCGATACTTCTCTACGATACTCACAGAATCCATTTCCATTTCTAGTCGTACTCTCTGTTTCTCCTCCCAAGTTTGCGAGTTCGATACTCGCGTGCACATGCTTTTCGGAAACGGTGTTGGAAACGCTATTGAGCGCTAGAGGGGCAAAAAGACAGATGCTCGCCAATAGAAGCGTATATTCAATGACCGACGTACCGCTACTGTGCCGACCACGACGCAAACCACGAGAAAGATTTAAACACCAGCTAT